>DAOPJV010000030.1:0-75135 GCA_035399845.1 Phycisphaerae bacterium | reverse complement strand
AGGCGGGCATCCCGCCCATCAAGAAGTGTCATTACATAAATAGCACAGGATGGCGGAAAGGCAAGTAAAAAGCTGTTATGGATCGTGTCACGATAAATCGCGAGGTCTCGGCCGCCACGCGACCGCTCGACGATGGGACCGCGATCGGACTTTCGGCGCCCTACGGAAGCAATCAAACCCGGCTTGATTCCAGTTCCTGCCCCCAAAACGGTCATTACGCCCGTGGCATACTGTGTCTCGCCCGTCCAGTCACTCGGAATCCGCCAACGAGGTCGATTCCACGATCTTCTGGAACTCACCCAGCATGTCCGCGTGGTTCTTCGACAGGAAACGCACGACCCCTCGGTTCTCAAGCAGCTTGCGAAGGTACGCAACCACTGTGACGAGATTCAAGACATTGCGCCCGTGGGTCTCCTCGATCTGCCGAAAGTCCTTTGAAAGATTGTCCATTTCGCGCTCCATGCGCGCGATCTCGTCAGGCGACAAAATCTCCTTCGCCTTTGCCACGACCTTGTCGGCGAGTTGATCCTCCGACGTCGCGGCGATCAGGCACTTTGCATAGGACGTACCGAGGTTGCCCGATGCGATCATCAGTTCCGCCATCTCTATCTGTCGCATCGGTTTGGCCTTGCTGAGTTCCTTCAATGCGCCCGCCGAGGCCCGTCGATCCTTGAGCAGGTTGACCGCCTCTGGACACACGCCCTTCAGCAGATCGCGCTTGGAGCGAATATTGCTCACGTCAACATTCAGCGTGGTCGCAATCCGCTCTTCCGACACGCCGTTTTCGATAGCGCGCAGAATCATGAAGTGTTCCTGGATTGGCGTAACCTGATTGACCTTGTGGTTGTACGTGTACGCCTCGTCCTCGGTGGCAACAAGGCAGAAGGCCTCGGTCTTTCCGATTTCCTTGAGCACTTCGTAGCGGATCGTCCCGTCCAACAGGATGTATCCCTTCGTCCGGCCATTCTGAGGAAACACTACAAGGGGTTCGATGATCCCGATTTCCTGAATCGACGAGACGATTCGGCGATACCGGGCCGACTGCTTGATGGCGGCCGTCAGCTTCTTGAGGGGGTAAATCAGATCCAAAGGCAGAACTGTGCCTTCTGGATCAAACGCCATTTCCACGCGATCCCTGATCATGCATCATCCTCCGCGTAAATGCGTTCGGCCAAGAACTTAGGCAGGGTATCGAGTCTCTCGGCCCGGAGCAGATTGACGAACCCCTCATCGTCGAAGAGAGACTTCAAGCCCGTAACGACGAATAGCAACCGCGCCTCGCAGACCTTGGACTTGGCGATGATTTGCCGCTGTCGTTGAGTCTCTCTCTTGTAGGTGCGGAGCAGCTTCTCCGAGGTCATGTCCTTGGGGTCCGCTGGGCGGCCGCCGTTGCTGGTCCCCTTTCCATAGGTACGTCGACGCTCGATAAGCCGGCGCGCCTTCAGAAGCGCCTTGCCGCGGAGGTTCTTGGATTCGTAGGCGTCGGCCAACGCCCGTTGGATCTTGGCGTCATCGGAACTGGCGATCGTGACGGCGATACTAATCGGTATCTGGCCGCGCTCGACGGCCTGAATCAGGCGTTTCTCTCCCTTCTTGAGCAGGCGATCGATGTCCCGAACGTATCCGGTATCCAGATCCGTCTTGGCGGCGATTTCGGAGTACTTATATCCTCGCTCGCGGAGGACCCTGATTTCGTCCGCCAGTTCCAATGACGTGTAGCGACGCCGAGCCAAATTCTCCACCAGACTCATGAGTAATAGGTCATTCTTGCTCGCTTCGATGACAATGGCGGGGACCTCGGTTTGCCCCAACGCCCTGAAGGCTTCGAGTCGCCCCTGACCGCAGGCGAGATCGTATTGGGCATCGCCATTGCGGGACTTGCGTTTCGCAACCGTGATCGGGCGCTTCAATCCGAGCTTGGAGATGTTGTTGACGATCGACTTGAACTTCGCCTGCCCTCGGGTCCGAGGGTTGAGGACGTTGATTTGATCGATCGGGATCATCTGAATCGTCATGCCGTTTCGCGAAATCATCTGACCTCCTCGATCCGTTCACGAAGGGCCATGTCTACAAAGAAGTCGAGCGAGTCGAACTTGTACGTGTCCAGTTCGGCGCCGTTGAATTCCCCAAGCCGCAGCTTCGGAGAGGTGATATCGACCAGCGGTAACAGGAAGAAGTCCCATGGCGCCTTGTTGGCCGCATTTAGCCGCGCGACGACGGTGATGTCGGGCGGTCGGGCCTGATCCATCCGCACCAGCCAACGGAGCGCCCCGGCGGGCGTCGCCTTGCAGCGGGTGAGGATGACACCGGCGCTGTATTCGCCATTAATGAGGATATGGCCCGGCGCATCGGGAAGGTGAACGGTGGCGCCGATCGCGCTGAGTTGATCCGTCAGGCGCCCGACGAACTCGGGCTGCATCGATCGAATGCGCCGATTGATGGCCAGGTATTCAAAGTCGTGGTCGGGGATGTAACCCACGCGCCGATAGGCGTCGATCAAGCTCCCAAATCGCGAACGATAGGCGGTGCTCGACGGCATGCCATCCGCGTCGTCGATCAGGGGCGCCGAGGCCTTCCCGTGACAGTCGATGAGATTTCGTAGTTTGTCGAGCAGCTCTTCGTCGGTGAAGACGCGATTGCGCTCCTGTATGATGCCGCGAACGACGAAGAATGACTCAATGTCCACGATCGGCTCGAACACGCCGTCGGAGCGAATCCACATATCCGGCGGGTTGCAGACCCGTTTCTTCTTCAGCTTGAAAGACACTCGATTGTAGACGTTGTTGCCGACGTACTTCTCGTTGGTGAGGATCTGGTTGACCATGCCTCTCGTCCACGGTCGGCCGAATCCGTTTTGGATTTTTTGGTCGTTCAATCGCGCGGCGATCTCGGATTCCCGAAGACCGTCCTTGATGAACATCTGGTAGATCCAGCGAACGACCTTGAGTTCATCATCGGGGCCCGGTACCAGGACAACTCGATCGGTCTGAATGCTCTTGTGTTCGCCCGGCTTGAGGACTCCCTTTGCATCTCCGTTCTGATCCACGAGCATGCGTCTAAGACCATAACCAGCCGGGCCGCCTTGGCGAAACCCAAGTTGTATCAGCTTGCATTGGCCCTTGAAGACCTTCGCCGACAGCTCGCGACTGTACTCGCCCGCCATCGCGCGCTTGACGCCCTTGATGATTGTGGAAACCGGGCTTCCGTCATTTTCGAATTGCTCGGCGCAATAAACGACGGCGATACCGGCCCGCCTGCAGACGTACTCGTAGTAGGCGCTTTCGTCGGTGTCCTGGAATCGGCCCCACCGGCTGATGTCATAGACGAGGATGGCCTTGTAGTCAGCGACGCCCGACATCACGTCGTCAATGAGCTGACGCAGGGCGTCGCGGCCCTCGATTCGTAGGCCGCTCTTCCCTTCATCCGCATACGTCTTGACGATGACGAATCCGCGCTTCTCGGCGTACTCCTTGATAATGTCGCCTTGGTTTTCGGTGGAATACTGCTGATGCTCCGTAGACATCCGGATATATTGAGCCGCCCGAACCATGGGACGATCGGGCTCTGAGGCGCTGGGATGATTGCGCACGATGTGGCCGCTCCTGACTCCGTCGGCGAGACCGGTCTGTCGTCCGTGATTTGGGTACCAGGAAACGCAAAGATCCGTCATGCGCTCCGGCCTCAAGAACTGCGGCCAGCGGCAATTATGACGCGCGGCTGTGCGATATCGCGGGGGATCGCTGTGGGATTTCTGTGGGGTTTACGATTCCCGCCGATCGAGAATCAGGCCATAGCACTCGCGGTTACTACCGTCGATCGCTTCGGCGAGATCGCTCATTCCCGCACGTCGCAGCTTTCGGCGCAGATCCCGAACGACGCTCCGAATGGCGCCGTTAGACCTTCTCCCGCCCCACACCACTTCAAACAAACTGTCATATGCTACGTATTGATTCCGCCGGATTGCCAGATGAACGAATAGCCGAAACCCCAGCGTTTTCCCCAAATAACAACGCCTTTCGCCCCAAATCACTGAAAGCGTCGCGTCATCAGCAATCGGATGGTCGCGAGGACTTCGACCTGTGCTGCAACTTGAACAGTCCACGCAATCAGTTGGCATCCCGTCGAGCAACTCACGTAGCTGCTCTACTGACCGATGCAGGCCATCTGAATGCTCGGAGATCGTCACGAGAAGATCGAGTATCTGGATTCGATTGGAATCGGAAGGCATGGCGCAGCCCCGTGAAACCCTCAGCCCGACAACGCGAGATCTGAATCACCGAAGGTACAGCGTCGGAGCGCGAGAAACGTCATGAACTCAACATTCGCCCTTCGTGCCGACAATGGGCTGTCATGCGTCTCACAACATCCCCTGCGCCGATACTCCTAATCGCTGCCGATCCCCAACTACGAAACGCTGCGTATGGCGCACACCGACGCGCACCAGTGTAAAAAAGAAGCCCGCGCCGTTGCGGCGCGGGCTTCACGTCAGACGAAGTACACCCGAATCTGAACTTGCTCCTGTTACTCTGGCAGCGTCTGACCCGCCGGCAAGCCAAGTTCCAGCCGCTTAGCCAGGCACGCCGAGAAGATCTCAGCATGGTTCATGCTACTGAAATCGGCCTCCGCGCACCAGTCGAAGTAGTCCGCCCATGCATCGGCCTCCTCGAACTCTGACAGGGACGACTGCAAGCCAAGTTGCTCGCCGCCGCCCATCATCTGTTGCTGCGACTCGCACTCGTCGGGGATGCTGTTCTCGTTCGCATCTTCGCTGACCTCGTTCGCAATATCGCACTCGTCGAGAATACCGTTGCTATTACAGTCGTTCCCGCTGAGTTCGCACACGTCGGGCACGTTATTGTTGTTGCAATCGGGCAGGTTCCACGGCGGCGGGAAATTGACCTCGCAATCATCCGGCAAGCCGTTTTCATTACAGTCATTTCCGCTCAGTTCGCACGCGTCGGGTACGCCGTCGTTGTCGCAATCGAGTTCGCACGCATCGAAGATGCCGTTCTCGTTGCAGTCGATGAGCGTTTCACAGTCGTCCGGCGTTCCGTCATCATCACAATCCTGATCACATTCGTCCGGGACCCCGTTCTCGTTGCAGTCCTCGCTGGTCTCATTCGCGATATCAAGATCATCGGGCACGTCGTTACCGTTGCAGTCCGGTTCGCACTCGTCGGGGATGCTGTTCTCGTTGGCGTCTTCGCTCGTCTCGTTCAGGATATCCACGGCGTCTGGAATACCGTTCTTGTTGCAGTCGCAAAGTCCAGGATCCTCCTTCGGATCGCAGAACGCGATGTCCTCGTCGTCCGGAACTCCGTTGTTGTTCTTGTCATCCCGCGGGAATCCCGGACAGTAGCCGCCGCACTCATCCACACCGAGCAAGCTCTTCACAAAACAGGGAATGTCACTGACCGTCACGTCCCGGTCAGAATTGGTGTCCGCGCCGCAAAGCTGGGCGTCGCATGACAGATCGTTCAGAATCGCATCGACGAATGGCTGGACATCGTCGCCGTCGGCTGCGCCGTCACCATTCACATCACCTTTCTTACAGGGGAAGTTCTCGTAGATTGTCAAATCACACAACGTCGGCGTAGCAAAGGTCGCCGACGGGCAGGAACCGACAAAACGAACCCGGATCTGAACGTAGCGGCCAATGAGGTTAGACAACATCGCGGGGCTGTCTTCGATCCGCTCGAACGGAATGAGAGGCAGTGCGGCTTCGTTGTTCGAGGCCCGAACGTAGACTTCCAGCGTCGTTTCTTCGGCCTGGGTGCAGGTTTCGTTGTTCCATTCCAACCGACACCACTCCGTATCGTCTCTACCACTGTCGTGGACGACGGACCACATGCCAGTCGCACTCGTCATCAGACCCACCATGCCGGTCAAATCGCTGTAGTTGTATGGATAGGCGTCCGTGCAGCACGGGTTGTCAGGATTCGAATTGCAGAATGTGGTGTCGCAATTCAGATCGACCGAAAGGTCCACAGCGTTCGTAGCGGGATTGATGCGTTTGAGGGTCGACGAGAGCCTATTGGTTACCCAGACCTTGCCGGCTCGGTCGACAGCGACGCCAGTCGGCTCGGCGTTGGTTCCCCCATCCGGACCGACTGAAATCACGGCCACGAGGTCTCCGTCATTCTCCAACCGCGATACGTTGTTTCCGGGATTCTGGCTGTTGGCAACCCATATGTGATTGTCGGCCGGTGTCACCGCGACGCCACGTGATTCATCATGTCCACCGGTTGCATAGGTGTCAATAACATCTCCATCAGGTTCAAATGCCTGCACCGTATCGTACTCGCCATAATCGAGATTCGACACCCAGATATTCTCGTTCGTGTCGAACCCCATGCCGTATGCACGGTTGTTGGCGAGATCTGGGTACGTGATTATCTGGTAATCATCGAGATCGCTGGTATTGATCCGGAGCAAGGGGCCGTTACCTGCGGACCAGAGAAATCCATTGCAATCAATTAACCCACCGTATCCGCCAGTCGACAAATCGAACTGAGTCCCAGCGAACGCAAGGCCAGTGAATCCGTCTATCTTTTCGTGTTCGCGATTTGTATAACCACCGACCCACACGTTGTTGTCCTTACCCACCGCGATCGTTCGGGCTCCGGTCCCCGCGACGCGAACATAGCGGAGAATGCACTCGTCCTCGGCGCTCTTGACGCCACCTGTCTCATCGAGGCCGTCGATGTTGTCCCACGACAAGATGTCTCCAAGCCCAGCCGACGTACGAATCAGGCCGTCGGCGTCGCGATCCTCGCACGTACAATATTCGAATGGTGGCGCCAGGTAGCCTCCGTTCGCATCCGGTGTTCCGCTCGCATCCGTCCGTGTTCCGCCAACCACGATACCGATCTTCACAATGGAGCCAACGTCACCAAAGTTGTCGTTGCGATTGGCCGCCCACATCGAGCCGTCAAGATCAACCGTCGTCCGCGAAGGACTCTTGGCGACAGGGTAGAGGCTACCGTTGCTGATTCTCTGTTCCGGGGCTGATTCGTATTCACCGATGATGTCGCCGGCAGAGAATCCATCGAAATCCTCCGTCGCTACCCGCACGATCGTTCCGCGCGTCGCGTTGGCCGCCCACAGAAACGGAAACGGCGAGGTCTCGGCGACGACGTTTCGCTGCAATTGTCCCGAAGTGTCGAGGTTCAGATTGAGGAGGATTCCCTCAGCGAAATCTGAGTCCGTCGTCCAAGTTCGGTCTGCGGCGATTTCGCAATCATCCGGAATGCCGTTCGAATTGCAGTCGTTACCGCTCAACTCGTCATCGTCGTCCACGCAATTCCCGTTACAATCGATAAACTCGCAATCGTCCGGCGTTCCGTTGTCATTACAGTCCGGCTCGCAGTCGTCCGGAATGCCGTTCGAGTTACAGTCCGTGGCGGTACCGCAATCCTCGACATCGCACGGTCCCTGGGCCGCACCGCAATCGACTTCGCAGGGGTCAAGGATGCCGTTGCTATTGCAGTCCTGACACTCGTCGGGCACTCCGTCCTCGTTGAGGTCGTCGCTCGTGTCGTTTGATATGTCGCAGAGATCGAGAATACAATTGTTGTTACAATCGAGACTTGGATTCGCCGCAATCTGCACCGGATCGGGAATCGAGTTGGAATCGCAATCCTGGCAGGCGTCGAGGATCCCGTCCTCGTTGGTATCCAAGCCCGGGTTGGCGGATATCTCATCTTCGTCAGGGAGCATGTCGTTGTCGCAATCGACGGCGAATTCGAAGGCCCCCATGTCGACGATTCGGCTCAGGCAGCCGTCTGTCGCCGTCGGTAGCCGAAACGACTGAAGCCGAGGGTTGAGGGCCAAATCCGGCGTCGCCTCGTCGGTGTCGTGATCATCGTCCACATCCGCGCTGTCATTCGGCACATCCGTGCTGTTCCCGACATCGATGCACGGCGAATCGCTGTCCAACCGGTAATCGCCGCTCCCGACGTCCATGAAAGAGGGGTTGTCTCCGATGTTGCCGTTTCCGGCAAAGCTGCTCAAACCATGTATGCAGGAGTTTGTGATGTAGAACAGCGTTCCGACACCGTCAAGTTGGGCCGCTTCGTTGACCACTGAGTTCGCCGAGTTATTCCACAGAATCGAATTTCGAATCTCGGGGTCTCCGGATGCCCTGTAGATGCCACCCCCGTAACCACTGGCGCTGTTTTCGGTAATCGTGCAGTTGATGACCTGCACTTCGCCATCGGAGTACGATGTCTCCAAGGCGCCGCCGTTGCCGCTTGTCGCCTCGTTGCCAACAAAGACGCAGTTGACGAATGCGGCGTTCCTTGAAAACGCGTAAATCGCGCCCGCCTTGTCCGCCGTATTGTCAACGAACGTACAGTCGTCAAACCGCGCGTCATCGTCGATCAATGCGACGGCGCCACCATATGCGCTGGCCATGTTCGTATCGAAGACGGTGTTGACGACTCGGTTATCCGGATTCGTCGACGCGAGATACAAGGCGCCGCCGACCGCTGAGTAGATGGTCCCGTTTTCCACGAAATCTGAGTTGCGAATCTCGATGCGTCCGGATCCCGAATGGTGAATCGCGCCTCCCAACCCGTTTGAATCGTTCAGGCCAAACTCACACTGGCTGAAGAATGGGGAGCCGTAGCTCAGCACCGCCCCGCCATGCCAGTATTCCGAGCTGTTTCCGTAGAATTGACATGAGTAGAATTCAGGAAATGTCATTGAATCGCACGCGACCGCACCTCCTCCGTAGTCACTAGAATTGGATGAGAACTTGCAGTTCGTAAAGGTGGGTTGCGGAGTAACTCCAGTGACCAAGATACCAGCACCGCCGTTAATGTCGTCGGAGGTAATATCTTGAATAATCAAGTTCTCAAGGGTCGGCGAACCACCGGACACGAGAATGCCGTGCTTCACAGCGCCTTCGATGGTGAATCCGTCGAGAACGGCACTGGGAAGGACGCCGATCGCCCGGACTACGATATCACTATCCGTCACTCCAGTTTCACCGCTCAGAATCGTCTCGTTAGTCTCGAAATCCCGCTCGGAACGGTTCGACTCCGTTCCGTCAAATCCACCGTATATTCGCACATTGTTTTCCATCTCAAACGAAGCTGATGCCAAGCCAGTCGCGTGAGGCGTGTAGGGAGTCGCAGCCGCCGCCACCCAAACCTCGTCCCCTCCTTGAGCCGCGGCCAGCGCGTCCCGTAGTTCTCGGTAGGCCTGACTCCACGACGAGCCGTTGACCGGCGTCCCGGTGGCCGTCTTGTCCACTCGGAGGATGCCCGCTACCGAATCCGGTGGTTGCCACGAAACCGCGAGCATCACCGCCACTGCCACCGCTAGAGAATCACGCGTCCTAGACATGGTAGAACCTCCTTTGACCTGAGCCATTTTGTATTGCGGGCGTTGAATCCGCTGCCCGCTTGCGGATACAATTCAGTTGATTGGAGGGAGTTCTCATGTTCCGGTTGACGATCACCCTCGTCCTGCTCGCCACGGCTATGCCCACACCCGCAAGCGCAGGTTTCATTGAAGATTGGTACCTTGCTGTCGTGTTCAGCCCAGGCAATGCAGATATCGAATCTGTTAGATTCAGCCAGCCGGTGCTGCCGTTCCTCGACTCCCACAGCATTGATTTGCTTGGCTCGACAGCCACGGCCGCCTACGACTTCGATGGAGGAGCGACTGGCGGAAGGTTTGACATCACGACCAACATCCGCCTGCTTGCGCTCCCGGGCGTCAACCGGCGGATGACGACGGCCGGTTTCATCTATATCAACTCGCCGGTCCCGTTGCTGATCTCGGGCACGTCGCAGATTGATTACGATCTGCCGCGGCATCCCATGTTCACCATTGCCGGACTTGGGATTAGTACAGAGGATGGGATTGGTGTGGTTGTGGCGGACGCGGATCTCTACAGCACAACGACAAGCGGTCCGCGCATGGGGACGCTCGCTGCGGAATTCACGGATGTGTTGCTTCCAGCCAACGAGACATTCGTCATGCAGTATTCGTTCGTGATTGACACGAGCGGCGATGTATCCACAACGGCACTCGCAACAGGCGTGGGCACCGCCCACTTTGAGGTCGCCGCGATCCCGGAGCCGACGACGCTGTGGCTTGGCGCTATGGCCGTGTCGCCGCTGATTTTGAGGAGACCTAAACGACGCCGATGAGACGCCCAAGCTTTTGATTCCGCCGCCCGCTTGCGGATACAATTCAGTTGCTTGGAGGGAGTTCTCATGTTCCGGCTGACGTTCGCCCTCGTATTGATCACCACTGCATCGGCATACCCGGCCATGGCAGGTTTCATCCAGGACTGGACCCTGTCGGTCGGTGTGATTCCGGGTAACATCGATGGAGAAGTGAGTCGGTTTCGAGACCCCGTCTCGCCGTTCTTTGCTGAACATTCGGTCACTGCCGCGGGTCTCGAGTCGAGCGCGTCGTATCAATTCTGGTGGAATGCAAACGGAGGTACTTTCCATGCAAACACCGAGTTGGAGATTCCAGCAATTCCCGGCGTAGATCGAAGGGCGACCGCGAGAGCATTCATCTATATCAACTCGCCAGTCCCGTTGCTGATCTCGGGCATGTCGGAGTTTGAGTACAACCTGACTCGCGACCCGATGAGGGCTTATTTGGGGCTGGGAATCTCGAGGCTCGATCCGCCGCAGGACATTGCTGGAGAGCTCGTCAGTTACAGCACGGCAATCAATGGTCCTCAAGTGGGCGTCCTGAACGTTGATTTTGCCGATGTCCTCATCCCACCCAACGAGACATACACTATGCTCTACTCCTTCATCATTGACGCGGACAGCGGCGTCTCCGGATCGGCGCTCGCCACCGGCATTGGCACAGCCCACTTCGACGTCAACGCGATCCCGGAGCCGACGACCGCGTGCCTCGGCGTTTTGGCCGCGGTGCCGCTTTGCCTGCGGAAACACCGTTGTGCCAACCGGCGTACTTAGCGTGCCGGGACGGCTTGGCCGGATTCGACGCAGGCGATGCCCCGTCCACTCGATCACCCAACTACAGAAGAACGAATGCACGACGTTCACGACGTCATGGGATGGTCGATTGAGGTTGCGGAAGACCGATGGCGGCCGTGATGGGTCGTCGAAGTGTCGCGTCGGAGGCGGCGGAGATCGCCGCTCCGCTGAGTCATCGTCCGCATTGGCGCGCACGAGTTTCGCCTTTGACTGCATCCATGCCGACGATAAACGTCGGTGACGCGATTCCGCTCCATTGAGTGGGAGAAAGTCAATCTCAGGTCGGTCGAGATCCCCACGTCTCGACGGCCCAAGAACCTCGTGCGAATAATGGCGCGCTGCCGAAGGATGTCAAGTCTATATTCTCATCTTTATATCGATCTTTTGGATCGGTGACTACTGACACGTTGCCGAGGTGATGCCAATTGCCAAATTCATCGTGCCGCGACGAAGACACAAAGCGCCGGCGACCTAACGGATATCGCCTCCCCATCGAACTGACAACTGTTGTCGATCGGGATGCATCGATCGCCGCATCTCAAGTCAGCGTAGAATGGAAGAGCGACCGTCGTACCGAGCCCTCAAACCGTTGCAATCGCGCAAGTGGATAGCCTTCTTCAGAATCTGGACTCATCGGCCAGCGAACGACCGTTCGGAATACCAAGCAACGACACACGTATGTCCGCCCTAGAAGTCACGGATCAGCAATTTGCGTCGGCGATTTCCACGACGGAATGGTGTTACGATTCCCGCGCGAAAATCAAACTTCAACGGTTCTCTTGCCGCCACGCTTCTGAAAGCGAACGCAAACCTCACGATATGCCCTAAACGCGTCGCCCCGTCGAGAGTCGCGGCGCAGGTCCGCGACGGCCTGGAAGTCCGAGGAACGGATTGTACAACCGTTGTACGGACAGATGATCACGATTCGGGCGCAGCGGACGGTCGATCGCCTCTGTAGCAAGGCCGGAATTTCGAGCGAATTCCGGTCATGTTACGCACGCTCGGAGACCTCGAGACGTCTTCCCAGGGTACGCTACACGGCCGCCCCAATGTGGTAGAGACGAAAGCGCGAAACGAGGTGATTCGTGACAGAAGTGCCGCCCCAAAGAGGCGTGTCGGGGGTAGACGGCACCGACACCCGTAACCAGCGATCGCCGCGAAAGTTACGCGATTTGTCGCCCCGAAAAACCCGACAAAACCGACACATTTGGAGCCCGATTTCGAGAGGATCCTAGGTCCGTTGGGCCTCCCATCCAGTCGGCCGGTGGGAGTGCATGAAACGGATACCAGCGAAGCCGACGATGGGCGCTCACACGTCCCGGACGCGCGGCCAGGCGAATAGAATTGGGCCATGCGACTCACTGACTAAGCGTACCGCCATGAACGGCCGAGCTTACTTTCGCCCTGTCGCCGAATTCGACGCGAAACCGAACGACTTACGAATCTGCGAGTTTGCACGTGGACGAGTATCGACAGCGTAATGGAATCGGGGCCACGCGCGAGGAATCGATGGAGAGAGTCAATACAACACCCGACCAACGCGCGCAGATCCGTTCTCGAATTGTGGGCCTCGTGCTGATAAGCGTCGTGTCCTGGCTCTTCGCGATCGGCCTGGTATTCAGAGCTTCTGATGGCTGTCTGGGCGCCCTTGTGTCCGGCGCCATCATCGCGGGCTGGGCCCAATGCGTAGGAACGGCGCTACCGGCTCTGCGATACGAAATGAATATCCTGAGGGGGAAGCGACACCAGCCGGATCGGATCGATCAGTGGTTACCCAGTTGGAGGAACGGCCGGGGCCAAAAAGCGAACGCATCCTATATCCGTTCGCTTCCGGGATGCGCAGCCTTTCTCCTTCTGGGAATCTCTCTGGCGTATGTCGCGTCGCAATTCGACGGGGGCCCCAGCCGGTTCATGGCCATGTTCGCTCGAATCGACCAGGCGATTCTGGGGCTGATCGGTCTTGCGTTGATACTTACCGTGATTGCATACATCCGTCGGGCGCGTCGCCTGAGGCCCCGCAACAGGTTTGAACTCATCCTGCGTGAATGTCCGCTGATCTGCGGAAGGACGCGCCGTGTCAGTATCGTTGGACCGCACTCACGTGATTCGACTGAGAAACTGAAGATCCACGTCGTATGCGTCCGTGATGAAGAAACGCTTCATGAGTCAATATTTCACGTGGACTGCAACAAGGGCGCGGCGGAGTTCGATCTCATTCTGCCCGAGGGATTGCCTGAAACGTCGTTCGATCGTCCGCGCATCTCCTGGCTGCTCCACGCCGCATTTGAGGACACAAGAGGCGCCGGGTCATGGCAAATCCCCGTCGTAGCCAGGACTTAGAGTGTGCCACAGCAAAAACGCCCGACGACTGCGAGTACCACGAGCGATACTGGACCAAGCCGTAGGGGAAGGTCTGTTTCTGCAAGATGCTCGCGGCGCGTGTATTGTGTGCAGCTTGGGAGTCAATCCTCATCCAGGACGCCGGCTTCGCGCAACGCCTGCAATCCTCGCAGCTGTCTTTCAAAGTCCTTACTCGCCTTCGGCGCGATCAAAATGATGTCACCAACATCATGCAGTTGATAAAACTCCAGCAGCGGCCTCCAAAAGGTCCCGGACAAGTCAACGCACGCCATTTCCCTTCCACAATAGCGCGACTCCGCAGGACAAACTGCGTTTCGCGATCACGCCGCACAAGCGCGGGCGGGACTCCCTCAACCTCGCCAGTCCTGAAATGCGCATTGGAAATATCCAGCGCCCAGTCAACACGCTTGTAGAATTCGGCATTTGCCTCGTCGACGCGTCTCTGCTCCAGCGACCCTTGCTGACTTCGGTTTCGAGGACTGAGGAACCGAGTTGTTGATCCTAATGTCGCCGACGTCGCCTTGAAGGACCACATGCTTAAAAGCGCAACCCTCGGCAATGAGAATACCTCCCTTGCCCGCGTCAAGGCCATCGATCACGACATCCTCGATGATTGCCAGCCAGATCAGGCAATGGCGATGAATACAGTTCGTAAGCCGCATCCTGCGAATCGTGGTTCTCTTTGCCGGATCTGAGGTAATTGACACAGCACATTCTTGAAATCGGCGCCTTATGAACTCGATGTCGCTGTACACGGCGCCAGAATCTCGGTCTCTGAAGTCGTTGAAAATGTCACCTCTGATCACTCGTTTCGTTTCGAAGTTTCTCCTGTCAGACAATGCCGGAGTCCGCACGCGCCGATCCTTTCCAACGAGACCGGTGAACTACACCTGATCTGGCCGGATACGGCTTCCGTTTAGAATCGTCTCGACACGTTGAGGGACGCAGACTATCAGAGGCGGACGCCATGGCGAACGACAATGCGGGCTCCCAGGCCATTGAGGGCGCCGGACATCGAGACTGAATCTTGCGCATCCCGGAACCAGGAGAAGATCGCTTCATACCGATAGAATTCAAGTGATCACATGCTGTGGATGCCCCGCGTTGCTGGGGTTCAGAGCTGCGCCTTGAGCCACGCGCAGGCGACGGTCCAGTCCGCCTTGACGGTTGACGCCGAGACGCCGAGGGCGTCCGCCGCCTCGTCGATTGTCAGCCCACCGAAGACGCGAAGTTCGACGACCCTGGCCTGTCGCTCGCTGCGAGTCATCAGCGATTCCAGAAGATCGTTCAGCGCGACGATATCGACCACTGTCGCGCCATTGCCGACGTCCAGCCCCGCCAGCGTAAAACGCCTCGCATCGCCACCGCGCTTGGCCGCATGCCGATCGCGAATCGCGTTGACCAGGACGTAGCGCATCGCACGCGCCGCGACTGCGACGAAGTGTGTCTTGCCGTTCCAGTATTCCGAACGTTTGTCCGCGAGACGCAGATACGCCTCGTTGACCAGCGCCGTCGGCTGAAGCGTCATCTGCGGTCCCATGTCGCGGATGTAACTTCCGGCGAGGTTCCGGAGCGACTCATAGACCTCGGGCAGCCAGCGGGACGCCGACGAACGGTCCGCGTCGGTCAGCGCCGTCAGGAGCCCCTCATATTCAGCTTGCGAAAGCGGTTCCATCCAGGAGCAACGCCAAAAGGCACTCACGAAAACGATGTGAATCGGTCAGGGCATTCCGGACGATTCACCGACTTCAGCACGATACCGTCGCCGTACGACGTATCCATCGGCCGATCAATGAAACACATCATAAGTTGCCGCGCGCGGAATCGCCATTTCGGTCGGCGACCCGGCCCTGCGATCGTTCCGCAAACGCCCCGCCCGGCGAAGCGGCAGAAAACGGCGCCACGTATTCGGACGCGCCAGACTTCAGGACACGGCGGTCCTGACGACCTCGATACGGCCTCCGAGCGGCTCGCTGCGCGCCCGCGATTTCTTCCTCCCCGAAGGCGCCAACACGTCAGGGCAAGGACCATTCGCGTCATCCATTGCTCCCGCCCCATCGGTCACTTCATTACATCGGGTTCGGTTTCTGCTGAGACTCAGCGGGTTATTGAGACGCGCAGCATCTTTTCATCGGAATGCGTCGAATCGTCGTCAACCGCCGGCCCGATGAGCCTGCAGGAACCGCCCTGGACGCGCGGGCGTCCGAGAAGTCCCCGAAACGACGGCCGGGATCAGCGATGAGAAGCCATCAGGACACGCATGCGCACGACACCGCGACGACCGCCGACGCGCAGCTCCGGATTCTCCTGGTCGACGACGATCCCCTGATACGCAACTCACTTCGCCGCGTGCTTCGGCGCGACGATGTCGTCCATTCTCAGGCGGCCGATGGTGAGAGCGCACTTCTTGAAATCACGCAGAGATCACCAGACTACTTCGCGGCGGCAATCATCGACCTGAGCATGCCCGGCGTTGACGGATACACCGTCCTCCTCGGACTGAAACGCCACAGCCCCAATACGCAGGCGATCATTCTGACGGGGCGCGGGACGATTCAGGAGGCGGTGCGATCCACGCGTAATGGCGCCGACGACTTCATCGAGAAACCCTTCGACGTTCAGGACCTCCGCGATCGCGTCTGGTCGGCGTGCAGCGTCTGGTCGAGGCGCACAGGCGCCCGCGCAGACGCCGCAATCCAGGGGGCCTCACCACCGCGGTTCATCACGGGCAATTCGCCAGTCATGCGCTCCGTCCTCCGGAACGCCGAGCGCATTGCCTCCAACGACGCCACCGTCCTGATTCGCGGCGAAACGGGAACCGGCAAGAGCCTGCTGGCGCACGAAATCCACCGAATGAGTTCGCGACATGACAGGCCGTTCATCGCCGTCGATCTCGCGGCCATCGGACCGCAGTTGATTGAGAGCGAATTATTCGGTCACGCTCGCGGCGCCTATACCGGCGCTGAGGACGAGCGCGACGGTTTGATTCGGGCGGCGGAAGGTGGAACCGTGTTCCTCGACGAAGCGGGCGAACTCGCGCCCCATCTTCAGGTCAAGCTGCTCCACGTCCTGCAGGAGCGACGGCTCAGACCTGTTGGCAGCGATATAACGCACGATATCGACGTCCGCTTCATCGCGGCGACGAACAAAGACCTTGAAGCGGCTGTCCGGCAGGGTACATTTCGCGAGGATCTCTACTATCGCCTGAATGTCATGGAAATCACGATTCCACCACTTCGCGATCGGCGAGAGGACCTCACGCGGCTTATCGAGCACTTCGTGCAAAAGCACCAACCGTCCGTCGGCGCGTCGGTAACGCTCGATGAAAGCGCCCTGCGAACACTCCTCGCGTATGACTGGCCCGGCAATGTCCGCGAGATGGACAACGTCATTCTTCGCGCCATGCTGCTGACGCATGGCGATCGCGTCATCGAATCCGATCTACCGCCACAGGTGCGCATCGGCGCGGGTCTGACCATTGCGAATGATATCGCGACAGATACCGGCGACGCCGCGGATCCGCGCGCGACTGGCGCTCGACCTCGCCCGGGAACACTCGCCGCATACGAAGTTGACGCGATTCTGGCCGCGCTCCGGGCCGCCGGCGGCAATCGACGTCGCGCCGCACAGATTCTCGATATCGGGGCGGCGACGCTCTATCGAAAGCTCAGGAAGTACGGAATCTCAGAATAGCCGTCCTCGTCGGCGGGCCCGGAACGCGATCAGAATGACCCGACCGCGCATCAATCCGATGCGCGCCTGTTTCAATCTGAGACAGGCGCCTGACCGGAGCAGAGACTCCGCCGATATTCCCTCGTCGGCGGCGTGAATGAGGCGGTCCCGGCAGGTCGACACCGACTGGCACGACGAATGCTGTACCGCGTGTCGGGAAGACGGGCGCCGTTCGCCGCCGGAGCGACGGACGACGCCGACGTCTGAAACACGAGGACGACGGACGCATGGCAAGAATCGTGGTAATCGATGACGATCGCAATGCCCTGGCTGCGGTACGCCGATGTCTCCGACGATCCGGCTACGAACCGCTGACCTACGACAATCCGCGACACGCATTGCGGTCCTTCGGCGACGCCTGGCCCGATCTGATCCTGCTCGACGTCTCCATGCCGGCGCTGTCCGGACACGAAACGCTTCGACGGATTCGACGAATGGAGTCGGGACGCATGCGCCGCGGACTCTGCAGGTCGATCCTGCCCACGCCCGTGATCTTCCTGACAGCGCTCGCGGCGACGCATCAGGTCATTGCGGGTTTCGACGCGGGCGTGACGGACTACGTGATCAAGCCTTTCGATCCCGACGAGCTGCGGGCTCGTGTACGAAACCAACTGCGATTTGCGCGGGACTCAGTGGAGAGAATCGCGAACATCGGCCTCAGCAACCATCCCGCGCTGGCCTGCGTGGCCGCCGCCCTTCAATCCTGCAATGGACCTCTGCTGGAGCTGGACCTGAATCTCCTGCTGGCCAACGCGGTCAAACGCGACTCGCTTCAGAAGCAGATACTCACGCGCGCCCACGACAATCTGAACGAGATCATCGGCCGGCTCTCAGGCGCAAACCAGACGGTTGGAGGGAACCATGAATAGGTCCTGCGGTCACGAGCATCGCTATCAGGTGCTCTGCATCGACGATGAGCCCGGTATGCGTCAGGCCGTCCGCCGCGAACTCAGCCGGATCGGATGCCAGGTTCACTGCGCCGACAACGGCGTTGAGGGACTCGCGATCCTCGGCGCCACGCCGATTCAGCTCCTGATCTGTGACGCGGCGATGCCCGGCATGAATGGCGTCGACGTCCTGATGGCCGCGGCCACGATTTCGCCGGAAACGACGCGCGTGCTGCTGACGGCGCACTGCGCAAATCCGGAAGTCGTCGTCCCCGCGGTCAACGGCGCGAGAATATACCGGCTCATCGCAAAGCCCTGGCCCGATGGGTCCCTGCGACGACTCGTCATGGACGTCATCGGCGCCCATCCACGCAAGTGGGCCGAACAACGGGAGAAAGTGAACGAGCGACTTGTAACCAGCGCGCCGGACCAGGCCCTCGGAGGAGAGGACGACGCCCATGATGGAAACCGCCCAGCTCAATGAAGCACTGAACCGTGAACGCCGCGCGCGATGCGACGCGGAACGTCGACTGGAGGTCGTCACGCGGGAGCTGACCGACGCCAATCGCAGTCTCGTCGCCGCCAACGAGGAACTGGCGGGCGTCATGGCGGAATTGCAGTCCGCCCAGAGCAAGCTCGTACAATCCGACAAACTTGCGTGCATCGGCCAGCTGGCCGCGGGCGTCGCCCACGAAGTCAACAACCCTGTCGGCTACGTGTCCAGCAACCTGAATACGCTCGGCGAATACGTTGAAGACCTCCTGAAGTACATCACGGCGTGTCGCGACCTCGTGACGGCGTGCGTCAACCATGACGACACGGCCCCCGAGTCTGCGCGTGCCGTCGCGGAACTGGCCGACGCGATTGACCTGAACCACGTTGTGGAAGACATCGAGGTCCTGCTTGCCGAATCCAACGAGGGTCTCTCCCGCGTACGCAAGATTGTCGGCGACCTGCGCGACTTCGCCCATGTTGACGGTCCCGATCTGGGCCCCTGCGACCTGAACGCCCTGATGGACAAGACGATCAGCGTCGCGTGGAACGAACTGAAGTACAAGGCGGATGTCGTCAGGGCGTATGGCGAGATTCCAATGGCCACGTGCTACGCCGGACGCATCGGCCAGGTTCTGCTGAACCTCCTCGTCAACGCTGCGCAGGCGATCGAGCAACGTGGTGAAATTCGAATTCAGACCGGCGTCGACGGCGACGACATATGGATCGACGTCACTGATACCGGCTGCGGAATGTCGGCGGAGACGATGGACCACATTTTTGAGCCCTTCTTCACAACCAAGGAAGTCGGGCAGGGAACGGGCCTGGGGCTCCACGTCGCCTACCAGATCATGCGATCGCACGACGGCGCGATCACTGTGACCAGCGAATCAGGAAAGGGCTCGAGGTTCCGACTGCAATGGCCCGTCGCCGGGCCGAAGGAGGAAGGTCCGATCGATGATGACGCAAATGCTCGATAGACCGCAGACGTCGACGCAGGCGCATCGAGGCGACGAAGCCGTTTCGACATCGGCCCCGGTACTTGCCGGCGTCGACGTGAACGACGAACGTCCTCAGCTGCTCGTCGTTGATGACTACGCCTTCTTCCGCACCCGATGGAAGATCTGCCTCGAACGGCACGGCTACTGCGTACATACCGCCGGCAACGGCGCCGAGGCAATCGCACAGGCGTCGGCCATTGAGCCCCTCGCGATACTTCTTGACGTCCACATGCCTGATATGGACGGATATGAAGTCTGCCTGGCCATCAAGGCGGAGTCCCGTCTCTCGGATATTCCCGTCATCTTCGTGACCTCCGAGGGCGAGACGGCCAAGAAGGTACAGGGATTCGAGACCGGCGGCGTGGACTACATCGCCAAAACGGCCCACGAGTCCGAACTCGTGGCCCGGGTGCGAACGCACGTCCGAATCGCGTCGCTGCAGCGCGAACTGCGCGACCGGCGGAATGAACTCGAGCGACAGCTGATTGAGATCCGCGAGTACGCGGCGCGCGAGCAGGAGATGACGAATCGAATTCAGGAACAGCAGTCGCAGCTGCTGGCCGCCGACAAGATGGCGGCCATCGGAAAACTCGCCGCCGGCATGGCCCATGAGATCAACAACCCGATCGGGTTTGTCTCCAGTAATCTGAATTCCCTTTGTCGGTACATTGATGACGTCAAAGCGATGTTCAGTGTTTACGACGATTTCGTCGCGGCCTGTGCAAACGAGAATCTCCTGACAGAGCGGGTCGCGATGGTCCGCGGGGCCCGCGAGGAAAAGGACATCGCGTTCATCGTCGACGATGTCGGCGAACTCCTGCGCGATTCCATCGAGGGGACGGAGCGCGTGCGGAAAATCGTCGCCGACATGCGCGCCTTTTCCCATGTCGACGGTCCCGGCGCCGACGAGGCCGTCCTCAATGACATCCTGGATCGCGCCCTGACCGTCGCCTGGAACGAGCTGAAGCACAAGGCGGAAATCGTCAGGGAATACGCCGAGCTTCCGGCCGTTCAGTGTGACGGCGCCAAGCTCGGCCAGGTCTTTCTCAACCTTCTGATCAACGCGTCCCAGGCGATCGAGGGACGCGGCGTCATCACACTACGAACGGGGTTTGACGATCGTCGCGTCTGGGTCGAGGTCTCGGACACCGGCTGCGGCATCGCCCCGGAAAACCTCACAAAGATCTTCGACCCTTTCTTCACAACCAAGGATGTCGGCGAAGGAACCGGGCTGGGCCTGCATCTCTCGATGGGCATCGTGCAGGCGCACGGCGGTCAGATCGTCGCGGAGTCCGACCTCGGCGCCGGCGCGACACTCCGCGTGGAACTGCCGCTGGCCGAAACAACGGAAAGCGAGGTGGCCTGACATGAGCGCGAGCGTCCTGAAGAACAATGCGACTGTCGACTCCTCGCAGGCGGCCGGCGAGACGTCCGTCGCCATGTCGGCGACGCCGCCGGACTCCGGCCCGTGCGTGCTGCTCGTTGACGACGAAGCGAGCATTCTCAAGTCGCTCACGCGGCTGCTGCGCCGTGAGCCCTACGAGATCATCACCGCCGACTCCGGTCAGGCGGCCCTTGACCTTCTCGGCGCCAGGACCGTCCACCTCGTCATCTCCGACTACCGAATGCCGAAGATGACGGGGACGGAACTGCTCGAGCGGGTGCGCGATCTCTATCCGGACACGATTCGCATGATCCTCAGCGGATACGCCGAGATCAACGCAATCATCCGCGCCATCAACGATGGCGCCATCTATCGCTTCCTGACGAAACCGTGGAACGACGAGGAACTCAAACTCAGCGTCCTGCGCGCCCTCGAACAGCATGAATTGCTTGCGGAAAACAAGCGCCTCGTCGAACGCATCCGCATCCAGAACGAGCAGCTCGTCAAGGCCAACGAACGACTTTCGCAGCTCTCCACGGACGCCAGCCTCGGTCTCGCCTGCGCACAGAACCTGATGGAATCCATCAATGTCGCAGTGATCGCCGTGGACGCGAACCGGTTGATCGTCAGCGCGAATCGGCGGGCGCGCGACTACGTCGTGCAGGGTGTCTGCGATCCCGTCGGTATTCCGTTCGACGCGGCGCTTCCGCGTGAGATCGTGTCAAGCCTGCCCGTCGGAGATCCTCCGTCGACCTCGGCCGGAACCGGCGGCGGCGAACTCAACGGCAGGTCGCTCGAATGGCGCGTCAATCAGATCGGCGGCGCAAGCTGCCAGACAAGTCTCGTGTTGATTTGGGAGCGCGTTGTATGACAATGGTGAGGAACCCGGTCAATCTGATTGACAGAATCGAGTCGCTGCCCCCGTTTCCGGCGGTCGCGAGTCGCATCGTTGCGGCCTGCGAATGCGAAGACCTCTGCGCGGAACGCATCGCCGCCATCATTTCGGAGGATCCTGCGCTTGCGGCGAGAATCCTGCGCGTTGCCAATTCACCCTTCTATGGCGCCGCCGGAAAGATCACGCAGGTCAGCCGCGCCGTTGTGAGGCTTGGCACGATTGCGGTTCGCAATCTTGTCGTCGGAATGTGCGCCTGCGACGCGTTCGGCGCCTGCGGACAGTCCGATTCCAGTCACGGCACGCTCTGGCGTCACTCCGTCGCGTCCGCCGTCGCCGCCGAAACGATCGCCGCGCGCATCGGTTTCAAGCCCGCGGAGGAGGCCTTTCTCGCGGGCCTTCTGCACGACATCGGCCAGTTGGCCATCGCCAAGATCGTCCCGGACCAGTTCGAACGGATTCTCCGATCCGTCGCGGGCGGCATGGATCTGCTGGCGGCCGAACGCAGCCACCTTCGCACGGATCACGCCGAACTGGGCGTCCGCATCCTGTCCCGCTGGGGACTGCCGAAGTCACTCTGCGACATCGTCGGTCAGCACCACGACGCCGTCGATCCGGCGCCGGCGCCCGATCGACGGCTCCTCGCCATCACGATGCTCGCCGACATCTACGCTGAACTGATGGGATTCGGTTTCGACATCCACTCGTCACGCGCCGATTCTCTCGCCCGAATCAGCGTGTCACTCGGCCTGACGCCATCGGACGAACGCATGATCCTGGATACGCTGTCACAACGCACCGACGACGCTTTCGCGATGTTCGAGGCCGGCGATCGCGCTGCGTCGGATGGGGCCGCCACGAACAAAGTCGCGGTATGGATCTCATCCGCGGCGTCGACCACCCACATCGGTCCACTCCTCCTCGAACAACTCGGCTACGAAACGCGAATCGTCACGCCCGAGGCCTTCGCAGCGGATATGACAGTGGGCGCGATGGTCTTTATTGCGATGGAAGAGGCGGAAACGGCGGAGACCTTTGCGGGACAGGTTGCCCGAAATCTCCAGATGGACGTCGTGCTTCTGGCGCGCGACGACGATTCGTCGAATCGGCGCCGCTACGAACCCTCCTCACGTGTTTTCACGATCCCCAGCGTGTTTTCGTTGTTTGATATCGCCTGGGTCGAGGAGCGACGCAACCATGAGCACCGTCCTCATTGTGGATGACGAACAGCCCGTCCTGCGCGCGCTGAAACGCCTGCTTCATCGCGACGACTATCGGCTCATTACGGCCGACAACGGCGCCATGGCCATGGACCTGTTGCGCGAGGAAGAAATCGCCGTCATTGTCTGTGACCAGCGCATGCCGCGGATCACGGGCGCGGAGGTTCTCAGCGCCGCGTACCGGCTGCAGCCCGAATCCGTGCGGATCACGTTGACAGGCTACTCGGACTTCACCAGCGTCCAGCGCTCCGTCAACGATGGCCACGTGCAGCAGTTGTTGCTGAAGCCCTGGGACGACGACCACCTCCGAACGACGATCGCCGACGCCGTCAGATCCTTCGAACAGCGACAGGAACACAAGCGGCTGACGCAGCTCGTCGAGACGCAGAAGACCGAGCTTGAGTCGCTCAACGCCGAACTTGAACGCCGGATCGAGGATCGCACGCGCGAACTCAAGGTCCGCTGCACAGAACTCAATCAGATGCGGCGCGAACTGGAGCAGTCGCTCTGCGACACGGTCAACGTACTCGCCGAGACCCTTGAGTCCCACAGTCCGAACGTGGGATTTCACTCAAAGCGCGTGGCCGAACTCGCCTCGAGGATCGCCCTTCGCCTGGGACTCGACGAACACGAAATGAAAGACGTCGAGTTCGCCGCCCGACTGCACGAACTCGGCCGCATCACCGGACCACCGTCGAAGGGCGCCGACGACGATCCCCCCACAGCGCCATCCGCGCAGCACATTGCCGAGGTGGGCCATCGTATCGTCTCGCGCGTCACGGGATTCGGCCGTGTCGCGGAGGCGATCCTTCGCTATCCGACGCCGTTCGACCAGAAGGGCGCCGGCGAATCGCTGCCATTGGCCTCGCGAATTCTCGCCGTCGCCAACGCGTATGACGATATTTCCCGCCACCTCGACAAGCCGACCATCGTTCGGCGTCGCGCCGCGGCTGACGCCCTCCGCGAAGCGGGCGGATCGCGACTGGACCCTCGCATCGTCGATGCGACGCTGCGCATGTTCGACGACGACGCCCGCAACGACCCGATAGCGACGGAAGTGCAGATCTCCGCCCTGAACGTCCACGAGGGCATGGTCCTGGCGCGCTCGATCGAAAACAGCGAAGGTATCCTGCTCCTGAAAGAGGGAACCGAACTGACAGAGCGGATGATCGAGCGCATACGCAGGCTCGGCCTGACCGGGGACCTGCTCGACGGCGTCTGGGTCTTCGGCGCATCCGACGCCCCCGCCGCCGCGCCGCCCGCCCATCGCACCCCGACCGCCGCCCCTTCGACATCCCCCATGACCCGGCCGGCCCTGGCGGTGTCGCGGAGTCCCGTCGCCGACGCGCCACACGAGACGCCACAGGTCGAGGTCTTTGACATTTCGGCCGAAGTCGCGAAGGCCCGCCGCGAGATTCTCGTCGTCGACGACTCGCTGATGATCTGCAACGCAATTCGTCGCGAACTGAGAATCGTGGGCGTCAGTGTTTCGATCGCCGGCTCCGGCGAGAGCGCGCTGCAGCTTCTGAAAACTCATCGGTTCTGCGCGGCCATCGTCGATCTGATGATGCCGGAGATGTCGGGCCGCGAAGTCGTACAGCGTCTGCGGCAGATTGCGCCCACGATGAAATGCGTGATCCTCACGGGCAACGCGACCAGGAGCGCCGTCCTCAGCATGGCGGGAGAGCCCAACGTCGCCGCGTTCCTGACCAAACCCTGGACGACGGAGCGCCTCGTTGGCGCCATCGAGAAGGCCATCAATGGAGGGCTTCCTGAATGAGCGTTGTCACAGCCAACGAAATCGAACCCGACAGCGTGCTCCTGATCGACGATGAGCCCCAGGTGCTCTCGTCACTCTGCCGCACACTTCGCCATCGCGACTTCGAGGTCCTCACGGCCGAGAGCGGCGTTGAGGCGATGCGCGTCGTCGAGTCCACACGCCTCGCCGCGGTCATCAGCGATCAATGCATGCCCGACGCCAGGGGCACGGAGCTGCTGTCGAACGTTCGAAGACTGCAGCCGGAAGCGACGCGCATCATGCTCACGGGCAGCGCCGAACTGAATGTCGCCCTTGCGGCCGTGAATGAGGGCGGTGTCAACCACATCCTGCTCAAGCCATGGGCCGACGACGCGATCCGATCGCTCGTCGTCGAGTCCGTCGCCGAGTTTCGCCGAAAGGTCGCCAACCACCGACGCCAGGCGTCCACGCTGTCGCACCGCAATCGGCTGACGGAACTCAACGCCGATCTGAATCGTCGCATCGAGCTGACCACCTCCGAACTCGCAGCGGCGCGCGACGATATTCTCAACGCCCTCGTGCTCGCGCTGGACAGCCGAGAGAGACAATCCGCCGGTCATTCGCAGCGCGTCGCCCTGTACTGCCTGTTTCTCGCCCGGCGCATCGGCATGGATGACCCCGCCCTGGACAATATCTTTCGAGGCGCCCTCCTGCACGACATCGGGAAGATCGGCGTTCCGGACGCCGTGCTCCTCAAGCCGGGACCGCTGGACGCCGAGGAGCGCCGACTCGTCGAAAAACACGTGGAAATCGGATATCGCGTGCTGCGCCAGGTGGAGTGTCTGCGAAACGCCATGTGCATCCCCATGTTCCATCACGAGCGTTTCGATGGACGCGGCTACGCCAGAGGGCTTAAGGGAGAGGAGATCCCGATCGAAGCCCGCGTGTTCGCCATTGTCGACTGCTACGACGCCCTTCGATCGCATCGCCCCTACAAGACGCAGCTGCCCCACGGGCGGGCGTGTGAGATCATCGCGGCGGACGCGGGCTCGCGATTCGACGCCTCGATCGTGCAGTCCTTTCTTTCCGTCAGCGAGTCCATTTGGAACACGCTCGCCGGCGAATCATCGGATGTGTACGCCGCCCGGGACGCAATCGATATTTGTCGACGCGCGACGCGCGAAGGCGAGTGATCTGATTGTTGCTGGTGTCAGGTCGATTACGCGGGAACGCAAAGCGAACGGCAAAGCAGGAAGACGGAGCGACGGCGGATCAGTGATTCGCGTGCGCGCCAGGTGTCGCAGTCGCGCGGCGATGGGCGCCGTTGTCGCTGACGGATCCCTGGTCGAGCCGTGACACGGGCGCCGAAATCGTCTCCGACAGAGCCTCGGCGCCGCGAATCGTGCGCATGACGCCGGCGCCGACCTTGATCGGCAGCGTCCGGATGGCCGATCCGCCGAAGCGCCGGCTTTCGTTACAGAATCGCAGCGCCTGATCGTATCGACCGGCGCGCATCGCCTCGCGGGCCGCCACGAAATATACGCGCGCCAGCCGATCGTCCGCCACATCCGTCGGCAGAAGACGCCGGCCTTCATCGGATTCGCGGAAGCGACGCAGCACGTCCGCCTTGACGGACAGATTGCGCGCCATCGACGACTTGCTCAGTCGATCGCCGTGCAGTCGGCGGAACGCCAGTGGCTCTTCGACCAGAGCGAAGGGCTCGAACACGCTCAGCCGCAGCCAGAGGTCGTAGTCTTCGCAGACCGGCAGGCCCGGATCGAAGCCACCGATATCGACAAGCGTCTTCTTATAGCTGACGACGGTCGGGACGTGTACAAAACTGCTCAGGAAGAGCTGCGTCGTGATGCGCCCGTCGTGGCAGCGCTTGGTTCGCCCCGGCACGTCATGTCGCTCGGCGTCGATCGGCAGCATCGGACCGTAGGCGATGCGCACCTCGGGCGACGATTCCAGCATGTCGATGAATCGGGCGAGTTTTGTCGGCGCCCAGAGATCGTCGCTGTCTAGAAACGCGATCTTCTCCGCCACCGCCTCCTCGATACCGCGATTGCGCGCGGCGCCGGGACCGCTGCGCTCCTGTCGGACAATGCGCGGTCTGACGGGATGGTCCGCGACGCCCGCGGCGATGTCTTCCGTGGAGCCGTCATCGACGACGATGACTTCGTAATCCTGAAAGGTCTGCGCGTGAACGGAGTCCAGCGCCTCTCGGAGGAATCCGAGGCGGTTGTACGTCGGTATGATCACGCTGACGCGCGGACACTCCATTTGGGCACCGTTCAAGAGCGCGCTTTCAGCCCGAGCGTGGCGACTGGCCGACAAACGTCCTGGATGGACGGATCGGCGTGTCGCCAACGGAGCGACGGGCGGGCTGCGAGCACCCGATTGCGAATCCGTTCGCCCGCGCATTCGCGCTGGAACACGACCTGCACACTTTCTCACCCGACGTTTCCGCGGCGCCCCGTACGATCGGCGAGCGGACTCCCGGGCGATGAGTGGTAGTCTTATGGCGGCAAAGTCTGCGGGTCAAGCGGGATTTCCGGGGAAGCCGAAAACCGGGGCCCCAGGCGCCCTGTCGCGTGGATTCCGGAGCGGGGTACAATGCGACCGGACGGCGATCGGTTTTCCGCCGCCGCACAGGTTTCGCGAGGACAAAGGACGCAACGTGCAGACCAAAGGTACAGGCCGAAAGCTGGCTCCGGGGCAGACGGTTCGGGTTCGTCAGACGATTCACACGCGTGAAGGCGACTGGGGAACGACCATCGAGGGGAAAGTGGTCCAACTCGCCCCGAGACCGACGGGCAGCTGGTTCGCACACGGAAAGGACGACAGACTCTGGCTTCAACGGCTGCGGCTGGAGAAGGACGATGGTGAGATCGTGGAAGTGAACATCGATCGGGATTCCGTCGTGACGATCGTCAAGGACGCCTGACACGCCGTTCACTCCGCATAGGCGGGGATTCGACAATTCTCTGATTCGAGCGACGCTCTGTTGAGCAACGCTCCGACGCCGACAGCCCGGTCCGCGGGCATGAACGGCAGACTCTCTCAATGCATCCGGGTAATCGCCGCGATCGGCGCCGCCACTTGGCTCTTCGGCGACACGCTGCGCCATTACATCGACCGCGCCGACTCCGATGACGCAATTCGATTCGCCTATTGGGGCGGCTACGAAGATCACGTTCTTTGGACGGAAGTCGTCGAGGCGTTCCATCGCCATGAGCCGACCATCCGCATCCGCCAGGAATGGCTGCCGCTCTCCGGTTACCTGGCGAAAATCGACCAGCAGCTCGTCGCCGGCGCCGCGCCGGATGTCTTCATGTTTCAGGACGAGCCCTTCCCGCGGTACGCCGAGTCGCAGTTTCTCAATCTCGATCCGCTGTTCACGGCCGACAACGAGGCGGCGGGTTGTCTCGACGACTGCTGGCCGACGGCCGTCGCCTCCTTTCGTGACGGCGCGGGCGCCATGCGCGGCGCGCCCCTGCACGGCGGAAACGTCCTGATCTACTGCAATCCTGACGCCTTCGAACGGGCGTCGCGATTTCATCATCGAACGATCGCCCTTCCCGAGGATGACTGGACGCTGGACGAGTTCGTCGCCACTTGCAGGGACCTCACGATCGATGAGAACGGCGACGGCGAGCCCGAACAGTTTGGCCTGCTGCAACCGCACTGGGTCTATTACCTGCCCTTCATCTGGTCGCACGGCGCCGCCCTGCTCGACGAATCGCATTCGCATTGGACGCTGACCGGCCCCGCCGCCGTCGCAGCGTTTCAGTTCTACGCCGACCTTCGCCATCGCCATCACGTCACACCTTCGCCGATGGAGTACGCCGGACAGAATTCCGATTCGGCCTTCCTGTCGGGCCGCGTCGCCATGTGCGTCAACGGCCCCTGGTACATGCCGTACCTGAACGAGACACACTTGCGCGATCGCTATCGCGTCGTCGGCATTCCGTCGGGCGCCGCGCCGTCGCGCACGCGCGTCACGTGGGACGCCCTCTGTGTAAACGCCGCGATCGACACGGCCACGCGGGAGAAGGCGTGGCGCTTCGTCCGTTTCACACTCAGCGACGAAGCGCAGACGATCTTCGCCCGTCGCCAGCGGGCGATTCCCGCGCGACGCGCCATCGGCGAGCGATTCATCGCCTTTGGCGGTGGCCCCGCGTCTCCCGCCGCGGCCTTCATCGACGCGATGGCGACGGCGCGAATGCAGCCCATCACGAAGGACTGGCTGCCGATGGACGCCGTCGTCCGAAGACACCTGCTCAGCGTCATTCCCGACGGCGCCGCGCGGCGCTCCGCCGAAGCGGCCGTCGACGCGCTGGCCAATGAACGCGTCATCCGCGAAACGTTCGGGGGTGGCGAATGACGCCGACGGACCAGGCCGAGTCTCGCGGCGCCCTTCGCTTCGCGGCGCCATGGATCATCGGGTTCGGTCTTCTATATGCCGGCCCCCTGATCGCCGCCGGAGTCATTGCCTGCACGTCGTGGGATGGTCTCTCGAACGCGTCGCTCCGCTGGGTTGGTCTCGAACAGTTCCTCGCGCTGGCGGACGATCGCATGTTTCGTGTCGCCCTGTCGAACAGCGTCGCCTACGCATGCGTCAACACGCCCTTTCAACTCGCGGCGGCGCTCGGTCTCGCGTTACTCATTCACGACGCCCGACGCCGTCGCGTTTGGGCGACGCTTTACTACGCGCCGCATCTGTTGTCGGGCGTGGCCACGATTCTCATCTGGGCGTGGCTGCTCAATCCGCAGGTCGGCCCCGTCAATCGAGCCCTGCGGGCAATCATGACGAGCGTCGGTCTCGATCCGATCCGACCGCCATGGCTGTTCTCGGCGACGTGGGCGCGTCCGTCACTCATCCTGATGAATCTGTGGTATGTCGGGGCGCCGATGCTGATCTTCCTGGCGGCGCTCACGCGGGCGGGGCGCGGCGTCCACGAGGCGGCGATGATCGACGGGGCCTCACGCTGGCGACGGTTCCGCTCCATCACGGCGCCACAGCTGGCGCCGGCGATCCTGTTCAACGCCCTGACCCTTTTCATCACGTCGATGCTCAACTTCGAACAGGCGTACCTGCTGTTGAACTGGCAGCAGGACAACGCCCTGCTCTTCTCCACTGTGTACATGTACCAGACCGCGTTCGAGCGACATCGCTTCGCGTTCGCCCTGGCGCAGGGGCTGGCGCTGCTGGCCATGCTCAGCCTCGCTTCGATCGCGGCCCTGGTGTTGGGACGACGCTTCGTGACCTATGACTTCGAGGAGGCGGCGTGAAATGGCTCGACGCGCTCGCCGACTTACGTGGCTGCGTCTTCTCGTTGGCGCCGGTCTTCTGCTTCCGTTGGTCTGGGCCGTCTGGGCGTCGCTTCAACCCGTCGATCGCATCTTCGCGCCCGTCGGGGCCCATTACGCCGATACGGGCGATGGTCTTCGGTTCGAGAACTACGACAAGGCGATGACGCGGCTGCCTTTTCTTCGTTTCATGTTCAATTCGTGTGTCATCACGGTGGCGGCGACGATCGGGAGCGTGCTGAGCTGTTCGATGGCGGGCTTCGCCTTTGCGCGACTGCGCTGGCCGTTCCGACGCGTCGCCTTCGTCCTCGCGCTGCTGACGATGGCCGTCCCGCTGAACCTGATCCTGCTGCCGCAGTTCCTGATCTTCGAGCGACTGGGCTGGGTGAACACGTACAAGCCGCTGATCGTCCCGCACTGGCTGGCGGCGTCGGGCTTTTTCGTCTTCCTTTTTCGGCAGGCGTTTCTGGGCGTGCCGCAATCGCTGGAAGACGCGGCAAGGATCGAAGGCGCGACGCACTGGCGGCTCTACTGGGATGTGATGCTGCCGCACGCGCGACCCGTTGTGGCCGTGGTCGCGGCGCTGGCGGCCGTCGGTAGCTGGAACGCCTTCTTCGCGCCGATGATCTACCTGTCGGACTTCGAGACGTATCCGGCCAGCGTTGGCCTGCGGATGTTCCATGTGATGGAAGGAACGTGGCCGAACCTGATGATGGCCGCGGCGATCGTGTCGATGGGGCCACCGCTCGTCGTGCTGATCGTGGCGCAGCGCTGGCTGCTGCGACGGATCGACGGGTGAGCGGGCGGCGGTCGAAACTTGTCCTGAGAAATTTCCAGAAGTTGATTTGTTGGCGCGTGACGGAGCGGAATCGGGTTCGCGAAACGCGCCGAGGCGCGTGCAAAATTCTGCGCGCGTGTTTGCACGGCTCAATTCGTTGGGCTGTCGGTTGTTAGGGTGGTTTTTCTCGCGAGTCGGCGATTTTCCGGGGGGCGCAAACTGGCGCAAACGCTCGCAAATTCTCGCAAACGGGTTGGCCGTGGAAATCGCGGCGAAATGGGCGGATGCGCGCCGCATGGCGAATGGTTGACTTGATCGGCGCTGCGCGGGCGTGTCGGGTGTCGTTGATTCCAAACCCTGAATGGGTGTTACAGCTTCGATTGCTGTAACGCCCCGTTGGGGCTTGATGAATGTCTGCGGGTGTGTACCCGGGGTTGCGCTGCGACCGCTTCGCGGTCTGCGCTAACCCCGGGCTGTCTCCTTCAATTGGATTCCGAAACCAGATCGTAACATCTGGCGAGGAGACAGCCTTTCATCGAATTAACCTGTTTATCCCCGTTGGGGATAGGAGGATTGTGAGCAGTCAGGTCGGATAGGTCGGCCATCCTTCCGGAAGAGGAACAAGCCTCAGCCTGACTCCTCACGCCAACGGCGTGGCACAGGTCAGCCCAGGGTGGAGTGGAGACCGCGCATGCGGGCGGAACGCAACCCTGGGGCGCCGGGTGAAAGTGATTCCAAACCCTGAAAGGGTGTTACAACTTCGATTGTTGTAACGCCCCGTTGGGGCTTGATGAATGTCTGCGGGTGTGTACCCGGGGTTGCGCTGCGACCGCTTCGCGGTCTGCGCTAACCCCGGGCTGTCTCCTTCAATTGGATTCCGAAACCAGATCGTAACATCTGGCGAGGAGACAGCCTTTCATCGAATTAACCTGTCGCGCCCCTTTGGGGCGAAGTCAGAATGCGATACTTTCAGCGCGTCCCGTCGGGACGGGAACGTTGGCTAGACAAATGAAACTCCCCCGATGAAACAGGGGGCGAGGTTCTCCTGATCCCTTCGGGATCGATCACGACGCCCAGCGGCGATTGCGATCCGAGCGATGCGGCGATGGTCGACGACTCCGTGCGGACCTGGGGATCATCAAGCCTGACGATTCCTCGGCGTGGCGAATCACTCAGCGCTCGTTCGCTCGACGTCGCCGTGGGGACACGGCGGCTCTGACTGGCGCTTTGACCGCTTCGCGGTCTGGGCTGAACCCATCTGGCTTGTCGAGCGCCATTGGGGCGAATCACTGCCCCAGCAGATTGGCGACGATGCACTGGATGTCGAGGCTGTCGAAGGCGCAGTCGCCGTTGCAGTCGTGGAGGGGGCGGCCTTCCGAGTCAATCTCGGCGCCCGGCGTGTTGAAGGGGCACTGATCGAACGCATCGAGGATACCGTCGCCGTCGGAATCGCCCGACGCGATGTAGGTGTAAACGGCGCCGGCATTGCTCGCGCTGTTGTCGTTCTGAAGACCGTTGACGCCGATCGAGCCGCCGTCCTCCATGAAGGACGTTGCGACGATCGTGTTTCCGGAAATGCCGAGGCGGAAGCCGAACCAGTCGTCGGCGTCGGGGTTTGACGCCTTGAGGTAGGCCTGCTGACTCCACTCGCCCTGACTGTCGCGAACGAACACGTACGCCGCCCCGGAATCCATGATGGAGTTCTCAAAGGGGTTCCCGTTGACGCCTGTGGCGCCGCCATCTTCCTGATAGGCGCCGACGACCATTATGTCCCCGCTGAGGTCGATGGCGGCGCCGAACAGATCCGCGACGCCCGGGTTGGACGGCTTGATGTACGCATGCTGCGTCCATTGCCCCATACCGTCGGGGACGAAGACATAGACCGCGCCAGCCAATTCGACGCTGTTGTCGGCCTGATCGCCGTTAACGCCTGTGGCGCCGCTCGACTCCCCCTGCGCGCCGACGGCGATCACGCCGTGCGAGATGGCGACACTGCCGCCGAAGGCGTCGCCCATCCCGGCGTTGGACGCCGCGAGCGTGGCCTGCGGACTCCAGACGCCATTGGCGTCGCGGGCGTACACGTAGGCCACACCGGCGTTCGTGTGCGGGAAATATGCGTCCCCCACGACGATCGTGTCGCCCTCGATATCAAGCGCGTTGCCAAATCCGCCGGTCGCCGCCGGGTGGCGGAAGGCCTGTTGCGGATTCCAGTCGCCCATCTCGTCGCGCACGTACACGTTGATCTGGCCGTTTGCCGTGTATGCAAGCGTGTCGCCCGAGAGCGCGATGACACGTCCGTCGAGAGCGGGCAGCGGCAGTTCGGCCTGAAAGAACCACTGCCCCATCGCGTCGCGAGCGAAGATCGTGATGTAGGAGTTGGACAAAGACCTTCCGGAAACCGCAATCGTGTCGCCCGAGATGGCGACCGCCGCGCCCCCATTGCCCACGGCGGGATTGGGCGACTGTAAGAAGGCGCGCTGAACCCACTCGTTCAGGTCGTTCCGCTCGAAGACGTACGCCCCGCCACGAATGCCGGCGAAGATCGCCCCCCCGACGAGCGTGCGCCCCTCGACGGCGACGGAAATACCAAACTGCATGGACATCGCGGCATCGGCGGGCTTGATGTAGGCCTCGCGGGCGAACATGCGCGGCTCGCCCCCGGCGTGGGCGGGCATGGCGGCGAGGGCGAGGATGGCGAGTGTTGGGATGGCGATGAGGTTTCGGGGATAGGCGAGCATGGGGTTCTCCTGGGCGCCGCCGCTGGTTGGTTGGGCTGGGCGCGTCTGGGCGGATTGATGGACGGCTCCGGGGGATAGTGCGCCGTTTGGGGGGGAGTGGGAGCACTTCGCGCGCTACTTTTTGGACGGGGTTGGCGAGCGGGCTGGGGCGGCGCGAATTTCGGGGGTTGTCGGTGAAGATTGGCTGTTCTGCGGACTCCGAAATCTGGAATCGTCAAAAAGTCAAAATGTGAAAAGGGGACGACGCGCGGTGGCTTGGCCTGGGGCGGGGAGACGCCTGGGCGAGACGATACGGGTTTGGGATTGCGCAGTCGGCGGGAGTCTGTGCTGCGCTCGCGGCACTGGCGGACGAGGCGGTCAGCGGCGCCCGTGCGGGCAAGCCGGCCAGTGGCACGCGCGCGTCGCGGTTCGCCCCTGGAGAATCTAGGCGTCGCTCCCCCTCGGGTCCCCCGGAAGTGGCGGTTTCGCCGCCCCCGGGTTGGCAATGGGGGCACGCATTGCTCCAGATGCCGCCAACGGCGGGATTTCGCGCGACGGATCAGGAATGGCGCGCGCATTCGCGGCGGATGCGCTCGCCGCGGGTGGAAACGCGCGCGCAAATGGCGCAGTTGCGCGCGCACCTGGACCTGTTGCGCGCGCATCCCCGCCGAAATCGCGCGAATCCTGTGCCGATGTGACAGGCCGAGCGGCGACGCGGCCAGACCGCGGCCCGACGGCGATGCCAGGCAATTGTCGCCATGTGTTTTGTGACCCTGTCGGAAGGACCGACGCGGGCGGGAATGTGAAGGAACCAACAACATTCAGGCCGCGGTCGAAGCACTGGCGAGCGAGGAGCCAGTGGCGCTCGGCGCGACGGTGGAGGGGCTTCATCTTGCCTGTTTGCGTAGTGTCTCAACTGCTTCGCGAATTGCTTTATCTGAAGCTCCGTGGTCTCCCCATTCTTGCCAAGAATCTCTCGTCCGGCTGAGGGGCTCTATCGCCGGCGTGGATAACTTAACCCGGGTGGGCAGGAGAACCGCGTCGCCTAGTAACAAAGCCTCGCCTGTATCCAGGAGTGGGAGTCCGTCTAGAACTCCAGCCAGAGAATCCGGCATGAGCCTGCGAACAACGTTCTGGTCTTGGTCATTAGTTAGTCTCAGGATCACGAAGTTGTTACACTGGCTTAGAATGGTTCGGCTTACATCTGAAGGGCGTTGACTGACAACAAGTAATGATACGCCATATTTGCGGCCTTCCTTGGCGATCCGTTCAAATGTTGCCAATGCTTGCTTTTCGACCGATGAAGAGTCCTCCCTGACCGGCAAGTAAAGGTGGGCCTCGTCACAAACGAAGACGAACGGTGTCCTTTCTTCGGGCCTCATCCAGAATTGAACGTCATAAAGTAGTCGCGCCAGAAGACCTGTCACGATCGGGAGCACGTCAGATGGAACCTCGGAGAAGTCAATGATCTTAATGCCATAATGATCCTTTTGACTGTCAAGCATCGCGGCGATTTGGCTTGCCAGCCAGTCGTAGGCCTGTGCCTGTTTTGGCGGCTTGAACATGAAGCCGTATCGGCGATCTTCCTGCTTCGATTTTAATCGCGCGATCATTCTTGTCAGCTTTTTTGCCCAATCGCCGTCCCGACCGGCCTTTGACTTGTCAAATAAGCGTTCCGAATCGTCGTACTCGAACTTTGCGATTAATTCATCGATGTCAAAAGGAATTGGTGAATCAACGGTAAATGTTGCTGCAACAGCAGCTTTCCCTTCTTGGGTTAGCCGCGCCGCTTTTAGGTCCTTGACGTGTGTTGTAAAGCGCGATGCCTGATTCGGGGCATTGTTCTCACTTCGGTCCACGATCATGGAGAGCATTTCTTCGCGATTCAGTAACCAATAAGGTAGAAACAGCGCATTCGCCGGGGGAGAGTCGAGGTCTCCGGGCCCTGCGATGCGGAAATGCGTGGCGATTGGTTCGAGATCGTCGCGATCAAGCTCACCCTTCGGGTCGGCGAGAGATACATACTCGCCGTGCATGTCGAACACAATGAGGTTTGCGTGGGGCCGGGAATGCGCCTTTTCGAGAATTGTTGAGACGCACCAACTCTTACCGGAGCCGGTACTGCCGAGAATAGACGCGTGGCGTTGAAAGAATCGGTCGCCGTTGACAATCGCGACGGCATCGGGATCCAGCACGAACCGACCAATCTCAAGTCGCTCTTTTTCAGCGACACCTTCACCGAGCAACCCCATGAACGCTTGAAGGTTGGGCCCTTCGATCAGGAAGCACTCGCGGTCAATCTGCGGAAAGGAGTCGGCTCCGCGTTTAAATCGATTTCTTTGCTTGCCTTCAACAGCTCGGTAGGTACCAAGCAGAACAACGCGGATTGCGTCGTCCGGCACGACCTCTGATTCAAGCTCGCCCGGTGACAGAGGGTCGGGAGCAGCGAGTTGTTCCCGTAATTGGCGAGTGACCCGCTCAGTCATGCCAATGAGAAACTCCTGCGCGGTGATTCCTTGAATCGCAACCAAACTGCCAACGGCTGCGCGGGGCAGGAGTTTGGCGTTGTCCACGGAAACGAGCACGCGGCTCGTATCAACAGAAACAACTTGGCCGAGCCTATTGGCATCGCTAAAGGCGATCGCTGCGGTCTTGGCTTTTTTGCTCATAAGACTTCCTCTGCTAAGGTGCCGATGTCCCAAATTCCCGGCGCTGTCGCATCGTCTTCAAATTTGTTTTGCGTGTGAATGGTGATCCCCGCCGTGCCTGAACGCATCGACACGCATACGCATCCGGGGGCTTCATTTACCAAATCAATGACCGTTGGCGTCACACTTCGATTTAGAATCAGCGCCGGAATACCCGCCTTCAGTCGATCCCGAAGATGGACTTGAAGGTGGTCATCGTTAAACCCGTAACCGACGACACATAGACGTGAGCATCTCTTGATGTGGTCGTTTGCGAGATCACGGTGTTTATCAAAAGGCGCATTGTAGCCTTGCTTGTATTTGTTAAGACCAGGAGTAATGACCATCCGCGAACTGGGTAAGTCGCAACTGCATCGCCGCGGTCCATCTGAGGTTTGATACCAATCGAAGCTTCCATGTGGCTTCAGCACTATCGCTCGAGGGAAATGGTCGAGCGAGTATGCGCCAGCCCGCTTCTTGAGCCCTCGACACGATCCCATACAGCTTCGAGCATGATCAAATTTGCCGGCGTAGCTACCAACCGCCGTGGTATCGACATGGAATCCCGAAAATTCACATGCAACTTCGACCAAACGGTCGTAATTCGTCGTCAAGATTGGGAGCCCGGTGGACGGCTTGAGGACTTTATTAAGCAATTTTTGCAGGCGAAGCACACGCTTACCCGAAAACGTTTCTGCAATCGCCTGTTGCTCTTGAGGCAACAGGCATTTGCAAGTCTGATCGACGATCCAAGTTTCTAGGGACTCACTCGGTTTGTGCGTTAGCAGGGCAGCTTCGAGGCCTACGTTTCTCTGGAGTTCCGAATCGATCTTCGTCCATAGTGCGGCGTCCTTTCCTGTCAGCTACTTCGCCGCCTTACCAAGATGAGCCGCGAGCACGCCCATGCCGGGTATGCCTTCGGCTGCCGACAGGCCGGACCCGACCACGAGGACTAAACCATCGGTGAAATGCCCTTGTATGAATTGCGTTAGTTCAGCGTATTTCATAAGCAATACCAAGTCGATGGAGTACTTGACATGCAGTACCAACTAACGATTGCTTTGGCAACCACTCTTCGCACCAAAGAGCGCTTTCAAGTCTAGCCATCGACTCCAGTAGATCCGAACGCTATCACCGAGTTAGAAATGGCATTTTACATTCACTCTGCGGACCGCGGCGCAAGCCGCCTCGCGGCCTCTCGGGAGCTTTCGTGCTAAGTCAGTCTCGCTCTCGGCTGGTGCCACTAGCTCTTTGCTGATAGGCCACCCTAGTTGCAATCAATGTTGCTACTCAACGCCTTCATCTCCAGCCCCTCAATCTCCTGAATCGTCGTACCGGCGATCGCCTGCAAGTCGCCGTACATGCCGACCGTCGAGACCATCACGCGCTCGATCTGCTTCTGCCGCTTCTCCCACTGCTTCGTGATCACGCGGCGCTCGGCATCCAAATCCGATTGCATCGTGACGAATGCGTCCTTGATCGCCTCGACCCGCTGGCGGAACTGCGGACCGGTCATGTATTGGTAGAGCACGGCCATCTTGTCCTGCTGGCCCTCGGCGGCTCGTCGCGCTAGGGATGCTTCCGTCAACGCCATGCGCAGAACACCCGCGAGCGGGATGGCGAAGGGATAGGCCGAGACCCAGACACCGTCGACCTCCGTGAATGCATCCACGCCCGACGGCAGGGCCTGCGACACGATCACGGCGACATCGGCCTTGGCGGCGCGCTGGTCCTGCTTCAGCTTGTCGGTCCAGCCGCCCGACCAGTTTTTGGTACGCTTCGACTCCCAGAGAATCGCGCCGCACTCCTGCCCCTGCGGCGAGAGCACGCGCTGCACGACATCGCCGCCGAACTGCCCTTTCGGAACGGGCTCGATGACATCGCGCGGAAACGCCTCGGTGAGCCGGGTTTCAAGATCAAGTTCCTGAATCTCGCCCTGCATCTGCTGCGAGCCCTGTTCGGCCCGCCGCTTGGCCTCGGCAAGCTGTTCAAGGAGTTTCCTGCTCTTCTCCTGCTCTTCGGCGAGCTTCAGTCGATATTCCTCGTCGGCCGCCTTCATCGCCTTTTCCCGTTCGGGGGCGAGGGCCGCCGCCAGGCGCTTTTCCAGTTCAAGATCGAGCTCGTTCTGTTTGTCTTCCAGCTCGCGCTGCTTGCGGCGGAACTCGGTCTCCTGTTTGCGGGCCTCGGCGAGCTTGGCGTTGTTGCTTTCGAGGAGTTGTTTGATCTCCTCCAGCTCTTTCGCCTTCACGTCGAGATCGTCGGCCGCGGCGCGCCGGGCCTTCTTCGCCTCTTCCTCAGCGATGCGCCTGCGCTCGGCCGTGAGTTTCTCGGCAACCTCGTCGTCGATTTGCGCTTTCTGTTTGGCGATGGCGTCGCGTTCCGCCTTGAGCGCCGCCTCGCGCGCACTCATGGCGGCGGACTGCTCGGCAAGCCGCTTCTCGAACTCCTTCCGCGTCGCCTCAATCAGCGGCGCGGCCAGGGATTCGTTGAGCTTGATTTCCTTCTGGCAGTTTGGACAGATGATGGTCGGATCGGTCATTGATTGGCCCATTTCCGGCTATTAGAGAGCAGCGAACGGCGGCAGGCAAGCGAGCGATCGAATTCCGCCACTTCGGCGGCGCGCGGCACATAGAGTTTATTGTCAGCATTCATTCGACGGCCCTGGCATTGAGGTCGCATTATAGCATTTCTTTCATACGCGCCACTATTCTGCCAGTGCGGGCCTGTTGATTTGTCGATTGCCGGCGCCGTCGATCATCGTGACCCCACCTCGGGACGAGATGGGCCACGCGGCGTGTTCATATGCGGCGACATGCGACGGCGGCGCTGGACCATGGACTTTGGGATGATGTTGGTTGCCGGCGACGTCGATCATCGCGCCCCCACCTCGGGGCGAGGCGACCCAACTGACAGTAAGCCACGGGTGGCGCGTCGCGATCGCTTTGCGGTCGGACGCTCCACCCGTGGCTGCGCTTCTTCGCTCCCTCGCTGCGTGAGGGGGACCGCCCCTGAACGGGCGGGTTACTCTCATCACATCACCGTCGGTCTGGCGTTACGGCCGCTCCACTCGCAAAATCACGCCCTCGCCATCGAGATCCGTTCCGAGCAGGTACATGAAATCTCCGTCGAACACGATGCCCGCCCACGAAACACCCTCGTCCGGCGTCTCGTAGGTCTCGATCGTCTCGCCCGTTGTCGCGTCGATCCGGACGATCGACTGCGCCGCCAGCGTGGCGATCGCCCACATGTCGGTCCCGTCGAAAGCGAGACCACGGACATCGCGGTTGAAGGGGATGGTTCGTTCGAGCGTGTCGGGCTCGGCGTTCGTATCAACGATGTAGAATCGACCGGTGGAGTTTGCGAAATCGCGGCCGTGGATCCACAGGCGATCGGTCATCGGCTCATACGCCATCGCGCGCATCGTGATCGCTCCGCCGAGTTCGCTCTCACTGTTGATCGTGTCCGCAACACTCGTCAGCGTTCGCATGTAAGCGTCTTTGCTCCCGCCGCAGCCGCAGTGCGTCCACAGGTGATTGTCCTGCACCGTCTGCACGTGGCGGCTGAGCGTCGGCCCCGGCGACGTGGTCATCGCGTCCGTCGTCAGGCGGAAGGCCTCGAGCTGATCCCTGCCGGTATAGAGGAGATCGTCGCCCAGCAGCGCCAGGTCACTGAAGAAATTCGGCGCGGGCAGATTGTCGAACCGATCCACCATCGTCAGGGCCGAAGGCGTCGCATCCGCGGGCAGGGAAGACTGGCGCGAGAAGATCGCGATCGCGCCGGTCTCATCGCCAATGGAGAGCGAATCCTCGTCGAACACAACAAAGGGAAAGACAAACGTCTTCGCCGTGATCGCCAGATTGTAGACGAAGTCGATCGTCGGTTCCGCGGCGAAGTCGAGGGCGATCGCGTCGTCATCGTAGATCGCCAGGACGCGCACACTGTCCTTCATTCCCGTCAGGCGATCGCGGAAGAACACGCGGCCCGTCCCGTCTTCGTTGAGAATCAGGGCCGTCACATCTGTGGTGACGCCCGCCGTGGACGCCCCCTGCACCATGGTCGAGAGCATGCCGCCGCTTTCCAGCAGCCACACGCCGAAGGGCTGCGGCTCAACCGGCTCGCAATTCACGCACGGCGCGTCACCGCAGTTGACGCACGGTTCCGGCGTCGGCGTCGGGACATTGGGATCTCCGACGCCGGAGGGATCGCCATTGGGCGCCTGCCCCGATTCGGGCAGATTCATGTCCAGCGGGTCCTGGCCCTGCTGGGGACATCCGAGGATTGACGGGGCCAGCGCGATCAGGATCGACAAGGCGAGTTTTCGGGCGGGATTCATGGTCGTGGCGCTCCTTCGGACCGGCGTCGCGATCGCCAACCCACTGGCGAATTCGGCCGATCCAGGATTACGTGCGACGAGAGGCGGCGGGACTCACGGTGAATTCGGGAGAATTTCCGGCGGACGCGGGGAAGGACGCGGACGATCGTCCACAGGAGCGCTTGCATGGCATGCAAGAGGTCGGGAACATCGCTGGCATTCTCGCGGGCGAATCTGCGCAGACGCACCGGCGGTTGCGGCGACGATCAGCGGCGGCGCGACTTCTCATGCTTGCCTTGCAGGGCAAGGCTGTCCGGCAATTGTGTCGCCCTTTCAGGGCTAAACCCGAGGAAAAAACGCTAACCACGGGTTGCGCTCCGACCGCTATGCGGTCTCCGCTCCACCCGTGGCTAAAAACTGATGCTCCTTCGGAGCTGTGTTGGCCTAGGAAACACTGGCGTTTACGACGGTACTGCAAATCGGAAATCCTCACTCGAATTCCCGGACAGCGTCGCCTTTGAGGGCAAGCATGCCACCCGGGGGCGCTCCGAGCCGGGCCAGTCATGGCCCGGGCATTTGGCGTGTACGCCTGAGCTTTGTGGGAACGAACCGATTGCTCGGATCAGACGGCTGGGATCTCCGATCGTTCACGCACGCGCCAACCGCCGCATGACTGCGACGGCTCGGAAGGTTGCGCGACTTCCACATGCTTGCCTTGGAGGGCAAGCATGCCACCCGGCCAACCGCCGCATGACTGCGGCGGCTCGGAAGGTTGCGCGACTTCCTCATGCCTGCCTTGCAGGGCAAGCATGCCACTCGGGCGGCGGCTGAGTTGGTATGCTCGCATGGGCCGAGAGACTGACTCAACGGACATTCCGCCGCCGGCGCTGACACATCAGTCGGCCGGGCACGGCGACACGCTGACGACGGAGCAACTGGGTCAGCTGAGGACGATCCGCCGGCGCGGATGGTGGACGCTGGCGATCTTCCTGGGCGTCGCCCCCGTATCGTTCCTGTTTTTCGAGATCTTCAGTGAGTCCTGCGTCTCACTCGTCGTTGCCGTCGTGATGAGTCCTGCCTTGTTGGTTTCGATGCTGGCGTATGGATACTCAACGTGCCCACGCTGCGGGAATCTCTTCTTCCGACGTCGCCACTTCTTCAACTCGTACGCCCGGAAATGCATGAATTGCGGACTGCGTCTCCGGGGGCGCGGGTGACGTTTCGCCCTTCCATCCGCCGCCATGATCTGAGCCCGGACTGACAGGACGCGAAAGCTCTCCGCGGCATTTGCCAACTCAAACCCCGACTGCGACAAAGTGAACTCCCCACGTCCCGCGGGTCGTCGAACGCGGCCGGAAAGCGGCGGCGCCGGCTCGTCCGCGTTATCGGGGATTCCGCCGCCCGTCCGGCCTTCAGAAGCTGTGACCGCGGGGGCGTCCGCCCGATGAATCAACATCTAGTGAATTGATGGAGCTTGGACTTGGCAGCGGCGGACTCCTCACACATCTCCGTTCGAAGCGGCAGGCGGAGCCTTTATCGGCTGCGCAACCAGTACATGCTGTTCGCGGTCCTGCTGGCCATCGTTCCAACCTTCGGGATCGGGCTTCATCAGTCTCTCAATGCGCAGAGAACGGCCCGCGAGCGATCCGATAACCACAACGACGAAACCCTCCGCGGTCTGCGATATGCGATACACGATGAGATCAACGCGCGCAGAGCGGACGCATTGACGATCTCCCATTATCCGCCGATCGCCGGCCTCTATCGGGCCGCGCGAAACAACGGATTCGACGCTGAGGGCGGATCATCCGCAACTCAGTGGATGAGTCGACTTTCGAAGTTGTTCAGCGACTATGTCAGGCTTCACGCGGATACGCGACAGGTCCGCCTCATCGACGCGTCGGGCGTCGAAATGCTGCGCGTGGATGGGACCGCCACAGGGCCACGCGTGCTGCGCGAGGACGAACTGCAGGATAAATCCGCCCGGTACTACTTCACTGAAGGGATATCGCTCCCCCCCGGCCAGGTCGCCGTCACCAAGATTGACCTGAACGTCGAGCACGGAACCGTGCTTCGCGATGAACCTGTCTACCGGGTCTTCACGCCCGCCTACGTCAACGACGCGCTGTTTGGTGTGATCGTCATCAATGTGGCGCCCGCGCGCCTCATTCATCGACTCGAGAGTGCTGAACCGCTGGGGGCACTCGCCCTGACGAGTCTCGACGGCGACTACATGTACGCCGACGCGCCCGAAAAGCGATGGGGCCGGCAGCTGGGCACCGGCGAAAGCATCCTGCAGGACTGGCCTGTTCTCAACAAAGGCGGCGCCCTGATGCGACTTGTCGCCGCCAACGGCGCCATCGTACGACTCCCCGACGAACTCAATCACCGGGAACTGGCGGCCGTGGCCATCCCTGTCGGGAACAACGAGTTCTGGATGCTCAGTGTCACGTCCACTGAAGGCGAACTCGGCGGTGTTGGTCGTGAGGCGCTCACCGCGGGTCTGCTGACCAGCACGCTCGTCGCCATGCTGGCGGCGCTTCTGGCCGCCCTGCTCTCTCACAAGTGGGCCCAGCCGATACAGGACCTTGCGAGCATGGCGGACCGCGTCCGCTGCGGCGACTTCACGGTCCGGGCCCCCGGCGTCCGCCGGGATGAGATCGGCGATCTCGAGCGGTCCTTCAACCAGATGGCCGCCGAAGTCGAGGCGAACGTGGCGCTGGAGCAGGCGCGCATTGCCGCCGAGGCGGCAAACACGGCGAAGAGTGAATTCCTCGCCAACATGAGTCATGAAATCCGCACGCCGATGACCGCCATTCTCGGCTACGCGGAGCTGCTCGAAGATCAGACGGTCGGCGACACGGATCGGCATCAGAACGTCTGCGCGATTCGACGCAGCGGCAGCCATCTGCTCGATATCATCAACGACATCCTGGACTTCTCGAAGATCGAGGCGGGACAGCTTGAGATTGAAACCGTCGAGTCCGACCCGTTCGAGATTGTCAGTGATGTTCTGACGGTGCTTCGGACGAAGTCGCGCGAGCAACGGACCGACATCCAGGCGGAATGCGGGTCGAGATCTCCCAGTCGCATTCTGACGGATCCTACGCGACTGCGCCAGATCCTGTTCAACCTCGTGGGCAACGCGCTGAAGTTCACTCAGAATGGCCGCGTGACCATTGAACTGAGTTTCAGCGAGCTGGGCGACAATCGGTGGCGTCTTCGCTGCGATGTGGCCGACACCGGAACCGGAATCCACTCGGAAGCCATCGACGGCCTGTTCTCCCCTTTCCGACAGGCGGATTCGTCCACGACCCGCAGGTACGGAGGAACCGGCCTGGGCCTGGCCATTTCGCTCAAGCTGGCGGAACGGATGGGCGGCTCAGTTTCGCTGGTCGATACGGCGATCGGCGTCGGATCGAGATTCCGAGTGGAAGTCGAGTGCGTACCTGCGTCGGGATCGAGTTTCCGGCCTCCGCAGAGCATCAGCGCCGCCGGATCCTATGAACAGCAACCCAGGAAAGAGGAGCGCATCGAGCCGATTGAAGGCGACATCCTTCTCATCGAAGACGGCGTGGACAACCAACGGCTGTTCCGACGCATCCTGACGACCGCCGGCGCTGCCGTCGAGATCGCTGAGAATGGACAGGAAGGCCTCCGCGCCGTCATTCATCGCCAGCGCGAGGGCAGGGACTTCGACCTGATCATCACGGATATGCAGATGCCGGTGATGGATGGGTTTGAAGCCGTCCGGCGCATTCGAGCGGCCGGTGTTACGACGCCGATCATTGCCCTGACCGCGGGTGTTGTGACAGGCAATCAGGAACGCTGCCTCGACGCGGGCTGCAACACGTTTCTCGCGAAGCCGATCAAACGTCGGGAGCTCATCGACGCCTGCCGCTCGCTGATTGGTCAGCCGACCGCAGCCAGCGCTGGCAATTGAGGACGATCCACCGAGTTTCCAATTCATGTCAGACGCAACTCAAGGTTCTTTGAGCCTTCATCGGCGCCGGACGAGCAAATTGGATTGATTCCACCGGTGACACAGTGAACCTCGGTCGCGTGTTCGCGTACATACCCTCGACGCCCGCGCGGACGTCGTGCGGCCGGCGGATTCTGCGCCGAGTTTCGAGCGCCGAGCCGACAAGAGAGGAACATTGACACGCAATCGGCTTCATCGCCAGCTCATCGGCCTCCTTCTGGTTGCGACTGCGGCGGCGTTCATCGGTTTCCTGACTCCGGTCTCATCCAACCTCCGGCGGCATCGCTGGCGAATCCCGGGAAGCGAGCGAACCATCGGTTTCACCCGGTCCGGGCGTAACGTCATCGTCGAATTCACGAGCCCACAGCGGACGCCGCAGGGCCCCGGCAGCGGTACGCGCCTCGACATTCCTGGGCTTCGCGTCGGGTTCAGCGACTTCCGCGCGACAGGCGCTGAGAGCGGATCGGCGTGGGCGCATCGATGCACACGCGTCGACCTCAGCTTGTGGCTTGTCGCCCTCCTTCTGGCGAGCTATCCGGCATGCTGGTTTCTCCGGCGCGCTGTTCGCCGACATCAGACGCCGGACGCAACAAGCGCATGCGCCTCCTGCCAATACAACCTCCGCGGGAATGAATCCGGCGTATGCCCCGAGTGCGGCGTGGCCATCGACGCCGCGGCATGATGGCGTCGGACTCCGGGATCTGCGACACGCCCCGTCAAGGGCCACTCGCCCACCGCCTTTCCTTCACTCATCAGATCTCCAACAGGAAAATCGGAAAATCCGGAAATTCGGCTGCGCAAAATCGCGGCGACTGCGACTTACACTGCAACGCACAGCCGAAAGGACTTCATTGCCATCCCCCGAGTTGTCCATCATGACGCTTTCGCCGGAGGCGGCCGCAGAATTCCGCGGCCTTTACGATCAATTCGCGCCTCTGGTTCGCTCGCTCGCGTATGACAGGCTTCGGGACTGGCACGGGGCGTGGGACGTGGTTCACGACGTGTTTCTGGCGCTGATCCAGGAGATGCGGCGTGGCGGGCGCCAGACGATCGCCCAGGCGTGGATCGTGAAAGTCGCCCGCAACAAGATCGTCGATCGTGTCCGCCTTGACCAGCGACGTCGCGAGCGCGGGCGGGTCGACGCCTCAACGCCCGACTTGTCGATCCGCCCCGACGAACAGCGTCAACTCGAGCAATTGCATGCGGCCATCGCGGACCTGCCGGAAAACGAACGCCTGATCGTGTGGCTCTTCTACCTCGACGGGCTGTCGGCCCAGCGGGTCGGCGCGCTGACGGGCGTCCCGGTACGAACCGTGTACGCCCGCCTGGCCCGAGCGCGGCGCAGCCTGCGGACCGCCCTGACAACCCCGGCGAAGGAGGTGTGCTGATGATGAATATACGCTGGCGATCGGAATTGCGGCGAATCCAACCAACGTTGCGTGGCGCCAACGGCTCGGCGGTCCACGACGAAGCAAGCGACGGCGACGTGTGCAACAGCCTCGATACAGCGCTTCGGGAAGGCGTCCTGGTCGATGCGCGTCGGCAGGTGAAGGAGGAGCGCGCCCGGCGCCGCGATGCGCTGATGAGCCGGCTGCAGGTGGGCGAAGTGGTACAGACGGATGAGTCAATTCCATTCCACCAACCCAGAGGAGGACGTATTCACATGCTTCTGCAACATCGAGCGCTGTCGGCGGCCGCCGCGATTGTGATCGCGGCCGGCGTGTGGCTCACAACAGCCCTGACGTCGAACACCGCCAGGGCGAACACGGTCTTCGCACAGATGCTGGCGAAGGTCAATGAGATCACGTTTATTTGCGAGGCGCACGAGAAGACGGGGCCCGTGGAATCCGTCACCAAAGTGTATTCCGGTGGCGACGGTCTGGAACGAACGGAATTCAACGTCCTGGGCGTTTCGTTCGTGATGATCTTCAAGGATTCGACGGTGTACGATTTCGACCCGATGCGAAACATCGTGCGAATCGGACCGGCGATGCGAGTCGCGGAAACGGGCGCCCGGCTTCTCGAACAATTGAGAGCGTATCAGAATGACGCGTCGGCCGAGTCGCTCGGCGAGAAGGACGTCGGCGGCGTCAGGTGTTTCGTCTATCGCTACGAGTGGATCAAGGACAAGCCGGAGACGCCGGAAGACGATTCGTCGATCATTGAAATCGCCGTGAACTCGGAGACGCGCTATCCCGTGCGGATCGCGTACCTGGAATATCCGGCGACGGGAAATTCGAATCATGGCGCCGCGGAGCGATTTGAGGCGGTCGTCGTCGAGAATTTCGAGTGGAACATCGCGATCGATCCCAGGCTGTTCGATACGACGATTCCCGATGGCTGGACGACGCAGGACATGCCGGCGAACCGCGACGGGAACGGTCCCGCCAGACCGAACGCCGACGAGTAGTAACTCTCCCCAGACTACCCTACCCTTCCCTTCCCACCTGCGGTCTGATCGGCGCGCACGCGCCGATCAGACCTTTTCTTCGGAGGCGCGAACGCGTAACGCAGGAAGGCGCCAACGTGGGAAACGACCAGCGGATCACTTTCCGTCCGCCGCCCGCATTGAGCGCTCAGTCCTGGGGCGCCCCGGAAGGACTGACTGCGCACCTCCAGGTACCAGAAATCCACCAGTCGAATTCGCCGCTTCCATCTCAGGTTCGAAACACGGTACAATGGGCGAAACAGGACTGGCTCGGACCGGCCGTTTGGCGCGAATCATCGCGCAGGCTCAGGCCGAGTCGGGGCATGCCAATTCTCTGACAGGCGTATTCACGCCGAGGATGACAAACCATGGCGCCTCTTGCTCATCGACGATCACGACGATTGACAGTCCGCAGGGAACACCTGGCGGCATTCATCGCACTGTGCGCAGCCTTCGTGGCGACCGCGAGCGCTCAGGCGCAGGTGGCGTGTTGCTTCGGCGATGGCGCCTGCATGGACATCATCGATACAGACTGCGTCGCCCAGGGCGGGTCGCCGGGCGATCCTGGATCGACTTGCGCGTTGAGTGTCTGCTGCACGTCGATGGCGTTTGGCGAGCTGGATGTTGCATCTCCGATCTACAATCGTGTCGCGGGATCCGGTGTCAATCTGAGCTGCAACCTCAATCTGGCGCTCTCCGGCATCGGAACCGCCGTTCGCTACGACGCAATTCCGATCCACTCGGCGGCGGGAGGTGTGTTCTCGGCGGAGATTCAGTCGAACGGAACGACGATCGGCGATACCACGATGTCGCTCTACTGCGCCCCTTTCGATCCGAGCGATCCACCCGCCAACATGATCAGTTTTGATGATGACGGAGGACCGGGCGTACTGAGCGGGTTCTATCCGATGGACGCCATCACGCTCAACGCGGACACGCGGTACTGGCTCGTGATTTCGACGTACGGCAACGGGGCCACAGGCGAGTACGCCCTGTGCCTTGGCGGCGGGTATTCCGTGATCGGTGACGCCGACAACGATGGCCTGCTCGATGACGAGGATGTGTGCTTCGGTGATCAGTCGACCGGCGACACGGATGGCGACGGCGTATGCAACGACGTCGATGCGTGCGACATTGACCCCGACAAGCGGGACGCGGGCGCCTGCGGATGCGGCGTCCCCGATACGGACAGTGACGGCGATTCGGTTCCGGACTGCCTTGACGGTTGTCCTGATAATCCCAACAAACTCGAGCCGGGCGTATGCGGCTGTGACCAGGCGGACGACGACGCCGATGGCGACGGCATTCCGGACTGCATCGATGACTGCCCGGACGACGCGGGCAAGATTGCGCCCGGGCTGTGCGGATGTGGCCAGCCGGATCAGGACAACGACGGCGACGGATGGCTGGACTGCTTCGACAACTGCCCGTTCAACGCCAACTCGGGACAGAGCGACGAGGATGGTGACGGGATCGGCGACCTGTGCGATAACTGCCCGAGCGCCGCCAACGCGGACCAGGCGGATGCTGACAGCGATGGGATCGGTGACGCCTGCGCATCGCCGCCGGCCGGCGCCGCGGCCCCTTGCGGATCGGGGGCGCCGATGTTCCTGTTCGCCAGCCTCGCGACGCTCCTGGGTCGTCGTCGAAGAATGCAGTAAGCCAAAACCGGCGGCGGCGCCGCCGCCAATGTCCACCAGAAATCAGAATGGGAACGGAACGCCGGTACGACGTTCCGTTCCCTGGTTGAGCCTGCGTCTGATCGCGACGCGGAGCGCAGGCGCCGCTGACGCGAACTCGTGTCAGTACTTCACGCCGCAGCCATAGGACTTGGTCTCGCTCTTCGACACCTTCCCGCCGGCCAGCAGTTCCGTCAGCGCGGCGCGAACATAGTTGACCTTCCTGTCTTCGGGCTTTTCGGCGTCGGCCGTCTTTTCATTGCGCGGGTCGTTGTCCATCGCGCCCATGTAGGCAATCCTGCCTTCCTTGTCGACCACGAACATGTGCGGTGTCGTTCGGGCGCCGTAGGCGTGGCCGGTCTTGCCATTGGCGTCGGACAGGATCGGGTACTCCATTTTCCAGTCCTTCTTCGCCTCGGCGTCCCTGCCGTGATCGGGATGTTCGCTGTTGGTCGAATTGATGGCGAGAAAGACGACGTTCTTCTCCCTGAAGTCCTTAACCAGATCGTTCATCGTCGTCTGCTTCACATGATGCAGCTTGATGAACGGACATCCCGGGTTGAACCACTCGAGGACGACGACCTTGCCCGCCTTCGTGTATTCGCTGAGGCTGTGCTCCTTACCGTCGGTATCCTTCAGCCTGAACTCCGGCGCCTTGTCACCCACTTTCAGCGCGCTCTTCGACTTGTCCTCGTCCTTTCGGTCCTTTCGCTCCTTCGGCGGCTTGGCCGCCCCCATCAGGACACTCGCGCCCGCAAATGCGAGGATGGCCACGGCCGTCGTTCCCATGAGTCCGTAGTGTCTTCGTGAATTCATCAATTTGTTACCTCTGTTCGAGTTCGGAATCGATCCGGGATCGCCCTACGCCGGCGCCGGACGATTCTCAACTGGGTTTCGCTGGAGCAATACTGATTTCGACAAACGTCTCGACGCCTTTCCGCGTGATGGAGAGGACGCCGGCGACGCGCCTGAGTCTCGCCACATCCTTGTCGTACGGAAGGCGAAGCGTGTCCGAGCCGGCCGCGCCGTTGCGAACCATGTCGGCGGGGTAAACGGATTCATCGTTTTCATAGGGAAAGAACGCGACACTCGTCGCGCCGGCGGCCCGAACTGAGAGCTCCGGACCGTTCCACCTGACTGTGACGTGATCGCTATCCTTCACTGGTCGCGGGCGCCTGGCGCGGGCGGCGCCGAATCGCTTCGCGTCCGTCGACGGCTTGGCGCTGTCGTCAATGGGAAAGGACGTCGTGATGTTCTGACTTCCCTGCAGACATCGCTCCCTGCAGACAAGCCAGTCAAGCTTGGCGGCAATCGGAAGCGAATCACCGCCTTTGTACCTGTCGTCGAGCGTGACGGGAATGATCAGGACGAGTTCCCGCTCGTGGATGTAGTCAACAAGCGTCTCGCCCTCGACCAGGCGCTTCGGCGCGGGCCACTGCGGGTCGCCGAATGTCACGCCCTCGATCGGCGTGAATGTGACGCGCGGCGGCAGGCCCGAATCGCCCGGATTGCGCCAATACAAATGCCATCCAGGAGAGATATCGAAGATGACGGCGAGATTGGTATCGCCCCGGTTGGCGAGGGCTGTCTTCTCCAGGGCGAGCCGGACCTTTACGAAGTCGTTACCGGAGGGTTGCGCCTCTGGCGGATCGACCTGACCGAATGACAACCGCGTCGGCGACATCAGGACCGATAGCGCGACGGCGCCGGTCATGGCGAACACAGCGCCAGGCGTGCCGGAAGCGGGGAAAACGCGGTTCAATCGAAGTCTCCTGAGTTAAGTCTGCGGATGGTTGGGCGGATTATAGCGCCGCGATCGGCCCGGGCGCGGCGCCGATTCAGCGAATCGCGCGATCAAAGCCCCCCTCAGTCAGCGGCCACGATCGCCCACGCGTGAAAACCGCCCTGAACGCGACGACCCGTTCACATTTCCGCGAAATTCGTCCGCCGCCGCCGAAATCGCGGGCAATGAACAACGTCGTTCGGCGTTTGGCGTTGTGTCGGGCGACGTCTCGTGAAGGCGATGAGGCGGTTCGGGCAATTCGGCAACCGATACATGCCCATGGGGACCGACAGCTTCGCCCGATCTCATTCTGTATTCGCACGAGGAAGGAGATCAGCGATGAACGACGAGGCGATGCTGCGCGCACAACCCGAAACGAAGTCCCATCGGCGAATCAGTTGTCTCTCCATCGTTGTATTCGCCCTGACGACCGGGTCCGCGCTCGCCCAGGTGACGAACGAAATCACGTCCATCGATCCGATTTCCGCCGAGCGCGGAACGAGCAATCTGCTCGTGACCTTTACCCTGGACACGGACGCCCCGCTCGCACCGCCCGCCGGCGCCCTGCCGGACAGCGTGACGATCGGCGGAGTCGCGGGAACAGGCGTCACACACGCCTCGCAGTACACGATCACGGCGATCTTCGACATTCCATCAGACGCATCGCCGGGCCCCGCGGACGTCGTCATCACCTATTCGCCGCCGGAGGGTGGAACGCTGGCGTTCGTGTCGATGGGCGGATTCGTCATCGACGCCGGTCCGGGAGCTGCGCCGATCATAACGACGCAGCCGCAGGCGCAGCGCGTGGCGCCGGGCGGCGTTGCGAAGTTCACGCTCATCGCCTATGGCGCCGAACCTCTGGCATATCAATGGAAAAAGGACGGCGTGGCGATCGACGGCGCCGCGGAGGCGTCATTTGCGATAGCCCCCGTGGACTGGGCGGACGCGGGCGGCTATCGCTGCGTGGTCCACAACGACTACGGCGAGGCGACGTCTGACGAGGCCACACTCATCGTTGCCGAACTGCCCGTCGGCGCCTACCCGATCGTGGATACATCGCAGGACAGCTGCTACGACGACTCGGCGCCGATGATCTGTCCATCTGTCGGTCAGGCGTTCCACGGGCAGGACGCGCAGGTCGAGGGAACCCAGCCGAGCTACACGATCAGCGCCGATGGTCTGACAACGCGAGACGATGTCACGGGCCTGACGTGGACGCGCCACGCGGACTGGGATGACGACGGTGATATCGACGTTGGCGACAAGCTGACGTTCGAGAATGCGCCGCTCTTCGCGGCGGCGCTCAACGCCGAGAACTACGGCGGATTCAGCGATTGGCGCGTGCCGTCGATCAAGGAGCTCTATTCGCTGATGGACTTTCGCGGGACGGACCCGATGACGGACGACGTTTCGACGATGATACCGTTCATCGATACGACGTATTTCGATTTCGGCTACGGCGACCTGAACGCGGGTGAGCGCGCAATCGACTCGCAGTGGGTCACGTCGACGCTTTACCTGGATACCGTGATGAATGGCCAGACGGCGATGTTCGGCGTGAACTTCGCCGACGGTCGGATCAAGGGGTACGGACTCGGAGGACCTGGAAATGAAAAGCTGTTCTACGTCCGTCTCTGTCGCGGGAACGCGGACTACGGCCTGAACAACCTTGTCGACAACGGCGACGGGACGATCACGGATCGCGCCACGTGGCTGATGTGGTCGAAGGACGACAGCGGCGATGAAGTCAGCACGGGACCGCGATCGGGGATGACATGGGAGGCGGCCCTGGCGTGGGTTCAGCAGAAAAATGTGGACGCCTGGCTGGGTCACGACGACTGGCGGCTGCCGAACGCGAAGGAACTCCAGGGGATCGTCGATTACACGCGGGCGCCGGGCGCGACGGGCGCTGCGGCGATCGATCCGATCTTCAACATCACGCAGATCACGAATGAAGCCGGCGAGGTCGACTATCCGTGGTTCTGGAGCGGCACGACGCACCTGCGACAGGACGGCAGCGCGATGGCCGGCGCCTACGTCTGCTTCGGTCGCGGCATGGGCTACTGGTCCGGCCAATGGCAGGATGTGCACGGGGCGGGCTGCCAGCGCAGCGATCGAAAGGACGGCGTGTACGGCGTCGGGTACGTGTATGTCAGCGACGGGTATTACTTCGAGTTGGCGCCGCAGGGAGACGCGGCGCGAGGACGGAACTACGTGCGACTCGTCCGCGACGCCGACATCCCGATCGCGGGCGACGTGAGCGGTGACGGTGTCGTCAACACGCTCGACATTGATTCCATGGTGTTCGCGCTCCTTAACAGCAACGCGGATTTTGACGTCGCCTATCCGGACGGATGCTGCGCGTGCGCCGACGTGAATGAAGATGGCGTTGCGGATGGACGGGACATCGGCGCATTTGTCGCAGCGCTGATGGGTGGATAGTCAACGGCGACACCTGCACCAGAACGGCGTCGAGGGCGCGCGAAGCGCCCTCGACGCCGTCTGATTGAGCCCGACCGATCGAGCCACCAGGCGCGTCACATGGCGGCAAGCGCCAACCCGAAGCCCACGTCGTCCCCGAACATATAACGCTTCAGCATGGCCGGCGCCAAATACTTGAGTGACATCAACGGCCCGCGTACGATGTTCCTTCTGATGCGGTCCCGGCCGGCGCGCGTCCTCCATCATCGACACGAATCCCAGGAGTGATTCGCCATGTTTCGAGTTGCGATGTCCACCTTTGCCGTGATTGGAATGTGCGCCGCCCCGCCCGCCATGGCTGAGGCGACACTTCAGAGCGTCAAGAAGGAGATCTCGAAGAAGCTCAGAAAGATCAGGACGCTTCAGTTCAGCCACAAGTCTGAGAGAAAAGGGATCACGGAGCTTGGCGGCAATACCTGGGATACGCTGAAGTCGGAGAAAGGCGTCATCAGGCTTGAGCGACGTGACAAGCTGTTTGTGGCGCGTGAGGAAACGACGTTCACGGACAAGGAAGTCCAGCGTGATGGCGATCATCGCTACGAAGGCATCACCGAGAATATCCTGGTGACCGACGAGAAGTTCACCTGGGAATCGTCGCGAACGAGAAAGAACGAGTATGGATTCGGCGCGTGGTTTAACGTGAAGATCAGACGAAAGATCGATCACAACCTGCTTGATCCGAAGGTTCGCTATCCCAGGGATGATTACGACCAGAAACTCCTGCGTGAGGAGGATCTCGACGGCAGGAAGACGTGGGTGATGGAATTCACGCCGAAAGGCGACAAGTTCGTCACATTCGCCTCGAAGATCGTGGTCTGGTACGACCAGGCGACGGGACTGGAGGTCAGGAACGTTGACTATGACGAGAATGACAAGCCGACCGAAACGCGTGTCTATTCTGACTTCAAGGTTGACGAGAAGATCGATCCCAAACAGTTCGAATTCGTCAAACTCGGCGACGATCCGGTCGTTGATCACTCCGGGGACTGACACAACAATCGGTTTGAAGCGAATCAACCGCCGCCCTCCGGCACATCTCCGAACCTGTCTATGCACACGACACACGCTCCCTCAGCCATAACGCCACAGAAGCCCACGCCGAATGGCCCAAACGCACGCTTCCGCCAGCCGGTAACGCGTATCACTCCGTTGCTTCGCCTGCTTGCGATTCTTGTGGCGCCCGCTTCTGCGGCGCTCGGTCAGGTTGCGGATTCAGCCGGGCCCGACCCACATCGCGCCGTGATATATCACGAAGGTTGGATCGATCTGAATAAGAACGGCGAAAAAGACACGTACGAGGACACCTCCGCGGCGATCGACGCTCGTATTGAAGATCTGCTCGCCCGGATGAACGTGGAAGAAAAGACGGCGCAGATGGCCACGCTGTACGGCTACCCGCGCGTGCTGAAGGATGAGTTCCCCGATATCGCCCGATGGAAGGCGTCGCTGTGGAAGGATGGCATCGGAAACATCGACGAGCACGCCAACGGCAACACCAACTACGGTGAACCCATCGAGGATCCCGAAAGCGATCTGCCGTTCGAGGCGCACGCCCGCACGATGAATGAAGTTCAGCGGTTCTTCATCGAGGAGACGCGGCTCGGCGTGCCGGCGGACTTCACAAATGAAGGCGTTCGCGGGCTGCTGCATACGCACGCCACGAGTTTCCCGTCGCCGCTCGGAATCGCCGCCAGCTTTGACGTCGAGCTGGTTCACGCCATCGGCCGCATCGTCGGAACGGAAGCGAAGGCGCTGGGGTACACGAATGTCTACGCGCCGATTCTCGATCTGCCGCGCGATCCGCGATGGGGTCGCTGCAGCGAGTGTTATTCGGAGGACCCGTTCCTGACGGCGGCGTGCGGCGTCGCGATGACGGATTCCATGCAGGCGACGGGCGTGGGCTCGACGTTGAAGCACTTTGCCGTGTACGGAACGCCCAACGGCGGGCGCGACGGCGGCGCTCGAACCGATCCGCAGGTCACGTGGCGAGACGTACAATCGCTGCACCTGTTTCCCTTTCGGGAGGTGATTCGTCGTGCGCGACCCGTCGGTGTCATGGCGTCGTACAACGACTACGACGGCGTTCCCGTCGAAGGGAGCCGGAGGTTCCTGACTGACATACTTCGCGGCGAGTACGGATTCGACGGCTACGTTGTCTCCGACAGCGGCGCCGTCGAGGATATTCATCGCAAGCATCGCGTTGCCTCCAGCGAGAAGGAGGCCGTCTTCGAGGCGGTCATGGCCGGTCTCAACGTCCGTACGAATTTCACCATGCCCGACAAGTTCGTGTCGCCGCTGCGACAGCTCGTCCAGGAGGGACGGATCCCGGCGGACACACTGGATGATCGTGTCCGCGACATCCTGCGCGTGAAGTTCCGGCTCGGCCTGTTCGATCATCCCTACGTGGAGGACCCGACGTCGGCGGCCCGCGTCGTTCATTCGCGCGACCATATGGACGTCGCCACGCGCGCGGCCCGAGAGTCGATCGTCCTGCTGAAGAACGAAAACCAAGCCCTCCCCCTGCCAACGACGCTGAAGAAGGTCCTCGTGACAGGACCACTCGCGGATTACAACGACGCATGGCGAGATCGCTATGGGCCCCAGCGCGTTGACTTCGTCACGCCGCTCGAGGGAATTCGTCGCAGGCTCGGCGACGGCTGCGAAGTTGTGTACGTCAAAGGATGCGATGTCGTTGACGCCCGTTACCCGACGAGTGATGTCTATCGGGAGCCGCCGACGAAGGCCGCGGCGGCGATGATTCAGTCCGCCGTCGACGCGGCCACGGACGTGGACGCCATCATCGTTGTCCTGGGAGAAGACGGAGACATCTCCCGCGAGGATCGAAGCCGGATCAGTCTCGACCTGCCGGGGAATCAGGGCGACCTGCTGCGGGCGCTGCATGCGACAGGCAGGCCGATCACGCTCGTCCTGAGCAGTGGACGCCCCCTGAGCGTCGCCTGGGCCGACGATCACATTCCCGCGATTCTGGAGATGTGGTTCTCCAACGAACCCGGCGGCGACGCGCTGGCGGGCGTGCTGTTCGGCGACGTGAATCCATCGGGCAAGCTGCCCATCACGTTTCCTCGAAGCGTCGGTCAGATTCCCATGGCTTTTCCCGTGCGACCCGCGGCGCAGGCGCACGACGGCGGCCAGGTTCAGGGCCCGCTGTACCCCTTCGGCCACGGTCTGAGCTACACGCGGTTCGCATACGACGGACTGGAGATCAAACCGTCGCAGGCGACAACCGACGCTGAGATCAGGGTCCGCTGCAACGTGAAGAACGTCGGCGATCGCGCGGGTGACGAAATCGTCCAGCTCTACATTCGCGACGACTACAGCAGCGTGACCACGTATGAAAAGTCGCTGCGCGGATTTTCGCGCGTCTCACTCAGGGCCGGCGAGACGCGGACCGTCGAGTTCACGTTGCGCGCGTCAGATCTTGCGTTGTACGATCGCGAAGGAAAGTGGGTCGTGGAGCCGGGGCGCTTCACAGTCTGGGTCGGGGCTTCATCCAGGAACCTGCCGCTTTCTGGCGGGTTTGAGATCGTCCCCGAGCCCTGATGCGTACGACCTTATTCGATCGCGGCCATCACGACCTTCATCGTCTCGCCGATCGGGGCGTTGATAACGAGGTCCGCGAGCGGATCCAGTGGCGTCTCATCGCGGTTGATAATGATCAGCGTCGCGCCATTGCGTTTCGCTGATTGAGGCAGTTCTGCGGCTGGATAAACGACGAGACTGGACCCCATCGCCAGGAAGACATCGCATTTGCGGGCGAGCTGCATGGACTCCATCCACACGTCGGCGGGCAGCGTCTGACCGAAGCTGACTGTCATGCTCTTCAGCAGGCCACCGCATTCGTCACAGGTAAGATCGAGTTCATCCGCCTCGATGCGTGGCTGAATCTCCTCGGCCGTCCAGCGTTTGTCACACGACAGGCAATGGACTTTCATGGCGGTGCCATGGACTTCCAGCACGCGCTGGCTGCCGGCGCGCTGATGGAGTTCGTCGATGTTCTGCGTAACGACAGCCTTCAGGCGACCTTGACGCTCGAGGTCGGCGATGGCGTGATGGCCCGCGTTGGGTTGCGCGTTGAGAAACGAGGGAATCGTCTCACGCCGAATGATCCAGAATCGGCGGCGCTCCTCGGCGTCGTTGAGGAAGTCCTTGAAATCGACGGGCTGATGGCGCGACCAGACGCCGCCGGGGCTGCGAAAATCGGCGATCCCGCTCTCCGTCGAAATGCCGGCGCCGGTAAAGGCGACGCCATTGGTGGCGCCGCGGAGATAGTCGGCGAGCCGCCGGATGGAATCGTCGTGAGCCATGTTGGGGCCAGTGTAGCGTGATTCGACTTTGTGTGCCTGTCGAAATCCGGGCGTTGCGCGTCAGTCGCACTGCTTGAGAGCAGTGGCACACGGTGGAATTGTCAGCGATCGAGGAAGGCGCGGGCCCATTCCTCGGTGATGGCGAGGCGCCAGAGGTGGGGCGCGGCTTCGTCGTCGCCCTGATCAAACCGATTGACGAGATCGACGACACCCTTCTCATCGAAGCAACCGCGTTCGATGAACGTCTTCGACGTCACGCGCTCGCGCCACCAGTCGGCGAGACCGCCGCGCATCCATTTGAGAGTCGGTGCGCTGAAGCCGATCTTGTCCGTTCGATGGAGAACCTTGTCGGGCACGACGCCCTTCATGGCCGCACGCAGATTCGCCTTCAACACGCCATCGACGATTTTCTCGTCGGCGCCGGCGCAATTCGGAACGGACGCGTCTGTCTCGCCGGCGAATATCCCCGTCGCCTCTGACAGCATGCGTGGCGCCAGCATCGGCACTCGGGCCTCGATCGAAAACGCCATCGAGTTCCGGTCCTCGAATCTCAGGAGCGCCGGCAGCGATTCACTGCGAATCGTCGCCCACCAGCGTTGTTCAAATGCGGATCGCGCATACTGTGGCGACGGTTCGACGCGAATATCGAGCCGCTCGTTCATTTTCGGCGAGGGTTCCGGCGCGAAGATCTCCGGATCAAGCCACGGGCGTTTCACGGCCCATTCGGTTCGCCGCATTCGATCGCGCGTCGCCGCCGGCAGCAGCGACGCGACCACGTGCTTCCACAGCCTGCGACCCGCGAAATGTCCCGCCTTCGCCGCCTTGAATTCCCTGCGAAATCGGAGGAGTTTCCCACGTCTCAACAGGTCCGCGAGGAACATCGGGATATGACCTTCGTAACCGCAGAAGAGCTCATCGCCGCCCTGACCGTCGAGGAGAACTGTCACGCCCGCCTCTCGCGCCAGGCGCATGACCTCCCACTGCATGTAGATCGACGGAGAACCGAACGGCTGCTCCTGATGGCGCACGAGGTCGCCGACGCATTCGACGAACCGTTCAGGCGACGGCGTGATGCGATGCGATTCCAGCCCCTCGCACGCGTCGATCACGGCCTGGGCGTAATCCGATTCATCCAGCGCATCGCCCGGCAGAACGGCCGTGAACGTGTGCTGCGACAACTGGTCGAATTCTCCGCCGCGACGAATCTCACTGGCCAGGCAAACGATGGAGGAGCTGTCCAGCCCCCCGGACAGGCAACTGCCGATCGGCGCCTCGCCCAGCAGATGCTGGCGGACCGACGCTCTGAGCGACTCTCGCAGCGCATCGGTCCGGCTCTCGCGGCTCGCGGCGAATGGCCTGGCGACGAATGACAATCGCCCGCCCGCGTGCATGGTTCCCTTGCCGCGAAGGTCCAGCTCCAGCATGGCGCCCCCCGGCAGCGACCAGACATCATCGAACATCGTGTCGTCGCTCGTGTCGATGCGACCGTCGCAGAGGAAGTCGCGAAGGACGGCCTCGTTGATGCCGGCGGGCTGGCCGGGAAGCGTGAGCAGCGCCTTGATCTCCGAGGCGAAGGCCATGCCGCCATCAAAGCGGCAGAGGTAGAGCGGCTTGACGCCGAAGAAATCGCGGGCGAGGAACATCCTGCCGGCGGACCAGTCGACGATCGCGCAGGCGTACATACCCTCGAGCTTCGCGAAGACTTCGCTCCCCCACGCGCGATAGCCGTTGAGCAGCGTTTCCGTGTCACTGTGACCGCGGAAGCGCATGCCCTGCCCGGCGAGCTCACTTCGCAGCGATTCGTGGTTGTAGATTTCGCCGTTGTAGACCAGCCAGACGCGGCCGTCGTCGCTCGCCATCGGTTGTCGTCCGGCGTCGCTGCGATCGACGATCGCCAATCGACGGGAGGCGACGCCGAGCTTGGCGGGAATGTAGCTCCAGTCGGGGGCGTCATCCTTCTTCGGAAAACGCCGCTCGACGCTCGGTCTGCCGCCCATGCCGAACACGACACCGCCGCCGTCGTCGGGGCCACGATGAAACATCGTCTGCGTCATGGCGGCAAGACGCGCCGGCATGGCCGGATCGACTTCATCCAGGAGTATTCCGGCGATTCCGCACATCCGGCCCGTCCTTTATCGCGCGACAATGGCGCGTTCGTATGGATCTCGATACGCCGCGGCCACGGCGGCGCCACTGAAGCGCGATCGCGCCCGAGCGGCGATGGCCGCGCGATCGTAGTCGCGATGGCGGGCGATCATCTGCTTCAGCCCCGCCGCCAGGGCGCGCTCGTCGCCCGGTTCGACCAATATACCATTGTCGTCATCAATAAACTCGGCACAAGCCACGCCCCGCGTTGTGACGACGGGCAGGCCCGTGCAAAGCGCTTCCGCCACCGTCATTCCGAACGTCTCCCCGAGCGTCGGGTGAACAAGGAAGTCGGCGCGACGCATGTGGGAAACAACCTCCGCCCGCGGGCAGGCGGCGTGACGCGTGACACGCCGTTCCGGATCGTGCTCGAAGGGCGCCAGCGTCACGCCGAGCGGTCCGTCGCCGACGATATGGAATTCGCACGCCTTCGCGACATCCAGCGCGGACTCGATCGCCCCGACAAGCATCGGGATTCCCTTCTCGCGCGTCAGGCGACCGACATAGAGGGCGCGAACGCGATCCGAAGGCGACCTGTCGCCAGCGTCGGCCGGCGTGAACATGTCTGAGACCGGGTTACCGATGACCTCGATGGAGTCATCGATGCCCGCCGCGACGATCTGTCGGCGCAGATGATCGCTGACAGCGACACGACTTACGACGGCGCGGAAGGCGCCGCGCGCCAGCGCCGACGATTCATCCGATTGCATAACGAGCGAGAACGGCCCCGTGTGCTCCGTGAGAACGACGCGCTTCGCGAGTGGATCATCGAGATTCGCGCAGGCCCAGGCGGTGGGAACGGCGCACATGGCGTGGAGGAGGTCCGGTTCGCCAACTCGATCGCGATACGCGCGCAGCCCCCTGGCGAGCCAGTCGCGCGTCCGGCGCGCCTGTCGCGCGACGCTGCCGAAGGAGGACTGAAGACCGCGGATGCGCACGACGGGGGCGGCGGCGGTCGATTCCTCATGCGTGATGCGTGGAAAAATGGGTTTGCGTTCGCCGCGCCCCCAATGACGAAGCCCCACCAGGTCGGGATAAATCACGCCGACTGTTGCGCCGGCCGCGGAGAACGCGGCGACGTAGTCCTGAAAGAAGATTCCGGCCTGCGGCTGTTCGGGCGACGGCCACCAGGCGGGAACGATGACGATGTGTTTGCCGGCAAGTTCGTTCATCAGGATCCGTCAACGGCGAAGTTGGCGCCTGCGCCCGCATTCGCCATCGCATTGTATCGCATCCGGCTGGAATTTGGCGCACTCGAACTTTCGAAGGCCGCGTGGACGACGATCGCGTCAACGGTTTCAATGCGCTGCGTGAGCGAGACCGCGACGAAGAACCTGCTGCTGCTTTCCTATTGGTACCCGCCGGCCGTCGGCGCGGCGGCCGAGCGGATGCGGAGCTTTGCGACGTATCTCCCCGAGCACGGTTGGCGCGTGACGGTCGTGTGTGCGGATCGCGGCGACGGCGCAGGCGATGCGATGGAGGAATCGACAACCATCGTTCGCATTCCGGATCCCATGGCGAAGGCCGGGCCTCTGTTCGCGGATTTCGATCCGCGACAGCCCGGGACGCCCGCATGGAAAAAGCTGCTGAAGCGATTCGTCTTTCCCGATCGATTCGTTCGATGGAAGAAAGCGGCCATCGAAAAAGTCGGCGCCCTCTGCGTTGAGACACGATTCGACATGATCCTGGCGTCCTTTCCGCCGGCAAGCGTGGTTCAGCTTGCCCTGGAGGCGAAGGCGATCGCCAAGGCGCCGCTCACGCTCGATTTTCGCGATCGATGGCTGGGACCGGGCGGATATGAGCCGGACAGCGCGAAGATTCGCGAGAAGCATTGTTCGTTGGAGCGCGAGGCCGTCCAGTCGGCCTCGGCCATCCTGGCGGTCTCCGAAAACATGGCAAACGCGATCGCCGAGGAGAACGGCGTCGATCGATCCCGGGTTCATGTCATTCCCAACGGCTATGAACCCATCGCGGACTGGGACGCGTCGCAATCTGAAGTCAATGAAGGCGCCGACGCCGCGGCGACGGATGTGCTCGCACATAGGCCGATGACCATCGCGCATGTCGGCACAGTGATCGCCCGCAACCAGCCGGAGGACTTCTTCGCCTCGCTTCAGGCGATTACGGGACAATCCGCCCTCGGCGATGTGCGATTCCGGTTTGTGGGAAATCTGTCGCGCGACTACGTGTCATCCCTCGGTCTCTCGGGGGTTGTCGAAACGACGGGCCTGGTGGATCGGGATACGGCGCGACGAGAGATGCGCGACGCCGACGCCCTGCTCCTGCTCGTCGGAGATTATGTCGGCCGCTGGGGACACAACGCGAAGGTGTTCGAGTACGTCCAGGCGGGCCGGCCGATCCTCTGTCTTGAGCAGTCGCCCGGCGGCAATGACAGCGAGCTGCTGCGCCGATTCGTCGGCGATCGGACATTTGTGGCGCCGCTCGGCGATTCGTCAGCCCTTGCAGAAGCGATTGAGCGGCTGCGGTCGTACGTGAAGGAACGGCCCGCGCCGGCAATCGAACTCGGCGCCGGGTTTCGATCGTATAGTCGTCAGGCGCTGGCGGGTGAGCTGGCCGCCGCCCTGAGTCGTATCGGATGAGCTGACGCCGCGGGCGCTCCTGAAGGATTCAGCGGACGCAGGAAGGGATTCCTGCGAGGCGGGGTACGAGATGGGAATCTCGTACCAGCGACATGCCTGAGATGGGAACTTCGTACCAGAGATCAAGGATCCAGTTGACTGCAACACCGTTGAACTCGGACCTGGTTGTCGAATTCGAGCGTCTTGGGCACGCGACGATCGAGCGCGTCTTCAGCGACGCCGAAATCGACACGCTGACGGCCGCGATTGAACAGGCGTGCCACGACGGCGCCGCGCGGCGGCGACGAAACGACGCGTACGCCATGCGCGATGTACATCGCGCCGTTCCGCACTTGATCGACTCCGGCGCCGTTGCACGCCTTCGAGAGATCGCAAGCGCACTGCTCGGGGCGCCGGCGTTCGTCACACGTTCACTGCTCTTCGACAAACCGGCCGGAGCGAACTGGAGTATTCGCTGGCATCAGGATGTGACGATCGCGGTGCGCGAGCGGCGTGACGTCCCCGGATTCGGACCTTGGTCCGTCAAGGCGGGAATACCCCATGTGCGAGCGACGGGGGATGTCCTCTCGGGGATGGTTGCGCTTCGGGTTCATTTGGATGACTGCGGCGAGGACAATGGAGCGCTGCTTGTCGCCTCCGGCGCCCATCGACAAGGTCGGCTGGACGCGGAAGCCGTGACGGCGACGCGCTCACGATGCGCAATCTCGACGCTGACATGTCAACGCGGCGCCGTCATTGCGATGCGACCACTCCTGCCACATGCGTCGCGGCCCGCCTCATCGCCGGCGCATCGGCGCGTCGTGCACCTGGAATTCGCGTGCGATGAGTTACCTGGCGATCTCGACTGGTTTGATCGGGCCTGATCGTGCGCCGCAAGAGGTCCATAGGCGGGTGAAACCCGCCCTGCGAGTCTCCGGCCGTGGGGTTGCGATAATTGGCGCGCGTGTCGCGTTCGATGAATCTGCGGTTGCGTCATCCCGGGACTTGGTGGACGCAGGAAGGAAATCCTGCGACGTGGGGTACGAGATGGGAATCTCGTACCAGCAAAGCGCGCTCGCCGGCGAAACGGCTACGCCCCTGTGATACCGGCGAAGTCGAGATCGAACTTCGAGAGATATTTGCGGAGGCGATCGGCGTCGTTGGCGATCCTGCGGCGCCGGCGGGATGCGCTGAAGAGGCGTCGCCCGGCGTCGGAAAGGGACTTCGACGCGCGACAGACACTCACGACATGAACCAGCTGCACGCGATCAAATTCGTCGATCTCATTGATGCGTTCGCCAAGCATCGACGCCACCACGGACGCGTCGGCGGATGAGGTCGGCGCCGCCAGCATGGACCAGGACGCGCGCAGCCGCCCGATCTCCCGATCAACAATCTCGGTTGTGATCCGGCCGGTCGGCGCCATTGTCGCCATGCGCGCGAGGGCGGCGTTGAGGTCACGAAAGTTTCCGCGCCAGGAGGCGTCGGCCGACCTGGCAAATCGCAGGAAGGCGTCAAACGCCTCCTTGTTGAATCGATAGCGGCGCCCCGTCGCGTCCGTCAGCTTGAGCAGTTCGTACTCGATATTGGGTTCGATATCCTCACGCCGATCGGCGAGGCCCGGCAGTTCAAAGCTCCACAAGTTGATTCGCGCAAGTAAGTCGTCTCGAAACACGCCCGTCCGAACGGCGACGCCGAGATCACGATTCGTGCCGCAGATCAGCTGAAAATCGCTCTCCACGTCGCGATCGGATCCCACGGGCAGGAAGCGCTTCTCCTCGATCGCGCGAAGCAGCATCGCCTGTTCGTCGATGCCGAGTTCGCCCACTTCGTCGAGGAAGAGCAGACCGGCGTCGGCTTCACGCAGGAGGCCCGCGCGATCCCGGGCGGCGCCGGTAAACGCGCCACGCTTGTGACCAAAGAGGGCCGACATGGCGCCGTCGCCGCGGATCGTGGCGCAGTTGACCTCGACGAAGCGCCCCGCCCCACCGTGCCGCAGCTTCTTAAGGTCGAAGATGCGCCGCGCCAGGCTCGACTTCCCGGCGCCCGTCGGTCCCGTCAGCAGGATCGGCGCCTTCGAGTGAATCGCGACGTGCTCGATCTCGTCGATCATGCGGTTGAAGGCGGGGTTTCGCGTCTCGATGCCCGCCTTGAGAAAGGCGGAGCCTTCGCGCTGCTCGCTGTCGAATCGCGAGGCGATCCGGTCATAGCGAGAGAGATCGAGATCAATGATCGCATAGTTCCCCGGCGATCCGCTCGATCGCTTCTTCGGCGGCGACGTCTGGAGAAGCCGCCCCGGCAGATGACGCGACTCCGTCAGGAGAAAGAGGCAGATCTGGGCGACGTGCGTGCCCGTCGTGACGTGGATGAGGTACTCCTCCCCGTCGCCGTCGAATTCGTACTTACGCGCGAAGTCGTGGAGCTTGCCGTAGACCTCTTCGAAGTCCCAGGGATCGCTGAAGCGCATCGCATTCAGACGAACGCGCGTCTCCGGCGACACGGATCGAATGTCCTCGGACACGAGTTCGGCCAGCGCGCTGTGACGGGGATCGTGAATTAACTCGAAGCGCGAAATAAGGAGCTCTTCGTGCTGACACACTGAGACACTGGGCCGCCACTGCGACCAGCGCTCCGGACCAGCGCCCTTGTCGAGCACGGGCCCGAGCATTCCGATGACTACGCGATTTGACATTATCCATTATTATAACTCTATATCTGTTCTTATACACAACTGACGATTCGCCGATCCTCCGCGGCGCCATCCGCCGCAACACATGAATCATAAAGCCATATTAATCCACAACTTAGAAAACGACCCCTCCATCGAAACACGATCTGGCACGCTGTGTGCCCTTATTCCTCCCATCGGCATGAAAAAAGTGAACTTGGCCGAAAGGAGATGACGCAAATGGCAAGCAAGGGACTGTTCAGGAGTTTTCGAGGGAGCAAGGCCCCGGCGACGGACACGATCAATGAGGCGGGCGGTCACGCCTACCGATTCAACGCGAAACACGCGCTGGCGCAGTACGCCGCGACAGGCTGCCTGAACGGAACGTTCTACGCGTCAGCGAATACGCAGCTCAAGACGGTCCTCGCCCTCTGCGCCAAGGTTGAGCCGGAGTTCATCGCCCGAACGGCGCTGTACGCCCGCAGCCACGGCCACATGAAGGACATGCCGGCGCTGCTGTGTGCGATCCTGTCGGTCAAGGGCCCAGGCCTGCTCGCGGAGGTCTTCGATCGGGTCATCGACTCGCCGAAGATGCTGCGAAACTTCGTGCAGATCATGCGATCGGGCGCGACCGGCCGGAAGAGTCTCGGCTCGCTGCCAAAGCGACTGATCCTGAACTGGATCGAGGCGCGCAGCGACGAGCAGCTGTTCATCGGTTCGATCGGAAACGATCCGTCGATGGCGGACGTGATCAGGATGGTCCATCCGAAGCCGAAGTCGGCGTCGCGTGAGGCGATGTTCGGTTACCTGATCGGCCGGGATCACGACGCGAACGCCCTGCCGGACATCGTGAAGCGTTACGAGCGGTTCAAGAACAATGCGGACCCCGCTGTGGTTCCGATTCCGAACGTACCGTTCCAGATGCTGACGTCGCTGGCGCTGACCAAGGACGCGTGGAAGTCAATCGCGAACAACGCCCCGTGGCAGATGACGCGGATGAACCTGAACACGTTCGAGCGACACGGCGTGTTCAAAGACAAGAAGCTGACGGCGCGCATCGCGCGACGGCTGCGCAACCCGGCGTTGATCGAGCGAGCGCGTGTGTTTCCGTACCAGTTGCTCGTGGCGTACAGCAACGCCTCGGCGCAAATCCCGCACAACGTGCGGGAGGCGCTGCAGGACGCAATGGAGATTGCGACGAACAACGTTCCGAAGATTGAGGGCAAGGCCTTTGTCTTCCCGGACATCTCCGGTTCGATGCACTCGCCGATCACGGGACTTCGAAAGGGATCGACGACGGCCGTTCGATGCATCGACGTGGCGGCCCTCGTGGCGGCGGCGTTGATGCGAACGAATCCGCAGACGGAGGTGGTGCCGTTCGAGTCGAAGGCGATCCCGCCGGAGCGCGTGCGACTGAACCCGCGCGACAGCGTCATGACGAACGCTCGACTCCTGGCGAATCTGCCGGCGGGCGGAACGAACTGTTCTGCGCCGCTGAAGCTGCTGAACCAGCGGAAAGCGATCGGTGACCTGGTCATCTACGTCTCGGACAACGAGTCGTGGGTGGACTCGCCGAACTACGGCTGGATGGGCGGAAGCGCGACGCAGACGATGAACGAGTGGCGCGAGTTCCGACAGCGAAACCCGAAGGCGCGGATGGTGTGCATCGACATCCAGCCGTACGGAACGACGCAGGCGCAGGAGCGCGACGACATCATCAACGTGGGCGGTTTCTCGGATCAGGTGTTTAACCTGATCGGCGCGATCAGCCGCGGCGAGGCGTTGAGCGGCTACTTCGTCAGGCGGATTGAGGCGATGCGATTGTAGAGAGCGATTCAGCGCCGCGCCGCCCCCAGCGTGGGCGCACTCAGAGCCGCGCCGCCCTGGGGACAGGGCGGCTCTGATGGACAGGTAGCTCTGATTGACAGGCGGCTCTGAACGTCATCGGCGACGCGAAGGAATGACGGCGCTGAATCGCCTCTTTGACAAGTGAAAGGACCGTAACAAGACAACAGGGCCGGCCGGCGACGCCACGGCCGAGGGATCGATAAGCGTACGCGAGATGGCAAGAGGATGTCTCGCGACTGCTGAGTCGATTCCGGATGGCGATCGCCGGACGAGTGCGGATCGGAATCGATCGGAATGCCTCGCGTGACTACATGACTGTGAATCATTGACAAGTCACCTTGAACTTTTGTCCGATCGATCCGACTTCCGCGACGGGTTCGTAGCTCAATTGGCAGAGCCTCCGGCTTTTAACCGGGGGGTTGAGAGTTCGAGTCTCTCCGAACCCAGTGGACAAGTGAATTGACATGATGGGCTTGTGGCTCAATGGGATAGAGCGCCTGGCTTCGAACCAGGAGATTGGGAGTTCGAGTCTCTCCGGGCCCGATCAATCGGCTGGACGTGTGGCAATTAGGTAGCCGACCTGGTTTGGGGCCAGGGGGTTGCAGGTTCGAATCCTGCCGTCCAGATGGCGAATGCCAGGATCGCCTTGAGAGGAAACGTAGGTCGGGTCATCGACTCGACAGGTGTAACGGAGCGGAGTGGCGCAATCGGCGGCGCGCCGGACTCATGATCCGGAGGTTACAGGTTCGAGCCCTGTCTCCGCCAGTCGGCCAGCGGGATGGCGTAATTGGCAGCGCATCGGCCTTTGACGCCGAGTTGTTCGGGTTCGAATCCCGATCCCGCTTTGAACAGAGGTTCCGTCGCGAGACCCGACATCGCCTCGTTGTCTTCAGCGTTGGCGCACCTGGAGCCTCGCTGTCCGCAGCGTGTGCGCATTCAGAGCCTCGCTGTCCGCAGCGTGGCGAAATCCGCGGCGGACGGACTCCGCCCTGAGGACAGGGCGGCTCTGAGTGACAGACGGCTCTGAGTGACGATGGCGACATCGATGAAGCGCGGCCGTGTCGGAATTGGCAGACGAGCGCGCCTCAGAAGCGCGTGGGCGAACGCCCGTGTGGGTTCGACTCCCACCCGCCGCATCGATTGACAATTGAAGAAGAAGCGAAGCGGTCGTGGCGAAACACGGCAAACGCGCCGGCTCGAGAAGCCGGTGGGCAATACGCCCTTGTGGGTTCAACTCCCGCCGACCGCATGACGCGTGCAAATGCCTGTGGAACTACATGCGCTTTTAACGCCCAGGTCGCGGGTTCGATTCCCGCCAGGTCCATTCTCTCCGCGAGATGCAAAACGGGCCTGTAGCTCAGTGGTTAGAGCAGGATCGTTTCACGACCTCTTGTTGCACGCGCCTATTTGGAATCGAAAGCGTTCGCGTCGAATGCGGACGGAACTACATCGGACTCGCGTCCAGCGGCGGGCCAACGCTCGCAGGCCGCGCCGCGCGTGCGGTGTGCGCCGGCTGGTGATGATCGTGTGACGATCGCGCGAGGGATGTTTCGCCAGATGATTGTCGACGGCGGACGAATTCAATGAACGTGGCCCGGATCAGGCCGGCCTCGGAAACGAATACGAAACATGCGACTGGATGTTGCGACATTATTGCGGCTGCAGCGGAGCGCCTACGCGTTGCTGCTGCGACTCGACAGCCTCGGGCGAGACAACCCGGCGTGGCTGGCGCCCGAGGTCATTGCGGAGCTCCGCACGGGCGCATCCGCGACGGCCTGGCTTCGGGCCAATCGTTCGGCGTTTCCTGCGGAATTCTGGCCGGAGGCGGAGGACGAACTGCGGTTCGGGAATCTCGTGGCGTCGTTCTTCCGTACATCGATGCGGACTTGTCGCCTGAGCTACGACGGCGAAACGACGTTCGCGTGCCTGCGGCCCGGCCTGGCGCACGGTCGCCGACCGGGACGACGGATCAGGGCCGCCGTCGCGTCGGCGCTCCATGAACTGCTCACGCACGAACGGGCGGAAATCGACATTCGAACGGCGCGGCGTCTGGCGACGTCTTCGACGATTGCCCGCGAGACACACGTACTCGCGTATGTCTGGTCGCTGGAACGCCGATCGAGGGGTTCGTTCAGGGGCGCCGTCGTCCACGGAATCTGGAAGTCGCTGCCGCGAGACCTGCGAACGGATTTGTCAGAGGAAATCGTCTGGCTCGCCTTCGACGCGGTCAGGACTGAGGCAAAGAGGAGCGCATGCGATGCGCCAAATGTACTGGAACAGGTATGACGATTGGTATCCGTCGCGGAAGGAGCGTCGGCGGAAGCGGGATTGCCGCATTCCACGATGCGACTTCGAACGGACCGACGACAAGTGCGTCGCCGTTGTCGAACGGGCGGCGGCGTTTGTTCGACAAACGCCCGGCGATATCGGGGAGACCGAGTCGCGGTTCTACAAACTCTCGAAGGCGATGCAGGTCGCGCTCCCGATCGTGGAACTGGCGGAACAAATGAACAACGGCGGATTCCTCGCCTACTTCCATAACGAGGCCTGCTGGTTCACGGCGTACGCGGTTCAGGGCCTCGAGCGAATCGGCGCCGCCGCGCATCTGGAAGCGTTGCGACGGGCCAGGCGGGTTTTTCCGGATGGCAAGGTCCCGCGAAACAACCTTCGACGCGCTGCGATGCTGCCTGAGTGCGACATCGACTGGTGGAAGAGCCTCAAGCCCTGCGACATGATGCGCGAGCGGCTGTTCATGCCACGCGTCGACTGGGAAATCCTGAAGCGCCTCCGCAAGGCGGACATCGCCTGGCGTCAGGCCGACCAACAGGAGGGACCTCTGCTGGAGCGATATGGACTGAGGTTCGTCATGAAGAACCTGGACGCGTTTGTCTGCTGACGCGAGAAACTCGACAGCGCATCGTGAATGCGTGAGTGACTACATGAAGATCCGTGCGTACCCGGGTTCGACTCCCGGGATCGCGAAAGCGATTAGCTCATTGGCAGAGCGACGGAAGATGTCACTCATACCCTTGTCACGTGCGCGATTTTGACAACTGAGACGGGAGACCCCCGGCGAATGCCTGTGGAACTACATGGTTTCAATCCCGAGATGCGGGTTCGAGTCCCGCCGGTCGTCCGCGACGCAAGTCGCTGCGCCGTCGTCTAAATGGCAGGACGCGCGAGTGTTTCACAAATCCTCGTCGCCAGGGTCTCCTTTCCTCGGGTTTCTCAGACGACTGCGCAGCACAACCGCATGCGTCGATGAACATGGAGCGTATTAATGGCTCGCTACGAACGAAACGGAAAGTCACTTCGCCAACTGGTGCTGGACCTGTGTGGTAACGATCAAAAGGCGAAAGACGCCGCGGGTTACTCGATCGCCCATATGTACCTGGGGCTGGAGATGGACGCGGAGGGACGCGAGCGGATGGACACGGAGGAATCGAGCGGTTTTCCCGACAAACTTCAGGAGATTCTGCTTGCGCCGGACTTCCCGGGGGTCGAGATCATCCGTCAGCTGATTCACGAGCGTACTCGCGAACGAGTTCGCCCGTCGCCCATGGCGTTTCGAACGACGCTTCGCGGAGGGCGCGACGTGAGCTCCGATATCGAGCTGGCCATCGACTTCCTGTGCGATTCGCTTGGCTCCGCGGCGATCGGGGTTCTGCCGGAACTGATGTCGATGGCCGAAGCGGATCCGGCGAGTCTGTCAGGCGCGTTCGCCTCCGCCTGTATTGCCGGTATCGGCGCCCAGGCGGTCGAGGCGACGGAAGTGATGTTTCACGCGCAGTCCGTTCTCGGCGATCGCCACGGCGACTATGTGAGCGCGGCGGAGAACTTCAGTGCGCCCGTCCGCGCCATCGCCGCGTTCAGCGACGTGGACGCCGCGATTCTGCCGCGCCTGATTGAGCGCGCGGCGCGCGGAACGGAATGTGAGCGAAACGGCGCCATTGCAACAGTGACGGCAATGGGCTCGCGCGCCGCCGACGCCCTGCCGACATTGTTCGACATGCTGGACAGGCCTGATTGCGTGTACCGCGTCACGTCGGCGATCGCCGCAATCGCCGAAGCGGGCGATCAGCTCGCCATCGACGCGCTGAGGCGAGGCCTCGCGAGGGCGTCAGACGATGATCAGTCCGGCTTCGTTGACGCGATGTGCGAACTGGGTGTCAGCGACGCCGAGATCGCCGAGTCGCTCGAGCGTCGAGCGGGGGCTCACAATGTACCCGCTGTCGCCGCGGACAACGCCTCTGCGCCGGACGAGGCGCTCATCGAGAGCGGAATTCAGGCGATCCAGGAGAAGCTTCGGCCGATCGTGCCGGCGCTCATTTCGGGCGAGCGCGGCGATCGTATTCAGGCCGCCGACGACTTTCTGAGCTTGCTGGACGACTGCATGCCGCTCTGGTCGCTCGCCGCCGGCGCCAATCGCAACTTTCGCGACGAGGCTTTGGCTCGGCTGCTCGCCGAACCGGACTTTCCGACGGAAGATGTGCTGGACGCATCGATCGACCGGTATCTGGCGGCGACTGATGATTACAACGCGCGCCACGCGAAGTCAAAGTCCATTGGCTGGATTACGAGCCACGAAAGCGTCAGGACAGGTCACGCGCACCGGGCGATTGTCGCGCACTGCGGAGCTCGCGGTGTCGCCATATTGCCGCGGCTCGCCCAACTCCTGCGACGGGAGGATTGCGATCGTTGCATGATGGAAATGGCGGCGAACGCGATGCTGAGTATCGGCGAGCCCGCGCGCACAATCACGGACGCCCTGCTGGACAATTTCCTCGCGGGCGCGAATCGCGGGTATCCCGAGCCAGGGCTCGATTTCATCGAGCGCCACGGACTCGACGAGGCCCAGCTGACGCGCGTGATCGCGATGGCGGAACAGGGAGCGATCGAGTCGCGCGTGGCGGCGATTTCAGTTCTTCGAACGCTCGGAACGCGGGCCGTGAGCGCCGAAGCTTCGCTTCGCAGGCACGCCGTTGAAGGCCCGACCTGGGTACGCGCCGCGGCGATCATCGCACTCGTCGATGTCGGCGCTGACAGACGGGCGCTTGAGCCCCTGTTGCTGAATGGCATGGAGGACACCGATGACGATATCCGGCACGCCGCAACCAGCGCCGCGGCGCACGTGGAAAACGCATTGGAGGCGCTGATCGATCAACTGATCTCGCTGACAAACGACACGGCGTGGTATGTTCGCGGACAGGCGATCCAGACGCTGGCGAAACTGCGACGGCGCGTGAATATCGTCGTACAGGCCGCGGTTCGATTGCTTGACGATAACGAGGAGGGTCACGACTGGACGGCGCGGGACAGCGCCCTCGACGCGATCGCGGAACTCGGACCGGCCGCGGCGGCAGCCGTCCCGCGCCTGGTCGAACTTCTCCGTGAGGACACGGACGCCGTGCAATCCGTCGCCGGCGCGCTTGGCGCCATCGGCGCCGCCGCCGCGCCGGCCCTCGCGTCCTTGCGGATCGCGCTGGCGAATCACAGTGATGACGACGAGACAATTGAACAGGCGATCCGCCTGATTGAGCGAGGTGGGTGATCTTGTGCGGACCTGAAGCGCTATGACGCGACGCCTCGACGAAAGCCGCTCGGCGAAGGCGACCGTCAATTGCGCTTCCGCATGTGGCGCCTACGCCGCGCCGCGTTCCGCCAGTTCCTGGGCCACGATGGGCGCGAGGATGTCGACCGTTCGCGAGATGCGCTCAGGCGTCATGTACTCGCCTTTGGCGATCTCTTCGCGGAGGATATCGATGAAGTCCCGGCGCGGGGCTTTGGCGCGCCGGCGCGAGGCGGGTGTTTTGTCGCGAGGGGTGACGGTATGGAGAAGTGTGTCGTTCATGTTGACCTCCTGTCAAACGGCTAACGACGAGACTCGGCCTCCTTGCGCCAAGCGATGTCTGAAGCCTGTGCTCCCGGGCGAGTCGCCGCGAGGAGGAATCCACACGCTTCATACGTAATCATAGCTCACAATGTTTAAAAAAATGTGACAGGAGTGTAAACATCATCGAGATTGCGAGAATACGGGGCGGCTGGAGAGACGCCATTTTCGCTTCATCAACGGGAGTTCGGCGCCCGCGAGTTGTCAAAATTGCCCTTCCGGCGCCTTCCGAGTAGGTTTTTCCCGTGATCGACTTGGGCAAATAGAGAGTAGCGCATCGAACAATGATTCAGATAGACGGTTCATTCGGTGAAGGCGGCGGGCAGATTTTGCGCTCATCGCTTGCGCTGTCGATGGTCACAGGGAAATCTGTCCGGATCGAGAAAATTCGCGGCGGACGAAGCAAGCCCGGCCTGATGCGACAGCACCTGACGGCCGTTCAGGCGGCGCGACGGATCTGCGGAGGTCACACCACGGGCGACCAGATCGGATCATCGACCGTGACGTTTGAGCCGGGCCCCGTCGAGGGCGGCGACTACGCCTTCGGCATCGGCACGGCGGGCAGCACAACGCTCGTGCTTCAGACGATTCTGCTCCCGCTGTTGTGCGCGGACAAACCGAGCCGAATCACGCTGGACGGCGGAACGCACAATCCGTTCGCGCCACCCTTCGACTTTCTCGAGCGGGCGTATCTGCCGCTCGTCAACCGAATGGGACCGAGAGTGCGCGCGACCCTGGAGCGCCCCGGCTTTTTCCCGGCGGGCGGAGGTCGCATCGTCGTCGAGATCGAGCCGGCGCCACGACTGTCCGGATTCGAGCTGCTGGAACGCGGCGATCTGAGGCGACGACACGCCCGGGCCGCCGTCGCAAATCTGCCGGCGTCGATCGGCGAGCGCGAAGTTGCGGTTATTCGAAAACGCATGGCGTGGAGCGATGAGGAACTCGACATCGACAGGGTCACGTCAAGTCGTGGCCCCGGGAACATCGTCACGCTGACATTGACCTTCGACCACGTGACGGAGGTCTTCACGGGATTTGGCGAGACGCGGCGTTCGGCGGAAGCGGTCGCGACCCACGCCGTCCAGGCGTGCCAGCGATATCTCAGGCGATCGGCGCCCGTTGGCGAATTCCTGACCGATCAGCTGATGCTGCCGATGGCGCTGGCGGGCGAGGGCGCATTCTCCAGCATCGGTCTGTCGCGCCACGCTGAGACTCATATTGAGCTCATCCGGCGCTTTCTGGACGTTCCGATCAGCGTCTTCGCGGGCCCCGACGACGCAAAGACCATAACTATAGGTTAAATATAGAGTTAGCGAGCAAGCCCGCATCCAGTCCCGTTGCATTCTTCATTGACTTCGCATCTCGTGCATTCCGGGATTGTCGGTTATTCTTCCCGAGGCGATTCTGGCCCCGCCGGGGGTCCGCCGAATAACCCGAGGACGGTTTAGACGCGAAATGACGACTGCAATCGGCGCGACCGCGCCAAGTGAAGGCACCGCAAACGTCGCAACGACGCCCATCAAGTTCGAACGTGGCTCCGCGTTCCATCGAAGTCTTCGTGAGAAGGTTGACGCGTACTTTCGAGACACAGGTCTGAAGCAGCGCGACTGCTGGCAGATGTATCTCAAGTCCATCGTTGTACTGACCCTGCTCGCGGGCGCTTATGTCGGAATTCTGGCGCTGGGCGGCGCCGTCTGGCCGACGCTCGGTTTGGCCATTCTTCTCGGTCTGGCGATGGCCCTCGTCGGGTTCAACGTTCAGCACGACGGCGGTCATCGCTCCTACTCGACGAACCGCTGGATCAACAAAAGCGCCGCGCTGACGCTTGATCTGCTCGGCGCCAGCTCCTACGTGTGGGCGCGCAAACACAATTCCATCCACCACAGCTACACGAACATCACGGGCCACGACGACGACATCGACGTCGGTCCGTTCGGCAGGCTCTCGCCGCATCAGCCGCGCATGAAAATGCATCGCGTGCAGCATTTCTACCTGTGGTTCCTTTATGGGTTCCTGCCGGTCAAGTGGCACTTCTTTGATGACTTCCGCAATCTCATCGTGGGGCGCATCGGCTGCACGAAGATGCCCCGCCCCCGCGGTCTGGACCTGGCGATCTTTGTCGGCGGCAAAGTGGTGTTCTTCTCGCTGGGGTTTGTCGTGCCGATGTTCTTCCTGCCCTGGTGGCTCGTCCTGGCGACCTACGGCGTCGCGAGCTTCGTCGAGGGCGTCGCCCTGAGCGTCGTTTTCCAGCTCGCCCACTGTGTCGAGGAAGCGGAATTCCCGATGCCGGCCGACAATTCAAACCGAATTGACAACTGCTGGGCCGTTCATCAGGTTGAGACGACGGTCGATTTCGCGCCCCGCAGCCGCGTGCTGGCGTGGCTCGTCGGCGGACTGAACTGCCAGGTCGAACATCACCTGTTTCCGCAGATCTGCCATATTCACTACCCGGCACTGTCGCGCATTGTTGAGGACACGTGCCACGAGTTCGGTCTTCGCTACCTGAGCAATCGATCGCTGTTTGGCGGAATCCGTTCGCACTTCCGCTGGCTGCGTCGCATGGGGCGGCCGTCACTGGTCGCGGCGTAGGCGGTCGGCGCGGTCAATGGGAAACGTGGCGGCGCGTCAGGCGTCTTTGACGTGGGCCACAGCGTGCAGGCAGGCTTCCACGAGCCGTTTTCGATCGATCGGCTTTGTCTGGTAGTCGTCGCATCCCGCTTCAATGCACTTATCCCGATCGCCCTCCATGGCGTGCGCCGTCAAGGCGATGATGTGTGTGCGGCAGCCCAGTGAGCGCAGGCGGCGCGTGGCTTCGTAGCCATCCATGACGGGCATCT
>DAOPJV010000029.1:63322-77163 GCA_035399845.1 Phycisphaerae bacterium | reverse complement strand
CACAAAAAGCACAATTACGACGACGCGTAGTTGTGTAGATACTATTGGCTGAAGCCATGGGCCACCCGTGGGTGGCCCATCCCAACTCGAGGATGGGTTGTCGATGATCGATGTCGGCGGCGGGCGCAGATCGCGCGAGGCGCCCGATGGCAACAGTGAATCCACGTCGCGCGGCGGATCAAGCTTCGCCGTGCATCCCATCGTCGCGCCCCCACGGCTGAAGCCGCGGGCCACCCGTCCGGGCTCGGAATGGACGGCGATCGTGTACAATCGGGCCCGCCGGGGTGGTCGCGCCTCGGCGTCGGAGGCTCGGGTCCTATCGGCAGTGTGCTTTCCAGGTCGGGACAGAAGCTTGTTTCGAGCATCGCGCCGCTTCACATCATGCTGCGAAAGCGGCCGCCGAACATGCCGCGCGCGTTGTTCGATCGAATTACCACGTTCGAGTCGCCGGGCGTTCGGCTGTTCTGGTGTGGCGCCCTCGTGATGCAATTCGGTTACGTCCTGTACCTGATTCTGGGGGCGTTTTCGTTGTTGGGGATTCGTGGTTGGGCCCCTGGGTGGTGGCTTCTTGGATTCGCCATTTTCAATCTCGCGTCCGTCGCCTGCATCGGTCTCGGCAAGCGTCGCGCCATGGCGGCCCTCGCCGTCGATCTTGACGCGACGGATTGCATGCTGTGCCTCGACTGTGGATACAACCTCGTCGGTTCCGATGGAAGTGTCGTCTGCCCGGAATGCGGTGTCGCCATCGATCGTCGGGAGATTCAGGAAACGTGGCGCGAGCTCTTTCCGGGAACGCGGCGCGATGGGGCGGCGTGACTCGGCGTGGGGCGGGAAGGGATTCCCGCCGCGTGTGGGTACGAGAAGGGATTCTCGCCGCGTGTGGGTACGAGAAGGGATTCTCGTACCAGCGGGGTTGTCGGCGCCATGGCGGTGGCAGTGTTGTCGCGGTCGTATCGTCGCGCCCCCATCTCTGGAGGGATGGACCACCCGGCCGACCCTGGGAGGCGGCATGGCGCCCAGAGTGATTCGCCTGGCGCTCGGCGATGTGACGTACGGCAGGGTTGCGTGTGATGATGGACGAAGGCCACGATATTGGTGCATCGCCGGATGCCGCCGAGACGGCGAGCGTCGATCACGACAGTGTCTGTTTCTGTCGCGAGTGCCCGGCGCCGGCGAATCGGGCGCCGGATCCACTCATGGGGCGACATCAGGATCCGAATCAGCAGACGCTCATCCGCTTCGCGATCAGTCTCCTGGCGCTGGGGCTCTCACTCGCCATCGTGGGCGCATTTGGTCAACGCTTCGGCAACGCGGTCGGCATTGCGATCGCCGGCGCGATCCTGATCGTCGTGGTCTCGACGCGCGTCTATCTGGCGCATCAGGACGCGGCGATGGTCCGCAGGTTGAAGGCCGCCGGCGTGCCGGAGCTGCCGCGCGTCGGGTCGCGACTTCGATGCGTGGGCGAGTTCGACGTTGTGTTTCCGAATGGCCCCGTGCAGGACGTACCGTTCGAACCGCGGGTGTTTCGGGCGATCATCAAGTCCTCGGCGTCGTTGCGCATCGGCGAGATCCTCGTGTCGCTGATGCTCGTCATACCGCTGGTTTCGGCGATTGCGCGTCGCCAACAGTGGCTGATATGGATGTGGGGCGGGCCGCTCATTGTGGCGGTGGTTCGGTTCCTGCGACCGATGTATTTTCGCGTGACGCCGGGCCGGATGGATGTTCTGCGTTATTCGATGTTTCGACGCGCGCCGATGCGGGTGGAGCGGCACGATCTGCGGACGGCTCAGGTAGTCGTGGATATGCGATCGGAGGTCGTATATATCGTGGAGGGCGAGAACGTCGGCGAGTATTCGATCCGGTTCATGCCCGAGCGGTCGGCGTTCGCGCGGGCGCTGTTTGAAGGCGCGATCTCGACGCACGCGGCGCCTGCGACGTCGGATGAGGTTCTTTGAGCGGCGTCGGGTGGGGGGAATACCCACATCGGGCGTGAGTGGACGCGGGCGGTTTGGTGGGCGCGCCCCACCGCTGAGGCGCCATGTCGGTGGCAGTTTATGCGCGATCGTATCGTCGCGCCCCCATCCCTCTCCGAGGGTGGGTTGTCGATGATCGTTGATTTCGCAGCGCTTCAGTCGCGCGAGCTGTCGGTCGGGGGCGATGAAACGGCTTAGCGCGACGTGTCAAACGTCTCTGCGCATTCGATCATCGCAAACCCACGGCTGAAGCCACGGGCCACTTCAGGGACGAGAAAGGAATCTCGTACCAGGACGACACGATCGCATCGCTCGCCAATTGGGATGAAATAACGCCTGACTCGCAGCCGGCGGGAAGGGATTCCCGCGGGCGTGGGGACGAGAAGGGAATCTTGTCCCAGCGATCGAGGCGAGAATCTCGGACCGGCGATCTATTCTCAGACCAGTGGATCAGCGTGGGCCCTGCCCACCACGAATGTGAGTGGCGATCGATGAAGGTTGGGACGAACAGTCTCCTGGAACAACTGTCACCGTTCCGCATCCTGCTTCGACGGCGACCTGAACGGATGCCGCCGGCCTTGTGGCGGCAGTTCATTGAAGGGCATTCGCGCGACCAGCGGATCTTTGATGTCTGTGTCGTGGGCGCTGTGGCGGGGTCCGTGCTGTGGGCCCTGCGTGTGATGCGACTGATCCCGCCGAGGCTGCTGGGTCTGCCGATGGACGTGATCACGCTTGTCATCCTGCTGGCGCTGGTGGTCATGACGTTTGTCTTTACGCGTGTTCGGCGGCGGATCGTTGCCGGGTTCGTGGAACGGCTGGCGGAGGCGGACGCCCGCGTCTGCCTGGAATGCGGCTACAGCCTTGTCGGCGCCGGCGAGAGCCATGTGTGTCCCGAGTGCGGGGATTCGTTTGATCCGGCGGCGACGCGGCGGATCTGGATGAAGATGTTCCCCGAATTGGCGAAGCGCCTGGAGAGCGACACGCTAAGATGAATGAGACGCCGCCAGCGCGGCGACTGGAAAGGAAGTCTGTCATGGCGCCGGAACCTGAGTACGATCGCAAGGTCACACTGATTCAGCTGCTCCTTCGACGACGGCCCGCCGACATGCCACTCGCGTTTTGGAAGCGATTCGTGGGGGCGAAGGTGAAGTCGCTTGCGCCGCTGCTCGACATTGGCGCTGCGCTCTTCGCGCTTGGCGCGATCACGGCTCTGCTGGGCGCAGCGATGTTGTTCACCGACAGCGCCTCGGGGCGAAAACTCATCGCCATCGGTGGTCTCGCAATCACGGCCGCGTTCGAAGTGCTACGCGAGGTTCGGCGGAGTGTCGGCGCCGCGGTGCGGGCGGAAGTGGATGCGAATGACGCGAGGTTGTGCCTCGAGTGCGGTCGCGCGTTTGCCGCCGACGATGTGACGCGTACATGTGCAAGTTGCGGCGCGATCATCGATCGAGAGGCGGCGATGCGCATCTGGCGCGAGCACTTCCCGGAGTCAGACGTGACAACGCAGGTGAATGGACCGGCAGATCGCATACAGTTGCGGTACTGACGCGGACAAACTGTCGCTCGCGGGCGATGGATCGACTTTGCGCGACGTGTCAGACGCTTCCGCGCATTCGATCATCGTGAACCCACGGCTGAAGCCGCGGACCACCTGTGCTGGGTGGCCCATCCTCTCTGAGGATGGGTTGTCGATGATCGTTGTTTCGTAAAGCGCTGATCGCGCGAGTTGTTGTTCGGGGGCGATGGGTGAGCGTTGCGCGACGTGTCGAACGATTCTGCGCATTCGATCATCGTGACCCCACGGCTGAAGCCGCGGGCCACCTGGATCACCCTGCTGTTACAGGGCGTTCGGCGCCTGGGGCGCCGTGATGGCGCCGCCGAGTGTCGGCGTGATGGCGCCGATGTTGGGCGTCGCCTGTGGCGCGGCGTTGGCGGCGGCGTTGTCCGTCGTTCCATTCGTGCTGAGTCCCAGCGCGTTGTTCACGAGCGCCTGGACGATGCCGAACGGGTTGAGCAGGCCGGGATTGCCGGCGAGACCGAACGGTACGCTGAGATAGATCGTCAGGTTGGGACCGACCCAGTCGACAGGATCGCAGCCTGTGCTGAAGAGGCTGGCCGTCAGCATGGCGGAAAGGGCGAGCTTGCTTCGTCGTGTGGGCTTCTTCATGGCGCCTCTCGCTTTGATGTTGTCGTTCCCGTCGTGCGATGCCACATTTGTGGCATTCTTTGGCCGGTTCATATGGTCCGCACGGCGGACCCTGCACGGGGCGATGAGCCGACCCGCATGTCTTCGGGGAGTACGTTCCCCCCATCGGATATTCGGGTATTCGCCGGAGGCGACTGAGTTATCGTGGGGCGCCGCCGAGCGGCGATGATTGCGGGATGGACCGCTAACAGTCGGGCTGGAAGCAGAGTTTCAGGATGTTCTTCCGGGGGCGATCGACGAGCATCGCCAGACCGCGGCGGTAGTCCGATAGCGGGACGCAGGCGGTCGGTATTTTCGACAGGTCGATCCGGCCGGCGCGAATCCAGTCAAAGACGACGTCGTACGTGTGCCGGGGTTGGCCGTCGACAATCTCGATCTGTCGCCCATTGGCGCCAACGACGTTGACTTCGCTGAACCAGATCGGCGTCGTGTCGGTCATGGCGATGCCCGTGGTTCCGACGACGACGCAGGTCCCGCGGCTGCGGGTGAGTTTGAGGGCGTCGGAGAGGGCGCGACCCGTCCCGGCGCAGTCGTAGATGAGGTCGTATCCGCCGATGAGCGACTGGTTGCCCATGCGTCCCTCGACGCGGAAGGCGTTCGTGTCGGCCGCGACGGCGTCATACTTGTCTCGACGATGCTGGTCGGCGGGGGAGAGAATCGCCTTCGTGGCGCCGAATGTCATCGCGAGATCGGCCTGCCACTGGCTGCGAACGAGCGTTGTGATCGGGTTGTCGCAGCCGAGGGCGCGGATGGCGGCAATGACGCCGACGGCGATGATCCCGGCGCCCTGTACGAGGATGGTTTCGCCCGACTCGGGTGGCCGCCGAAGGACGGCGTGCGTGGCGGAGGCGATCGGGTCGACGAGGATGGCCTGTTCACTCGTGATGTCGTCAGGGACGCGATGGAGCTGGGACTGATGCGCCATGAACTGCGGGGCCCAGCTTCCGAGGGTGGTCCGGTTGAGCCCCAGCAGGGCGCGCGGGGGGAGGTCGATCGGCGGAGTGGTCCGTACAGCGGACCCCGCATTCGGGGCGACGGGCTGCCCCGCGTCACCCTCGCAGAGGGAGTCGAGGCCCGCGGCGCAGTATTGGCAGGGCGGATTGAAGCCGCGGCCCCGGCAGCCGATGGCCGGATCGGCGCAGACACGATCGCCGGGTTTCCAGTGGGTGACATTCGCGCCGACCTCAAGGATCGTGGCGACATTCTCGTGGCCCAGGACTGTCGGGAAGGCGGCGTATTGCTGGAGAATGGTGTTGGGATGGCCCTTGCTCGTGATGAGGCCGAGGTCGGTTCCGCAGACACCACCGTAGATTGTCCGCAGCCGGACCCAGTCGGGGCCCGGCAGCGTGGGTTCGGGGACGTCTCGCATTCGCAGCGTCGACAGGCGCGATAGGTAGACGCGCGTCGAGAAGCGCGAGAGAAGCTTGCATGCGACCCATCGCCATGGGGAGACGTCGTAACAGACCGCTTTCATGGAGGCGAGTGTGGGGGGAAACGCTTAAAAGTCAAAAGGCTGAAACGCCGAAACGCCAAGACCTGAAAATGTGGGGAAGAGTCTCGGGCGTTGGTGATCTGGCGAGCGCGCAGAGGCCGGCGATGGCTGGTGTGCCGCTTCGTCGGAAGTTGATAGGGGGGCCGCCGGATTGGCGGATTGCTCGGCCTCGGGCGCCGGGGTTACGTGCGGCGGAGGTGGGGGCGGGCGTCGGCGACGGTGGCCGCGGGCTGTTCGACGGTGATGCCCCGTTCGGAGTCGATCGAGTAGGTCTTGCAGAGCCGGGAGATGAAGAGTTCCAGGCTTTCGTACTGGCCGTAGCTCGGGACGAGGTCGTCGCGGTCACACGTCAGGAGGACCTGGATGGCGCCGGGGTTGGATCGATCGAACTGGCCGGCGTCCCAGGCGCGGCTCTGGAAGATGCGGCCTTCATGGTCGATGCGAAAGTGGAAGAAGCCGCGCGGGGCGTCCTGGACCACTTTGCGGATCGAGATGGAATTCCAGTGGGTGGCGGCCCGGCTCTGAAGCGGAATCGCGGGCGAAATCTGGGCCATGCCGTAGAGGACGAAGGTTCCGATCGTCATCGAGCAAACGAGGACAATCAGCGTCTTGTAGTGTCGATTCTGCTGCGGCTTCGTCCGTTTTTTTGCCATGACTGTCCCACGATCAGTCCGAGAGAAATCGGTTTTTTTAGGATTGATATCGAACGTGTCTCTGCTTGTATCGGCACAATCGTGGGATAGCGCTTCAGGATTTCCAGCAGAAGTTGCTTGATGGACCGGAAAGATCGGCGGTGTTGGCGCGTCGGGGCGGTGAATGTCCGCATTACCAGTATTGGCAGGCTGGATCGAGGGTGTCGTGGTATTGCGATCGCGTGTTGTCAATTTTTTTTCGGGCGTCACGATCGATCGAAATCCGTTGCGCTGTGCTGTCCGCCTGTGTCGGCGCGGCGTTCCATGAAGACGGCGCCGAACGTGTAGTCCATGGTGTTTGAGACGATGCGTTTGCGTTCGACGGCGTGTGTCACGAAGGCGTGCAGCTTCGCGGTCGACGCGGTGAATCGGCCGAAGCCGAAGGCCTGCGGCGTACTGAGGTATCGCCTGCCGGAATCGACGAACTCGGGGCGACCGCGCCAGTAGAGCCCGGTCGGCCGGACGAGCTGGTTGAAGACATCCGCGGGATGGCTGAGTCGGCCGAAGGCCTGCGGATTGTCGAAGTCGAAGGTATAGCCCGCCGTTCCGCCGGGTTTGAGGACGCGCCGGACCTGTTCCCCGCAGCGAACGCGGCCCGAGATCGGCAGATGCTCGAAGACGCAGACGCTGAAGATGTGGTCGAAATGCTCCTGGGGGAAGTCCAGGACGGTCATGTCCATCTCGACGGCCGTATAGCGCCAGCCCATTTTCCGGGCTGTGGCGTTGGCGTGCCGGCAGAGGTCCGCGTTGATATCGATGGCGACGACTTCGTGGCCGCGGTTCGCCAGGTAGCAGGAGAAGAGCGAGCCGGCGCCGCCCATGTCGAGGACGCGGCCGCCGGGCCTGAGCGGCGTATTGGCGACCAGCCAGCTGATTTCCCAGAGGAGGAACCAGGGGATTCGGAGTTCGTCGGGGTTACCGGGGAAGGCTTCGTAGTCCGGGCCGCGGTTCACGTTCTCCCAGATGCTGGGCCAGGGATTGGTTTGACCGTACCAGGAGGAGTAATCGGCGCCGGCGCGCTGCATGGTGCGCATGAGCGCGAAGAGCTCGATCAGGACGCGCCGGCAGTCAGGCCGGAAGAGGTCGTCACGGTCCATCGTCTTGTTGATCGGTCTGCCGTCCATGGCCGGTTGCGGATTGTACCGTGAGTTATCGTTTGCGCGTACGAAAACGTCTGAAATCGCATGCGGTTCGGGTTTGCTCTTCCGGCGGCGCTGCGTAACGTGTGGCGAACATTAACGGAGGTTTGACGCATGGCAAGAGTGGATGGGCGAAAGGCGCACGAGCTGCGACCTGTGAAGATTCGGCGCGGCTTTACGAAGGCCCCGGCCGGATCGGTGTTGATCGAGACGGGCAGGACGCAGGTGCTCTGCACGGCGACGATCGATGAATCCGTGCCGCCGTGGCGCGAGGCGTCGGGGCTCGGCTGGGTCACGGCGGAATATGACATGCTGCCGAGCAGCACGGGGCGACGCCGGAAGCGCGATCGCGGCGGAAAGATCGACGGCCGAACGCAGGAGATCCAGCGGCTGATCGGCAGGTCGCTGCGCGCCGTCGTCGACATGAAGAAGCTCGGTCCCCGCTGCATCTGGCTGGACTGCGATGTCCTGCAGGCGGACGGCGGGACGCGAACGGCGGCGATCACAGGGGCGTATGTCGCGCTGGCGGAGGCCGTGAACCAACTGCGGCGTGAGAAGGTGATCACGGCGAATCCGCTGATGGACTCGGTCGCGGCGGTCAGCGTGGGACTGGTGGATGACGCCGTGTTATTGGACTTGTGCTACGAAGAGGACGTTCGGGCGCAGGTGGATTTCAATGTGGTATTGACCGGTAAAGGGCGGTTTGTGGAGGTCCAGGGGGCGGCCGAGGCGGGCACGTTTGATGAGAAGCAGATGAATGCGATTCTGAAGGCGGCCCGGACGGGTCTGAGCCGCCTGCGTAGAATGCAGAATGACGCGTTGAAGGGGAAAGCGCCGAAGCGTTGAGCGCGTAATCGGGGCGTGGGACGCCCACCACGAGCGCGCGTGGCGATCGTCAGGGTGGCCCACCCCTTCAGGGGTGGGGGCGCGACGACGCCACCTATCCATTGTTCAGAGCTTGCGCGGCGATGTGCATGCTCGGTGGGCGCGGCGTGCGCCATGCGACGAATTGGTGGGCACAGCTCGCCCTACCTCTTACCGGGAGATTGATGCGCGGTCGAAACGTCATCCTGTTGTTCCTTCTGGGAGCGCTGCTGGGTGGATGCACACCGCAGCAGTGGCGTCAGATGCAGCGCGATCACGACAAGCGCATGAAGCAGGCGCAGAAGGACCACGATGCGCGAATGAAGGCGATCGCCGACATGTTCGCGAAGTTCACCACGAAGGACGGTAAGAGCGGCAAGGCCAATGGAAAGCCCGAGCGAAAGCGGCGCGAGTGGACCCGTTCCGGCTACCAGGGGGAATCGCCCGAGCAGGCCGCGGCGCGACGACAGGATCGATGGGACAGCTTCTGGGGCACGGGCGAAGTGAAGGACCCGGAGCCGCCGAAGATCGCGCCGCGCGAAGGGACGGGCGAGTACGAGGAGTGGACGATCGAGTGCGGGGCGTACGACGGACCCGAGCGTCGGCAAGTGGCGGACAAGATGGCCACGCTGTTGAAAGAGGTGCCCGAGATCGACGCCAAGACAGTCAGCGTCGAGCACGGACCGGATCGAAGCCGCGTCTTGTACGGCGCCTACGAACTGGAATATTCCGTGTCGGAGAAGGGCGGACGTCCGACGATCGAGCTGGGTGAGGAAATCAAGCGGGATACGACGTTTATCCGCAAGCTGGCCGTTGGCGAGCAGTATCCGTTCCTGCAGGCGCGGGCGATCGAGAAGCCGAAGCCCGTGGCCGGCCCCTCGCAGTGGGACCTTCGCAACGCCCAGGGCGTGTACACGCTGCACGTCGGCGTGACCTATGCGACGCCGAGTCTCCAGGAGTACAAGGAGGCGGCGCTCGAGTGGGTGAAGGTGCTGCGCGAGGAAGGCTACGAGGCCTACTACTACCACGAACCTGACGAGCCGCGCGTGTCCATCTGCGTGGGAACGTTCGGCGCCGATGTTGTAAAGCAGAAGAAGCAGGTCAATCCCGAGACGGGGCAGGAAGAGACGGTTCCCGTCTATACCCAGGCCGTCAACGATTTCCGGGCGAAGGACCAGTCCTTTCAGTACAACCTCGAGAACGGTCACATCATCTATCGCCACGTTCGCGATCCGAAGACGAAGAAGGTGGAGCGGATTCCGAACCTCTCGTTCCTCGTCAGGATTCCAACGCAGGGCGAGAGCCTCAAGCAGCGGGACGATCGCTACAAGGCGGGTCAGCCACCGCGCGCCGCGGTTCCGCGACGGCGATAGCCCGGCAACAATTCAGAAATCTGAAAGCCGAAACGCTGAAAGCTGCGCGGGCTTGGCGTCCATTTCGTATTCATGTGATACTTGGTTCGTCGGGCGTGGCTCGGCGGGATGGCCGAGCCATGACTGGCCCGGCTCCGAGAGGCGCATCGCGAGATACGACGGCATGTCTGACATCGAACGACTCAAGACGATATTGATTGCGACGAACAACCCCGGCAAGGCGCGGGAGATTGAGGCCGTGCTCTCGGAGAACGCCGGCGGGGGGCGCCTGGATGAGGTGCGTTGGCTGACGTTGCGCGATCTGGGCGCGGCGATCGAGGAACCGCACGAGGATCAGGCGACATTTGAGGGGAATTCGGCGCTGAAGGCGACGTATTACTCGAAGGCGTCGGGCTATGTGACGCTGGCGGATGATTCGGGGTTGGAGGTCGATGCGCTGGATGGGGCGCCGGGGGTTTTCTCGGCGCGGTACGCCGACGTGGAGGGCGATCCGCCACGGGCCGAGCGGGATCTGGCGAACAATCGGAAGATGATCGCGGCCCTGACGGGCGTGTCGGATGAGGCGCGAACGGCGCGGTTTCGCTGCGTGCTGACGCTCGCGGACGGTGATCGCGTTCTGGCGCAGGCGTCGGGCGCGATCGAGGGGCGGATCATCGACGCGCCAAGGGGTGATGGCGGCTTCGGGTATGACCCGCATTTTCTGGTCCCCGAGTTGGGACAGACGACGGCGGAGCTGGCGGCGGAGCATAAGAACCGGATCAGCCATCGGGGCGTGGCGCTTCGGGCGTTGCGGGAGACGCTGCGCGGGATGCTGGGGGAGGCTTCCTGAGGCTCGCGCCTGCGCGACGGTCGGACTGGGAGGCAAGCTCCCAGTGGCGCGCTCATGGATTGGAACACGCGCTGGGAGGCCATGTCCAAGTGGCGCGCCTGGCGGCGCCTCGATTTCTTCATGTCGACCTCAGGGGTCGGCATGCCACCCTTTTGGCTTGTCGAAGGTTACAGAGGTGGCAGGGCCGGAAATCTGCGAGAAAAAGGGGCTGGAAACGCCGTTGGGCGGGCGGCGTGGTGGTCGCGTTTCTGCTATGATTTGCCACTTTGCCGCGTGGCCACGGGACGGCTGCGCGCCCAGCCGACGGCCCTCAACGAAAGCGACGCCCCCTTTGCGAATCCTGGTTGCGAATCCAAGAGGCTTCTGTGCCGGTGTCGATCGGGCGATCAAGATTGTCGACATGGCCCTGGAGGTCTTCGAGCCGCCGGTCTATGTCCGGCGGGAGATCGTCCACAACAGCCATGTCGTCGGGGATTTTCGCGCCAAGGGCGTCATTTTCGTGGATGAGCTCGAAGAGGTTCCCAACGGGAACGTGGCCATTCTGAGCGCCCACGGAGTCGCCCCGGCGGTCTTCGAGCAGGCGAAGGCGCGATCGCTGAGGCTGATCGACGCCACGTGCCCGCTGGTGACGAAGGTGCATCTCGAGGTGCATCGATTTGTCCGCCAGGGGTATCACATCGTACTGATCGGCCACGCGGGTCACGACGAGGTGATCGGGACGATGGGCGAGGCGCCGGGCGATATCACGCTGGTCGAGAATGTCGATCAGGCGCGGACGATCGACCTGTCGCGACACGAACGGCTGATGGTCCTGACGCAGACGACACTGGGCGTCGACGACACGCGCGGCGTGATCGAGGCGCTTCGCGAGCGGTATCCGGCGCTGGATCTGCCGCCGACGGACGATGTCTGCTACGCGACGCAGAATCGCCAGGACGCCGTGAAGGCAATGACGGATCGCGGGATTGATCTGCTCCTCGTCGTCGGCTCGAGCAATTCGAGCAATGCGGCGCGGCTGGTGGAGGTCGGGGCGTCACGCGGTGTGCGGGGGTTTCTGATCGACGGACCTGCGCAGATCGAATCGTCCTGGCTGGACGGCGTGTCCGTGGTCGGTGTGACGGCGGGGGCGAGCACGCCGGAGCATGTCATACAGGGCGTGATCGCGCATGTGCAGTCGCGCGGGGGCGGCGACGTCGAGACGATCACGACGGTGGAAGAGGACACGGTCTTTCAGGCGCCGATCGAATTGCGGATCGCCATCGAAGAGAAGCGGGGCGCCCGGGCGGAAACGCTGAAGACCGAAGGCTGAATCGTCAGAATTCCATAAGCGGGAAAGTCGAAACGCCAGAGGCCGCGGCAAACTGGCGTTGAGAGGTTTGCATGAGTGATTCGCAGGGCGACAAGTTGAACGCCTCGGCCCGTGGGGCGATGGAACTGGGCAAGCAGGCCTTGTCGACAGCGACGACCGGCGCGCGGGCCGGGGCGCGCCTGGCGGTTGGCACGCTGTTCGCCGGCGCCAACGTGCTGCTGGATCTCGGCGTTCGCGTGTCGAAGCGATTGCCGATGGCCGATGGGAACGGCGAGTCTGTCGAGCTGGAGATGCCGGACGGCAGCGTGACGAATGTCGTCGTGGACCGCGCCGAGACGGGCGCGCGGGCGCCGCTCGGCTGGTGGCTGCCTTCGGGCGCCGAACCGACATTCGGCGACGCCGCGATCCAGGCGGCGCTGCGAGATGTGACGCGTGCGATCTACCTGGTTCGATCGGGCGATATGACGGGCGTGGCGACAGGGGGGCGCGCCGTCCTCGGGGCCGACGCCGTCGCGGCGGGCGAGAGCTATCCGCTCGTCGGCTTTGCCCCGGCGCTGGAGCCCGAGGCGCTGGGTGATCCGGCGTTCTGCGCGGCGCACGGTCTGAAGTACGCCTATGTCGCCGGCGCCATGGCGAACGGCATCGCCTCGGAAGCGATCGTCATCGCGATGGGCAACGCCGGCATGATGGGGATGTTCGGCGCGGCGGGCCTGCCGATCGATCGTGTGTCCCAGGCGGTCGATCGCATCCAGAGCGCGCTGGGCGACAGGCCCTATGGATTCAATCTCATTCACAGTCCGAACGAGCCGGCGCTGGAGTCGGGCTGCGTCGAGCTGTATCTGCGGCGCGGCGTGCGGCGGGTGAGCGCGTCGGCCTATCTCGATCTGACATTGCCGCTCGTGAAGTATCGCCTGACGGGAATTGCGAGGGACATCGAGGGCCGCGTTGTCTGTCGCAACCAGGTGATCGGAAAAGTCTCTCGCGCGGAAGTGGCGCGGAAGTTCCTGTCGCCGGCGCCGGATGCGATGGTGCGAAAGCTCGTCGAGTCGGGCGATCTGACGGAAGCGCAGGCGCAGATGGCGCGCGAAGTTCCGATCGCGGACGATCTGACGATCGAGGCGGATTCCGGCGGTCACACGGACAATCGTCCCGCCCTGACGTTGTTCCCCGGCATGGTGGCGCTGCGAGACGGGATTCAGGCGGAGCATGGATACGCGATCGCGCCGCGGCTGGGTCTGGCTGGCGGTATCGCGACGCCGGACAGCGTGGCGGCGGCATTTTCGATGGGCGCGGCGTACGTGCTGACGGGCTCCGTGAATCAGGCGTGTGTCGAGGCGGGGACGTCGGACGTCGTGCGCCAGATGCTCGCCGAGGCGGGCCAGGCGGACGTGATCATGGCGCCCGCGGCGGACATGTTCGAGATGGGCGTGAAGCTGCAGGTGCTGAAGCGCGGGACGATGTTCCCGATGCGGGCCCGCAAGCTGTACGACTGGTATCGCGCCCACGACTCGCTGGACGCGCTGCCGGCGGCGGCGCGGACGAGCCTGGAGCGCGATTACCTGCGGGCGACTGTCGACGAGGCGTGGGAATCGACGAAGCGCTTCTTCGCCGAGCGCGATCCGAGTCAGATCGCGCGGGCGGAGACGGATCCGAAGCACAAGATGGCGCTGGTGTTTCGTTCGTACCTCGGTTTGTCGAGTGTGTGGGCGAACAGCGGGGACGCGTCGCGGAAAGTGGACTACCAGGTCTGGTGCGGACCGGCGATGGGGGCGTTCAACGAATGGACGGCGGGAACATTCCTCGCCGAACCGCGGAATCGCAAAGTCGTGACTGTCGGACGGAACCTGATGCTGGGCGCGGCCGTGCGGATGCGCGCCAACATGCTGCGGGCGCAGGGCGCGATCCTGTCGCCGGCGGCGGAGCGGTTTGAACCGGTCAACGTGGAAAACTGAAAGCCGAAACGC
>DAOPJV010000029.1:0-63222 GCA_035399845.1 Phycisphaerae bacterium | reverse complement strand
TGAAAGCTGAAATGCGGGGTGGGCCACGCCCGCCGGAAGATGGATGGGCGCCTGTTGGGTTGATGGCCCGTGTTGGCGGAATGGTCCGCACAGCGGACCCTACAACGTGAAAGCCGAAAGCCGAAACGCTGAAAGCTGAAATGCGGGGTGGGCCACGCCCGCCGGAAGATGGATGGGCGCCTGTCGGGTTGATGGCACGTGTTGGCGGAATGGTCCGCACAGCGGACCCTACAACGTGAAAGCTGAAAGCCGAAACGCTGAAAGCTGAAATGCGGGGTGGGCCACGCCCGCCTGAGGCGCGCGGGCGCCTGAGTGGAAGACGAATGAGCCTGATGGATCGACAGACGCAACAGACGGACGCGGCGCCGGTGGCGATTGTGGGGATGGGATGTCTCTTCCCCGGCGCGCGGAACCTGCAGGAATTCTGGCGCGTGATCTGCGAGGGGCGGGACTGCATCGCAGAGGTGCCGCCGACGCACTGGTCGGCGAAGGACTACTTCGACGCGGATCCGAAGGCGCCGGACATGACGTATTCGTCGCGCGGCGGGTTTCTGCCGTCGATCGACTTTGACCCGACGGAGTTCGGGATTCCGCCGACGATTCTCGAGGCGACAGATACGACACAGCTCCTGTCGCTCGTTGCGGCGAAGGCGGCGCTGGAAGACGCGGGCTACGGCGACCAGCGGGATTTCCGGCGCGATCGCGTGAGCGTGATCGTCGGTGTGACGGGGACGCAGGAACTCGTGTTGCCGTTGTCGGCGCGGCTCGGCCATCCGATCTGGCGCAAGGCGCTGGCGGACGCGGGGATCACGGGGGCGAAGGCGGACGAAATCGTCGAGCGAATCGCCGATGGCTACACGCCCTGGCAGGAAAACTCGTTCCCGGGATTGCTGGGCAACGTTGTCGCCGGTCGGATTTCGAATCGACTGAATCTGCAGGGGACAAACTGCGCCGTGGACGCGGCGTGCGCGAGTTCCCTCAGCGCGATTCATCTCGCGATCATGGAACTGCAGACGCGGCGATGCGACATGGCGGTCGCCGGCGGCGCCGACACGCTGAACGACATCTTCATGTACATGTGCTTCAGCAAGACACCGGCGCTGAGCCCGACGGGCGACGCCCGGCCCTTTTCGGAGAAGGCCGACGGTACGGTCCTCGGCGAGGGTGTCGCGTTTCTGACGATGAAGCGGCTGGAAGACGCCGAGCGCGACGGCGATCGAATCTACGCCGTGATCCGCGGCATCGGCACGTCGAGCGACGGTCGATCGCAGAGCATCTACGCGCCGCACGCGGCGGGGCAGGAGCGCTGCCTGCGAGACGCCTACCAGCGTGCGGGCGTGAGCATTGATCGCGTTGGGTTGATCGAGGCCCACGGAACGGGCACGAAGGTCGGCGACGCGACGGAGTTCGAGGCGCTGAAGCGTGTCTTCGGCGGTCTGAACGGCGACGCGAAGATCGCGATCGGTTCAATCAAGTCGCAGATCGGCCATACGAAAGCGGCGGCGGGCGTGGCCGGATTGATGAAGGCGGCCCTGGCCGTGCATCACGGCGTGGCGCCCCCCACGATCAAGGTTGACGCGCCGAATCCGAAGATGGGGATCGAGGATTCGCCCTTTTACGTCAGCACGGAACTGCGACCCTGGGTCGAGGCGTATCGCATTGCCGGTGTCAGCGCGTTCGGGTTTGGTGGCAGCAATTTCCACGCCGTGTTGTCTTCAACGAAGACGGGGGCGTCTGAGCCGGCCTGGGATGGGTCGATTCAGATCTTTGCGTATTCCGGCGCGACGCGCGACGACGTGATCGCGGGGCTCGACGGGTTGCGCACGCAGGCGACAGGCAAACACTGGAATATGGCGGCGCTGGCGTATGCGGCGCAAATGTCGCGGCGATCGTTCAGGTCGGACGATACCGTGCGATTGCTGCTGGTCGTCGGCGCGGACGAAGATCTTGTCTCTGTCGTTGATACGACGAAGCGACAGATGCAGTCGAATCAGGGCGTCGCGTGGTCGACAACGCACGCGCAATTCGGCCGCGGCTCGAGTCCAGGGAGGCTTGCCGTTCTGTTTCCCGGCCAGGGAAGTCAGTACGTCTCGATGGGTCAGCGGCTGGCGTGCCAGTTTCCGGAGATGCGCGCGGCCCTTGGCGCGACAGACGCCGTGTTGCGTGATGATGGCGTCTCGATCAGCCGGACGATCTACCCCGAGCCTTCGTTTGCGAAGGATGGGGCGTCGGCGTCGGAGGCGGCGCTCACGCGGACGGATGTGGCCCAGCCGGCGCTGGGGGCGATCAGCCTCGGCATGTGGCGCACGCTGGAGCGATTCGGCGTTCGCGCCGACGCGTTTGCCGGGCACAGTTATGGCGAACTTGTCGCGCTCTGCGCGGCGGGGCGATACGACGCCGAGACACTGCTTCGGCTATCGCGACTTCGCGGCCGGCTGATGGCGGACTGCGATGACGGCGGCGGCGCGATGCTGGCCGTGAAGGCGTCGGCCGCGGATGTCGAGGCGATGCTTCGCGAAGAACAGCTCGATGTCGTGCTGGCGAATCGAAATGGACCCGCCCAGGTGGTCCTGAGCGGTCAGCGCGATCGAATTGCGTCGGCGTCGGAGGCGTGCAGGCGGCGCGGCTGGGGATGCGCGGCGCTTCGCGTGTCGGGCGCATTTCATAGTCCGCTGGTCGCGGGGGCGCTGGCGCCTTTTCGGAACGCCATGGCGGCGGTCGGTTTCGCGGAAGGTCGCGGCGTTGTGTATTCGAACACGACGGGCGGCGCCTATCCCGCGGAGAGCGCGGCGTGTCAGACGCTGCTGGCGGAGCAACTGGCCAGGCCCGTGGACTTCGTCGGCGAAGTGTCGCGGATGCGGGCGGACGGCGTGTCTACGTTTGTTGAAGTGGGGCCCAGGTCGGTGCTGACGCGCCTGGCGTCGTCGATCGTGAATGACGACGGCGTGGCGACGCTGGCGATGGACGCGTCGAACGGTCGCACGGCGATTCGCGACCTGGCGAACGTGCTGTGCGCGCTGGCGGCGCGGGGACATCGCGTTGCGCTCACAGAATGGGAATCGCAGGTCGCCGAACCGCGACGGCCGAAGATGGTCGTGTCGCTGAACGGCGCGAACATTCGGACGACACCGCGGAAGGACATCGCGAGGGTGGAGATGACGGCGGCCAATGGGGTCGCTGGCGTGAGTGACAACGCGCCGCATCGGGCGACGTCGACAGGGGGGACGGGGCATTCGGGCGACGCCTCGTCGGTCGATCATCGCGACCCCACCCTTAAGAGGGTGGGCCACCTGGCGGAGAGGGATTCCGGCGAGGATGGGTACGAGAAGGGATTCTCGTACCAGCGTGTGCTCGATCGTCGTGAACCCACCCCTGAAGGGATGGGCCACACGGCGACGGGTGTCCGCGAGACATCCGTGGCGAAACGAACAGACGACAAGCGACAGGATTCAGGACATCAGGCTCATCGACGGAGCGCGGCGGGAATGAACGACGATTCGGCGAACAGGCGGGGCGGGATGCTTCCCGAGGCGATTCGATTGGTGCAGCAGGGCCTCACGGCCATGCAGCAGTTGCAGCGGCAGACGGCGGAAGCGCATCAGCGATTCCTCGCGGGTCAGGAACAGGCGCAGCGCGCATTCCAGGCGATGATCGAGGGACAGCAGCGGCTCGTGGCGTCAACGATCTATGATCGCGGATTGCCGGCGTCGGCTTCTGGAGGATTGATGGGTCGCGACGCGGTCGATCGTCGCGCCCCCACCCCTGAAGGGATGGGCCACCCGGAACGTAGGGTGGGCCACGCCCACCCGTCGGATCGGGGACCGCTCGACAATCAACGTGGTCGCGATGTGTCTGACGCGCCGGTGGCGCCCGGAGGATCGGTGATTCGCGACGTGATCGATCATCGTGAACCCACCCCTGAAGGAGTGGGCCACCCTGTAAGCATGCCATCCACGGCGGTATGCGGCTGGTCGCGACAGAAGATCGGCGACAAGGTCGTCGGCGTGGTCTGCGACAAGACGGGTTATCCGGCCGAGATGATCGAGCTGGAGATGGACCTTGAGGCGGATCTCGGCGTGGACTCGATCAAGCGCGTCGAGATTGTCGCGGCGCTGGAGGAGGCGATCCCTGAGTTCGGCGGTGTGCAGCCCGATCACATGGGGAGCATTCGCACGCTGACGCAGATCGTTGATTTTGTTGCGGCGGGGCTGGGCGCGTCGAGCGGGGGAGATTCGGGAAGTGATTCCCGCGGTAGTGGAGGAGACGAGAAGGGATTCTCGTCTCAGCAGGTCCACGGAGACGAGACGGGATTCTCGTCTCAGCGGACAGGTGGGGACGAGATGGGAATCTCGTCCCAGCGATCGTCGGAATTCTCGTCCCAGCGATCGTCGGAATTCTCGCCCCAGCGATCTTCGGAGTCTTCGTCCCGGCATCCGGTCGGCACAGCGGATCCTGCGGTCTCGTTTCAGCATGCGGTCGCGGTCCGCGCAGCGGACGCTGCGGGCGACGGTGTCGACGCGTCGAATGTGCTGCTGGAAGTTGTCGCCGAGCTGACGGGATATCCGCAGGACATGCTGGAACTCGGAATGGATATGGAGGCGGATCTGGGCATTGATTCGATCAAGCGGGTGGAAATCCTCGCGGCGGTCGAAGGGCGCCTGCCGAACATGCCGTCGGTCAAACCTGAACAGATGGGCGCGATGCGCACGTTGGCGCAGATCGTCGAGTACTTCGCGGCGGAGTCGCGAAACGACACGGGAACAAACGCATCAAACGGAGAAACGATGACGCAAGTGGAACTCGCGCCGGAAACGGGCATGGACGCCGCAGGGGAATACGATCCGAATCGCCGGGTCCTGAACATCGTCACACTGCCCGAGGCCGTGGCCGGTGCGCTGCCGATTGCCGAAGGGCATGAAGTCTGGGTGACGGACGACGGGAATGGCCTCTCGGCGGCCCTGGTCCGGACCTTTGAAGCCGCCGGCCGCGCGACGCGACTCGTTTCGCTCGATCCGTCGTTCGACGTGGGTGAAGCGAAGGTCGGCGCGCTCATCATCGTGGCGCCGACGACGCGTACGATCGATTCGACGTGGGAGCCCGCCACGGAAGATCTGCTCAAGCGAGCCTTCGAGATGACGAAGGCGCTGACGGATCCGATTCTCCGGGCCCTGCACGCCGGTGGCGCGATGGTGGTCACGATCGCCCGAATGGATGGCGCATTCGGTCTGCTCGACGGCGCCTTTGATCCGGCGCAAGGGGGCCTGGCGGGGATTCCGAAGACTGTGATGCGGGAGTGGGAAGGCGCGCATTGTCGCGCGCTGGATGTCGCGGCCGACTGGAAGGACGCGGCGTCGGCGGCCGAGGCGGTCGTTCGCGAGCTGTCGAGCGATGGTCCCGTCGAAGTCGGCCTGGACGCGACGAACCGGCGAACGCTCGAACTGGAAGCGGCCCGCGTTGCGCCGGGTTCGCCGGCGATTGCCAGGGGTGATCTTGTCGTTGTGACAGGCGGCGCCCGCGGCGTGACGGCGGAGGCGGCCCTGGCGCTGGCGCGGCGGCATCAGCCGACGCTGGTTCTCATGGGGCGCACACAGGTAGAGGCGACGGAGCCGGCCTGGATCGCGGGGCTGACGGACGAACGCGACATCAAGCAGGCGATCAAGCAGAACGCCTTCTCAGCGAACGAGAAGGCCGCGCCGCAGAAGGTCAAGGCGATCTATCGCGACCTGATGGCGCAGCGGGAGATTCGTGAGAACCTGGGCCGTATTCGCGCGGCCGGCAGTGACGTCTCGTACGTGTCCGTCGACGTGTGCGACGCGGCGGCGATGCGGGCGGCGCTGGATGCGGCAAAGCGGGCGCACGGGCCTGTGCGCGGCGTGATCCACGGCGCGGGCCGCATCGAAGACAAGCGTATCCAGCAGAAGACGAGCGAGCAGTTCGCGGCCGTTCTCGACACCAAGGTTCAGGGTCTGCGACACACGCTGGACGCGATCGATCTCGAGTCACTGCGACACATCGTGATGTTCTCCTCCGTCAGCGGTCGCTGCGGCAACGTGGGGCAGATCGATTACTCGATGGCCAACGAAGTCCTGAACAAAGTCGCGCAGCGTCTTTCACGGCGCCTGCCGCATTGCCGCGTGGTGTCGATGAACTGGGGGCCGTGGGATGGCGGCATGGTCACGCCGGGCCTGAAGCGCGAGTTCGAAAATCATGGCGTCGAGCTGATTCCGCTGAACGCGGGCGCCGAGCTGGTCGCGGAAGAGTTGTCGAACGTGGATGACGGCGCCGTGGAAGTCGTCCTGGGATACGCCTTCGAGATGCCGAAGGCGAAGTCGCGGGCGTCGGCCGCATCGGCGTCGGCGATTGGCGTTGCGTTCGAGCGTGAAGTGTCGAGCGCCACGCATCCATTCCTGGCGTCGCACGTGATCGACGGCAGGGCCGTGCTGCCGGCGGCGATGATGATGGAATGGATGTCCCACGCGGCGCTGCACGCCAACCCCGGGCTCCGGCTGGCGGGTCTGGACGGGTTCCGATTGTTCAAGGGCGTCGTGTTCGACGGCGCGCCGCGAACGCTGCGATTCCACGCGTCCAGCGCCGTGCGCAGCGGCGACGTGTTCGACGTGCAGGTGGAAATGCGAAGCGTCGCGGACGATGGCTCCGAAGTGCTGCACGCGCGGGCGACGGCCGTTCTGACGGCGGGCTCGATCGCGGCGGCCGGTCGATACGAGGCGCCGGCGTCGCTGATGACGGAGTCGTTCGAAGGCTCGTCGGAGTTTATCTACGAGCGAATGCTGTTCCACGGACCGATGCTGCGGGCCATCACGCGGATCGACGGCATCGGCGACAAGGGACTTGTCGCGGCGATTCGCGCGGCGGATGCGCCGAACGTGTGGATGGCCGAACCGCTGCGAAGCGACTGGCTGACGAATCCGCTCGGAATCGACGCGGCGTACCAGGCGGCGATCGTCTGGTGTCGCGACAAGCTGAGCGCCCCGTCCCTGCCGGCGGCGTTTGCGTCCTATCGGCAGTTCCGGGACTGGTCGCACGAGCCCGTGTCCATCGCGATTGAAGTGACGCGCGGCGAACGGAACAAGATGACGTGCGACGTGTACTTCGTGGCGACGGGTGGCGACGTGGTCGCGAAGATCGTGGGTTACGAGTGCACTGTCGATGGGAATCTGGCGCGGGCGTTCGAGCGGCGCGAGCTGGGCGCGTAGGCGCGCTGTCGCAGTGAAACCCGCCTGATTGTCGGGCGGCGCTCGAACAGGACGCATAGTCAACCGGTGGGCCACGCCCATCATTGGATCGGGGGCGATCGCTCGCATTCGAGGTGGGCGTGGTCCACCCTACATTGGGGGATGCGGCGGATGCGGGATTGCCCGATCGCCATCGTGGGTCTTGGCGGCGTTTTTCCCGGCGCGTTCGACGTCGGGACCTTCTGGTCGAACATCGCGAACGGACGCGCCTTTTCGCGACCGGCGCCGGCGGGACGCTGGGTCGTGGACCCGGCGCGCGTTCCCATCGGCTACGGTCCCGACAGCGTCGCGAGTGTCTATGGCTGTTTCGTCGATGACGCGTTCGCCCTGGACGCCGACGCGCTGGGCCTCTCCATTGACGCGTCGATCATCTCCCGACTGGATCCTGTTTATTCGATGGCCGTCCACGCGGGGGCGCAGGCGTTTCGCGATGCGAAGATGGCCGGCGTTGATCGGTCGCGCATCGGCGTGATCCTCGCGGCCATTGCGCTGCCGACGGAAGGCGCGTCGGCGATGACGCGCGAAACGCTGGGTGAGCGATTCCGTCGGGAGGTCTTCGCACAGGTCGGCGCGTCCGAGTCGGCGCCCTTCTATCGAACCGTGGATCCGATGAACGCCCGGGCGACGGCGCTGCCCGGCGCCCTGGTGGCCGAGGCGCTGGGACTGGGCGGCGGATCCTTCACGCTGGACGCGGCCTGCGCATCGAGCCTCTACGCCGTGAAACTGGCCTGCGATGCGCTTCGGCTCGGCGAATGCGACGCGATGATTGCCGGCGGCGTATCGCGCCCGGACTGCCTTTATACGCAGATGGGGTTCACGCAGCTCAAGGCGCTGTCGCGCTCGGGTGTGTGCGCACCGTTTGACGCGTCCAGCGATGGGCTCGTCGTCGGCGAAGGCGCCGGCGCTGTCGTGCTGAAACGTCTCGATGACGCGCGACGCGATGGCGACGTGATCTACGGCGTGATTCGCGGGATCGGTCTTTCGAATGACATCGGCGGAAGCCTGCTGGCGCCGGACAGCGAGGGGCAGCTTCGCGCGATGCGCGCGGCGTACGAGATGGCGGGCTGGCGGCCCGGCGACGTGGAACTGGTCGAGTGTCACGGAACGGGCACACCGCTGGGCGACGCTGTCGAAGTGCGCAGCCTGCGCGCGCTGTGGGAGACGGACACGCAGGATGATCGGCGATGCGCGATCGGCTCCATCAAGTCGATGATCGGACATCTGCTGACGGGCGCCGGCGCGGCGGGGTTGATCAAGACGCTGATGGCCATGCGGACCGGCGTGATTCCGCCGTCGGCGAACTATCGTGACAGCGGGGATGTGATCCCGCTGGCGGGCAGCGCGTTTTACGTGCCGACAGAGGCGGCGCCGTGGGAACCCCGCGCGGCCGATGGACTCCGGCGCGCGGCCGTGAGCGCCTTTGGATTCGGCGGCATCAACGCCCATGTGTTGATTGAGGAGGCGGGCGAGGCCACGGCGAAGGCGAGCTGCGTCGTCACGCGGCCGGCGACGCTGGCGCCGATTGCGATCGTCGGAATGGACGCGCGATTCGGCGAGGCGGAAGGCCTCGGCGCATTTCGGGATGTCGTGTTTGCGGGGGCGTCGGCCTTCGGCGAGCGGAGCGCGACGCGTTGGCGCGGCGCCGAGTCCATGCTCGGCGACGCTTTGAACGGACTCGACATCGGGGCGTATCTCGATCGGATCGATGTGGCGACGGGTGAATTCAAGATCCCGCCGAATGAAATCGCGGAGATTCTGCCGCAGCAGCTCGTGATGCTGAAGAGCGTGGCGGCGGCGATGCGCGACGCGTCGTTGAATGCGAAGGAAGCGCGACCGCGATGGGGTGTGATCGTCGGGATGGCGCTCGATCCCGAGACGACGAATTTCCATCTTCGCTGGTGGCTTCGGCAGGTGGCGCCGCATTGGGCCGAGCGCCTGGGGCTGTCGCTCGACAGCGCCGCAATGGCGGCGTGGACGGATCGCCTGATTGCGTCGATTCAGGCGCCACTGAATGCGCCGGGCGTCGTGGGCAATCTCGGCGGGATGATTGCCAGTCGGATCGCGCGGGAGTTTCGATTCGGCGGGCCGAGCTTCGGCGTATCGAGTGAGGAGACGTCGGGGCTTCGGGCGCTGGATGTCGCGATGCGATCGCTCCAGTGGGGCGAGACGGATGTGTGTGTTGTGGGCGCCGTGGACCTGGCGGGCGACTGGCGCCTGGCGCTGTCGCGCGGCGACGCGCTGACGGGCGCCGTGATCGGTGAGGGCGCCGCGACTGTCGTTCTGAAGCGACTGAGCGACGCCGAACGCGACGGCGATCGTGTGTATGCGATTGTGCGCGGCGTCGGCGCGGCGACGGACGGCGGCGAGCTGAGCGGGGCGTCGAGTCGGGACGCGATTTCCACGGCGATGCGCAGAGCGCTGGAGCGCGTTGACGCGCCGGCGTCATCCATCGGATACATCGAGCGGGCGGCCTGCGGGAACGTGGCGCGGGATGGTGAGGAGATTCTCGCGATTCGCGACGTGATGGCCGATCGTGACGCGACGTCTGAGCGCGTGGCCGACGCGAAGGGCGCGGGGCTGACGCTGGGCGCGGCCTATGGCGACGTGGGCGCGTGTGGCGCCGCGTCGGGCATGGTGTCGCTTGTTCGGGCGGCGCTCGTGATTCATGAGCGAATACTGCCGGCCGACGCGCCTGCTGTCGGCGCTGGCGTGAACGGCGGCGTCATCGGAAGCGACGACGCGCGTGACGCGCTGCATGCGATGGGCGCGAACATACCGCTCGCGCCGATGTACTGGCGTCAGGATCGCGCGGCGGGGCCTCGCCGCGCCGGCGTAACGGCGTTATCCACGGACGGCAATGCGGCGCATGTTGTGCTGGAGGAGCGCGTGGGCGTCGCGGCGGAGGATGATCCTGCCGGCGGCTCGCCCATCGGCGCCCCGCGGCCCTTTGTGTTTGCCTGCAGTGGCGCTGACACCGCGGAGATTGTAGAGAAGCTGACGTCGCTGCGAGCGATGTCGGCGAAGGCCGAGTCGTCAGGGCAATCGATCGAGACTGTGTGGAGCGAGGCGATTGCGCTTCATCGCGCGACGGATGCGCGATGTGTCGCGCTGACGGCGGATTCCTTCGCGGAGCTGACGTCGCGTGTCGATGAGGCGATGGAGCATCTGCAGTCACGGCGTGACACGCGACTCGATGGGCGCGGTGGGATCTGGTATTCGCCCGCGCCGATGGGGTGTTCCGCGTCGGGAGCGTCCGGAGAGGTCGATGATCGCGCCCCCGCCCCTGAAGGGATGGGCCACCCGTTGGATGGAGGGCTGCTCGTCGATCGAGGCGCCCACGCGTCGCCTGACGCGCTGAAGTCCGATGGACGTTCGATCGAATCCGGCGAGCCTGATCATCGCGACCCCACCCTTGAAAGGGTGGGCCACCCGGGGCTCGATGCACGGGCGTCGGGGGTTGCGTTTGTGTTTCCCGGGTCGGGGAATCACTTCGTCGGGATGGGGCGGGAGATTGCGGCGCAATGGCCGCACGTGGTTCGATCGCTCGATCGAGAGTACGCCCATCTGGCCTCGCACAGCATGGTTAACTGGTTCGCGCCCTATCGACACGACTGGTCCGAGGGCTGGGAGCGGGACGCCACGGCGCGGGCCTGCGAGGACATGCGGCGCGTGATCTTCGCGCAAGTCGCCTATGGCGTCCTGACACACGATCTGCTGCGCGACATCGGTCTGCGACCTTCGAGCGTGATCGGCTACAGCCTTGGCGAATCGACGAGCCTGTTCGCGACGCGCGCCTGGCCCGACGCCGACGAGATGTGGCGTCGAATGAGCGCGTCGAATCTGTTCCGGAGTGATCTCTACGCCGAACGCGACGCCCTGAAGCGCGCGTGGGGGCTTGATGACGCGCAGGCGGCGAGCTGGCGGAGCGTCATCTTTGCGAAGCCGGCGGAGGAGGTTCGCGCGGCGCTCGACGGCGTGTCGCATGCGCGACTCATGATCGTCAACGCGCCGAAGGAATGCGTCGTCGGCGGTCTGCCGGACGCGCTGGCGATTGTCGGTGAACGACTGAAGACGCGAGCCGTGCCCGTTGATGGTGTGCCGACCGTTCACTTCGATGCTGTGCGTGAGGTGGAGGACGCCTACCTCGCCCTGCACGTGATGGAGACGCGCCCCGATCCCCTGCTGCGGTACTACAGTTGCCATCTCGGCCGCGCCTATGACGTGACGCAGGCAACGGCGGCGGAGTCAATCACGGCGCAGGCGCTGCACGGTTTCGATTTCTCGAAGCTCGTTGAACAGGCGTACGCCGACGGTGTTCGCGTGTTTATCGAGGCGGGACCGCAGGCGTCGTGCACACGGATGATCCGTCGGATCCTGGGCGATCGGCCGCACTTCGCGATGTCGATCGGGGCGGGGCCGGGCGAACGTGAGACAGCGGCTGTCATGCGGCTGGCGGCGGCGTGCCTGGCGGAGCGCCTGACTGTGGACCTGGCGCGACTGGGCGGCTCGTCGAGACGCCGAAACGTGGATATTGAAGAGCGTCAGAATGCCGGCAATCCGAGCGAAGGGCGAGGGCGACGCATCGTGTCCGTGCCGGTCGGTGGTCGGCCGGCTTTGCCGCAGGGGTTGGATGCATTTTGCAGGGTGGGCTGTGCCCACCAATTGGCGCTCGACTCGTCGGGAGATCAGGTTTCTTTCGACGCGCTGGAGACGGATGGGGGTTCGGACGATTCCGGCGAGCTTGATCGTCGCGCCCCCACCCCTGAAGGGGTTGGCCACCCGGGAGATCAGGTTTCTTTTGACGCGCTGGAGACGGATGGGGGTTCGGACGATTCCGGCGAGCTTGATCGTCGCGCCCCCACCCCTGAAGGGGTTGGCCACCCGGGAGATCAGGTTTCTTTTGACGCGCTGGAGACGGATGGGGGTTCGGACGATTCCGGCGCGCTTGATCGTCGCGCCCCCACCCCTGAAGGGGTGGGCCACCCGGCAGAATCTCGCGGGATGGGCCACCCGGATGGCTTGATGGAGTTGGATGCGATGCCCGAGCATGCGCAGGCGATGATGGAGGCGGCGGCGTCAACGGCGGCGGCGCATGAGGCGTTCATGCGATTCGCCGAGGCGGGACGCGAAGGGCTGCTGAGCGCGACGCGGTTGCAGATGGAACTCGTCGAAGCGGCGATGCGCGCGGGGATTTCGCCGGAGGCGTTCGACGCGCCGCGAGATTCCGTTTCTTTCGACGCGCTGGAGATTGATGGAGGATCGATCGATTCTGGCGCGCTTGATCGTCGCGCCCCCACCCCTGAAGGGATGGGCCACCCGGCCGACGGTAGGGTGGGCCATGCCCACCAGTTGGCGCAAGAGGCGTTCGACGCGCCGCGAGATTCCGTTTCTTTCGACGCGCTGGAGATTGATGGAGGATCGATCGATTCTGGCGCGCTTGATCGTCGCGCCCCCACCCCTGAAGGGATGGGCCACCCGGCCGACGGTAGGGTGGGCCATGCCCACCAGTTGGCGCAAGAGGCGTTCGACGCGCCGCGAGATTCCGTTTCTTTCGACGCGCTGGAGATTGATGGAGGATCGATCGATTCTGGCGCGCTCGATCATCGTGACCCCACCCCTGAAGGGGTGGGCCACCCGGCGGCGCAATCGACGGCGCCGGCGGCGATGTTTCCGCGCGATCTGTGCATGGAGTTTGCCATCGGCAAGCTCGCGAATGTGCTGGGACCGCAGTTTGCGAGTGTCGACGCCTATCCCGTGCGCGTGCGACTGCCGGCCGAGCCGCTGATGCTGGTCGATCGCATACTGGATGTGGAAGCGGAGATTGCGTCGCTGACGCATGGCCGCGTGGTGACTGAGCATGACGTTCTGCCGGGCGCCTGGTACCTGGACGGTGGTGTCGCGCCCGTCTGTATCACGGTCGAGGCGGGGCAGGCGGACCTGTTTCTCTGCAGCTATCTCGGGATCGATCTGCGGGTGAAGGGGACGCGGGCCTATCGTCTGCTCGACGCGACGGTCGAATTCCACAGTGAACTGCCGCGCGTGGGCGAGACGATTCGCTACGACATTCACATCGATCGATTCGTGAAGCAGGGGGAAACCTACCTGTTCTTCTTCCGGTTCGACGGGACGATCGGCGATCGGCTCGTACTGACGATGCGGAAGGGCTGCGCCGGGTTCTTCACGGATGAAGAGATTGCAAACTCCGGCGGTATCATTGTGACCGCGGAGGATTCGGCGCCGATGGCCGGTCGGCGCGATCCGTCGTGGCGGGCGCTTGTTCCCTTCGATCGCGTTGAAACGTATTCCGACGCCCAGGTGGCGGCGCTGCGGAATGGGGATCTGGAAGGCTGCTTCGGCGCCATGTTCGCGGGGCTGGGCCTGAATGATCCGCTGCGACTGCCCGGCGGTCGCATGAAGTTGTTCGATCGCGTGCTGGAACTCGACCCGAAGGGTGGTCGGTTCGGTCTCGGACGCATCCGCGCCGAGGCGGACATTCATCCCGACGACTGGTTCCTGACCTGCCACTTCATCGACGACATGACGATGCCCGGCACGCTGATGTATGAGTGCTGCGTGCACGCACTGCGGTTCTTCCTGCTTCGCATGGGCTGGGTCGGCGAGCAGGCGGGCGTGTCGTATCAGCCGCTGCATGGGATCCCGAGCGCGCTGAAATGCCGAGGCCCCGTCACGCAGGCGACACAGAAAGTCCACTACGAGGTCGACATCAAGGAAATCGGGTATGGGCCCGAACCCTACGTGATCGCCGACGCGCTGATGCTGGGCGACGGGCGGAAGATCGTTCAGATGCTGGACATGTCGCTCTCGCTCAAGGGGATGACGCGCGAGGGAATCGAGGAGATCTGGGGGCGAAAGCTGAAAGCTGAAACCTATTCGGCCGGCCAGTCGTTTCACGCGGATGGGAACGAGAAGGGATTCTCATTCCAGCGAGATGACGTTTGGAAACGTCAAAACTCCGAAATTCAAAAAAGTCAAACTGGTAGGGTGGGCCATGCCCACCAGGAAGACAGTGGCGCCCTCGATGATCATGGTGGGCGTGGCCCATCCTGCACTCAGTCGCCCGCAATTTACGACAAGGCGTCGATCCTGGCGTATTCGAATGGCAATCCTTCGGAGGCGTTTGGCGAACCCTATCGCGTCTTCGATCACGATCGTGTGATTGCGCGGCTGCCCGGACCGCCGTTCCAGTTCATGGATCGTGTTGTCGAGGTGAACGACGAACCCTTCGTGCTGCAGCGGACGGACTGGATCACCTCGGAGTACGACGTCCCGGGGGACGCGTGGTATTTCTCCGCGAACCGGCAACCCACGATGGCCTTTGCCGTGCTTCTTGAAGCGGCGCTGCAGCCCTGTGGCTGGCTGGCGGCCTACTGCGGGTCGGCCCTGCGGAGCCGGACGGATGTGAGCTTCCGCAACCTGGGCGGAACGGCGACGCTGCATCGTGAAATCCACCCGGGAACCGGAACGCTGACGGTCCGCGTTCGCATGACGAACGTTAACGAGGCCGGCGGCATGATCATCCAGGAATATGACATGCAGGTGTTCGACGCGCAGGGCGTCGTGTACGAGGGCGTGACGTCGTTCGGTTTCTTCTCGAAGGCGGCGTTGTCGCAGCAGATCGGCATTCGTGACGCGAAGGGGCGCCGGCTGACACCGGACAACGCGGCGCTGGCCAGGGCGACGACATTCGAGATCGAGAAGCGGGCGCCGTGGGAACCGGAGCAGGCGGAGGGCGTGGCGCCGACCTTTGAAGGGCTGTCCCAGCCGGCGCGGGCGTTCCTGATGCTGGATCGTATCGACGCGCTGGCGCTCGAGGGCGGTCCCAACGGGCTGGGCTTTGTGCTCGGCTCGGCGCCGGTCGACCCCGACGCGTGGTTCTTCAAGGCGCACTTCCATCAGGACCCCGTATGGCCGGGCTCGCTGGGGCTGGAGTCGTTCCTGCAGTTGCTGAAGGCGTACGCGATGGAGCGCTGGCCGGAGCTGATGGCGACGCATCGCTTCGAGGCGATCGCGACGGGGCTGGAGCACACGTGGGCCTACCGCGGGCAGATTCTGCCGACGAACCGGCGCGTCGAGGTCGAGGCCGCCATCACGCGGGTCGAGGACGGCGACGCGCCGCTCGTGGTCGCGAGTGGATTTCTGACAGTCGATGGGACGACAATCTATGAGATGAAGGACTTTGGCCTGCGATTGGTTCGAGCGGGCTGACGAAATTTCGAAAACTCAAAACGCAAAAAAGTCAAAATGGCAGGGCGGGCTTCGCCCATCGGGCGGGATCGGCGTGTGCGTCTGAATGCAGTCGCGTCCCGGCAGGCGAATCGAAACCATGAGGGCAATTTCGATGGTAACACGACAGCGTCGAATTCGGATTCAGCCCGTTTTCGCGATTCTCAGTTGTTGGGTCGTTTGCCTGTCGAACGGCTGCATCTCGGGTGATCCGAATATCAATGTCAAGACGCGACTTGGGTTCGCGCAAGGGCATGCCAGACGGTTTCTGCGCGAGGCGACGGGTGACGCGGACAATCGTCCGCTGCATGATCACTATAGGCTTTGTGTCTCCGAGCGCAGCTGGTTTTCTCCGGATGACCGAAAGGTCCATCGTTTCACGATCTACGATTACCTGAAGTGCGGAGAAGCTCCCGGGCCCCAGCGGTTTGTGATTGCATACGACGCCCTCACGCGCAGCACGTCGCTCAGAGATGATCCACGCTCGAATGTGGATATTCAGAACTGGGATGAATTCCGGCGCCGCGCCCTTTATCAGACGCCCGGCGACTACAAGGATCTGATCTCGGAATCCCAAACTCGAAATTCCGATTGTCCGTCAAGAGATTTCGGTAAGACCGCAAGTCGAAAGAGTGGCCCACGATCGCCAGCGGTGACCAAGTAGATTCCGCCCGGCGCTTTGATTCAGTTGATTTCGCGGGTATCTGGCGGTTGCGACCCGATCTGCAATAAAGCGCGCTTGCGTGATCGGTTCGGGCGCGCCACGCTGTTGGCCGGCGGATGCGGGAAGGGATTCCCGCAGGGATGGGTACGAGAAGGGATTCTCGTACCAGCAGTCTGTTTTCAGAGCAGCGGTGGCCCCGACGTTGGTCGATCGTCGCGCCCCCACCCCTGAAGGGGTGAGCCACCCTGGTTGGCGTAGGACACCCACGGCGGGATCAATATGAAGTTTGCGTTTACCAAGATGCACGGGCTGGGGAACGACTACGTGTACGTCAACTGCTTTGACGTGGCGATGTCGGCGGACGACGCGCCGGCGATCTCGCGCGTCGTAAGCGATCGGCATCGGGGGATCGGTTCCGACGGCCTGATTCTCATCGCGCCGCCCGAGGCGAATGTCCTGGCGGACGTGCGGATGATCATGTTCAACGCCGACGGCTCGCGTGGCGAAATGTGCGGCAACGGCGTGCGCTGCGTGGCAAAGTACGCGATCGATCACGAACTGTGCCCGGCGACCGGGGACGCGGAGGGGCGGCGCACGATTCGCGTTCAGACGGATCGCGGCGTGCTGTCACTTGTGGCGTTTCCCGGGGAGGATGGGCGGATCGAACGCGTCCGCGTGGACATGGGGACTCCGATCCTGACGTGCGCCGACATCCCCGTGACGTTCGACTTCAAGCGCTGCATCGACGCGCCGCTGAAGGTCGGTGGCGTGACGATGAGTATCACCTGTGTGTCGATGGGCAATCCGCACGCCGTCACGTTCGTGGACGATGTCAGCGCCTTCGACCTGGAGCGGATCGGTCCGCTGGTCGAACGGCACGCGATGTTCCCGAATCGCGTGAATTTCCATGTCGTGCAGACGGCGGACCGCAGCGAGGCGACGATGCGGACATGGGAGCGCGGCAGCGGAATCACATTGGCCTGCGGCACGGGGGCGTGCGCCGTGCACGTCGCCGGCGTGTTGGAGGACCGGTTCGATCGCTCCACGCTGCTGCATCTGCCGGGCGGGGATCTGGAGATCGCCTGGCCCGAGGCGGACGGATCGGTTTTCATGACGGGACCGGCGGCGGAAGTGTTTTCCGGGATCGTCGAAATTTGAAAGAGTCAAACCGTCTGATCGTCTAACGGATCGCATGACGGCGCCCCGAAATCATGTCAGAGAATCAGGAAATACATCGCGTTGGGATCGGGACGGATCTGCATCGGCTGGAGCCGGGGGGCGGGCTTCGGCTGGGCGGCGTCGATGTGCCCTTCGACAAGCGACTGGCCGGTCACAGCGATGGCGATATTGTCTGTCACGCGCTGATCGACGCGTTGTGCGGGGCGGCGGGGCTGCCGGATATCGGTGAGCAGTTCCCGGATACGGATCCGCAATGGAAGGGTGTGGATTCGACACGGCTGGTCGAAAAGGTCGTCGAGCGCGTCCGGGATTTGGGGTATGCTGCCGTCAACATCGACGTCGTCATTCACGCGGAGCGGCCGAAGCTGTCTCCCTACAAGGCGGCGATCGCCGAGCGCCTGGCGGATCTGCTGGGTCTGGAGACCAGCGCTGTCAGCGTGAAGGCCAAGACGAACGAGGGCGTCGACGCCGTAGGTCGTGGTGAGGCGATGGCCTGTACTGTGATCGCCGGGCTGACGGGGCTCTGATGATGTGGAGTGAAGTCGTATCGTCGCGCCCCCACCCCTGAAGGGGTGGGCCACCCGGCGGGAAGGGATTCCCGCGGAGATGGGTACGAGAGGGGATTCTCGTACCAGCGGCGCCAGGGGGGGGCATGCCCGCCCTGAATTTGAGTGGCAGGTGGCGTGAATGGTGGGCGTGGCCCACCTTACAGGTCCCGTGACGGAAGACCGCCGATCCGGGGATCAACAGCGAGAGTTTGCGAGCCTATGACACTACGCGTCTATAACACGCTGACGAGTGAGAAGGAACTGTTCGAGAGCGTCAGGCCGGGGGAAGTCGGCGTCTATCTCTGCGGTCCGACGGTCTATAAGCCGTCGCACATCGGTCACGCCGTGGGTCCCGTTATCTTTGACGTGATCAAGCGGTACCTGATGTTCAAGAACTTCAAAGTCACGTGGGTGGTGAACGTGACGGATGTCGAGGACAAGCTGATCGCCGAGGCGGAGGCCCAGGGGCGCGACATGCTCGAACTGGCCCGCGATCTCGAGCGGCAATATGTCGATGCGATGGGCGCCCTGGGCGTGCGGAACATCGACTACATGCCGCGGGCGAGCGAGCACATTCAGGAGATCATCGATCACATCAACGATCTCATCGAACGGGATCACGCCTACGTGGTCGAAGGCGACGTCTATTTCGACGTGTCGAAGGACGAGGACTACGGCAAGCTGACGAATCGCAGGCCGGATGACCAGGAGTCGGGCACCCGCGACGGTCTCGTCAAGGCCGCCAAGCGCAACCCCGGCGATTTCGCCCTGTGGAAGGCGGCGAAGCCGAACGAACCGGCGACGGCGAAATACAAGGCGCCGTGGGGCGTCGGCCGGCCGGGCTGGCACATCGAGTGCTCAGCCATGGCGATGAAGTACCTCGGACAGACGTTTGACATCCACGGCGGCGGGATGGACCTGAAGTTTCCGCACCACGAGAATGAGATCGCCCAGGCCGAGAGCGCGACGGGCCAGGTCTTCGCGCGGTACTGGATGCATCACGGCCTGACGCGATTCAACACGAAGAAGATCTCCAAGAGCGACGCCGAAATGGCGAAAGTGATGGAGTCGCTGCAGATCACGAATCTCCTCAACCGCCACGATCCGGAGGTCCTGCGATTCCTGATCCTGCAGTCGCACTATCGTTCGCCGATTGAGTTCTCCGACGAAGTGCTGAAGGCGGCGAAGACAGGCCTCGGGACCTTCCGGCGCCTGCTGGAGCGCGTCGAGCGCGTGACGAACGCCGATCCCTACAAGCCGGAGCTGCAGATCGAACGCATGCGCGACGCCGAGCTGGATCCGCGCGGCCGCGATCTGCTGGATGAGTTGATGCACTTGCGCGTCCGCTTCCTGGAAGAGATGGACGACGATTTCAACACGGCTGGCGCCATCGCCGTCCTGTTTGAGATCGCCAACGCGATGAACAAGTACATCGATTCGGCCAAGCTCGAGACGCACTCCGAGGAAACGCCGCGGAACATGCTGCGAGCCGCAGGCGGCACGCTCGTGTCGCTGGGCAATGTGCTGGGCCTGTTCGAGCGACGCCCCGCGGCGAAGCTGGCGGGCGACGACAGCAAGCTGCCGCAACTCGTCGATCTGTTGGTGGAAGTGCGCAAACTGAGCCGCGAGGCGAAGCAGTACGCCATCGGCGATCACATCAGGGATGAGCTCACGAAACTCGGCGTCACGCTCGAGGATGGCAAGGACGGCACACGGTGGCGCATCGAATAGACGCATCCGATTCCTCCGTACGGCGCATCCTCGGTATCGATCCGGGGCTGGACCGGACGGGGTACGCCGTGATCGACACGCGCCCCCTGCGTGTGATCGACGCCGGCGTCGTGCGATCGAACGCGTCGGTCCCCCTGGAACGGCGGCTCGTTGAGATTGACGCGGGGCTGGCGGAGATCCTTGGCGAACACGATGTGGATCTCGTCGCGGTTGAATCCCTTTATGCGCACTACAAGCATCCGAGAACGGCGATCATGATGGGGCACGCGCGCGGCGTGATTCTGCTGGCCGCGGCCCGGGCGGGCGCCCGTGTGCTGAGCCTGCCGGCGACGAAGATCAAGAAGACACTGACGGGCAACGGCCATGCGAGCAAGCGGCAGATGCAGCAGGCGATCGCGCACGTGCTGAATCTGAGTGAGCCGCCGGAGCCGGCGGACGTGGCGGACGCCCTTGCGATCGCAATCTGCGCCGATGTGGCGCAGCGCGATGAGCTGGCGATGGCGGCGGGGGGCGATCGATGATCGTTCGAATCCAGGGCAGGCTCGTCGAGCTGACGGACGATGCGGCGATCGTCGATCGCGAAGGCCTCGCCTACGAAGTGATGGTGCCGGCCTACGCGCGATCGGAGCTGGCGGCGGACCTGGGCGATGTCATTTCGCTGCACACGCTTCAGTATTTCGAGGGCTCGGCCGCCGGCGCGAATCTGACGCCGCGGCTCGTCGGGTTTCTCCGGGCCGAGGATCGCGCGTTTTTCAAGCTGTTCATCAGCGTGAAGAACATGGGTATTCGCAAGGCGCTCAAGGCGTTGTCGACACCCGCGGGGCGGATCGCGGCGGCGATCGAGATGGGGGACGCGGCCGCCCTGACGAAGCTGCCGGGCATCGGCAAGCGCATGGCCGAGACGATCGTGGCGGAACTGAAAGGCAAGGCGCGGGCCCACGCGCTGGCGGACATCATTCCCGAGACCGCGGCGCGGCCGGAGTTCTCCACGGATCAGAAGGACGCGATTGAGATCCTCGTCGCCTGGGGCGACAGCCGGAATGACGCGGAGCGATGGATCGCCCGTGTGGCGCAGTCGAATGAAACGCCGAGCGGCGCCGACGAATGGGTCACGGCCGTCTATCGGCTGAAAAATGAAGGCCGCGCGGTCAAGGCGTAATCATGCGTGATCGAATCATCAGCAACGAGTCCGGCGGCCCGCCTGAAGAGCGGACGAACTGGGCCCTGCGACCGACGCGCTTCGACGAATGGGTCGGGCAGGGCGCCGTCGTCGAACAGCTCAGCATCGCCATCGGCGCGGCCATGCGGCGGAAGGAACCACTGGAGCACGTGCTGCTGGACGGTCCCCCGGGCCTCGGCAAGACGACGCTCGCCCACGTGATCGCCGAAGAGATGGGCGTCGCCGATCGGATTCGCATTACGAGTGGACCGGCGATCGTGAAACCCGGCGAGCTGATGAGCACGCTGACGAACCTCAACGAGGGCGACATCCTGTTCGTCGATGAGATTCATCGTCTCAACAAGGTCGTTGAGGAGTTTCTCTATCCGGCGATGGAGGATTTCCGCGTTGACTTCACGATCGACGGCGGCGTCGGCGGCCGAACCGTCAACTTCCGGCTGAAGCGCTTCACGCTGGTCGGCGCCACGACGCGGGCGGGCATGCTCTCGGCGGCGATGCGCGATCGCTTCGGTCTTCGCTATCACCTGGACTTCTACGACGCGGAAGACCTGACAGAAATCCTGGCGCGCTCGGCGAAGCGGCTGGAGATTGACGCGGAGGGCGACGCGACGGCGATGATCGCCGAGCGCTCGCGCGGCACGCCGCGTGTGGCGAATCGGCTGCTGAAGCGCATTCGGGACTACGCGCAGGTCAAAGGGAGTGGTCGGATCACGACGGCCGTTGTCGAGAAAGCGCTGAAGATCGAGGAGATCGACGGCGCCGGGCTCGATCGACTGGATCGGGCCTATCTGACGGCGCTGATCGAGACCTATCACGGCGGCCCCGCGGGAATCGAGGCTGTCGCCGCAACGATGGGGCAGTCGCGCGACACGCTGGAGGACATGGTCGAGCCATTCCTGCTTCAGCGGAGTTTCATCACGCGAACTCGGCAGGGTCGCTGTGCGACACCGAAGGCCTACACGCACCTGGGCCTCAAGCCGCCTGCGCCGAAAGCTCCGGATCGCGACGCGGACGACGCAGGCCTCTTCGACGAATAGATGGACTCGTCCGGATGCGATTTTCGTCGCACGGGATTTGCGGCGATGGCGAGTCGCTCCCATGATGAGCGGCGCCGATTGGCGAACGAGGCCGCTGCGCCGTCGCGTACGCCGGTACCGACTGTCTGATCTTCGTGGCAGTGCGTTTCACGTCGCCACGCGCTCGAAAGGGTGACAGCAATGCGGGGCGCCAGCCTGACTCTCGGGGCCGCCGATATCGGCAAGGCCGACACGTCCAAACAACAGGTTCATGTGTTTGATTCGAGCGCCGAAGCGAGCGCGAGTGTCGCGCATGCGATTGTCGAGCTGATTCGCGAGCGCTCGCGCGAAGGGCGACGCGCCGTCCTCGGTCTGGCGACGGGGTCGACACCGCAGGGCGTGTATGACGCGCTGGTGCGGCTGCATCGGGAAGAGGGCGTGAGCTTCGCGAATGTCGTGACCTTCAATCTCGACGAATACTGGCCGATGAATCCCGTCGCCCTGCAGAGCTACCATCGCTTCATGGCGGAGTCGCTGTTCGATCACATCGATATCGATCCGGCGAATGTCCACGTGCCGGACGGAACACTGGCGATGGAGGATGTCGAGGCGTATTGCCGCGACTATGAGGCGCAAATTCGCGAGGCGGGCGGGCTGGACCTGCAGATCCTCGGAATCGGTCGGACAGGTCACATCGGCTTCAACGAACCGGGTTCGTCGAAGCGCAGCCGCACACGTCTGATCACGCTCGATCGCGTCACGCGGATGGACGCGGCGTCGGATTTCTTCGGCGAACGGCACGTGCCGCGGCGCGCTGTCACGATGGGCGTCGGCACGATTCTCGAGGCGAAGCGCATCATCCTGATGGCCTTCGGCGAGCAGAAGGCGTCGATCCTGGCGCGGGCGATCGAGGGCGATGTGACACCCGCCGTTGCCGCGAGCTTTCTCCAGGAGCACAGTCGCGTGGATGTCATTGCGGATCGCGCTGCGGCGAGCGCGCTGACGGCGATCCGGACGCCGTGGCTCCTCGGGCCCATATCGAAGTTCGACGGCGCCTGGGACACGCCGACGATTCGTCGGGCCGTGATCTGGCTGTCGATGCGCGTCGACAAGCCGATCCTGAAGCTGGTCGAAGAGGACTACAACGAGAATGGCCTGCAGGGGCTGATCGCTTCTCGGGGCAGCGCCTACGACATCAACATCGAAGTCTTCAGGCGGATGCAGAACACGATCACGGGCTGGCCCGGGGGCAAGCCGAACGGCGACGCGGCGAAGGCGTCGAGCGACGTCTATCCGAAGCGGATCATCGTGTTCAGCCCCCATCCGGACGACGACGTGATTTCCATGGGTGGCACGCTGATTCGGCTGTGCGAACAGGGCCACGAGGTCCACGTCGCCTACCAGACGTCGGGCAATATCGCTGTGTGGGATGACGAGGCGATTCGGCTGACGGATTTCGTGAACGAGTTCTGCGGCGCGTTCGCGATGATGAGCGAGGAGAAGGTCGCGGGAATTCGCGAGGCGATTCAGCGCTTCATCGGCGAAAAGGCGCCGGGGGATGTCGACAGCGTCGAGCTTCAGCGGATCAAGGGACTGATCCGGCGGACGGAGGCGCGCGCCGCGGCGAGATTCGCGGGCGTCGCGAATGAGCGAATTCACTTTCTGGATCTGCCGTTTTACGAGACGGGTCGCGTGCGGAAGAACCAGCTGTCGGACAAGGATGTTCTGATTGTGGCGGCCCTTCTGGAGCGTGTGAAACCGCACCAGATCTACGCGGCCGGCGACCTGTCGGACCCGCACGGGACGCATCGCGTCTGCCTGGCCGCGATTGATCGGGCGATTGCGAAGCTGGGCGATCAATCGTGGATGAAGTGCTGCGACGTGTGGCACTATCGCGGCGCCTGGCAGGAGTGGGATCCGCACGAGATCGACATGGCCGTGCCGCTGAGCCCGGACGAAGTCGAGCGCAAGCGGCTCGCTGTTTTTCGCCATCAGTCGCAGAAGGACAAGGCGCTCTTCCCGGGACCGAGCGACGCGCGGGAGTTCTGGCAGCGCGCCGAGGATCGCAATCGCCACACGGCGGAGGTTTACGACAAGCTGGGTCTGCCGGAGTACCAGGCGATCGAGGCGTTCGTGCGACGGGACGCTGAAACGCTGAAATCTGAACAAGTCAAATCGCAGAAATGACGCGCGCCGGGCGCCCCATCGCCGGGTGGCCCATCGTTTCAGCGGTGGGGGCGCGACGATGAGACAGCGCGGAGCGCCCAGCCTTCGGAGAGCCCCGGTCACGGCGGGCGTGACTCAGCCGAGCAGCTCGTCGTCGGGAAGCGGCGGCGTTGGGCTCGTGCAGATGGCGGCGCGCAGAATGGCCCGGGTCATCGCGTGTGGCGAACGTGTCGCCATCGTCAGGCTGTGTTCTTCCGGTGGGTTGTCCGCCGTGGTGATCGCGATCGTCTGGCGCGTGAACTTCGCCGACACTGTCGCGCCGCGAAGGTTGATTCGATTGAGAATCCTGCCGCGCGTACGGAATGGCCCGAACTTCATGATGTCCATCCGGCCGGGAACGATGCGATAGTACTCTGCGAAGACGGTGCGCCACAGTCGAATGATGGGGACGCCGATCACCGGGAGTGTCCCAAAGATGGCGCCCTGTGCGAGCGGTCCCAGCGCGCCGCTGAGGCGCTTTGTGAGCCACACTGTGAACACCATGCCGATGACGATGATGCTGAACGAGACCACGATGAGCCCGGCTGTGCCCCAGCTCGCGAACTCTTTCGGAAATGCGTCGGCCCGGCCCAGGAAGATCGCGGGCTCGAAGGACGCATCCGGTATGTCGACGATGTCGGCAAGCTCGGCGGGTTCGCCGTGGCAGGTTACGCGGGATTCAAAGGGCGAATCCCTGATGTCGAATCGTTCGTTCGATCGCCGCCGCCGCGCTTTCGCGATGCGGTTGACCGTCCGGATCGTGAGAAAAAACGGTGCGATTACAACGGCGAAGAGAAGAAACAGGGCCATGGAGACGACACCGAGAATGGGGCCGTGCTTGTCACGCGACGCATCGAAGTGTTCGCGGAATTCCTTTCGATCCAGCCAGATGACGACGCAGCTCGTGATGATCCAGGCGGCGATCAGAAGTCGGGAGCTGGCGAGCCACAAGAGCTGGAGCGACAGGATGAGGCCGATGTTCCAGGTCACGATCCGAACGCCGTTGTGGCTCGTCCAGTGGTCGTCGATGGGATGATCGTGATGTTCGACGCGAACGGCGATCCTGCGATCGTTCTTCTTTGAGGCGATCGTCGTGTCGTTGTCCACAGCGGGTCCTTTCCCCAGTGACTCCGGGCCTCCATTGCGTTGATGTTGCGCATGATAACATCGTGCGCCGAGTGGCGCATCATCCAGATGGCACATCGCTTCAGCGTTGGGGCGCGACGATGAGTCAGCGCGCGGCGCTTCGACGTCGAGTCCGCCTCCGCCAGCTCTATTTCTTCTTATTGATCGAGATATTCAGCGGGATCGGGTGATTCGCCGTGCCCTCGTTTGCGCGAAGGTACTCCGCGTCGGGGCGGGGATAGGCCGCGAGATCGCTTTCGACGGGGATCGTGATCTCCAGCCACACGCAGTCCGTGTCCGTTCGCAGCTTCGCGTCGCGCATGTTCGCCGGCAGGACGACGCAGTCGCCGGGCTTGAACGGCAGAGACGCGTTCCTGTCATGCAGGACGGTACCCGTCCCCTCCAGCACCAGCCAGCAGACGAGTTCGGCGTACGGAATCTCCTGGTCGAGTTCACCCAGAAAGCGGACGCGCTCGACATAGAGATCGGGCGTCGTGATCAGGCGCGTGACAGTCGTGAAGAGGCTTGTCACGTGCGACTTCTTTTCGATGGTTCCGAGATCGGGCGCCTCGAAAGCGTGAGCCGCCAACGCGGTGTCACGATGCGCTTCGCGCGCGGCGGAGGGCGCGTCGGTCGACTGAATTTCGGCGACAACCACGTCGGGTCCCATCGCATGTGGCTGGCCGGGGGCGATGTAGTGACACTGTCCCCGCCTGACGGAGATGGGTTGCAGCAGCGCCCGGGCGTCGACTTCCGACGGCGCGCTCAGAACCTCTTCCAGCGTCGCTCCGGGGCGAAGACCGCGAAGAATGTGCGTTCCTTCGTCCGCGTCCACGATGTACCAGATTTTGTGGGCGCCGCCGGCGGGCGTGATGTGAATCGGCGAATCGGCCGACGCGCCGAGCCATCGCGCCATGTAGGGGATGCGGCCCATTGGCGCCGCGCGGCCCAGCAGATCGGCGGCCCAGGCGCCCGTACGATCCCGGACGGATTGACCGTTGTCGTCGCAGGCGAGATCGGCGTCGAGCAGGCGAATGGCGGCGATGTCGGCGCCGTCGGCCCCGATCGGGAACGGCCAGGCGGCGCGGCCCCAGGGGGCGCGTTCGACGACGGGACGGGTTCGGAAGGGGTAGACGTTCATTTCAGGGGTATTCAAGGCGAATGGCGGGGCGGGGGCAACTTGCGACCGCCGAAAGCGGACTTTTCGAGAATTCGAGATTTCAGATTCGGAGATTCAGCTCTCAGAAATCAAAAAAGTCAAAACTCAAAAAAGTCAAAACAATGCGATCGGGGCGGTGTCAGATCCAGCCGATGGCGGCGGCGGCGAGGACGTAGGCGATGGCGAGGGCGATCTGGGCGGCGGCGAAGACGATCGCCGTCTTGACGAAGCCGCCAAAACTGAGGTGCAGCTTCTCGCGATGGATGATCGTGACGGCGACGACGGTCGACGCCGAACCGATGGGCGTGATGTTGCCGCCAAGGTTTGCGCCGAAGATCACGCACCACCAGAGGGGAGAATCCGACGGATGGCCCGCGGCGCCGAGGATCTTGGCGAGCATCGCCGCCAGCGGAATATTGTCCGTCACGCTGCTCGCGCCCGCGGCGCCGGCCAGGAGGGCCGCCGGTCCGCCCACGTCGCCGAGTTCGATGAGCCGGCCGATGCCCTTGCCGAGCCACGCCAGCACCTGGGCGTGTTCCATCACGTTGATGACGACGAAGAGCGCCGCGAAGAAGCCGAGCAGATCCCAGTCCACGGCCGCGTAGAACTTGTGGACCTCGTGCTTGTAGACGACGAGCACGATGGCCGCGAAGAACAGGGCGACGAAGCCCATGCCGAGTTCCTTTTCCAGCGGCAGCACGGACTGAAAGCACAGCGCGAGAATAAAGAGGATGCCGGCGATGGCGCTGAAGTAGAAGAACCGCTGGCTCTCGATGCCGTCATTCTCATCGAAGGTCGCGACCAGCGCCTCGGCCTCGGCGCGTTCCTGTTCGCTGGCGAGCCGTCGGATGCCGAATAGCTTTTTGGCGAGCCAGAGCGTCGCGAACGTGGCAATGACGACGTAGGGCGCCGCGATCTTCAGGAATGTCAGGAACTCGATTTTCGCGATCTGCCCCACGATGATGTTGGGTACGGAGCTGATGAGCGTGAGCAGACCGCCGACGTTCGTGAGGAGGCCCTCCGTCAGCAGGAAGCCGAGCAGCATCGATTCGCGTTTGAGTTTTCGCAGCGACACGACGCTCAGCGAGCCGACGATGATCATCGCCGTGACGTTGTTGAGCATGGCCGAAAAGAGGACAGTCATCACGCCGTAATAGGTCAGCAGGCGGACGGGATCGCCCTTCGACGCCTTCGTGAGCCGGATGGCGATCCACGTGAAAATGCCGCTCTTGCTCGTAACGTCCACGAACAGGCCCGCGCCGAAGATGATCGTGATGACGCCCCAGTCGACGGCGGGGATGTAGATCGGCATCTTGATCGCTTCGCCCCACGGATTCGTGAGTTCTCCGAAGGGCAGCAGGCCCATCGCCGTGGCGACGAGCAGGGCGACGATCGCGTAAACGCCCGTGATGATGGATTTCTTCGCGTGGATCTTCTCTTCGAACGCCAGTGTGAGAATCATCAGCGCGAGCAGGGCGCCGAAGAAGATCGTCACGCCGATCGATACGTGGTGCCCGTGGACCGCCGGAGCGCTCGTCGTTTCCGATGCGAGCAGCGTTGCTGCAAATGCGTTGACCATGGCTGGTAGTGTCTGAGGCGTCATCCGTGACGATCCGGTCCTCGCTGGTTGAGCGACATCATACGAACAGCAGTGGCAGGCGCCGGCAGCGCGTCGCGATCATGTAGGCCATTCCGAGTCTTGCGGGGGCGTCGTCCCAGTCCGTGTGCAGGCAGAGCAGTTCGATGCCGTGTTCCCGGACGAGATGCTCGTAGTCGCGGACGCGATGGCCGAAGCGAACGACGTCTTCGACGTGGATCGACAGGCCTGCGCCGCGCAGGACGTTGACGCACGATTCGATATAGCTGCGAGGGGTTTCCAGAAGCCGCTCGCGGATTCGCTCACGGGCGACGGCGGTATCGATGTCGGGAATCCGCTCGATGGCGCCCATGTAATGCGCGAAGACGGCGTCGTCCTCGATATGGGCCATCAGGAGCGAGCCGTCTTCCGGCGTGAAGCGGGCGCCGTAGTCGACGAGCGTATTGTCGCCCGTCAGATGGTCCGTTGCGAGCATGACGCGCCGGGCCGGTTGCGCCGGGACGATGGCTTTGCCGCTTTCGTCGTCCGGAAGAACGATGACGGGCGTCGGTGAGTCCCAGAGCAGTTCGTCGAGGATGACGCCAAGGCTGCGTTCCGTCCGCCTCGCCGATTCGCCGAGATCGCGATGAGCAATGATCAGATCGGGGGCAACGCCCCGGATCACTTCGCGAATGCTGGAGACGGCCGACGTCGTTGTGACGGCGAGGGCCTGCCAGGCGGGGTTGTCGCGATCCAGGAGGGAGAGAAACTGGCGGACGGCGGCGAGATGCGTGTCGATGTTTCCGACCGATTCATCACCGACGACGATGACCTTGCGCACGACGATGTCGTCGTGAACCATCGTGGGCTTGTCGGCGCTCTTGAAGAGCGAGGCGAATTGATCGAGTCGGTCCGTCATCCTGCTGGCGGCGCATGCTACGAATTGAGCGGCGTTGGGGCAACGCGTCTGTGTTTCGATTCGCGCAGCGACGTCGATTTCGGAAACGTCAGAATCGAAAAATCTAGAAACGCCAAAAGCGCCGCCGCCGGCGTCACGCGGGTCGGCCTGGGATCGGGCGATGTTCCGGCGGACCGTGGCGAGTGGTGGGGGTTCCGGTGATAATCGGGGGATGGGACGGATCGAGATCAATCCGAGTGTGTCGATTGATGAGGGGGAGTTGATGTTCACCTACGCACGGAGTCCCGGTCCCGGCGGTCAGAATGTGAACAAGGTCGCCACGAAAGCGATTCTGCGATTCAACATCGCGGCGAGTCGTTCCCTTACGGACACGCAGAAGTCACTGCTCTTTCGCAAACTGACGACGCGAATCAACTCGGAAGGATGGCTCCAGGTCGTGTGCTGGCGGCATCGGACCCAGCCGGCCAATCGGCGGGAGGCCATCGAGCGATTCCGAGACATCGTCGCCGGCGCCCTGCGCGTCCCGAAGAAGCGACGGCCCACGCAGCCCAGCCGCGGTTCCGTCGAACGCCGCCTGGACGAGAAACGCCGCAGGGGCGATATCAAGCGTCAGCGGAGGTCCGGGGGCTGGGGCGCCGATTGAGCACCGCAAGGGCGGATGGGGTGGAGTCGGGTCCGAGAATTAGCTGTAAGATGTTAAATATCATAAGATTATGATCGTATCGGCGCCCCTGTGGTAACGGCCGGTTAGATATGGCGATCGAAAGCTCTTATGATCCCTGTTGCGCCACAAAGTGCGGGGGCGACGCCGGCCAGAGACCGCGTCGTAGCGGTCAGGACGTGGCGGTGGATTGTGCGCGATGTGGGTCCGCTATCATCGCTCATTCGCCCGTGTCAGAACCGAAACGCGTCGGCCGCGTATCAATATTGTGGGCGCCAGCCGATAGAGAATAGAGATTCCATCGGCTCAAGGGATTCCGAGTTAATGAGCATATCCTCCAAGCGCTTGTTGTTTGTGGTGTTGGGGATCGCGACGCTGAGCCTTTCGACGGGCTGCGCAGTGCCGCAGCCGCGCGGTCAGGGTCAGTACAAGCGAGTGAAAGAGCCCCGGACCGGCGCGATCTATCATCTGTATCTCCCCGTCGACTACGTAAAGAACGACGGCAAGCACCCGAACAGCCCGGAAGTGCGCAAGTGGCCGTTGGTCATGACGTTTCACGGCATGAAGCCTTATGACAATGCGCGACCTCAGGAGCGCGAGTGGGAAAACGAGGCGGACATCTACGGCTACGTCGTGTGTGCGCCGGAGCTGCGAACCTCCGACTCGTTCATGGAGTATCCCCTGACCAAGGAATGGGGATACGTCCGCACGGATCGTGAAAACGTGATCGCGATCATGGATCACGTCTTTGCGACGACAATGGCCGACCCGCAGCACGTGCTGTCGACGAGCTGGTCCTGCGGCGGCTACCTGGCCCACTACTTCCCGAATCGCTTCCCGCATCGCTTTTCCTGTATTGCCACGCGACTTTCCAACTTCTCGGCGGAACTGCTGCGCGAGGAAACGGTCCCGGAATACAGGGATCGAACGAGCGTCGGCATCTTCATCGGTGACGGCGATCTTCCCGCATGCAAGGCGGAGTCGGAGCAGGCCGTCGCCTGGTATCAGGCGCGGAACTTCAAAGTCGTTGAAGGCAAGATGATCGACTCGATGGGGCATCGCCGCATTCCGCAGACGGCGGCCGCGTTCTTTGCCCGGCAGCTCGGCATCAAGCCGTTGCATCCGGCCGGCGCCGCGAAGTCGATTTCCAAGGTCCAGATGACGTCCTACCAGCCGCCGCCGCAATTGCTCGCTGCGATGTCGCCCAGAGGGTCCGGCGCATCGTCGGGCACGCGCATCGCAAGCGCCGAACCGACGCCCGCTGAAAAGCGGGACGTCACGCGACGAACGCCGCGTCCCCGAACCAACAAGCCGGCGAACCGAACGACCCGTCCGAACCGGCCAAAGCCGGAGAATCGCTCAACGCCGACGCGAAGCGCGCCCGCTTCCACGTCGACGCGCATCGCCAGCGCCCAGCCGCGAAGCGGCAACTGGCTGGAGCCCGTGCGTCCGCAGAACACGGCCGTCGCCTCCCGCAGTGTGACGAGGGGATCGAGCGATTCGTCCAAACTCCAGTACCCCGTGGGGCAGTCGCAGCCGGTTCGCTCCAGCGGCGCCGGAACGGGGACGCCCAATCGATCCACCGCCGCGCCGACCCGCTCGACGTATCGGCCGCCGGAGCCGGAGTCCCGCCCCTATGACGATCCGCTTCGGGATCGCCTGGCGGCGACACGGCGCGGAACCAACGGCGCTTCGACGACCCGCTCCCGAACGCCTTCCACGGCGTCGAGGCGGACGGGGCGATCGACGTCGCCGACGCCGCCGAGTCGGGCGCGAAACGTGGACATCTCCATCAAGGGACCGACGATCGGGACGGCGCCCTACTACCTGGCCTATGGCATCGAACTGCCGTCGGACGTGACGAGTGGCGCCGACTTCCTCTGGAAGGACAACGGTGTCTGGATGGGCGATCAGCCCTATGGCGTCAAGATTCTGGAGACGCCGGGCGTCCATCGCATCACGGTCCTGATGATCACGCGCGACAATGTCGAGTACCGCGGCATGACGACGGTCCGGGTTCTGGATCGCGCCGCCAGCGCGGATCTCAGCGATCGGCGTCGGTAAATCGACTTACGGGCCGCCCGCCTTCTGTGACCCATCCAATGCAGTGACGCGTGGGAAACGCCGCCTGGTTGCGCAGGCGTATGTCGCAATTCGCCCGTCATTTCGTGAGGCCCTGTTATCGGCTTCAGATTCTTATAGCGCTGGTTGTAATTTTGACGCTGGCGTTGGATTGACGTGGCTTGGTCGTGGCGTATTGCGGTGGGTCGAATCTCCGAAATCGCCCGTCAAACAAAGGGTTTTCTGTCAGCGCGACCCTCGGCGAAGTGTCGGATTGTTGCACTGATGCATCATAATTCACGTAGCTGGCCTGTTCCGGTCAAAGCCGCGTTCACCTTATAATCAGCGAATCGAGCGACGGGGCGATGCGTCCCGTCGTTTGTCGCGAGGGCACGAAGGATCGCCGCTTGCGTGCCGCCTGATCGGATTCTCATGCGCGAACAATTAAGAAAACATAAGCAGTACCTTCTGACGGGTGTCTCCTACGTCGTCCCGTTCATTGCCTGTGGCGGAATTCTCGTCGCCATCAGCCTGATGGGCGCAGAGATGGTCCCCGGCAAACAGCCGAGTTTTGAAAACGCGCCGTATTTCAAGATCATCAATGACATTGGCGGGGCTTCGTTCGGGCTCTTCCTGCCGGTCCTTGCAGGATTCATCTCGTTCGCGATCGCCGGGCGTCCCGGCCTGGTCGCCGGCATGATCGGCGGCTGGTTCTGCAATGTGGATATGGACGGCGTCCCAGGGCTCCCGGAGGCGAAGGCGGGCTTCCTGGGCGCGATTATCATTGGCATTTTCGCGGGTCACTTCGTGAACCTGTTCAAGCTCGTGCCGAGCCACAAGTTCATCAAGCCGATTCTCCCGATTCTGATCATCCCGGTCTTCTCCGGTCTGTTCGTCGGCCTGCTGATGCTGAAGGTCCTGGGCGGCCCGATTTCCGACATTATGGTGTCGATGAACACGGCGCTGACGAACCTCGAGCATCAAGGTGGCAGCTCGCTGGTTCTTGCGGCGGTTCTCGGCGCGATGGTTGCATTCGATATGGGCGGTCCTGTGAACAAGGCCGCCTTCTTTTTTAGTTTCAGCATGATCAAGGACAATCCCATGATCATGGGGGCGACGGCCGCGGCGATCTGCACGCCGCCGCTGGGGCTCGGGCTGGCGACGCTGATTCGCCGGAAAGTCTGGACGGAGACCGAGCAGGAGTCGGGATACGCCGCGCTGGGCATGGGGATGATGGGGATTACGGAGGGGGCGATTCCGTTCGCAGTGTCGGATCCCCTCCGGGTGATCCCGAGCATCATGCTGGGGAGCATGGCGGCGGCGATGACGGCGATGCAGTTCGGCGTCAAGGATCACGCGCCGCACGGCGGTCCCATCGTGCTGCCAGTTGTGGATCATGGATTGTGGTATGTCGTCGCCATCATCGTCGGGATGATCGTGACGTCGGCGTCGGTCATCGCGTTGAAATCGATCGGAAGACGTGAAGGAGTGGCGGTATGAAGATCGTTGCGATCACGGCGTGCCCCACGGGCATCGCCCACACTTACATGGCTGCGGAGCAGCTGAAGAAGTCGGCGGCCTCGTTGGGGCACGAGATCAAGGTCGAGACGCAGGGCTCGATGGGCATTGAAAATGAACTGACAGCGGCCGACATCGAGAGCGCCGACGCGGTGATTCTCGCGGCCGACATCGCCGTTGAGCAGGTCGATCGATTCGAAGGGAAGCGGAAGATCGAGGTGTCCGTCCAGAGCGCGATCAAGAACCCGCAGGGGATCTTCGCGCAGCTGGCGGGTTGATTCCGAACACCTAGCGAGCGAACGCGAGCCATGGCGCTTGAGATTCGACAACGCTGTCCGTTGCCCAATGGGCTGCACGCGCGTCCCGCAGCATTGCTGTCGGCGCAGGCGCGGCAATTCGGCGCGTCGATAACGCTCGTCAACGAGAGCAGCGGCAAGCGGGCCAACGCCAAGAGCCCGCTGTCTTCGATCACGCTGGACCTTCGACACGATGACGCCTATCGCGTCCTCATTGAAGGCGAAGACGAGGCGGCCGCACACGCATCGTTGACGCAGTTTCTGGAAGTGGAATTCCCCCATTGTGATTCGGCGCTGCCCGCAATCGACATGAGTCGCGGCGGGATTCCGCTGAGCCCGATGCTCGAGGACAGCGGCGCCGACTACCTGCGCGGCGTCCCCGTCGTGGGCGGCGTCGGCGAGGGCCGGCTGGTCGATCTGCATCGCGAAGTCACGCTGCCGGATTCGGCGATGGGGGCGATTGCCGACCTGGAACGGGAACGCATGCGGGCCGTGACGGCGATCGAACGGGTTGTCGGCCGATTCGAGGCCCGAATCCAGGCCGCGCGCGGACTCGAACGCGACGTGATCGAAGCGCATCGCTCGATCATGGAGGACGATCAGTTCCGAGCGCAGGTGGACGACGCGATCCGCCGCGAGCGCTGCAGCGCCGGCCGGGCGATCCTGATCGCCGGTGAGGAGCTCAGCGACATGCTCCGCGCGACGGGCAATCCGCTCCTCAGCGCCCGCGCCGATGACATCGACGACATCTGCCGCCACGTGCTCATCGAGCTCTATGGCGAGAACGTCGTGTCCGAGCTGCCGGACATTCAGGAAGACGCGATTGTCGTCGCCGATACACTGCTGGCGAGCGAACTGCTCGCGCTGAATCTCGGAAAACTCAGGGGCCTCGTTCTGGGGGGAACGTCCTCGACGGCGCACGTCGTGATCGTGGCCAGGTCGCGCGGCATTCCCACGCTGGTGGGTGTCGAGACGGCGCTGCTGCGCACCCTGATCGGTTCACGGGGAATCGTGGACGGTGAGTCCGGCGTCGTCGCGACGGGGTCGCTGGATGGCTGCAGGACCTATTACGACCTGGAGCGGCTGCGAATCAAGGATCGCCTGCGCTTCGAGAATGCGCGCGTGGCGTCGGCCGGCGGCAACGGTCGCGTGGGTCGCGTTTCCATGATGGCGAACGCCTCCTCCATCGAGGACATCGAGCGCGCCGTGGAAGCGGGCGCCGGCGGAATTGGTCTTCTGCGAACAGAACTGGTGTTCGGCGCCTGGCGAACCGCGCCGACAGAGGAGGAACAGTTCGAGGTCTATCGGCGCGGCGCCGAGACGCTTGAAGGCAAGCCGCTGACGATCCGACTGTTCGACTGCGGCGGTGACAAACCGCTGGCGTTCATGCCCGTGGCGCCGGAGACGAACCCGTTCCTGGGCTGGCGCGGCGTGCGAATGTACGACGACTACGCCGAGGTCATCGACGCCCAGATCCGGGCGATTCTGCGGGCGCGGGCTTTCGGCGACGTGCGGATCCTCGTACCGATGGTCACGCGCGTGGAGGAGATCGAGTCCGTTCGCGAGCGCGTGACGCGACTGGCGGCGGCGCTGTCGGAGGAAGGCGTCGATTGCGGCGGCGAGATTCCGATCGGCGTCATGCTCGAAGTCCCGGCGGCCGTCTGGATCATCGATCAGCTGGCGAAGCACTCCGATTTCTTCAGCGTCGGAACGAATGACCTGGCGCAGTATTTCTCGGCGGCGGATCGTGAGAATCCGCGCGTGGCCCGGCTGGGCGATGTTTTTGCGCCCGCCTTCCTCCGTGTGTTGCGGCAGATCAGTATCGCGGCCCATCGCGCGAAGCGTCCCTTCGCCATGTGCGGCGAAATGGCGGGCGCTCCGCTGGCGGCGCCGCTCCTGCTGGCCATGGGATTTGAAGAACTGAGCATGACCGTCGAGTCGCTGAGTCGCGTTCGATCGCGCCTGACGGGTCTCGATGAAGCCAAATGCGTCGAGCTGCTGGACAGTGTCGCGTCGGCGACGACAGCGGACGACGTTCGATCTCAGATCGGGCGGTTCGACGGCGGTGGCGCCGTCCGCACGCTGCTGGAACCCAGTCTCGTGATCTGCGATGTGGCGTGCGAGTCGCGCGCCGAGGCGATCAAGCGGCTGGTCGATCGGCTCTATGTCACGGGACGGACGGAGACGCCGCACGAGCTGGAGCAGTCCGTCTGGGTTCGCGAGCGAACGACGCCGACGGGGCTCGGCTTCGGCTTTGCCGTTCCGCACTGCAAGAGCGATTTCGTAACGGCCAACAGCATCGCCGTGGCGCGGCTTCGCAAGCCGATTGACTGGGACGGCGATGAAGACGCGTCCACGCGGTTCGTCTTCCTGCTGGCCGTCCGCGAGTCGGCGGCGGCGACGGAATACATGGATGTCCTCAAGACACTGGCCGTTCGCATCATGGACGATCAGTTCCGCGAGGCCGTTGCGGGCGCATCCGGCGCGGACGCGCTCTACAACGCGATATCGACCTCGCTTGGCGAAATTCCGGCGATGACAACGCAGTCCTGAGGCGATGTCTGACGCGCGGTATTTTGAGGTCCTGTGCGATTTCAACTGATTCAACCCGGGGGCGGCGGAATGTGAATTCCGTCGATCGAAACGACGCTTCACCGCCGACTGTGGCGGCGTCATGGCGGGCAACTTTCCTACAGAGGGAGACTGATGCGAAAACACTCACACATTGTCTGGGGGCTGACTTTGCTGGCATGCGCGACGCTGCATGCCGCCGACGAAAAGGCGAAGGACGCAAAGCCGAAGTACGACCTGTCGAAGGAGAAGGTGCTCTACTGCATCGGCTACGCGCATCTCGATACGCAGTGGCGATGGGATTTCCAGACGACGATCGACGAGTATGTCCGCGACACGCTCGATCACAACTTCGATCGGTTTGAGAAGTACCCGGGTTACACGTTCAACTTCACGGGCTCCGTTCGCTACGAAATGATGGAGGAGTATTACCCGGAGAAGTTCGAGCGCCTGAAGAAGTACATCGACGAGGGACGTTGGTTTGTCTCCGGCTCCAGTGTCGATGAAGGCGATGTGAACGTCCCTTCAGCCGAAGCGACGATCCGACAGGTTCTCTACGGCAACCAGTACTTTCGACGCGCATTCAACAAGGAGAGCGTCGACTACATGCTCCCGGACTGCTTCGGCTTTCCGGCGTCGATGCCCTCCATCTGGGCCCACTGCGGTCTCAAGGGCTTCAGCACGCAGAAGCTGACGTGGGGCTCGGCCGTGGGCATCCCCTTCAAGGTCGGTGTCTGGGAAGGCCCCGACGGACACGGCATCATCGCGGCGCTGGATCCCGGCGCCTACGCCGGCGGCGTCGATGGTCGTATCAACACGAATGAAAAATGGGTCAAGCGGGTCAACGACAACGGCGAGAAGTACGGCGTCTGGACGGACTTCCACTACTACGGCGTCGGCGACCAGGGCGGCGCGCCGAAGGAGAAGGACGTAAAGAACTACGTCGCCAGCATGAACGACACGGAAGGACCGATCAAGATCGTCCTGGAAGCGTCGGACCAGATGTACAAGGACATCACGTCGTCGATGAAGGATCGACTGCCGCGCTACAAGGGCGACCTGCTGCTGACGGAACACTCCGCCGGCACGCTGACCTCCGAGTCCTACATGAAGCGCTGGAACCGGAAGAACGAACTGCTGGCCGACGCCGCGGAGCGCGCGGCCGTCGCCGCTGACTGGCTGGGCGGGGCCGACTATCCGGTCGAACGCCTCCATCGTGGCTGGGTGCGCACCCTGGCCAACCAGATGCACGACATTCTTCCCGGCACGAGTCTCCCGAAGGCTTACAACTACTCCTGGAACGACGAAATCGTCGCCAGCAATCACTTCGCGGGCGTTCTGGCGGATTCCGTCGGCGCCGTGTCGCGAGCGCTGGACACGAACGTCGAAGGCCTGCCGCTGGTCGTCTATAACCCGATCGGCGCCGAGCGCGAGGATGTCGTCGAAGCGAGCGTCACGTTCGATTCACCGGTTCGCGCCGTCAAAGTCACGGGGCCCGATGGCAGGGAAGTTCCTTCCCAGGTCGTCAACGTGGACGGCAATACCGCCTCGATTCTCTTCCTGGCGAAGGTTCCGGCCGTCAGCTGGAGCGTCTTCAGCGTCAATCCGGACGGCAAGGGCTCGGCCGGCGCCAGCGGCCTGAAGGTGTCGGAGAAGCGACTGGAGAATGCGAACTACGTCGTCACGCTCAACGACGAGGGCGACGTGGCCAGCATCAAGGACAAGGCCAACGGCAATCGTGAGCTGCTCGGTTCGCCGGCGACGCTCGAATTCACCTATGAACGACCTCGCAACTGGCCGGCGTGGAACATGGACTGGGCCGATCGCCAGAAGCCCATCGAAGGCAAGGTCGAAGGTCCCGCCAAGATCCGCGTGGTCGAAAATGGTCCCGTCCGCGTTGCGATCGAGGTCGAACGCGCGTCGCGCGACTCGATCATCAGGCAGACAATCCGCCTGTCGGGCGGCGACGCCGGAAAGCGCGTCGAATTCAAGAACAAGATCGACTGGCAGTCCGCCGAGTGCGCGCTGCGAGCCGCCTTCCCGCTGACTGTCTCCAACGAAAATGCGACGTACAACTGGGGCATGGGCACGATCGAGCGCACCAACAACAACCCCGTCAAGTATGAAGTGCCGTCGCACGAGTGGTTCGACCTGACGGATTCGAGCGGCGAGTACGGCGTATCGATCCTGGAAGACTCGAAGTTCGGGTCGGACAAGCCGGCGGACGACAAGGTTCGCCTGACACTGCTCTACTCCCCGGGCGTGCGCGAAGGCTACATGGATCAGCACAGCCAGGACTGGGGGCGACACGACATTCTCTATGCGGTTTACGGCCACAAGGGCGATCACGTCGCCGCGCAGAGCGAGTGGCAGGGCCGCCGGCTGAACCAGCCGCTGCGATCGTTCGTCGCGCCGAAGCACGCGGGATCGCATGGCAGGCAGTTCGCCATGGCGAAGACCTCGTCACCGTACGTTGCGATCCGGGCGCTCAAGTGCGCCGAAGAGGACAAGGACGCCTATGTCGTCCGCGTTCAGGAAATCGCGGGCCGCTCCGGCGATGCGACGATCGAATTCGGCGCCAAAGTCGTCAGCGCCTTCGAGGCGGACGGCCAGGAGCGACGCATCGGCGACGCCAGCGTCGTGGACGGCCGGATTGCGACCAGCGTGACGCCGTTCCTGCCGCGCACGTTTGTCGTCAAGCTCGCAAAGGCGGGCAATACGTTTGACGATCCGCGATTCAAGACGGTCAAGCTGGAATACAACACGGACTGCGTCTCGACGGACAACGATCGCGGTGACGGCGCCATCGACGCCGAAGGCCGTTCGCTTCCGGGCGAGATGCTGCCGCAGCGACTCGTCGTCGACGGCGTCGGTTTCCAGTTCGGTTCGTCGGGCAAGGGCGTCGACAATGCGATCGCCTGCTCCGGCCAGACGATCGAACTGCCCGCGGGTCCGTACAACCGCGTCTATCTGCTCGCGGCGGCCGACGGTGATACGACAGCCGAGCTGGCCATCGGCGGAAAGACTCAGAAGTGGAACGTGCAGAACTGGACGGGCTTCGTGGGTCAGTGGGACGATCGCGTCTGGGACACGGAGTTCAAGAAGGTCGACTTCACGTGCAACGGCAAGGTCACGGCGATCAACAAGGGCTACATCAAGCGCGACGAGATTGCCTGGTTCGCCACGCATCGCCATCATCCCGAGCACGGCAACGAGGCCTATCAGTTCAGCTACCTGTTCAAGTACGGCTTCGATCTGCCGGAGGGCGCCAACTCAGTGACGCTGCCCGACAATCCGAAGATTCGCGTGTTCGCGGTCAGCGTCGCCCAGAACGACAACGACCTGGTGACGCCCGCGGCGCCGCTGTACGACGACTTCACGGGTCGCGAGCCGATCGAAATGCGACACGTCTATCCGCCGCCTCCGCCGGCCGTCTTCGACAACAAGGAAGCGCTCGGCAACGTCGCCCTGGATCGCAAGCCGACGTTCGAGGCCCTCTCGATGGGCGCGCCGGTCGACAACGATTTCGCCGATGCGAACGCGAAGCACAACGTTGAGTTCCACTATGTCGACAACAAGGCGGGTGACTGGCGACCGCACGGCCGCTCGGGCGCCGTCGGGGACAAGTTCCCGCGACTGAACGACGGTGTCGTCGCCCAGAACCGGGACGATACGAGCCGCTGCGTCTGGTACGACAACGCCGGTCGCTTCTACTGCGACCTCGGAAAGAACGTGAGGATCGACCGGATCAACACCTACTCATGGCACTATGCGGGGAGGGCCCCCCAGTTTTTTTCCGTGTGGGGGGCGAAGGGCGACAAGATGCCGGATCCCGGCATTGAGCCGAACAAGGACACGGACTGGGAACTGCTCGGCGTCGTAGACACGCGAAAGCTCGGCGACGGTCAGAAGCACGGTTCCACGATTACGGGCAAGAAGGGCGAACTGGGCCCGTATCACTGGCTCCTCTGGGCCGTTGAGGACGTTGGTGACGGCACCTTCTTTACAGAGATTGATATACACGCGGCGAATTAGCTCCGTTCGTTGCGTGACGCTGTGAAGGGCGCGCCTCGAGGCTTCGAGGCGCGCCCCTTTTTTTGCGCTCAACTCGGAATGCCGGGAAACCCACTCATGCTGTCGATACGACTTGGACGGCCCTGCACGGAGTAACGCCAGGACTGTTGTTTCGCACTTTCAGTGCTCAATTCATGCGCCGTTACGGGCCCCAGGGCTGCGTTTGCCCGCGTTGCGGGCTGCACTTGCCCTGGGCTCGGCATGTTGCACGCCTTTGGCGTGCGTGCGGCGGGCGCACGACTCGTCGTGTCGGGCGATCGCGACGCGGTCCGCCCATGGGACACGCTGGCGTCGCAGCTTGATCTCTGAAGTCAGTGGGTCTCAGAAAAGCTCGACGAACGGCGCGTCCGCTTCGACGACCTCGCCGATGATGGCGCTCCAGCGCACGCCGCACGCGTCAATCTGCTCGAGAAGGGCGTCGAGGCGATCCGACGCGATCGCGATGAGCAGGCCGCCGGAGGTCTGGGCGTCGCACAGCAGGCCCTTCAGGACATCGTCAACGGCGCCGACGCGCAGGCGAGGACCGAGATAATCGATTGTCGCCTTGTGGGCCCGCGTGAGGATCTTCTGCTCGGCGAACTCACGAGCGCGGCGCATCAGCGGAACCGCGTGCGCCTCAATGCGAATGCCGACGCGACTGGCGTCCGCAATCTCGAAGGCGTGGCCGACGAGACCGAAGCCGGTGACATCCGTCGCGCCCGTCACGCCGGCGGCGACCATGGCGTCGCGGGCGCTCCTGTTGAGTTCCGTCATGACATCGATGGCTTCGGCGAGATCCGCCTCTGGCATTTTCTCCGCCTTGGCGGCGCTCGTGAGTGTGCCGCTGCCGAGCGGCTTCGTGAGCACGAGTTTGTCGCCGGGGCGGGCGCCGGCGTTTGTCACGACGCGATCGGGATGAACGCGTCCTGTGACGGAGAGACCGTATTTGACTTCCTCGTCGCGAACGCTGTGTCCGCCGACGATGACGGCGCCGGCCGCCGCGACGCGCTCGGCGCCGCCGCGCAGGATGTCGCCGAGGACCTCCGCGGGCAGGACCTTGTCGGGAAAGCCGACGATGTTCATGGCCGTCATGGGTTCGCCGCCCATTGCGTACACATCCGAAAGGGCGTTGGCGGCGGCGATGCGTCCGAACGTGAAAGGATCGTCAACGAGCGGCGGAAAGAAATCGAGCGTCTGAACGAGCGCAGTATGGCTGTCGAGGCGGAATACGCCCGCGTCATCAAAGTGCTCATGGCCGACCAGCAGGTCCGGATGATTGGGTTTCGGCAACTGACGCAGCACCTGCGTCATCGACTCCACAGGGAGCTTGCCGGCTCAACCCGCACAATTGGCGTAGCTGGTCAGACGGATCTTCCGTCCAGTCGTCATGGAAGAAAGTGTAGAGCGCCGCGCCGGCGCACGCCATCCGCCGCGCCGAACGCGGAACCGCCGATTGAAAGTTGAGGCGTCGAACCGGACCGCGAGCGCCGGCGAGGGGGCCAGTGGCGCGTCGATGGCGGTCGGCGCCGAAGTCACTCGGATGCGTTGTGCGTCCTCAGTGCAGGGTCCGCTGTGCGGACCAAGAGCCAATCCGGCGCGGGCATCTCTGGCAAGCGCCCCGAACACCGAATCACCTGGCGTTTCCTGGTTCATGAAATGGTGGCGTGCAATCACGGCGAATGGTCCGCACAGCGGACCCTACTGTTGGCGCGCGAATATCATTGCGGGGCCGCTGCGCCTAGGCCGGCGCGGGTCTGCCGGCGCGCTGCGTCGTCGGATCCGTGCGGCGTCTCTCCTTCACGAAGCCGATGATTGTGTGCCCCGCCTCCGGCTGGTAGCCATCCTTCGCCGTGATCACATGCAGGCGATTCCGCGTGTCGATGACGAACATCGGCATCGCCGACTGGCGATACTGCTCCTGGTAGTCGTCGTAGGTGAACTCTTCGCTCAGCCGTGTCGCCTTGATCGTGTACCCGTCGAACTCGCGCATGCGCACGGCGTCATACGTCGCCGCTTCGTCGAACAGCAGTCGGCCGTGGATGTGCTTGTGCTCGTCCCGACGTTTCAGCGTGTCTTCCTCCGGCGGAAGCTGATAGCAGTTCGCCTTGCCGAAGACGTGTTCGAATCGCTGAAGCGCAAGCGTGTTGACCCAGTCGTTCGGCGTCAGGGCCAGGATGCGACCGATGCCGCCGAGGTCGATCGTCGTCAGCAGCTTCTCGTCGAGGATGCTGCCGGCGTAGGTCGACAGCCCCCGCATGCGGGCCTCGTTCACGTTTTCCCAGTTATTGTCCACGAGGAAGACGCGGAACTTCTTCTCGTTCAGCAGCGCCGCGGCCTGCTGGACCCAGTCCTGGGCGCCGACGAAGAGAATCCCCTGAGGATTGGACTCCGCCAGTTTGAGCCATCGGGCGGCGAACGCGGCCGTCAGTCCGTAAACGGCGACCGTCGCAATGATGACGAAGAACGTGGCGGGGACGATCCGTTCCGCGCCCGCATAGCCGTTCTCGGCGAGCCGCAGGGCGAACACGCTGGCAACGGCGGCGGCGACGATGCCGCGCGGCGCCATCCAGCTGAGAAACAGCTTTTCGCGAAGCGTGAGCTTTGATCGTATCGTCGATGCGAACACGCTGATGGGGCGCACGGCGATGATCAGCAGGACGACGAACAGCACTTCGCGCGCCCCGACCTCCCGGAGCGCTTCGGGCCGCAGTCGCGCCGCGAGGATCACGAACAGGCTCGAGATGAGTAGCACCTGCAGGTTTTCCTTGAACTCGACGATGTGCGCTACGTCCACTTTTTTCTGATTCGCCAGGACGAAGCCCATCACAGTGACGGCGAGCAGCCCCGACTCCTCCTGCAGGAGGTTGGAGACTGTGAAGGCGGCGATGACCAGCATGAGCGACACGGCGTTCTGCAGATGGTCGGCGAGCCAGAATTTGGCGAGGACGAGTGTCAGCAGGGCGGCCGAGATGACCCCGATGCCGCCGCCGAGCAGGATCGTCTTGCCGACGGCTACGGCGGCGAACCCCGCCGCGGTCGACGCCTTGCCGATGAGCAGGGCCTCGAAGATGAGGACCGCGGCCAGCGCGCCGATCGGATCGATGACGATGCCTTCCCATTTCAGGATGGAGCCGACGGCGCCGGTCGGCCGAATGTGTCGCAGCAGCGGTCCGATCACGGTCGGGCCCGTGACGACGAGCACGGCGCCGAGCAGCGCCGACAGCGGCATCGACAGGCCGAGCACGAAATGCGCCGCCGTGGCGCTGCCGATCCATGTGACGGCGGCGCCGATCGAGACGAGATTGCGCACGACGGCGCCGACTTTCTTCAGCTCGGAGACTTTCAGGGAGAGACCGCCCTCGTACAGGATCAGCGCGACCGCCAGCGAGACGGCGGGCAGGAGCAGATCGCCGAACAGCGCGTCAGGTTCCAGCCATCCCTGCCAGGGACCGGCCACGACGCCGGCCGTCAGCAGCAGGAGGATCGAGGGCAGACCGACACGCCAGGCGAGCCATTGTGAACCGACGCCGAGGATGAGAATCATCGCCAGGGAAACGGCGATCGAACCGGTATGGCTGCTGGCGAGCAAACGGACGTCCTTTCTGGCGGATGGCGATCGACCCGACGGGCGCACGAAGGGATGCGGCGCAGGTCATTCGGCGGCGCCGACACGCGTGCGCGTATTATTCGCGAATCGCACGAGGAATGGTAGGGAAATAAGCGTTCGGGGCGTCGCCGGCGGAATCCGCCGCCGAGGGCGGCCGATTCAAAGCGCCGGGGCGCTCGCCGGCGCCGACGTGGTTGTGGTTGTTGGCGCCCGTCGCGCCATATTGCGCCACGCAATGAAGCTCCCCGTCACGAAGGCCGCCAGCAACAGGACGGCGCCGATGGCCATCCATCGACCTTTGGGCGGCGCTCGTCGCAGACCGATCCTGGCGCGAATCTGCTCGATTTCCGACGGGTCAAACGCCGCGCCGCATTCGGGGCAGCGAGATTCAGTCAGCCCTTTCAGGTTGTATCCGCATTCGAGACACGTGAATTCCCGACGGTCCACGAGTGTGATCTTCTCAAAGAGACAGAGCGTGACGATGAGCGACACGCCAAGAAGGGCGTAGGAGATGAGGCGCCCCCAGCGACTTATGCCAAGGTACTCGCCCGCGAAGAGGAAAATCGCCGCCCACAGGGCAGCCGCCATGATGCGCCGCGCGAAGGAGACGGACAGCGTCGAACCGCAGCCGGCGCATGGAAACGACGACCACGCCGGCGTGATGATTGAACGATAGAACGAGACGCGGCGGCGGCAGTTGGGACATTGCAGCAACATGGTTGGCGACCTCCGCGGCGCGATCGGCTACTTCAGACGCAGCGCCTTCGCGCCGGACGATGGGTCAACGACAAGCGTCTGGCCTGTCGGGGCGCCGGCGTTCGCGGCGACGATCGCGTAGTCGGCGTCCGCGTCGTCAGCCGTCGTGATTCGCCAGTCGCGCCGGGCGTCTCGGCGCAGCGCGTAGTCGACAAGCACATCAAAGGTCCACGGAATGCGGATCGTGATGTTCCGGCGGCCCGCCGTCGTCGCATCCTGTTCAATCGCGTCGACCAGCGTCGGAATCGCGGCGTTGTCTTCCCAGCCCGCGTATCGCCGGCTGTCCCAGCGTGCAACACTCCGGATGGCGAGTGCGCTTACCAGGACGAAGACGACAACGTCGCACAGGCGTTGACGTCGCAGGACGACGCGAATGAAAATCAGCGTGACCAACAGGCTCAACGGCGCCAGCCAGTGAATGGTTCGCGGAAGCGGCCAGACAGTCTTCAGTCCGCTGACCGCCAGGCCGAGCGTGACGACGCCGAACGTCAGCGTCAGCGGAAGCAGTCGCTCCGCCATGCCCGCGCGTCGAGCTGTGATGAGACTCGTCAGCGTCGCCAGTACGACGATGGCGGACAGGGCAAGCGCCGCCGTGGCGCCGAGCGACGGCCACGCGAGCGTGTGTTCCCAGAATGCGTGATTGCAGGATGGCCAGTCGCTGAGTCCCCACGGCCATTCACGCGGCTTGAGGCGCACGCGGCTGTAGACGACGAAAACCACCGGCGCGAGTCCGGCGACGATCAGCGCGCCGTCCGCCAGCGCCGCCGGGAATCGAACGGGTCGTACGGCCAGGAATCGAATCGTCGCCGTGGCGGCGAGCAACCCGGCGACGAAGAGACCGAATGTCGGAACGCAGCCGAGGGCGGCGCCGAGCAGCAGGCCCGCCGCGATCAGACGGGCGCCGTGCGCCCGACTCCGCGGTCTTTCCGCCGCGGCGTCTTCCAGGGCGACGATGATCAGCCACGCCGCCCACACACACGCCGCGGCGCCGAGGCTGTAGCCGCGAGCCAGCCCGTTGTATTCCATGACGACAGGCGTCATCGCGACGCCGACGGGCCACGCCGTTCGGATCGGCTCCCTGAAACGCCGCGCCAGCGCGACGACACCGGCAAGCAGGGCGACGCCTCCCAGTGCGCCGGGCAGGCGAATCGCCCAGGCGTCGTCCCCGAAGACGCGCGTGCTCGCCCTTACGGCGAGCGTGTGCAGTATGTGGTTGTTGGGGTATTCGTAATCGCTGAGGATTTCGCCCGTGTGGCGCCGAGCGAACCGCAGATAGGTATACGCCTCGTCGTACGTGATTGGCGCGACGGCGGCCTTGTACATCGTCAGTCCGACCGACAGCGACAGCGCCGCCAGGACAATCAGACGACGGATCCGAGATGTGCCATGATTCGACTCGCGCAACGCCGCTCCCATGATCCAGAGTCACGGGGATCATCGACGCTGTTGGCCACAAGGGCAACGGGCGGCGTTGCGCGGGTCACGAGGCGCCGGCGTCCCGTGACTCAGGGCGTGAGGCGATCCGTCACAAAGTCCTGGATGTCACGGCCGTCGACCTGTCCGTCATCGTTGAAGTCGTGGATGCATGTCGCGCCGACCTGTGTGATCAGGGCGTCCACAAAATCAGCGATCGTGAGATCGGCCCGCTGGCAGGCGTCGAGGGCCAGGTCACCGTCGCAGTCCGGCGCCGCCAGGTCGTACTGAATCGACAACGCGACAAAGGACTCGCCCCGACAGGCGCCCGTCGTCAGGCCCGGGTTCACGGCGCCGCTGGCGATCAGCGTGATCGTAGCGTCGCCGCCGGCCAGCGCCGCATTGAACGTCGCCGCCGGAATGATCAGGAGTTCCGATTCGGGTGTGTTGGGACAGTCGGCCCCGTTGGTCGCAAACAGCGTCGCGACGAGCGTCCCGTTCAGATCGACATCCAGGAACTCCTCGTTCGATGAGAAGTCGCCCCTGGCGTTCGCCCGCAGTTCGACATCTCCCGCCGCCGCGGGTGGCGCCGAAATCACGAAGATCTGCGGCTGACCATCGCCGATGTTGCCCTGAGGTCCCGTCGAGATTGCGAATCGGAAGGCGTCGATATCGGCCGCCGTGTCGTTGTCGCAGTCAATGCAGTTGTAGCATTCAAAGTCATCGACGTACCAGCCGCTGCCCCCCGTGCAGCCGTCCTTGCCGAATTCAAATCGGAACTGGACGGAATCGCCCGGCGAAACGAACGCCGCCAGATCGGCGATCGAGCGTCCCCAGGGACCGCCGCCGCCTGTCCAGCCGGGCTCGCCGGCAAGGGGATTCGTGCTGCTCTGGGCGACACTGTTCAGCGGCGCGTTCGTCGCGTTGAACGTGTAGGCTTCGCGCGGCAGAACCTGCCAGCCGCCGCCATTGACGTTGATTTTGAGGTTGCCGCCGTCCCAGGCGCCCTCGGTTCCGACGAGATGCCGGAAAGAAACGCGCGGATGTTCGGCGGACATCGGGATCGCGATCATCGGGCTGACCAGCGAGTGCGTTCCCGATTCATCCTGCCCGGAACAGTCGCCGACGTCCGCGTCGGCACAGAACCAGGCGACGCCGGCGACGTTCATCGGCAGCGGAGACGTCGTCAGCGTCCAGTCATAGGGCGTGGGAGGGCCGGAGTTGAAGACGGTCCAGCCGACGGCGCCCGTCTCGAAGTCGTCGGCGAAGATTGTCTGTCGAGCGCCGCATCGCGCCGGCTCAATGCCGCTGAGCACGTCGTCGCTGGCGCCGCACGCGCCGCTCGTGTTCATCTCGACGGCGAGCAGCGCCTTCTCAACTTCCAGGACATCGGCGGCCGTGATGGACACGCCCGACGGCATTCCCGTGCGCGGGTCGTTCAGGTCAATGCCGACCAGGTCATTCGCCGCCTGAATGAAGAGCGGGAACGCCGAGTCGAAGTCTGAGGCGGGCGTGAGGTATTCCGACAACGCGCGATACCAGACGGCGCCGGACTTGATGGGACCGATGCCGTTGATCGTATAGCCATTGAAGGTCTTGCCGTCCGTCAGCATGGCGAACGCGTGATTGGGAACGCCGCTGCCGGAGTGGACGCCGCCGCTGTCGATGGACGGGCAGGTCTGCAGGACACTGTTCGCGAAGTCCGGATCGTTGAAGCACGCGGGGTTCCACATATCGCGAATCGCGCCGCCGAAAATCGTGGCTTCCTCACCCATCAGCCAGCGAACGCCGTCGGGATGACCTTCCGACGACAGGCTGCAGTCCGTGTCGCGCAGCGTGTTCGGTGTGTCGAGACCGCCGCCCGTCGGATGGGCGCCGAACGGCGTGGCCGTCGGAGGGCCCGCGACTTCGGCGCCGCCGTTGTAGAGATCAATGAGTTCGCCGAAGACGTCGGAGAAGGACTCGTTGAGCTGCCCCGACTGGTTCTGGTAGATCAGGTCCGCCGTGAACTGAGTCACGCCATGTGTCAGTTCGTGTCCGACGATGTCGTCCGTCACGGCGCCATCGCAGAAGATCATCTGGGAGCCGTTCCATTGTGCGTTCGGGCAGGAGGGAAACGTTGAATTGACCGTCGCGATCATTGGCATGCCGGCGCCGTCGATGCTGTCCCGGCCGAAGGCGTTGAAGTAATAGTCATAGACATCGGCGTAATAGTCGTAGGCGCGATTGACATCCTCGGGCGACACGACAACGGGATCGCCCTCGGCGCGTGACAGCGAGCCGGGCAGGCTGCCGCCGCCCTGGCCGTCGTAGATCTGTCGCACGCGCGCCGAGTGCAGCATCGTCCATTGATCGAGAATCTCACCGTTGGCGGCGTCCACGAAAAACGCCTCGCGCAATGGCGGCGTCAGTCGCGACAGGATGACGTGGTAACTGAGCCGAGGTCCGATCGACGGATCGCCGTACCAGCCCGGATCGACGATGACCAGGTCGCTTCGCTCCGTGTCGGCCCGATCGATTCGCAGATCGGCCAGGCACGAGGCGACGGCGTCGTCGGCGGAGATCGCCGGTGTCGTCTCGAGCTTGGCCGAGATGGGGTAGATATCGCCGTTCATCGCGACCAGGGCGCCGGCCGCGTTTTCGTGGACGCGCAGGATGCCGGAGAAGACGTCGATGCCCGCGTGGATCTGCTGATAGCTCGTGTGAACGTATCCGAATGCGTCGGTCTCCCGCTTGATCTCCCGCAACTGCGCGGAGGCGTCCGCGATGCCGAACGACGCGCCGAATCGATCGATGGCCGCGTCGGCGCCACGCCGGTTCGCTCCCGGCGCCGGCTGGATCGGGCCGTCAGGCGCTGACAGGAACTGCGCAACGCCGGTCCTCGCCGAGCGGCGAATACTCGGCTCGTTGGCGGCCAGCGCCGTTGTTGTGGCGATCAGCGCGCAGGCGAGCGTCAGGGCGCCGGCGCGTCGGCCACGCGGCCCTCGGCCCCTGCTGGTTGTCTGAGAAGTCAAAAACGATGTCGCATGGCTGCGATTGGCGTGATTCTTCAATGTTCCACTCCACCGGGTCCCTGGCTGGCGCAGCGATCCCGGGAGATCCCCGAGGCTGCGCGTTCGTGGTGAATTCGCGGATTCACCCAGGTCCTCTATTGTACGCCGACAGGCGCCGTGGATACAACTTTCGGGGCTCAGGAGGTTGTCGGCGAGCCATCGCCCGACGGATCGCCCGATCGCTAACCGGACACGGCCGATTTGCGGACGTGGGAGGCGATGATGCGGACCAGTTCCTTCGGCGAGATCGGCTTCGTCGCGTAGTCGTCACAGCCTGCGGCGATGCACTTCTCGCGATCTCCCGTCATCGCGTGCGCGGTCAGCGCAATGATCGGCGTCCGCACATTCATCTCGCGCAATCGCGCCGTCGCCGTGTAGCCGTCCATCACGGGCATCTGCATGTCCATCAGAATCGCGTCGAACGTGTCGGCGCCGGGGAGCGAACGCTCGAACATGTCGACCGCGATCTGTCCATTCTCGGCGATTGTCACGCCGGCGCCTCGCTTCTTGAGAATGTGCGAGACGAGTCGGCGATTGTCCGGACCGTCCTCCACGAAGAGGATGTGCAGACCACGGATGGCGTCCGCGTCGCTTTCTGACGCGTTCGCGCTCGTGGCGCCACGGGACTGTGCCGGCGTCTCGCTCGTGGTTGGTCTGGCGATGGCGTCCGTGTTCGCGGCGATTCTGCAGCGGAAGCGGGATCCCCTGCCGGGCTCTGAGCTGACGATTGTCACGTCGCCCCCCAGCATCTCTGCGAAGCGGCGGGCGATGATCAACCCCAGTCCCGTTCCGCCGAAGCTGCGGGACATCGACGTGTCCACCTGGGAGAAGGGTCGGAACAGCCGCTCCACGTGATCGTCGTTGATGCCGATTCCCGTGTCGACGATATCGATGGAGAACAGGTCGGCCGGTGGCGGGAGGTAGGAAATTTCGAGGTCAATCGATCCCTGTTCCGTGAATTTGATTGCGTTGCTGATCAGGTTCGTCAGGATCTGGCGGAATCGAACCGGGTCCGTCGAGATCGTGGGAGGCGTCGTCGTCACCAGCCGCGAACCCAGTTGAAGATGTTTCTCCAGCGCCTGGCGACGGTAGTCAGCGATGACGTCGTTGATGATCTGGAGCGGCGCGACCTCTGAGCGGGTCATCCGGAATCGCCCCGTCTCGACCTTGGTCAGGTCGAGGATATCGTTGATCACGTTCAACAGGTGCTCGCCGTTGCGCGAGATGATGTCGACAGTCGCCCGCTGCTGGTCCGTGGACTCGTCGCGCAGGAGATTCGCGAATCCGAGAATGGCCGTGAGCGGCGTTCGCAGTTCGTGACTCATGTTGGCGAGAAATTCGGACTTCGCCCGGTTGGCAATCTCCGCCTGGATTCGCGCCGACTCCACCTGCGACATCGCCTTCTGCAGTTCCTCATTCACGATGCGATGCTCTTCGATGGATCGGCGCGCCGCGTCGAGCACGAAGTTGATCAGCATGTGCAGCTTCTCGGCGCTGGGATCCGACACGTCGACGTCGACCCGGAAGTCGAAATGGCCGTCGACCGCCATGCACAGCTGGTCCGCGATCTCCTCGATCGCGGCCCGAAGGGGTTCGTTGGATGGCGCTGTCGACTGCTCCATCATGCGTTCCCCGTGGTATCGGGCCAGATGACATGGATTTCGCAGGACGGATCGTCGCCACGCAGGCAGCGCGGGTGCTCGATCCGTGCGGACTCACCGTAGTGCTCGAGAATTTCCTGGGCGAGCGCGACATACACGCCGCACAGCCTGTTCGGTGACTTGTAGTGAACGACGATTCTGTCGGGACGCTCTTCCAGCCGAAACTTGTCGCGGATGCCGGCTCGGGCCGACGAATCGGAGACGCCCGTCGCGAATCCGTTATGAATCGCGGGCTGGCGCTTCAGAAACTCCCGGGCGCTCTTTGATAACTGGAACCATGTCGGCCAGCGCCGGACGGAGTCTTCGTAGAAGGCGCGGGCGAACGCCTGCTCGGCCTGGTCCTGCGTGAGGCCGAGCCGTTCGCAGGTGGCGACGAGGAGTCGCAGAAACTCGGCGTCGTCATAGTTCTCGTCGATGCGGAAGTCGATCTGCGGATCCACCTTCGCCATGCGTCGAATGTCCGTCGCCGCGTCGGCGCCCGCCTGGCGCTGGATCATGTCCAGCAGGATTGTGTGAATGAGACCGACCATGCCGCTGACCCTTGATTCCGGCGTCGACGATTCCGCCGGTCTGTCCTGATGTCGTATCAGTCTTTTCGGTCGAATTCAGTTGGATTTTCAGCTGTGAACACGCCTGCGGGCTGCGTATTAACCCGTGGTGACCCCCATGACATCGCGTGGCGAACAGCTTCACGCGGACAGACGGGTTGGCGTGGGCCCATATCCTGCGGGCCCGCGAGCCGCTCGGCCGCCCGGGCGGCGGCGTGGCGTGTCGACTCAGTCGCTTCGCGGCGAAGCGATATGGGACGATTGTTCCCTGAAGTTCGACGCCGCTCTGGTAGGGCGGGCGTTTGCGGGCGACCTTGGCGCGCCGATCGTTGCGCCCATCGCGGCTGACACCTGGCGCCGGCGGATTCGCCTCAATGTGTTTGTCGAGTCGGAATGGCCGACGACCTCGCTCGGCGAATTTGATAGACTGCGGGAGGCCTCCTTCTTCTGCAGGTTTGAACCGTGAGGCCGCGGCGCCGGAGAACACGAGCCCATCATGGCGAAGCCGTGGGACATTCCTCGATACGTCATGCTCAGACTGATGATCGTGACGGCGATCGCCTGGTTCCTCACTTTCATCTTTGCCGTGTCGTATTCGAACTCGCAGATCGCCATCTGGGTGAGCAATGGCGAACTCCATATCTATACGGACAGTCTTTGTATTGAGGGAGTTCACGAGCTCTCTCCCGGTCTGTTGATCTGCGCGCCGCACAGCAGAACCCTGGCCAGCTTCCCAGGGACCCGCGGCGTTGCATTCAACATTCAGACCTGGTGGGCGATCTGGCTGGAGTTTGTGATATGGATGATCCTCTGCGCCCGACATCGAATCCGCGCGCACGAGCGGAAAGCGCGCGAGACGGAAGGGCGATGCCTCGCCTGTGGATATGACCTGAAGGGCGTCGAAAGCGCGGTGTGTCCCGAATGCGGTCAGGCCTCGGCGGCGTTGGCAAGGGCCGACGACAACGGCGTCCCGGGCCAGGGGCAACCGGGGGCGCAGAACCTGAGGGCGGAGTGACGCCAACGGCCGGAGCGATGGTCCGAGCGGCGTGCGCGATCGCCGGCGCCCCCGCGCGCCGATCGCCTGCGCCCCGCACGGCGTAGGCCACCGGCCACTCGATCGCGGGCCCGACCCGATCCGCGGAAAATGCCAGCGGCGCCGGGAGGCGAACGCCGGAAAGTCATGTATAATCCCCCGTTGCGCAGCACGCGCCGGCATAGCTCAGTTGGTAGAGCAGCGGTTTTGTAAACCGCAGGTCATCGGTTCGAGTCCGATTGCCGGCTTTGCATCCCCGTTCCGCGAGACGCTCGATGACCCGTCAGCTGCGCTCGCGGCCCGCCGGCCGCTTCCTGTCCGCCGGCCGATCCTTCTGTGCTTATGATGTCTGTGTGGTATCGGTTCGTTCGTGAGCCATGCGGCGTGCGCGTGATGGAGCGCGATCGACGCGATTCCCTAACCTGGCCCGCCGGGCGCCGGGCGGTCGTTGGCGGCGGCGGCGATACGTGACACTGTCAGGGCGAGGCGTTGGACATGGGTATGGGGCGTGTGCGGAAATCCGGCAGGCTGTGGCTGGACGGCGACGTGATCCGCTATGAGACGCCGGTTGGCGACTGGCGGATACCACTCGATGCGGTTCGCATCATCGGCGAATTGACGAGTCCGCATGGGCCGTTTGCTGATGATTACTTCTTCTGTTTCGCAGAGGCGGCGGGCGGCTGGTATGAGGCGTCCTGTTACGCGGAAGGTCGTGACGCGTTTCTTCATGCGCTGGGGGAGCGCCTGGGGGCGCGACTGGAACCCGGCCTGTCCGGTTCGACAGACTTTGCGAGCCGCATCCTCTGGCCCGAGCCGCTCGCCGGCCGGCCGATGTTCGATTTCACGGACGAGGTCCCGCGCGGCGCCTGGCGCCGGCTGAGGAGCTTCTTTCTGCGGCGGAATCATCAAACCCTGTCGAATGCGGCGTTGCAGGCGATTGCCCGCGGCGATGACGCCGGAGCGCCAACCGAAGACGGCGGCGGGCGCTGAAGGTTTGCGAGCCGAATGATTCGGCTTGCGTTAGGTGTCTCAGCAGGATCTCTGTTCGTTGCCTACGGGTCCTCGGTTCGAGTCTGAACACAGACGGCTCGTATTTCTTCGAGTTCAATCCAAAGGCGTCACGCGACTGCCGTGTATTCTGTCGACCAGTGGCGCCGGGGGCGGTTCAGTTCTCGCGGTTTGCCGCGGGCTGTGTACCGCCTGCCGCTCCTTACGCTTTGACTGCCAAATGCGTGTGTTCCGGACGGTGCGGGGCTAACATAGAAATCGGTACAATTCATGGGGACTTGTCGGGTATCGTGGGTGTACCGTCTGCGGTTTGTCTTGCACTGTTGAACACTGAATTGGAGTAGTCTTCATGCGGACGTTTTTGGCCGCGCCGAGCGCAGCGATGCTGATAGAGAGTATGCGCGATATCGGATACGCGCTGGAGACAGCATTGGCCGATGTGATCGATAATTCTATCACTGCCGATGCAACACAGATCGACATATACACGGATTCTGGCGGCAAACACAGAGTTGCAATCTTGGATAACGGTACCGGGATGACTTGGGAGGACTTGATGGTTGCGATGCGTCCCGGCTGTCGGAATCCGCTGGACGAAAGGTCCGCGGCAGATCTGGGACGATTCGGCCTGGGGCTGAAGACGGCGTCGTTTTCGCAGTGCCGACGATTAACAGTCGTCACTCGCCGGCGAGGGGAGACACATGCGGCAGTATGGGATCTGGAGTTTGTGTCCAACAAAGACGAGTGGCTGGTTCAGATCCCGGATGAAGTAACAGACATACCGTGGATTGATCAGCTCGGCAGCAACGGAACACTCGTTCTCTGGGAAGACTTGGATCGACTTGTTGAGGAATGCGACGGAGTTCCTTCGGCTGAGCACTTCGATGGAAGATTGGCCGACGCGCTCTCTCACCTCGAACTGGTGTTTCATCGATTCCTTTCCGGCGAAGCTGGAACACGGAGGGTATCGATCAGCCTGAACAATCGGTCGCTTGTTCCTCACGACCCGTTTCATTCCCGTCATACGGCGACAGTCATCGGCCCCAAAGAGAATATCAAGGTTGGCGATCATTGGGTGACAGTGCAGACTTTCACACTGCCGCACCATCGAAAGGTCAGCGCGGATGAATGGGACCGACTGGCCGGCCGAGAGGGGTATCTCAAGAATCAGGGATTCTACGTCTATCGTCAGAAGCGACTCATCATCTATGGGACGTGGTTCGGGCTTGCCCGTCAAACAGAACTCACAAAGCTCGCCCGTGTGAGAATCGACATGCCCAACGGGCTTGATGAGGAATGGAAGATCGACGTCAAGAAAGCCTCCGCACAGCCTCCCTTTGTTGTTCGGGAACGTCTTCGAAGGATCATTGAGACGATCGGTGCGACGTCAAAACGCATCTATACGACGCGAGGCCATCGCCGAGCAACCGATGACCGACTGCCGGTTTGGAATCGCATTCAAGACAAGAACGAAATTCGATACGCAATAAATCGTGATCATCCCGTCGTCGAGGACTTTGTTGCAGCACTCAGCAACGAAAACTCGGGCAAGTTCATCCGGATTCTGGAGCTGTTTGAATCGACGTTGCCGATGGACATGTTCTTCGCTGACATGGGCGGGGCGCCGGACTTGGTTCGCGAAAACGCTGCCTCCGACGATACGCTGCGACATACTATCCTTACGACTGTGGAACGGCTTCAGGAGAAGGGTGTGACGGAAATGAACCTCCGAGATTTGCTTCAGCATGCAGAACCATTCAAGACCAACTGGGATCGCGTGCTCGTCATCCTGGAGGAATTGGGTATTAAAGGGGGTAAGTAGTGGCGACCAATTCTGAGAATCTTGAGACCGCCGTGGAGGCGTTCCTCTCCAAAGAACCGAATCCGTCGCCGGCGCGTATTCGCGAGTTAATTGAGCAGTTTCGGGTCATCGATTCTTGTAGTGTTGACAATGCAGAGGCCGAATACCTTGCACGGAGGTTTGAAGAGCGGCATGGTGTAACAATGACCATTGGGGCGGTCCTCACCGAGCGGGAATACGAGCCTTGGCTCGACGCCGCCCAAGCAGAGATAGATCCGTACTACTGGAACCGGTACAGAAAGTTGCTCGGCGACAAGCACTTTTCGGGCCAAGTCATAGCAAAATCAGACGAGGTTACGGATCGGATCCTAGGGTTGATGGAGAGCCCTGACAGGGATGGGCCATGGGATCGACGCGGAATGGTGGTCGGGCATGTTCAGTCAGGGAAAACGGCGAACTACACCGGCCTGATCTGCAAAGCAGCCGATGCCGGGTACAAGCTCATCGTAGTCATCGCGGGGATTCACAACAATCTCCGGAACCAGACTCAGTTGCGGATTGATGAGGGATTTGTGGGGCGCGACAGCGCACGCCTCTTATCGAAGACAAGTGAGCGATTTGTTGGAGTGGGTCGCTACGATCAAACGCGGCGTCCCGTGACATTTACCAATTCGGTTAAGGACTTCAACAAGCAGATGGCGACTGGTCTTGGGATACAGTTGCAGGCGCTCAACGAGCCGGCTGTCTTTGTCATCAAGAAAAACCCAACGACGCTCAAGAATCTCATCGATTGGTTGCGGGAACACAGCGCCGGTCACAATGGTGAAACCGTGGATATCCCGATGCTACTTATCGATGACGAAGCTGATAACGCCTCCATCAACATCAGGTACGGAAAGGACGAAGTCTCCCGAATTAATGGGCGGATTCGGGAATTGCTGAAGCTCTTTGGCCGGAGCTGCTATGTTGGTTACACGGCAACACCATTCGCCAATATCTTCATTGATCCTGACACGTATGATGCAATGGTCGGCCAGGACCTCTTTCCACGGCATTTTGTCGTCAGCCTTGATCCGCCTTCCAATTACTTCGGGCCCGAAAGCGTATTCCTCAACTCTGATCAGGCAGTCGTCAGGCATATTGATGATAACGAAGACTTGTTGCCCCTAAGGCACAAGATAGACCACGTAGTGGCGGCTTTGCCTCCCAGTCTTATCGACGCGCTTCGTGCATTCGTCCTGACTCGAGCGATTCGCCTGCTACGGGGTCACAGGACGGCCCACTGTTCGATGCTTGTGAATGCTTCGCGTTTCACGAATGTACAGAAGCAGCTGCGCAATGAGATTCACTCTCGACTGACGCGATTGCAGGACGCTGTGAGGGTGCACGGAGCGCTGCCACTTAATCAGGCAATGCGCAATCCAGAGATTGCGTCCTTGCACGACATTTGGCATCGCGAGTTCAGTGATGCTGGCCATGTATGGGCCGAAGTTCTGCAGAGTCTCCATGATTCGGCTGCGCCGATCAAAGTGGTTGAGATCAACAGCAAGTCGTCAGGAACGCTGAATTACGCGGATCATTCCAGTAACGGACTGAGTGTTGTGGCGGTTGGGGGGTTCTCGCTGTCCCGCGGACTTACGCTTGAAGGACTGAATATCAGTTACTTCCTTCGAAACTCCATGATGTACGACACATTGATGCAGATGGGCCGTTGGTTCGGTTATCGTCCGGATTACGCAGATCTCTGCCGAGTTTGGATGCCGGAGGAAGCTGAGGGCTGGTATTCGCATGTCGCAGAATCCATCGAAATGCTCCGCGATGAATTGCGGCAGATGGAGGCCGCAGGTGCAACCCCAGAGCAATTCGGTCTGAAGGTTCGAAGTCACCCCGACACGCTTATCGTGACTGCGCGCAATAAGATCGGATCAGGTGAGAAAGTTGTTGTGAGTATCGGATTGGGTAACCACTTTGTGGAAACCGCGATCCTCAAGCGCGAAGAATCTGTCCTGGCTAGAAACCTGAATGCGGCTAGACGGCTTGCCTCTTCGATGGAAAATTCAAAAACGAAGCTCTCAAAGGCTGACAAAGTTAAGACTGGCTGGCTGGTCCGAGGAGTGCCGGTTGCACTTATTAAGGACTTCCTATCGGGCTTCGATAATCACCCAGGAGCATTGATCACAGATCCTGGGCCAATACGGCGATATATCGAGGATCGTGAAGCCGATGAGCTGCGATTGTGGGATGTTCTCTTCGCAAGTCTCGGGAGCGAGACCCCCGAGTCAGTGACCGACAATTCCCTTGGGATCCCAATCATCTGTCAGTCGCGAACAGCCGGCACCAAGAGTGACGCAACAACTCTTCGAATCACGAACAAACAGCGAGTAGCGTCGAGAGGTGTTGAGAAGACTGGCCTAGACGAAGCCGAGACATTACGTGTCGAAACTCAGTATAGAGAAGAACATGAAAAGCAGGGAATGAAAAGCGTCAACTACCCGGACAGGATCTATCGAGCTATTCGGCCGCGGCCGCTGCTGATAGTACATCTTCTCAAAGTAGAAGTCGGCGAAAAGAACGTCGCTACGCTCGTACCGGTTTTGGCATGGAGTATCAGTTTTCCACCGACAAAAACGGAGGAGAAACGGGTCCAGTATGTTGTGAATACAACGTGGTTGCAAGAGAACTACGGCGATGACAAAGACGATGACATGGAGAACGAGGATGAAGAATGACCCATGGGACACCCTCGATCCGCCGAAGGTCTCCGAATCCATCAACGCAAGACGTGTGGATGCGGAATTGAGGTGGGGATTATTCTGGGCCAAATCTGTGGATGATAAATGCCTCTTTGTCATACAGCACGACAAGGAGGCGGCTCCGAATGGCCGGATGCCACGGTTGGAGGGGATTGAAGTGAAGGAGGCCGTCGGCCCCGGCGGAAATGGCCGAATTCTCGTTTTCGGGCTGAATGAGTCAGTACACCGAGATCTGTTTCACAGCCTTTGCCTGGATATTGTCTCCTGCGTCTCAAACGCAGAAAATGAGAAGGAAATGGTCCACAAGGCGCTGGCCCGCACTTGGCGATGGCACCATTTGCTTAGAGGAGGCCGGGATCATCGGCTGTCTCCTGAGGAGCAGAAAGGGCTTATCGGGGAGTTGGTAGTCTTGGAGCGGCACTTGATTGGCGTACTCAATGCAGCTGATGCGGTCTCGGCGTGGGTGGGGCCGCTGGGGGCGCCAAAGGACTTTCAGACCGGCAGGGTGTGCATTGAGGTCAAGACGCGTCGTGGTGGGGCGACGCCTCACGTAAAAGTGAGTTCTGAAAGTCAGCTGGATGAGTCGGGGTTGCATGCGCTTTTTCTGTTTGTCATTGATCTCGATCGTGCGCCGGCGGACTCTGACATCGGACATACACTGACTGACATAGTTTCACGCGTCCGCAACACGGTGGAAAATCTGGATGCCGCCGCCGTCGTCGCTCTCGAGAATGTGCTTGCTGCTGGGGGATTCAGATCTGCGGACGACTACTCTGACATGCGATGGGTGGAGGGTAGTGTTCGTGCCTACCGAGTAACAAATGGGTTTCCTCGCCTCGCCGCGTCTGACATTCCGGTCGGAGTCTCGAGCGTCCGCTATGAAATCGCATTGAGTCAGTGTGAACCGTTTGGTCTCGAGGCTGAAGAAGTGGAGCGATTTGTCGCGGGGGAGAACTAACAATGTCAGATGATCTGCAGGAATTCAACAAGGAGCTGTTTCAGGATGTGTACAGCTCCGCGGATGCAGGCGGCAAGTATGTAGAGGACGCTTTTTTTGAGAGATTCTGTGATTATGTAGTAGATGCTGGCGATCTTGAGACGGCTGATCGAGCACACTATGTCTCCCCGCGCGGAATACGAATCGACGGTTATGGCGGCGATCCCCTTGCGTCGGATGGTGTCCTGAGTCTCATTATTGCTGATCTTGGGCCAGCGGACCAAACCAAGTCGCTACCCGCCTCCGAGTTGAACACCATCTTCAATCGCGCAATCAACTTTGTACTCAGGGCCCTTGATGAGGGCTTCAGGGATCGACTTGAGGAAAGCACCGCAGCGTTTGGACTGGCAGACCTGATTGCGATGCGATGGCCGGTCGTTAACAAGGTCAGAATCCTGCTTATAACGAACCGGGTTCTCAGTGCCAGGGTGGACGGCAGGCCAGCTGAGAAGATCGACGGTGTTCCGGTCACATTCGGTGTTTGGGATCTCAGTCGTTTACATCGATACGTGATCGCCGGTCGAGGACGTGAGGACATCGAAGTTGACTTGGTTAGTGACTTTGGTGGCGGTATCCCTGCATTGCGGGCGCACCTAACCGAGGCTGATTATGAGGCGTATCTCCTTGTGATTCCGGGTGGTCAGCTGGCCTCGATTTATGATCGTTGGGGGGCGCGACTGTTGGAGCAAAATGTTCGTGTGTTTCTGCAGGCCCGTGGAAAGGTGAATAAGGGGCTTCGAATCACCCTCGAGAACGATCCGGAGATGTTCTTTGCGTATAACAACGGTATTACAGCGACGGCGGAGGTAATCGAGACGAAAGAATCGAGAGACGGGCTATTGGTTACCAAGTTGAAGAACCTGCAGATTGTGAATGGAGGACAGACAACGGCGTCTATTCACGCGGCGGGGCGTAAGAAGGACAATAATCTGGCTCACGTTTTTGTGCAGATGAAGCTCTCAATCGTTGATCCAGAGACAGCGCTTGATGTCGTCCCGCGGATATCCGAATACGCAAACAGTCAGAACCGTGTTAACGCCGCAGACTTCTTTGCCAACCACCCGTTTCATGTACGGATGGAGGGGTTTTCTCGCCGTATGTATGCGCCGTCGCCCGATGGCGCTTTTCGCGAGTCGAAGTGGTTTTACGAGCGAGCCCGTGGACAGTATCAGGACGCACGGGCTCGCTTGACTCCTGCGAAACGGAAGAAGTTCGATCTTGAGTACCCTAGGAAGCAGATGTTCAGCAAGACAGATTTTGCGAAGTTCCTGATGGTATGGCAAGAGTATCCTGATGTTGTAAGCAGAGGCGCCCAAAAGAACTTTGCAGAGTTTGCCAGGATTGTCGGTGAGGACTGGGCGAAGGAGTCGGACGCGTTCAATGAGATGTTCTACAGACACGCGATCGCAAAGGCCGTTGTGTTCCGTTCAGTGGAGAAACTGGTGCCGGAACAGTCGTGGTATGAAGGAGGGTACCGGGCGAATATTGTTGCGTACGCAATTGCGAAGATTGCTCATGATGCCCGTGTGAGCAGAAAAGCGGTGGACTTCGACAGGATCTGGCAACAACAAGGAATATCCAGCGCGATGGAGTCCGCATTTGTTGCGGTCACAAAGGTTGCAAACGATGTTCTTGTGAGTTCCCCGGCCGCGGTGAGGAACGTGACGGAATGGGCAAAACAGAAGGCCTGCTGGAAGCGAATGCAGGAAGCAAGGATTGACTGGCCGGCGGCTTGGCATCGTGAATTGATTTCCGCAGGAGAGCAGAAAGATGCAACAATGGACGCAATCAAGGAGCAGCGTGTACTGAACGGTATTGAGGCTCAGGCTGCTGTTCTAAACGCCGGTGCTGAATTTTGGGGACAGTTGCTGGAATGGGGTACGTCCAGGAAACTGCTGTCACCGATTGAACGCGGCGTGTTGGATGTTGCATCAGCGATTCCCCACAGGCTCCCGAGCGAAAAGCAGAGTCTGATTGCGATGGAGGCACTTGCTAGACTCCAGTCAGAAGGGTGTCAGATGGAGCTTGAGGAAGCATAGCAGGAATTGTGACTAGGATTGTGGAGGGCCTAAGAACCGAATTAGTTGCCGCCACGTGCTGGCACAGTTGCGGCGAATCTCGCATTCCCAAATGACAAACGTCTTCCAGCCCTCGGTTTCTAGAGATTTCAGGGAGAACTCATCGCGTTTGCGAGTATCTCGGAATTTGCGATTCCAGAATTCAGCGCGAGACTTGGGCATAGCCCGGCCGTTGTCACAGCTGTGTCTGTGCCAGAAGCAGCCGTGAACAAAGATGGCTTTTCGGCGGCGAGTGAAGACCAGGTCCGGCTTTCCTTTCAGCCCCGAAACATGGAGCCGGTACCGATAGCCACGCCGATGCAGAAATCGCCGTACCGCCATTTCTGGTTTTGTGTCGCGACCCCTGATCCGCGACATATTGAAGCTGCGCTGCGCCGGCGTGTGCGGATCGGTCCTCATATTCGCCCTGCCTCCCTGAGGAATCCATACACACTTTCTGCAATTTGGCGCGCCATCAGCGGTGGAACGGCGTTGCCGACCTGCGTGTATTGTGACGTGCGGGGACCGCAGAAGTAGTAATTGTCAGGAAACGTCTGAAGACGGGCCGCTTCACGTACGGAGAGGCTTCGGAACTGCTCAGGGTCCGGGTGGATGTAGTAGTGGCCATCCTTTGCGATGTGCGCCGTTACCGTCGTGGCGGCTTGGTTCCACAGCTGCACGCGAAATCGATCGTTGAATATCGGAGGGATTGATGTCGCCGACTTTGCGTTCTCGTGGTTTGGCAACAGGCTCCGGGGGAACTTACTGAGTGTGGGGGACTCACCGAGGCTCTCGGCGTACGACGCAGCATAGATATATCGCATCAGATCACTGGCCATGTGGCTTCGCGCCTCATGATTGGGAATGAACGTTCCCAGGCGATCGTCTGTTAACCAGGCTTCAAGCGTCTTGTCTTCGATCGTCGGCGCGACATCATCCCGACCTTCGCCGGTCTGACTCTTCCGGGGCTTCTGACTGCAGATCTTCCGGCATCTCTGAACGACGCTGAAACTGGCGGAGTCGCGAATCTCCCGCTCGAGCCTTGAGGTGAATGAGGATTCAATCGCCTCGGATAGCGAAAGGGTTGCGCGGCTCCGTCGAGAAAGCCGGCTCTTCAGTTTCGGGAGTCCCCCAATGACTTCGCCCACAGTCACGGTCCTGCCGTGGTGATGAGGAGGCTTGAACTCCGCATCAAGGTCTTCGCGCAATCCAATAATAATGACGCGATGGCGACATTGCGGAATTCCGTAGTCCTCACACCTTACGATGAAGTCCTTCGGGTCTGTTTGGTTGCGAGTGTGCGACGGTCTGGTCAGCGAGACCAATCTGTAACGCTTGTTGCTGCGGCCGGCGGGCTTCCCGGTAATTGCCAGATTCGGATCCTCAAGGTCTTTGAGGATTCGTGGGAAAATCAATTGCCCATTCAGCCGTGACGAGAGGACGCCCTTGACATTCTCCATCACAAATACGTCCGGCCATGTCTGGGCGATGATGCGGAGGTATTCGACATACAGGTGATGCCGATGGTCAGCCTCAGGGACGTAGTCCGCGTTGCCCTTGTTGCGGGCGCGCCCAACAAGCGAATACGCCTGACACGGCGGACCGCCGATGACGATCCGAGGCGTGTCACCCGACGCTTTGAGCCGGTCACGAATGGTCTCTTCAATCCGGCGGTCGTCGTCTGGATCTCCGAGCGTCGCACATAGTGCTTCATGCACTGCGCGATCCCAGGCGTCCGGGCAGCGTTTGGCCAGGTTCTCGATCGAAAGATCGCCACGAAGCGCCTGGTAATACGCGGCCGGGATCTTTCGATTCTCGTATCGATACTGCCTGTAGAAGGACCGAAGCCGCAGTGTCTCATGTGCGTGCTCGTCTTTTTCGACGGACAACGCGATTCGGAATGGTCTGGAACCGCCGACGGCGCACTCCGCAAAACCCTCGCCGAGTCCACCCGGCCCGGCAAAGAGATCGATGATTGGTATCTGGCCATGCGCCATGGGGGGCAATCGCTCCATTGGTTCTGAATTGCATGAGGTTACGCCCACATCGGCTGACGATCCAGGGCGCGAGCGGCGCTGTGAATTGGTCGCCTGATTCAGGTCCGTCCTGCAAAGTCTGTCGGGTCGGATTCGGGGCTGAACATCGGCGAAGAATCGGTGACGTAACTCCCTGATTCTCATTGGCCTGCTTATCGATGATAGAATATTGTGGGCCGCTGGTCGTCGGCTTAGGCCCGGCGCCGGTTGTCTCCTGATGTGGAGTGTCCTTTCTTGAACGCGCTGTCTCGCATTTTCATGACTCTCATCACGTGCCTGCTCACTGCGGCAGCGCCGGCGTTGGCGGAAAACGCCGCGGCCGCACCGCCGATGGTTCGCTGGGGCGATGCCGCCGCTGCCGCCGCTATCCATGATCTGAATCGCGGCGACCTGCCGATCCGGGGGACCGTTGACGGGGGCGTCATCGAGGCCCTGCATGTCCGCGTCACGACGGATCGCGGTCACACTTCATCGACGTCGATCCCCGTCCGCGACGGTTCGTTTCGCTGCGATTACCCGGCCGACTTCGCCGGGGCCCCG
>DAOPJV010000028.1:35983-78113 GCA_035399845.1 Phycisphaerae bacterium | reverse complement strand
CGCATCGATCAGTTCCTGCGCCGTGCTCACGTGAACCGGGAAGCCCGAGCAATCCGTGTCGCAGGCGTCCGGCACGCCATCGTTGTCAATGTCCATGTAGTCGTCAAAACCGGGGCAGGCGTCGAAATCGTTGCAGATGCTGTCACCGTCAGCGTCGTTACAACGAGTAATACTCACCGTACCGGCGTTGTAGTCGTACTCAGCCAGCCAGCCCGTGCCAGCAGGCCCCCTCACTGCGTCGAACTCGCCGGCCAGTGTTCCTGCGGTAAGCACGATGTAGCTGTTGCCGAACCCGGGGATCCCGTTGAGGTCGACAATCTTGAGCGTTCCGCCCAGCGTGGCGGCGCCACTGACGATGAGTTCGTCGTGCTGCTCCATGTCGAATTCGATCTCAAGCGTAGAACCGGCCTGAAACGTGGCGTCCTGCAGCGTCATGGCGCCGATGGACGTGCCGGGGCCCACCGTACCGCCGGAGGCGATGGTTGATGTCCCCGCAGCCGAGCCGTTCCCTGCGAGCGTGCCGCCGCTTTCCACCGCAACGCCGCCTGTACCGGTGGCTGAACCCGAGCTGTTGCCCAGGACGAGCGTGCCGCCGTTGACGATCGTGCCGCCGGTATAGGTGTTGGCGTGGGAAAGCGTAAAGCTGCCCGTCCCGGTCTTGGTGATGCTGCCGGGCCCATCGAACCAATTCTTTACCAGACCGCCAAAGGTCGACGACCCGTTTTGGGCGCCGACGGTCAGAGCCGATCCCGTTGCCGGGTCGCTGATGCCGACGGTCCCGACGGGGCTGCCGGGGCTGCCGGAAGTAATCAGCCGATCTGTGCTCAGGGAAGCCCCGTTGATGGACAGAACGCTTTGATTTGTATTCAGCCGCACCCAGTCGCTGAAGCTCCCGCTGGCGGAATCATCGAAACCGACTATGCCGATGCCGTTGCCGCCTAAGGGACCCAGATCCAGCCGGGTCGCGCTGATGCTGGTACCCTGGTCGATTGCGCTGAGGTAGGCCACGTTGCCGTCGAGACGTCCTACGCTGATTATTGATGCTGTTACAGTCGATCCGCCCAAGGCTTCAAAGGTGGCGTTGGTGGACTCTTCGAGGAGAATACTGCTGGCGTCGACGGTAGCGCCCTCAACGTAGACCAGGCCGCCGACACGGAGAATTTGATCGGGGTTGAGCGTGCTCCCCTCGACAACGTCCAGACGGCTGTTTGCTGCGACCTTGTGGTCTCCTAACGCGCTGAAGTGTCCGCCACCAGTAATGCGTAATTTGCCGCCTTCAACCAGGAAGCTGCCAGTGATGCTACTGGCGCCTGTCAACTCCTGCACGTTGGACCCGGTCTTGATCAGTGACGGCACTGCGGAGTTGCTCGAATTGGCTGACAGGACCCCTGCATAGCGCCCATCCGTACCGTCGGACCCGATCGTGTAAGGTATGTTACCCATGTTCAGCGCAGCCGACCCGCTGAGGCCGCCGATGTGCGGTTCGAATCCGTTGATGTTGAGGCCGCCAGCGACGTTCAGACGCACCACTGTATTTTGCAGCGTCGTGGCCGAACCCAGGACGACGGAGCCCTGGTCGATGATGACTTCACCCGTGAGTGTATTTGCCCCCGTCAGAGTCAGCGCCCCCGTGCCGATCTTCTTGAAGCTGCCGGCGCCGGTGAACTTGCCGGCAAACGTGGAAGTGACATTCAGCGATCCGTTCTTACCGATGATCAAACCGGGGGCGGCGAGGTTTGTGTTCGAAAGAGCGACTTCGCCACTGCTGACACTGGTGATGCGAGCTGCGTAGAGTTCCGCGTCTCCGACAGAGAGCTTACCGCCCGAGATGTTGACCGTTCCGCCATTGGCATTCGAAGATGTGAGCGTAACTGCCGCGCTGTCTTCAATCGACAACTCACCGCCATTGATATCGATGGCCCCGGACGGAAAGATGCTGACGAAATTGAACGAACCGGTGGAAAGGTGAGTGTTCCCACTGTCAACGCGAAAGACCCCCAGATTACTGATGCTTCCGCTGAAGTACTGATCAGATGCCCCCGCATTCGCGCAGATGATCTGACCGCTGCCGTCAGAGGTCAGGGCGCCCGAATAGGTACTGGTGCTGCTGTAACCATCGAGCGTTAGCGCAGTGCCGCCCAATGTGAGAGCCCCTCCGCCGGACAGCCCGCCAAAAGTCGGATTGAACCCGTTGAAATCAAGCGGATCATCGCAGGCCAGTTCAACCCTGGCGTTTTGCAGCGCCAGCGCATCGCCAAGCGTCGTGGCGCCAATCAACATCTCGTAAATGCCGGTGTAGGGATTGGCGGCGTTCAGCTGGACATCCACGTCGGGAACAGCCGGATCGGCCGTGACGGTAATTTTGCCGCTGCCGTCGATCGTCGCATCCATGCGCATTCCGCCCTCATTCTGGACGAACCACTGGCCGTCACCGAGCTGTTTGTAAGTGACGTCGGAGCCGAATTTGATGACCTGAGTATGGGCGTAAATATCGCCCCAGTTGCCGATCGTGCCGTTCTTGAAGTGGTATTGATCGCTACCAAATACTTGGATCTTGTTTACCTGCCGGGTCGCGCCTTGCACGTCGACGTCTTTGCCGAAACCGGCGTTGCCGTCGAAGTACACGACATGATTGGGATCATTGGGGATGTCGCCGGCGCCGGGATCCTGATCCCAGTTTGCCGAGTTGTTCCAATTGTTGTTGTTTTGCGGATCCCAGGTAAAGGTGATGATCCCGCCGGCGCCGGCGGGTGCGGCCGTCAGTAAGCAAAGCAAGGCGGTCAGTCCAAGCGAGATTTTCAAATGCTCAGGTCGTTCCATCTGCGTACGCCTCCAAATCGCACCGCCGGACGAAATCCGGCGAATCTCCACACCTTTGGTCGCTGTAGGCCGACTCAATTCAGTCGTCGTTCCCGGCCGAGAATAAGCTCCCATCCCGGACCCGTCCGGGACAGGAACGCGCCCTCTGCTTCCATACCAGCCAATGAATAATTGCGAGTCACAATTCCGTGATTTCTGCCGGGTTACGAGGGCGCATCTCTTCAGGCTTGCGACCTGACCGCGCGTTACGGTGACATCAAGAGTTCCACAAATCCCTGCACGTCGTCGCCATCGGCCGCTCCGTCGGCGTTGACATCGGCGGCACAGATCTGATCCGCGGTCGCACCGCCTGGATCAAGCAATACTTCCGCAAACGCCACGACGTCGCCGCTATCCACGAGACCGTCCGTATTCACGTCCCCAATCGCGCCACCCGAACAGGCGGATTCGCAGGCATCGGGGATGCCGTCGTTGTCTGAATCGACCGTGTCGTCACCGCCCGGGCATATATCGCAGGCGTCGGGCACTGTGTCGTTGTCACTGTCGGTCGTCGTGTCCTGGAATTCGTAAGCGCCCATGTCGAGGTACGTCAGCAGGCCCGCGCCCGAATCGGCTCTGCAGGTGTCGACAGTGCGTGTGGCGTCGGCCAGATCGACCGGGGCGCCGAGTACGACTTGGTAGGCGTCGTAATCCGCCGCATCGATACACGGCGAATAGCCAGCCAGTTGCAGGTTGTCATCCGGCGTACCGGGCGTGTCGTCGCCGCCGTCAAAGTCCACGAAAACCGGATCGGCGTCGATGTTCCCGCCGCCGTCGGTGCCCAGTGCGGAATCCCATCCGGTTCCACTGCCGCCGCTGAAGCGCACATCGCTGTGGCCGATCGTGACGGGTATGCCCGCTTCGGCCTGAACTTCGCCCGCGCCGCTGGTCGACGAATTGCCCCAGAGGATGCTGTTCTCGATTCGGTGGTTCGTGCCGAGGCGGAAGTACACCGCGCCGCCCCGGCCGCCCGATTGGTTGGATGTCATCGTGCAATTGACGATGGTGGCGTCGCCACCACTGACGGTATGCCCCACCGCTGCGGCGATCGCTCCGCCATCAGAGGTGGCGATATTGCCGACCATCAGGCAATTGATGAGAACGGGTTTGCTGTCGCCCAAAGACAACGCCCCTCCCATGGTACCGCTGGAGTTCGCGTGGAACTCACACTCCACGAATCGGGCGTCCCCATTGCCAGTGTCGGCGGCTCCTCCGCCGGCGCTAACGCCGACGCCACCGGCGCAATGGTTTCCCTTGAACACACAGCGTGTTACCGTTGGCCCGCCGTTTCCGCTGGAGAATGCGCCTCCATCTTCGCCGGCGACATTGTCTTCGAACAGGCAATCCATGAATGTTGGGGAGCCGTTTCGCGTGTCGACGGCGCCACCATCCTCAATTGCTTCATTGCTCGCAAAGTAGCAGGAAGTGAACTCCGTGTTTCCGTTGACGGCGCGGACGGCGCCTCCATCGCCTCCGGCCACGTTGCCTTCGAAATAGCACAGCGTGAACGTGCTGGCGCCGCTTCCGGTGGCTACGGCGCCGCCATCGTTCGTGGACAGGTTTTCACCGACGTAGCAACGGGTCAGATTCATATCGCCAACTGAAATCGCGCCTCCGTAGCCGGCGGCGAAATTGTCCACGAGCACACAATCTTCGAGGTTGGCGGTCGAAGCTTCCCCATCCATGAAGATCGCACCACCGAGGTCATCCTGACCTGGAAGGTTGGCGTGTCCACCGATAAACGTGAGTCCCGAGAACATGACGGTCGGTTGCGTCGCGGGCAGAGTGACAATATGGAGGCTGTTGTCCTGTCGGCTCGGCTCAGTGGCCAGGTTCTGCACGTTGGTCACGTCCGCGTCGTCGTGGTTGAGGTCGCCGCTCAGAATCGTCTCATGGCCGCGATCATCGGGGTTCGGGGCGCCGAAACCGGCGTAACCGCCTTTCAGCACGAGCCCGTCGAGCATCACGAACGAAGCGGCGCGATCCAGCGAGCCGGCGACGTAGCCGCTCGCGCCGACGTAGCCGCCGTCGGGCATGTAGGTTCCCTGAGCGATGCGAATCTCCGAGATGACGCCGTTGCTCTGAGCTGCGGCCGTCAGCGCGTCGCGGAGGCTGTTGAAGGCGTTGGTCCAGGAGGAGCCGTCGTTGGCGCCGCCGGCGTCGGCGTCCACGTAGAGCGGCAGGTCACAGCCATCAGGGACGCCGTCCATGTCGGTGTCGACGGAATCGTCAAAGCCGGGACAAACGTCGCAGTCATCGAGCACGCCATCGTTGTCGGCATCGGCGTTGCCGGGTTGATGTTCGTATGCGCCGACGTCGAGATAGGTCACCGCGCCGACGCCGGAATTTGCGACGCACGCATCGTCAACCACTCGGGCGACTCCACCCAGGTCGTCCAACGCGTTGCCCGCCATGGCGTATGCGTCATAGTCGGCCGCGTCGATGCCAGGCGAGCCGGCCGCGAGGCGATAATCACCGTTGGCGGCGTCCACGAACGTCGGCGCGCCATCGATGTTGTCGCCGAAGCCGACGGCGTTGTTAAACAGGCAGTGGGACAGCTCGGCGAATTCGTCTCCCTGACCGCTGAGGATGCCCGCACTGTCGTCAAAGCAGCAATTCAGCAGATTCAGGCGGGCGCTGGTGACCGCCATGTGTATGAAGTATTGGCCCGCGCAGTTTGCAAACGTGCAGTTGACGACATCCACGGTCGGGGCGTCGCCACTCTGGTTGGCGTGAAGGTGAGCGAGTCGGCTGCTCGCCTCGTCGCCTTCGAAGAGGCAGTTTACAAATGTCACCAGCGTGTCGCCGGAAACGTCAAAACACGAAGCGCCCAGAGACTGCGCTGCGGCGTTTCCGCGAAACTCGCAATGCTCCACCGTTACCGACGCGCCGTCGACGTAAAGCCCTCCGGCGAAGTCGCCATGATTGCCCGCGAACCGGACGTTGCGAATTGTGGCGGACGCAGTGGAATCCACCACGTTGATTCCGGCGCACGGGGCGCCGTCGCCGGTCATGCCGTTCAGAATCGACAAGTTTTCAAGGATGACGGACGACGTCCCCGATACAGATGCAATTTTCCCGATGACGTTCTGACCGTCAATCGAAGTCTGATTCGGCCCCTGGCCGCGCAAGGTGAGAGTCTTGTCCGCGAATTGAATGTTGCGCTCGTTGAATGTGCACGCGCCGATTTCTATCAGGTCGCCGCTGATTGACGCATCGACCGCGGCCTGAATCGTCGGGTGGTATGTGTCTTGCGTGACGTTGTGGACATTCGGCGCCTCCGGGCAGCTGTCGCACTCGTCCAGAATGCCGTCGCCGTCGGTATCCGTCGGGTTTGTCTGAATCTCGTAGGCGCCGATGTCGAGGTAGGTTGAGGCGCCGACGCCGGTGTCGGCGACGCACAGATCGTCGGCCGCACGGGCGTCGCCGCCGAGGTCGTTCGCGCCGCCGCCGGCTGTCACGTAGGCGTCGTAGTCGCCCGCGTCGATGCCGAGCGAACCCGGCGCCAGGGAATAGTCGCCGTTGGCCGCATCCACAAAAGTGGGCAGTCCGTTGATGTTGTCGCCGCTCGCGCCGTCATACAGGCAGCGTGTGGCGTTGAGCACCGCTCCATTAAATGTGGAGAAGGCGGTCGCACTGTCGTCAAAGGCGCAGTTAAGGAGATTGACCGTAGACGTCGAATCAACGGCCTGAATGAAACTTGGACCGGAAAACTCTGCGAACGTGCAATTGGTGATGGTCACAATCGTTGCAGGACCGTTGGACTGAAGAGATCCAAGCCGTGATTGCGCTGTCTCATTCGCGAACAAGCAATTCAGGAACGTGACTTCGCCGCCATTCACCACCAGGAACGAAGCCGGGCCGATATTCAGCGAAGTTGAATTGTCCCGAAAAATACACCGCTCGAGCTGAACGCTTGCCCCCTCGACGTACAAGCCGCCGCCGATGAACCCGAGGTTGCCCTCTATCACTGCGTTGCGTATGGTCAGAGAGGCATTGGAGTCCTTTACGCTGATACCGCCTACGGCGGCATCGCCACCATGCATGCCATTTCGGATACTCAGGCCCTCGATCGTCACATGCGCCGGCCTGTCAATCCACACGATACTACCAACTTCATGCTGGCCATCGATGGCCGTCAGTTCAGGACCCTGTCCTCGCAGCGTGATACGCTTGCTCCCGAACGACAGGAGGCGTTCGACGAATACGCAGGCGCCCAGCTCAATCACATCGTCGTCCTGCGCCGCATCGATCGCCGACTGAATCGTCACGAAGTAAGCGTCCTGGGTGACGTTCCAGACGTTCGGCATGTCCGGGCAGGTGTCGCAATCATCGGGAACGCGATCGTTATCGGCGTCAAGGTTGTCATCGAAGCCGGGGCAGGCGTCATCGCCATCACAGACGTTGTCTCCATCACTGTCGGAACAGGCGTGAACGGTGACAGTGCCGGCAGCGGTGTCATAGTTGATCAACCATTCCTGCCCATCAGGATAATTGACTGTATCGAATTCGCCGATCAGCGTGCCCGCTGTGAGAATCACAAAAGAACTGCCGTTCGACGCGGTGAAATTGTTGATGTACGAAAGATCGAGCGTGCCGCCGAGCGTAACTTCACCGGTGGCATTGAGCACGTCGTATTGAGTTCCCGAAGTGAGGCCTCCGAGTTCGATCCCAAGCGTTGAGCCGGAGTCGAAGACGGCGTGTTCCACAGTGAACACGCCCGCCGAGCTGCCCGGCTTGATCGCCGCGCCGCTATGCACATGCGTTGTGCCGCTGGCACTTCCTGTTCCGCCGATCGCGCCGCCTTCGACTTCAAAGCCGCCCGTGTTGGTGCTGACGCCGCTGAGCGTTAGGGCGCCTGTTCCGATCTTGCGCACCGTCCCGGCGCCATTGGCATCCGCGAACGTTCCGGCGAAGGTGGAGGAGACGTTTTCGCTACCCACCTTGCCGATCGTCAGCGCTGGCGTCGCGCCGTTGTCCCTGAGCCGCACGACGCCGCCCGCGTCGCTGATGATTCGGCCGCAGGTCAGAAGGGATTGATTGACGATTAGTTCACGACTGTTGATCACCGCCGTGCCGCCCGACGATGTGGGTGCGCTGAGCGACACGTTGGCGCCGCTTGAGATCTCCATGTCGCCCCCGCTCAAGACGATCGCGCCATTGGTGGTAGATTCGTTCAGAGTTACGGCGGCGCCCTGGATAATCACATCTCCGCCCGTCACCTCGATCGCATTGATACTCGACACGACGCCGGACAACCGGAGTGTGCCGCCGTCGGCCTTGACGATCCGGGGGCCCGTGCCGCTCGCGCCGGTCAGCAAGCCGCTGTAGCTGCCCGCGTTGGTATTGGCGCCGCCCACGGTGAGCGTGTTCGAGCCGATGTTCAGATTGCCCGTTCCGGCCAGTCCGCCTACTTTGGCGTTGCCGCCATTCATGTTGAGTCCATTTGCAACATCGATCTTGACGGTGGCGTTTGCGAGCGCGTCGCCGGCGCCGAGCGTGGCCTGTCCGAGGTTATTGATGGTCAGCGTGCCGCTGTAGGGGCATGGCGTATTGAATCGCACGCTGCCGGAAGCCAGCGTGATCGCGCCCGAGCCGGAGAGCGGACCGTTGAAAATCATGTCGCCGCTGTCTTTGTTCCAGGTTCCCGCCGCCGCCTGCTGAAGCGTCAGGTCGGAGTCGAACGTCGTCGCCAGACCGGACGTGGAAAGACTGATGTTGCCGAACACCTGAATCTCGCCCTCAAAAAAGCGGTAGGCGTGATTCTGGTTCGTCGTGCTCACCGTAATGCTGCCGACCTTGCGCACGTCGCCGTTCAGATCGACGTTGAATCGATCGGCCGAGTCGTTGAACAGCACGTAGTGATTGGCGGCGTTCGGCACGTTGCCCGAACCGGGGGTTTGCGACCAATTGCTCTCATTGGCCCAGTTGTTGTTGTGGTCGCCCTGCCATGTGAAATTGATCTGCGCTTGAACGGGCAGCGCCCAGGCGAGCGCGACCAATCCAACAACCGCCGACATGCGGCGCAACGTGCTGAGCGAAAATTGCGAGTCAGAATGAAACAACATCGAGCGGCGTCTCCATTTGGCGCAGGTCCACTAAACATTACGAGGCGGGACCAGCGGTTAGGTTTGTAGACAAACGCGCTTTGCGAGGTGGGCGCGGCGGTCTTGAGGAGCGGATTCACTACACAGACGCCGTCTGGCGCCGCACTGCGCAACGAAATCCCGCCGCACCTCCGCGATCGGTCGTAACCGGCGGCTGCGGCTGGCGTTGTGGCCAAGGTGGCTCTGTAAGAAAAGCGGACCCGTCGGTGCGATGACTGATCCGCCAATCGAGTTCCGGCGCCGAATACGATCCGACGACCAGCGTCACAAACGCTTGCACGTCGTCGCCATCGACCAGCGAATCCTGATTGACGCCGGCGTCACACGCTGGCGGCCCAACAGGCGGCCGACGCAACCGTCGCCAGCCCCCCTCGAAGGCGATCAATTGACGGGCCAGACGTCGTCGAGCGGCGCATGGAGGCGCCTCGTCCGGCCCCCCGCGGTCCAGCCGTTGCAATAACCCTGTTTCGTACTCGCCGTCCCGATCGCGCCGCCCCTAGGGCTCGAGCACCCGCTCCACGAATGGCTGGACGTCGTCGCCGTTCACGAGCGTATCCAGGTTGTTGTCCGCGGCGCAGCGCTCATCCGGCGTGCCGAAGTTCGGATCGAGCAGGACCTGCACGAACAGCATGACGTCGTCCGCGTCCACGCCATGATCGCCATCCATGTCGCCGGGCCGTCGATTCGGACACACGTCCAGCGCGTCTCCAACGCCGTCGTTGTCGGTGTCGGTGAGTCCATCGAACTCAACCGCGCCGATGTCGAGATAATCCACGTCGCCAAGTCCCGTGTTCGCCGTGCCAAGGTCGTCGAGCAGTCGCGTCTCGCCCAGGGCGTCGACCGCGCCGCCGCCATAGAAATCGAATGCGACATAGCTCGCCGCATCGATGGCCGGCGAGCCTTCGACCAGATGGATCGAGTCGCTCAGCACCGGATCGACGTTGATGCTGTTGCCCGTCGCCCCGGCGTACATGCAATATTCAGCGAAGATCGAACCGACCACCGGTCCCTTGACGATCGTATTGGCCATCGCGAGGTCGCCGGCCGGCTCGGCGAGCACGCCATTGGTTGCGTTGACCGTGCAGTTGATCATGATGCCAAGGGCGAAAGGCAACACGCGCACCTGCGGGCCGGTCGATTGGGCCATGACGCACTGCCGAAGCAACGTGTCTCTTGCAACGATCACGCCGGCGGCGGCGTCGTTGCCAATGAACCCGCAACGATCCAACAACGTTCCGTCGCCGCCGGCGACGACGGCGGTTCCGCTGCACTGGCTGAACCAAACCTCATGAAGCGTCGGCGCATCGCTCTGCCCGATGGCGACTCCCACGCCGGACGTGACGCCCAGAATGTTCATCTTCTCGATCACTGACTCGTTCACAACGCCTTGTCCATCGATGATAAAGACCGGCCCCGGTCCGCCGCAGTCAATCGTCGTCTCCTGATAGCCCTGGCCGGAAATCGTCAGGTTCACGCCCGGCGTCAGCATGATGAGGCTCTCATGGAAAGTGCAGGCGCCGAGCTCAATCACATCGCCGTCCACCGCCGAGCTGACCGCCGCCTGAATCGTGGCATACACAGTGTTCTGCGTTACGTTGCGGACGTTCGGCGTGTTGGGGCAGTTGTCGCAGGCGTCTGGCACGCCATCGCCATCAGAATCTATCGTGTCGTTGCCGCCAGGGCAGACGTCGCAGCCGTCTGGAACGCTGTCGCTGTCGTTGTCGAGCGCGTCGTCGCTGCCGGGACAAGCATCGCACCCGTTCGGAATGCCGTCACCGTCGGCATCGGCGCTGTCGTCGAAGCCCGGACAGGCGTCGCACACATCGGGCACGCCATCGCTGTCGGTGTCGGTGTTGTCGGCTTGATATTCGTATGCGCCAACGTCGAGATAGGTCGTAGTCCCGACGCCGGAGTCGGTTTCGCAGGCGTCATCAACAAGTCGATCATCGCCGCCGAGGTCCATGGCATCGCCGCCGGCTGTGAGGTATGCGTCATGATCGCCTGCGTCGATGCCGAGCGAGCCGGGTGCGAGTCGGTAGTCACCATTCGCCGCGTCGACGAACGTTGGCACGCCGTCGATGTCGTCGCCGGTGGCGCCGGGATATACGCAATGGGCGCTGGTGAGGATCGCTCCGCCCCCCACGAACAGGGCGTCCGCCGTGTCGTCGAACGCACAGTTAAAGACACTCAGCTTCGCGTCGGCCAGTCGCGCTCCGAGAAACCGCTGGCAATCTCCGTTGATGAACGTGCAGTTGGAGACGACGACATCCGGAGCGCCTGAGGTGGACGTCTGCACGTAGCCGACGTAGTGCACAGCGTGCTCGTTTTCAAACAGGCAGTTTGTGAATGTCACGTCCGCCGGATCAAGAACGCCAAACGCAGAGGCGCCGCCGCCCAAGGTCGAGACGTTGTTGCGGAATATGCACCGATCAAACGTGGCCTGGACGCTCGCCAAATAGATCGCGCCGAAAAAGGAGCCACCCGAGTCATTGCCGTCGAAGACCACGTTGCGGAATGTCGCCGTCACATTGGCGTTGATCGCGCGCACGGCGCCGCCGCCGTTCTCCGCATGGGCGACGCCGTTGCGAATCGTCAAATCCTGGAACGTACTCGCGTCGCTTCCGCTTAGTTGAATGATCGATCCGACGAGGTGATCGCCGTCGATGAAGGTCGCGTCGGCGCCCAGGCCGCGAAGCGTCAATGATTTGTCAGAAATGCTCAGATTTCGCTCATGAAACACGCACGCATTCAGTTCCAGCGTGTCGCCGAAATCGGCCGCATCAATTGCGCCCTGGATGGTCGCATAGAACTTCCTTTTGGTGATGTTTTGGACAATCGGCTCGCCGTCGGCGCAATCAGCGCAGCCGCCGGACTGCGGATCTGAGCAGAGGTTGACCGAGACTACGCCCGTCGCATTATTGTAGACAACGTTCCACGTCTGGCCGTCGGGGAAGTTGATTGCGTCAAACTGTCCGCTGATCGAGTTCGCCTTGACGACGACAAATGAGTCGCCTGGCGCGGCGACGAAGCTGTTGATGTACGAAAGGTCGAGCGTGCCGCCGAGCGTGACGTCGCCAGTGGCGTAGAGCATGTCGTGCTCCGACCCCACCGCGGCGCCGCCGAGTTCAATCTCAAGGGTCGAACCCGCGTCGAAGATCGCATGCTGAACTGTGAACACGCCCGCCGACGAACCCGGCTTGATCGCGGCGCCGCTGTAGACATGCGTCGTTCCCCGCACGCGGCCACTGCCGCCGATCGCGCCTTCTTCAACTTCGAATCCGCCGGTGTTGAGGTTATCGTTATTGAGCGTCAGCGTGCCGTCGCCAATTTTGCGGACGCTACCCGGCCCGTTGGCGTCCACGAATCGACCGGCGAATGTGGACGATGAGGCGCTGTCGCCCGTGACTTCGCCGATGACCAGTGCCGGCGTTGAGCCATTGTCCCTGAGCGCCACGATGCCATCCGTGTCGCTGAAGATGCGCCCGCAGATCAGTTGACCGCCAAGCACGGCAAGTTCGTTGTCGCTGATCACCGCATTGCCGCCCGCGGGTGTTGCGCCGCCGAGCTGCACCGTGCCGCCGATGATCCCGAAATCTCCACCTGAAAGCCTGAGGGCGCCGTCGGACGTCGGATCGTGCAGCGTCATGTTGTTATGGAACTCGACAGCGCCGCCCGCCACTTCGAACGACTCCACGTTCGACACGATGCCGCTCATGATCATTCCGCTACCGCCGGTCTTGATCAAACGCGGTCCGGGACCGCCCGCCCCCGTGATCTTGCCGCTGTAGGTGTTGTTGCCGGGGGCGCCGCCGAAAGTGAGCGTCAGTGTTCCGATGTACTGATCGCCCGAACCACTCAGTCCACCGATCACCGCGTTATGGCCGTTCAGGTCCAGACCGTTCGTCACTGTGGTGTTGATCGTCGCATACTGAAGCGCGGTATCGGCGCCGATCCTCACCAGACCGGTATCGGAGATGGTGAACGTACCCGAATAGCTGCATAGGCCGTTGAACTGGGCGACGCCCGAATTGAGCGTGATCGCCCCTGTCCCGATGAGCGGGCCCTGGAAGATCATGTCGCCCGAGTCGTTACTCCATGTGCCGGCGGTCATCTGCCGGACCGTCAAATCCTCGTCAAACGTGAGCGAAAGGCCGGTTGTGGTGACCGAGACGGTGTTGTTGAAGCGCAGCGTCCCGTTGAAGAGGCGGTAGGCGTGGTTTGGACCCGTCGTCGCGACGGTGAACGTGCCGACGTCGCGCGTGCGGTCGCTCAGATCGATGTTGAAGCGACTGGCATTGTCGTTGAAGAGTACATTGTCATTGCTCGAGTCAGGAATGTTGCCGGCGCCCGGGTCCTGAGACCAGTTTTCCGACCTGTCCCAGTGGTTGTTGGTGGTGTCGCCTCGCCAGTGAAAGTCGGTCTGGGCCGAAGCCGGCGACGCGGCGCCGAAAGTGAGAAGGGCGCCAAGCGCCATGGCGGTCCATCGCCCGATTTGTCGTGTGAGTTCGGCGCCGCGCGTCGTAGTCATCATTCGTCTCCGTGTCGTTCGTGAATCCACTGGCGTCGTCCTTGTGGTCGGCATCGACGCCCTCCGCGCGCCGTCGCCTTCACCCATGGACCCGACAGTCCATCCGGAAAAGCGACCTCGTTGCGCTCGATTTGACATCGATCAGTTCCTGATATCTCGTGTCCGTTCGCCGCCCGTCCGCTGATATCGCGACACAACAGACCGATAAATCCGTTCGGCGCGCCAGTCGGCGCGCACTGAAACCGGGCTCGCATGAGCCTTCCCAGACCAGACGCTGTCTGAACGCCCGGTGCGCAATGGAAAATCCGCCCACATTCTCAAATGGGGCGTAATCGACGTTTCCTGATGGATTTGAGAACAGAATTGACTTATGGGCGGCCGGTGACCGGCCCCCCCTGCCCCGCGGCGCAACAACGCCGTCACGCGCAGGAACCGCCGCCTCCATTCGCGGCGAGGCGCCGGACGATGTCCGGCGCCGAGATCGGATTACGGCGCCTCAGAATTCCGCGCCACGCTTCCGGGAACGGATCCACACATCATGGCCGCAACAACGCCTTGATCGCGCGCCGCTCGTCCATCGCCCGATAGCCGTCAGCAACCTGTTCCAGCGGCAGCGCGAGGTCGAACACTCGGCCCGGTTCGATGTCGCGATTCAGCACCAGCTCAATCAACTTCGGAAGGTAGCGCCGAACGGGGGCCGGACCGCCATGAAGGTGGACATGGGCAAAGAACAGACTCTGTCCATCGAGCTCGACGCCGTGCGGCACGCCGACATAGGAGACGTAGCCGCCCCTGCGCGTCGCGCCGATGGCCTGTGTCATCGACTGTTGTGTCCCGACACATTCAAGTACCGAATCGGCCCCGACGCCCTTTGTCATTTCCATGATGCGCGCCACACCGTCGTCGCCGCGCTCAGACACAATGTCCGTCGCGCCGAACGCGCGGGCGAGCTTCTGACGCGCTTCATGACGGCTCATCGCAATGATCCGCTCGGCGCCCATCTGCCGGGCCGAAAGCACACCGAGCAGGCCGACGGCGCCATCCCCCACCACGACAACAGTCGCTCCCGGTTTGACGTTGGCGGCGTCCGCCGCAAACCAGCCCGTCCCCAATACGTCCGACGTTGTCAGCAGACTCGGGATCAGATCGTCCGATGGCACGCCATCCGTCGGAACCAGCGTGCCGTCCGCCAGCGGAACTCGGAGAACAGGCGCCTGGGCGCGCGAAATGAACTCGCGATGCATGCAGGACGACTGGTAGCCATGCAGACAGTGTGGACACGTGTTGTCCGACGTGGCGAACGAACCGATGACAAACTGCCCCGGCCGAACCGACCTCACCGCGCCACCGACCTCCTCCACAACACCACAGTATTCGTGTCCCATCGGCGTCGGGGCGTCGACCGGCTGCAGGCCACGATAGGGCCACAGGTCCGATCCGCAGACGCACGTCGCCACGATTCGAATGACCGCATCCGTCGGTTGCTCAATCCTCGGCGTTTCGCGGTCCTCGAAGCGAATGTCGCCGGGCCCGTAAAGCACTGTTCCTCTCATGGGTTCCTCCGCAGTTACATGGTGTATCCGGGTTTTCTGTACAGTTCATCGGGCTTGTTCAGGATGTCCGGCACGAAAACGCGTTCCCGCCAGTCATCCGCGCTGATCTCCTCGAACGCCACGGAGACGGACTCCTCTCCGTATCCAAGATGCGCCATGACATCCCGCGTGATGGCGTCCGACAGCGCCCGCTTCTGTTTTTCCGACTTGCCGGGCCAGAGTTTGACGATGACGTGTGGCATGATGGATTCCTCGTTGGCGGCTTACTTTCGATATTGCGCTTCGCTGACCTTCTCCAGCCAGTCCACAGCCTTCCCGTTGAGCTTCTCCTGGATGGCGATGTGCGTCATGGCCGTCGTCGCCGTCGCGCCGTGCCAGTGCTTCTCACCGGGAGGGAACCAGATAACGTCGCCGGGGCGAATCTCCTCCACCGGACCACCCTCTCGCTGCACCCAGCCACAACCGCTCGTCACGATGAGCGACTGCCCCAGCGGATGCGTGTGCCACGCCGTCCGCGCGCCAGGCTCGAAAGTGACGCTCGCGCCACTCACGCGCGCCGGCTCCGTGTGATCGAACAATGGGTCAAGCCGAACGGTCCCCGTGAACCAGTCCGCAGGTCCCCTGACCGACGCCTCCGATCCAACTCGCTGAATGTTCATTATCATCCTCCCGAAGGTCGATTGAACCAACGTCCAAATAAGTGATAACAGCATTTCACGCCGATTGATCATGACGATCGAATCATAGACGCGAAACCCGCGTGGTCTGTAGGACGCTCCTCCAGGATACTTGTACATTCCTCCAAGTTACCTGGAGTTCCTCTGGATTGAGCGATTGAGCCGCGTACGATGGGAAAGATGAAACGCAGCGCAGCCCCACGACAATCGCGTCAGATGGACGAGGATCGACAGGAACTCGCCGACCTCATGCTCTCATCGCTGAAGAATGACGGCGTGATGCAGGCTCGGCCCGGTCTGAGCTTCAGCCGTTTCTCAGGTCCGACGGATCTGCACCACGGGTTTTACGAACCCTGCTTCTGTGTGATCGCGCAGGGGGCGAAGGCGCTGACACTGGGTGGCGAGACATTTCGATATGACCCGGCGCACTACATGGTCTGCACCGTCGGACTCCCAATGACGGCCCAGATCGTCGAAGCCTCGACGAAGCAACCTTACCTCGGCCTGCGGCTGACGCTCGATCCCGGAGTCGTCGCAACAATCATCATCGAGTCGAACCTCGATCCGCGCGGAGAAAGCAACGCGCGCGCCGTCGATGTGAGCGATCTCGATTCCGATCTCCTCAATGCAACGCTCCGGCTCATCCGCCTCATCGACAAGCCCGACGATTACAACGCCCTCGCGCCACTGGTCATCCGTGAAATCAACTACCGACTGCTGACCGGGGCGCAAGGCGGCAGAATGCGCCACCTCGCGCGATTCGGCGGCCAGGCGAACCGAATGGTCCGGGCGGTGGAGATGATCCGCGGAAGCTTCGACCAACCTCTCAGCGTCGCGGACATGGCGCACAATCTCGGCATGAGTTCGTCCGGCCTCCACGCGCACTTCAAGGCCGTCACGTCGATGAGTCCGCTGCAGTTCCAGAAACAGCTTCGCATGCAGGAGGCGCGCCGGCTGATGCTGAGCGAGGATTTCGACGCCGCCGAGGCGGGATTCAAAGTCGGCTACGAAGACGCCTCTCACTTCAACCGCGACTACAAGCGACATTTCGGCGAACCCCCCATGCGGGATATCGAACGCATGCGCCAAACGGCGGACAGGCCATAAACGCGCCCCACCTTTGCAGATCCTGGGTCCCGGGCCGGGGCTCCGCCGCATGAGCCTTCGATCAGCAACCCCGCCGTCGATTGAGTTGAGTCGCCCATCCCGGTTAAGATACACGCCTGAAATATGGCAAGTGGGCCGGGGCGATCAATTGCCCCATCGCGGAAAGGAAGACCACCATGATCACAGCCAGACGCCTGCTGACGGTTGCGGCAATCTGCACGTGGCCGATCTCTGCAAGTGCGCAATCGTGGGTCAATGTCACGCCGGGGCCAAGCCAGCGAACTTCGCACGCAATGGCCTTTGACAGCGCGCGGGGCGTGACAGTCCTCTTCGGCGGCTATCGCGGCGGATACGACAGTGAAACCTGGGAGTGGGACGGCGCTGTCTGGACGCATCGATCGTCGTCGGGCCCAACGCCTCGCAACAATCACACGATGGCGTATGACAGCGCTCGCGGGGTCGTCGTGTTGTTCGGCGGATGGGACGGGACGGACCGCCATGGGGACACGTGGGAATGGGATGGCGCCACCTGGACCCTGCGCGCGACGACGGGACCGGAAGCGCGCAGCGGACACGCGATGGCCTATGACAGTGTCCGGGGAGTCACAGTTCTGTACGGCGGATACGGTACGGCTCGCCTGGGTGACACCTGGGAATGGGATGGGGCCACATGGACCTTTGTGACGAACACTGGTCCCGGACCACTTTCCTCACACGCAATGACCTTCGACAGCAACGCGGGGCGCACCGTGCTTGTGGGAGGCTACAACGGTACGACAACGGTCGCGCGCACCTGGGAATGGGACGGCGTTTCCTGGTCTCAGGCCAACTCGTGCTGCACCAGAAGTTCAAGTGCGATCGCCTACGATTCGGCGCGTGGCAGAGTCGTGATGTTTGCCGGCCAGACCAGCACAACGATTCTCGACGATACGCTGGAGTGGAGCGGAAGCGCCTGGTTCGGCACGACCGCCGTCGGTCCTCCGAAGCGGACCAGTCACGCCATGGTGTACGACAGCAACCGAGGTGTTGTCGTTCTCTTCGGGGGTGGCGATACAACAAGGTACGGCGATACCTGGGAGTGGGACGGAAACACTTGGGAATTCCGAACCACTTCGGGCCCGGGCGTTCGCTACGGACAAGGGATGGCCTTCGACGAAACCCGCGGCGAGTCAGTCGTGTTTGGCGGGCACTACCGATTGACGGAACGATTCCGGGACACCTGGCGATGGGACGGAACGGCCTGGACGCTCGCTTCGGCCGGGTCCGCCGCGGCCGGCAGATTGTACATGGCCATGGCGTTCGACGGTTCGAGCAACGAGATCATCATGCACGGCGGATACGGCATGGGGTATTACAACACGACGTTCGCGTGGGACGGATCCGCCTGGCGTTCCGTCGCGTCTTCGCCACCCGGCAGTCGCGGTTACCATTCCATGGCCTTTGATCGCGCTCGAAATGTCGTCGTCCTCTTCGGTGGAACAACGGGCAGCGCAAGCCTGAGCGACACATGGGAATGGAACGGATCGGCCTGGACGCTCGTGGCGACAGTCGGTCCACCCGCACGTTACAGCCACGCAATGGCGTACGATGTCGCCCGGGAAGTTGTCGTCCTCTTCGGTGGCAGGGACTCGAGCAACCTGGGGGATACCTGGGAGTGGGACGGACAGGCGTGGACCGAGCGTTTGGCGCCTGGGCCATCTCCACGACGCGGCCACACGATGGCGTATGACATGGCGTCTTCCAGGACGCTGCTCTTCGGAGGTCACGACGGCGCGAGCTACGTGAACGATACCTGGACGTGGGATGGGAACACGTGGCGCCAACTCATGATCCCGGGGCCGGAGCCGCGCAGCAATCATTCGATGACCTACGATACCACTCGATCCAGAATCGTGGTCTTCGGCGGATACGGCGTGGACGGTACCCTGGGGGATACATGGGAATACGCCACGGCCTCCTGCCTGAAGGGAGACGTCGACAATGACGCATCCATCAGCATCGTCGATGTGGCGCCATTCATCGATGTCATTCTCCACCCTGCGGATGCGACGCCGGACGCCTTGTGCGCCGCCGATATGGACGCGTCGGGCGCCGTTGACGGAAACGACATTCAGGATTTCGTCCTCGCGCTGATTGAGTAGCCCCGCAGCCCTCTCTTCGAAAATCGCATATGCGAATTCGACGCCCCGGCCGATGGACCAGGGCGTCGAGAGACGTTCGGCGTTGCCATTTGGCGGTCGGCCCGAGCTCGCTATTGCGTGAGCAACAGATTCACAAAGGCCTGAATGTCGAGACCGTCGACCGCGCCGTCCTCGTTGACGTCGGCGGCGCAGCGCTGACCGCTCGTTGCGCCGGCGTCATCCAGCACAATGGCCGCGAGGCTGCTGACATCCGCCAGATCGATCGCGCCGCTTTCATTGACATCCCCCAGTGGCAGCCCGCCGCATGGACCGTCGCAGATGTCGGGGACGCCGTTGCCGTCGTTGTCGGGCCCGTCGTCCTGCGATTCATAGGGCCCCATGTCCAGGTAGCCCACACTGCCGAAGATTCCATTGTCATCAACACAGGAATCGACCGTTCGTGGCGCGCCGTCCAGGTCCGCCATTCCGCCACCAGCCGCAACGAAACCGTCGTAATCGGCCGCATCAACGCCCGGCGCGCCGCTGACGAGCCGATAGTCGCCCGCCGTCGTCGGACTCAGATTCGGATCGATCGGATCAACGAACAATTCGTCGGCGCCCGCGAATGTGATGAGACCTCCCAGATCGTTGACAACGCCCGCGCCGGAGATCGCCGGGATACCGTCCTGCAGCCCGGAGTACCTCAGATTCAGCACGCCGTTGTTCGTGATCTGCGGTCCATTCTGCCTCCCGAAATTCCCGCCAATCAGGCAGTTGGTGACATTCGCAACGCCGTTCGTGTAGTTTCGCAGGCCTCCGGCATAACGACTGTAATTACCCGCAATCGTGCAGTTCACCATATGGAGGGCGCCGGCGTTGTACACGCCACCACCGCCGCCGTCGCCATTGCCCGGCCCATCCGTGCGATTGCCGGCAATCAGACAGTTCACGATCGTCAGTTGGTCATCGTCGCTCACATTCCCGATCGCGCCGCCCGCAAGAAGCGCATGGTTGCCGACAAACGCGGAATCATGGATCGTCGCCCTGGCGCCGTTGACGATGAGAAGGGCGCCCCCTTCAGAGCCATTGAGGGCCTTGTTCAGCGTGAAGATCGAACGCTCAATGACGACGGACGAATTCAGGCCGATGAGCCCGATCGCGCCGCCGCCGGACTTTCCTTCATTCACGGTAAAAGTGCAGTCGACAACGCGAAGCGCGCCGCCACCCGCCAGGAAGACCGCTCCACCGGCGAGTGTCTGGACGCCGTTGCGCACAGTAACGCTGTTCATCGTCAAGTCGCCGCCGCCCACCAGCAACACAAAACGGAACATGTCCGCCGAATTGACGTCGCGTTCAAGGACGTGACCCTGCCCCTCAATGATGATCGGGGAGTTCACGACGGGAAGACCGTTGTTACCCGTCGTCACATTGTCGATCGACGTCAGCGTGATATCGGCGTTCAGGTAGATCGTGTCCGGATCCGGCGCGGCGTTTGCACAGTTGATGGCGGCGATCAGTTCCTCCGCCGACGTAACGTGATACGGCCCAACGCACGGATCGCCCCCGCGCGGCGTTTGCGCCCCGACAGTCGCCGTCGTGAACGCACTGACAATCAGGGCCATTGAGAGATATCGAGATTCCGCTTTCATGGTTGTTCATCCTCATCTCAGTGCGGTCGAGCCCACGGAAGTCCGCCCATCGGCGAACCCCTCCCGCGGACGTCTGACGACCGCCCGGAATCAGGCCGAAAAGCGGGCCCAAAACCGGCAGTCGAGAGAGGAAAAAAGTGGGATGGCTGCGACAGGCGTCCCCAATTAGCGGGGCGCCCCGCGACATACGCGCACAGATCAGTCGAGGCTGTCCGGAAACTCGACGGATTGGCGCGTGTGAGCCATTGGTGAGAAGACACCTTTGTCTGCAAACATGAATTCGCTCTGAAGGAGCGATACAGGTGAGCCCGGGGTCAGCGCAGACCGCGAAGCGGTCGAAGCGCAGCCCCGGGATTGAGTTGCTTTCTCGAAATCAGCCCTGAAAGGGCGTTACGATCGCCGGACAGTCTCTGATTCGTCGTGAATGATCACTTGCTCAGGTCATCGACCCGACAACGCCGGTGAGGAATCACGCCGACCGATCAAAAGACAGCATGAGGATCGCGGTCTCGCCGACTTCCAGCCTGCGCCAATTCACGAACGCGGCGGCGGCGACCAGTTCATCGTAGATCTCGTTCGGCATGGCATTGACATGATCCAACTGCAGAACGATCGGATCCGCCGCCGACCTATGCACACTTGTCATGCCGGCGTCGGGATCATCAAGCGACGTCATGCAGTCGATCCACGCGTTCATGTTCCGCCCGTAGAAATCGGGAAAGCCGAACGCCGACGCAAAGACACTGTGGAAGCTGCGCCAGTTGCGGATCTGGCGACCATCGATGGTAACGAGTGGCATGGCGGGTATCACTCCGAATGATCTGTCCGACAACATGCGCGACCAGGCAAACGTCCCTAATGCCCGGGCGGCGTCCGCTGTGCGGCGTCTTCCTGCGACGGGGCGTCATTCCGGCGCTGTGTTGATTCGTCCCGCCGCGAATCGACCCTCCTGTGTCGGATATCGAGCGCGAGCGCGCGTCGCTCGCCATCGACGGACCAGACGCGCTGGCGCAACGCCCCATCTGACTCTGAGTCAAACCGCAACAGGTACTCCGTCTTTCCGTCCGCCTCGCAGCCAGTCAGATTAAGTTGAAGCGCGCCGTCCTCTGGTACGGAAACGCCACCTTCGTACACAGCGCCGGACGCGGACAATGCGAGGCAGCGCAGCGAATTCGATCCGACATGATGGTACACGTAAGCGTCGAGCGCATGCGTTGATCCACCGCCCTGGTACGCTTCCATGACGCGCAACGTGATGACATCGAGATACGTGGCCCATTCGAAGGACGACTCGATGTCGAACTCACCCCTGAGCGCCGTCTTGCCGCGAGCCCTCCAATGTCCCAGCAGCGGCTCAAACGCCGCCAGATTCTTCGAGGGTTTCAGCGTCCTGTCCTCGGCAGTCGCGGCGCCCGCACTCCGCTCCATGGAGCGCACATAGTCCCACTCGGCAAGCGGCTGAAGACCGGCGCCGTTGTCCTCCAGAAGCGCTTCGTGATATTTGTCCGGTCCGTCGAACACCCATCGCCCACCCATCCTGCGGGGCCTGCCCTCCGGCGCGCGGGGCTGAAAGAGATCGAATCGCGTGGTGATTGTCTCACCGCGAAACTCGATCTCGCCACTGGCGACACCCCGGCCAACGCCCGGAATATCCGGATGAAACCCGAGTAGACAGACTCGCCTGCGATCCGGTCGCCAGTAATAAACCACCAGCTCGCGCCAGGGATTGCCCTGCCCGTCAGTGCCAACGGTCAATGCCCGCATCGATCGCCGAGCGGGCCCCCATTGCCACGTGTCGAACTGGATGGACCCAAGCCGCCACTCCCCAGCCTCCATCCGCGCAAAGCTGGCCATCGGATCGACGTCGTTGACCAGCGTCGATCCGGATTCAGATTGCGCCCCCGAGTTCGCAGCCGGCGCGGAAAGACAGGCCATCGGAGCGCCGAGGAACGATACCGCGATGATTCTCCAACTGAAGCGCATGAACCAGTCTCCGATCGAAAGTCAGACTGTGTAAGGATTGCGGATTGCCCGTCATCGCATGATAGCGGCTACCGAGACGCCTCGTTCCGCCGAACGGAGCCGGGGGCCAGCGGCGATACGCGCGAAGCGGAAAGCGCCTTCGGAAACTGGCGCCGAGTATCTTGGCGGGAGCAAGGAGGAAACTCCGGCTGAATCGCCAGAGTCGGTACCTGGAATCGGGGCGGCCAGATTCGAACTGACGACATCTTGCTCCCAAAGCAAGCGCTCTACCAGGCTGAGCTACGCCCCGTGATTCCGGCCGCGCGAGGAAACCTTCGCGGAAGGACTGCGACGCATTACAGCGCCTGCCGGCGGATTCGTCAATCTTCCGAACCTCGGCGCCCCCCATCGGGACCATTCCGAGCCACCGCAGTCATGCCGTGGTCAGTCGTCGCGAACGCGCCGTTGCCCCCCGCGACCTACTTCGAAGTCGCCAGCGCCGTCTCGCGCACCAGCCAGTGCAGGTCGCGCGTCAGGGACTCCATCCGATCAGACGGGACCAGGTCCGGATGCGCGTGGCCCATCTTCGCCACGTAAAGCCGCACCCACCAGCGGTCATGGCGCGAAAAGGCGTCCATCGCATCCGTCGCCGCCTTCAGCTCCTCTGTCGTCACATCCATCCCGTATTGCCGCTTCCACAGGACACGCTCGATGTCGCGCTCGCCCAGCAGAATCGCCCGAATCTCCGCCAGGTCCCGCACCTGATAGGCCCGCATGAGCGACGTCATCGCAAGCCCCGCGTCCGACGCGTACATGCGGCGGATCAATGACGCCCGCGTCGCGCGATCGGCGCGATAGTCCGCCTCGACAACGCCGCGATACCCCGTGAAGTCCGACTCCCGCGAAACGCTCCGGTCCTCAAACGAACGCAAGAGCTCCGACGCGAAGGCCGCGATCACAGGAACCTCGTTGTCCAGCTGCGGCGCCAGCGCCTCCACAGCGGCGCTGCGCTCGGGCTTCAGCCCGGCAAGTACGCGCCCCACGAACAGCTTCGTCGCCGCCTCGCCCGCCTCCTCGCGCTGATCCGAATATCGCAGAAGCAGTTGCGCGAAGAATCCCGGCCAGTCCTTCTCCGCCGCGCGGCGAAGCGGAATCAGCTTCGTCTCAAACGCGTCGTCCGACTTCGTCGCGGCGACTTCGCCCAACAGCCGCTGAAACGCCACGTCGCGAACGATCCGCACGGATTCGCCTTCAACGACCTCTTCAGCGCGCGACACATCCGCCGCCCGCGCGCCAGTAGCGAGCGCCCCGACGACACATGCACACAGACACAGGCCCCACGCCCACGATTTCGTTTGACTCTCAAGACGAAACATCATGCCATCCTTCATCAGAAGCGCCGCGCTCACGTTTCTCCCGCCCCATCGAATCGATCGCGGCCGCGTCATCGCTACGGCGCCATCGCGCCGACCAGGTTCGTCTCAATGAAGCTCCGGACCTGGACAAAATCGTCGATTTCAAAATGCGTGCAGCCGGCGCCCCACGCCGTCGTCTCCACATCCAGCCCCGTCGGCGCCGGGATCGAATTCGTGACGGGACCGCCGTCGAGAAAGAAGTCCTCAAACAGCGTGCCGTGCTGGTAGTGATTGGCGTGCAGCCCGGTACTCGGCGGTCGCCGCGTCTCCTGCGACGTGTCGATATCCGAATTGTTCCCGACGGCGTCCACATACGACGTGAACTCGATCTCAAAGTTACCGATCCCCGCGCGCTGCGCATCCAGCCGATCCGCCAGATCATAGGTCGAGCCGCCGCCATGGCTGTAGCCGAAGATCGCCACGCGATCGACGCCGCGATGACTGATCGCATCCACGACTTCGTTGAACACGCTTCCGGATCCGTCGGCCGTCACGTTGTCCTCGTCGTACAGAAACGCGTCGTACCCCTGCGCATACAGCGCGAACCCGACGACGAATGTGCCATTGTTCGTATCGATCGGAACGCTCGTCTCCTGCCCTTCGCCGCCCAGCGCCATGACAATCGCGCGGAACGTATGAAACGTGACCGCGTCGAGCGTCGCGCCGCCGACTGTTTCCAGTTCCAGATCCGCAACGCCATGCGCCGCCGAATCCCACTCGACATAAATCGTCAGCGACGCCCCGCCATTCATCGGCAGCGCGTCCGTCACGTCGTTCGCAAACGCAATCTCCGAATCTATCTGTTTGTCCGGCGTCAGCCAGACGCGCATCGCCGCGTCCGTCCGTCGCAGGGCCACGCCGCCGCCCGGCGAACTGATATCGACGCGTACCTCGATCAGGTCATCCTCGCCGGCCGGATCGACATTGCCCGGCGCGTTCAGCCGGATGCCCGGTCCGCGCTGCGGATGCGTCTTGTCATTGGCGGAAACGGCCGTCTTCGGAAAGGGGAAATACGCGGCGCCATGGCGTGGTCGATAAGCCGTCAGCGAACCCGTCACACACATCGTCGCGGCGCAGCCTGAACCCGCCCCGCGCCAGTCGCCGGCGCAGTCCTGCTCCGCCGTCTCAACGCAGACGCCCAGGCCATCACAACAGGCGCCGAGCATCGGCGCCGGGCTCAGCAGATTATCGATGAACGGTTGAATGTCGGCGCCGTCCGTGAAACCGTCTTCGTTGACATCACCCGCGCAGAGTGAGCACGCTTCGCCGCCCAGAAGCAGGTCGGACATCGCGCCGATATCCAGCGGGTCGACGCTCGCGTCGCAGTTCACATCCATCGCGTCGCACAGACCTCGCGTCTGCGCAGACGCCATCGGCGCAACGCCGAACAGCAGCGCCACGACACAAAGGCCTCGCAACCCGTCGGCGCGACGCCGCCATTTCGCCGGTCCACTCCAGCCGCTCATCACATCCTCCAGCCGTGCGCGATCGAGACGCGCCGACGAACGAATCGTCGGATGTCTCGCGAGAATGGCGCGGAACGCGGGCCCATTCGCCAATGGACCTGAACGAAGACGCGCCAGGAAGTCGATCTGACCCGCCGGCGCGTGGCGTCCCGTATTCTCCATGACACGGCAAACCCGGAGCCGTTGGCGACGACACCACGATTTCGCCGAAAATTGCGAAATTCCGGCTCGCCACCTGAAAAAATGCCGCACGACGGGAAGCCCCTTCCCCGTGCGGCGTCGAAAGTTCATTCAGTGCGTCCGCGCTGCGCCGTCGTCCGCCGAACTGCGGCGCCAGCGCGTCAGCCGCCCATCTGGGCCATCACTTCTTCCGGCATGTCGAAGTTGGCGTAAACGTTCTGCACGTCGTCGTGATCCTCGAACGATTCAATCAGTCGGAGAATCCTGGCGCCCGTCTCCGCATCGACAGTCACTGTCGTGCCGGGAATCTTGGTGATCTCGCCCGTCTGCGTCCTGATGTTCTTCTCGTTGAGCGCCTCCCGCACAGCGGCGAAGGACTCCACTTCGCAGATGATCTCGAACATGTCGTCGACCGGCTTGACATCCTCGGCGCCGGCGTCGATCGCGATCTCCATCAGCGTCTCTTCGTCGGCGTCAGCGGGGTCCACCGTGAAGACGCCCTTGGTCGCGAAGTTCCAGCTCACGCAGTTCGGCGCCCCGAGGTTGCCGCCCGCCCGCTCGAAGATCCTCTTGATTTCGGGGGCCGTGCGATTGGGATTGTCCGTCAGGGCCTCGACGATCAGCGCGACACCGCCGGGGGCGTAGCCCTCGTAGCTGGCCGACTGGTACTCCTCGCCGCCGAGCTCACCCGTACCCTTCTTGATCGCCTTGTCGATCGTGTCGTTGGGCATGTTCGCTTCCTTCGCCTTGTCGATGGCGTAGCGAAGCGTCAGGTTGGTCGATGGATCACCGCCGCCGGTCTTGGCCGCGACAATGATGTTCCTGGCGAGCTTGCTCCAGAGTTTGCCGCGCTTGTTGTCGACCGCGGCCTTCTTGTGCTTGATATTCGCCCATTTACTATGGCCGGCCATATTGCGAAAACCTCGGTTCGTCAGTCGTTTTGGATCAATGGATTCGCGGGAAATCGACCGCCCAGCCTCGCCATTTTATCCCATCCCGCGGAATACGGCGAGCGAAGTTGTCCACACGAACGACCGGCGCCGTGAGGGCGCAGGAACATTCGTATTTTCGGAATTCGCCGGGAAGGACGTGGACGATCCAGGCCACGAGAGACCGTCCCGTAGGTCAGGCGGACCGGCGGGCCCCCGAGCGTCAGGCCGCGTCGGCGTCGGACGCCGCTGAGGGCGCCGACGTCGGGACCTCACTGGCCAGCGCCGCCGTGTCGACGGGCTCGTCCGCCTTCAACGCCGTGACCTTCGCCTGAACGACATCGAACAGCTCCGCGCGATCTCGCGATGGCGGCGGATCACCATTCGGATCGCAGAACGTCAGGGCCTTCGCCCAGGCCCGCCCCGCCTGCGCCTTGTCGCCCAGGCGATAGAGCGTGTCCGCCAGGTGGTCGAAGATGACGGGATCGGAGAATTGCGCCGCGCGAAGGGCCCGTCGCAGGTAATAGGCGGCCTCGTCGAACCTGCCGCGCTTGTAAAGCACCCAGCCAAGCGTATCGAGGCTGGCCGACGAATTCGGATCCTGCGCCAGCGAAAATCGTACGAGCGTCTCGGCGCGCTCAACGTCGCGCCCCGTATCGGCGAGCGTGTAGCTGAGGTTGTTGTTCGCGCCGGCGTCATTCGGCGACATCGCGTAGATCGCCTCGAGTTCCTCGATCGCATGGTCGATCTGTCCCGACTGGCGGTAGACCTCGCTGAGGATGTTGCGCAGATCCATGATGTAGGCGGCGTCATCGCCGGGATTCTCAAGCAGAGGTGAAAGCAACGTCTCGATCTGGCGCTTCGCATTCGCGTATCGCCCCGCCGCCATCATGGCGCCGATCAGGTCGTAATTCGCCTGTCGCAGCCGCAGCGCGATCGACAGGCTGTGAGGTGAACCCTGGGCGTGTTCCAGCAGCTTCTGGTATCGACGCACCTGTTCACGACGCATCTCGATCGCCTCGTCATACCGACGCGCGTGCTGATAGGTCAGCGAGAGCAACTGCTCGTAACGCATCGGCTGATCCGTGTCCTCGATCGCCGCCCTCGCAATCTCGATCGCGTCGTCCCACGCCCTGGACGACCAGCAGAGTCGGATCAGCGACGTCGTCAGGTCCTCGTCCGACGGGTTCTTCTCCAGCCAGGCCAGCGCAAGCTGCTGCGCCTCCGTGATCCGTCTGGCCGACTGCAGATTCGCCAGCAACTGCATCTGCGGCAGTCGATCGTTCGGCGAGGTCTCGTACCAGGATCGCGCCAGGGCCACCGCTTCGTCATGCCGACCTGCGAGCGCCAGCACTTCCAGGTACATGTTGCGGCGAATCACGTCGTCGGGACTCTGGTTCAGCCACGACTTTGCGGCCTCGGCCGCTTCGTCGAAGCGATCGGCCGCCCGCAGCTCGTTGATCAGGTCGAACGTGAATCGATCGCGATGTCTGGTAAGATCCTCGCGCGCGATGAACGACTTCAGCATCTCGATCGTCGAGTCCGATGCGCCGCGATTGTTCGCAAAGTCGAGCTTGCTCTGAATGTAAGTCAGGTCCCTGGGACGCAGCCGCAGCAGTCGATCGATAACGGTCTCGGCGGATGCGAAGTCGAGCTTCCGGGCGTGAACCTCCGCCTTCATCTCGAGCGCCTTGATGTTGCTCGGATCCACTCGAACGGCCGAATCCAGTTCCACGAGCGCTTCGTCGAATCGGCTCAGGCGTACGAATGTCGTCGCAAGTTCGATGTAAGTCGCCGCGTCGTTCGGATGATCGTCCAGAATCGAACGGAGCTTGCCGAGGTAGTCACTCAGCATCTTGTCCGGCGCCTGGCCGACAGCCGAGAGCAGGTCAATCATCGCGCTGCATCGGATCAGCGCCGGCGATGCGACGGGCGGTTGCTGAATCCGCTCGAAGATCCGCTGCGCCTCCATGTAACGCCCCTGGTTCATGTAAGCGACGACGAGCCGCTCGCACGCGACGTCACACGCCGGATCGACGTTGGCCAGGATCGTTCGATAGACGCGCTCGGCCGCCATGCGATCACCAGTGCGCTCGGCGATCGCCGCCAGCGCCAGGTAGGGTTCGACATAGGCCCCGGACGAATCCAGACGGCCGGCCGTCTCATAGGCCTCGATCGCCTCGGCGTCCTCGCTGAGGGCGTCCAGGGCCCGGCCCTTCAGGTAAAACACGCGACTCGTCTTCACGCCGGCGGCGATGGCCCTGTCGGCCGCCTCGAGGGCCGCCGTCCATGACATGCGTTCGATGTAGGCGTTCGCCAGGCCGACGCACGCGACACCGTAGCCCGCCGTGTCGGGCGTCACTTTCAGGTAGTGCTCGATGGCGGCGTCCGTCTGGCGCGACGCCGCCAGAAGCGTGGCACAGATCAGGTGCGACATCGCGTCCTGGCTGTGCGCATTCGTGTGCGCGATCGCCGCCTGCAGCAGCGCGTCAAGACGGAAGGACTCCCCTTCGTCGCGAAGCAATGACAGCAGCGTCAGCGTCGGTTCCGAATCGAGCTTCGCGCCGGCGACCAGTTCCTCGTAGGCCGCGTCCATCCGACCTTCACCGGCCCGCGCCACGGCAATCAGGTACCGAATGTCGGCCCGCGCCGGATGGGATTTCCCCGCAAACGCGAGCAGCGCCGCGGCGCTCTCAAATCGCTTCGCATTGATATGCCGCTTCGCCCACTGGATCGCGAGATCGGCGTCGCCCAGGCTGCGGACGACATCTTCCGCCCGCGATTCGCAGTCCGTGTTCTGCGGCGCCATCTCGCACAGCGTCGCCAGTTCCACAACGGCGCCCGCGCCGAGACGCTTGAGCGCCAGGCAGTGTCTCAGGCTCTCGAAGGCGTCGACGACTTCACCGCGACGAATCTGCGCGTGCGCCAGTTCGCGCCAGGCGTTCGCGTCGTCGGGCTTTACCCGAACCACCTCGCGCCAGGTATCGACGGCTTCTGTCGCGTCACCCAGCTGGGCGCGGATGACCGCGACACGACGTCGCAGCTCAGGGCCTGTCGTCTCGATCATCTCGCGAAGCCGATCGTTTCCCCGCATCTCCGGCGTCATTTCCGACGTCCGATCGAGAAACTCCGCATACAGATCCGCCGCCGCCGAGAGATAGCCTTCCGATTCGATCGTCTGTGCGAGAAAAATGAGCGCCAGCGTTCGATCCGCCGACGCCGGATCCGATTCGCCCGCCTTCAGCGCAAGTCGAAGCTCGTAGATGGCCGTTGCCCGATCGCCCACCAGAAGCGCCGTTTCGCCCGCGAGTTCATGCGCCGCGACGTGCCGGGGTTCAATGGCGATCGCCGCCGCCAGATCACTGGACGCCTTGCCGGCGGCGCCAAGTCGCGCGTGGCAGCGCGCCCGAAGCACGCGCGCATCCGCACACCCCGGTTGCCGGACGATGAGCGCATCGAGCTTGACCACGGCGTCGTCCCATCGACCTTCCAGGAAACGCGACTCCGCGTCACGCCACAGGCGCCGATCGCCGCCGCTCAGCTGGCTCGCCGTCACGAGGGGTGAATCCGATGTCTTTTCAGGGAAATCCGGCGCCGGCTGGATATCGACCAGGCGCATCCGGGCGTTGGCCGGCAGCGCCGCAGGCTCGAGCGCGGCCATCGCGCGCGGGCCGCCGAGCATGACGCAAAGCGACGCGGCGACCAGGAAACATCGCACGCCCGTGGTATCGGACCTTCGAACCATCTGCACGCTCCCCGCGTTGGATCGACGCCGGCCTCGGCGGCGCCCGGTCCCCTGACAGGCGTGTCAACAGACACCCATCATTGGCGCGGGCTCATTCGAACGGGGACCGCTGATCGCGGTCGGACGCGCCTGACAACAGCCGCGTCCGGGACGATGGCGAAATCCTCCGGCCTAGCGTCGATGCTTCTTCTTTGACACTGTCTTTTTCGGCGCAGCCTTGCTCTTGGTTGCGGTCCGCGCCGCGCTCGCCTTGGTTTTTGTGGTTTTGGGGGCGGTTTTCTTAACCGTCTTGGCGGTTTTTGCCGTTTTGGAGGTCTTCGTGGCGCGAGGCTTCTTCGCCTCCGACGTACCCCGCATTTCCTTCTTCCCGACGGAACTCCGCGCGTGAAGCTTTAGGGCGACGGAAAAGGCGCCGGCGTCCGCTTCCTTGAAACACGTCTTCAGGAACTTGTGCGCCTCTTCGATCGAGGTCCCTTCCGGCAGGTGATCCGTCTTGAGCAGGTACTCGTGCGCGTTCTCGTCCAGCGGGACGGCGGCCGAGTTCAGATGATAGAGCGTGAAGTAGGCGTTGGCGTGTTCGCTGAGACCGTCCAGGGTTTCGAGAAACGAGGCCGCCGCCTTCTTGCCGAGGGACTTGAGCACGCCCAGATCCACTTCGTGCAGCTGATTGTAAATGCTCGCGAGCGTGCTGGAGATTTCTTCGGAAATCGGCCGCGCCCTGGGATAGCTCACACCGATGATCTGCACGAGTTCCGCCACGGGCGTGACGCGCAGGTCGTTCATATCCACAGTGGATTCCGTCAGCCGCGTGAGCGCCTCGGACGCCTTCTTCTGCGTCGTCGACTGACTGAGGATACCGAGCAGCAGCGTCTCGACGGCGCCCGGCGTTTCGACGGGCGGATCCTTCAGCGCCTCTTTCTTAACCTTGCCGAACAGCTTCCTGATCTTCGGTGCGTATTTCGTCGCGTTCTTCATCCAGTGGGTTCCTTAATGCTCCTCGGCGACATCGTCGTCACGATCGATCGCCGGCGATTCGTCCTGCGGGTCTTCCGGTGGCGCATCCGTCGGCGAGTCAGATCGCACGCCGTCCAGCGTGCGTATCGTGTCGATCGCCTTCTTGAAGCTGACATCGAGGTGAAACCGCAGGAGCGGGCACTGCCGCATGTTGATCTGTTTGGCGACGCGCGTCTGGATCATGCCACGGGCGCTTTCCAGCCCGCGGATCGACGTTCGGCCGTCGCTCTCGCTGCCCATGACGCTGACGTAAACGTTCGCCAGCCGCAGGTCGGGCGAGAGTTCGACGCGCGTGACGCTCGTGAACCGATGGACGCGCGGATCGTTGATGCGATTGGCGATCGCGTCGCTCACGATCTCTCGTATGAAATTGGAAATGCGTTCTTTGCGATGTGACATCTGATCACGGATGACGCCGGCCGTCGAGGCGGCCGATCACATCAACTCCAACTCGTAGTCCGCCAACGACGCGTGCGGATTGCCTCGCACCTCGTCGACTATCTTGGACAGGCAGCTCTCCGTGAATCGCCGATCGTTGGACACCATCGCGATGCCGATGACGCAGCGACGATGCTCGTCCAGGTCGTCCACTTCGGCGATCGAGATATTGTGTTTGCCGCCCAGCCGATCCTTCAGGCTCCTGACAACTCGGCGCTTGTCCTTGAGGGAATGGGCGCCGGGAATGACAAGCGACAATCGAAGCGTGCCGACGACCATGGACGCCCAACCTCGGATAACGAACGGCGGCGAGCGATCTCGCCGGCCGTCGCGCTGGCGATTCCGACATCAACGTCATCTGGACGACATCTCGAGCGTTCGTGCGATTTCGATCACCTCGAAGGCCTCGATCACGTCGCCGGGCTTGACGTCGTCGAACTTGGCGATGCGGATACCGCACTCGAAGCCCGACTTCACTTCCTTGACGTCATCCTTGAAGCGCCGCAGCGAATCGAGCTCCGCCGATTCGATGACGGGCACACCGTCCCGCACAACGCGAACCTTGAAGTTGCGGTTGAACAGGCCTTCGCGGATGTAGCAACCGGCAATCTTGCCGACCTTCGAAATGTGGAAGATCTCGCGCACCTCGGCGAGCCCGCGGCTCTCGACCTTCTTGTCCGGCGTGAGAAGACCCTCCAGGGCCGCCTTGATTTCGTCGCTGACCTCGTAAAGGACGCGATAGCTTCGAATGTCCACACCGGCGTGATCCGCCATGCGCGTGATCGTCGGATCCGGCGCGATGTAGAACGCGATGATGATCGCGTTACTCGCCTTCGCCAGCGTGATATCCGACTCCGTCACTGTGCCGACACCCGCGTGCAGGATCGACAACCGGACTTCGTCGCTCTGGAAGTTCGAGAGCTCCTGTCGCAGCGCGTCGATCGATCCCTGCGCGTCGGCGCGGATGATGACGTTCAGCTCGGGGATCCTGCCCTCGGCGGCCGTCGCAAAGATGGACTCCAGCGTCGTCGGCTTGGACACGGCGACGAGTTCCTTCTCGCGGCGCTTCTTCGCGACTTCCTCGGCGACTTCCTTCGCACGGCGGGCGTTCTTCATCACGTAGAACTTGTCGCCGGCCTCGGGCACATCGCTGAGACCCATGATGACGACCGGCGTCGCCGGCCCCGCCTTCTTGAGCTCCTTGCCCTTGTCGTCCTTCATCGAGCGGATGCGGCCGTGGCCGGGACCACAGACAATCGTCGAACCCGGCTTCAGGACGCCTTCCTGCACCATGATCGTCGCCACGACGCCGACCTTCTCGTCGCGCCGCGCCTCGATCACGGTCCCCGTCGCCGGAATCGTTGGATCCGCCTGGAGGTCCAGGACGTCCGACAGCGTCGCCAGGTGCGCCAGCAGGTCGTCAACGCCCTCACCCGATGTCGCCGACGTCTTGACGACGTCGATTTCACCGCCCCAGTCGCCGCTGGGCGTCAGGCCGTGTTCCGTCAGCTGACCGTAGATCTTGTTGATGTCGTGCGGCAGGTCGATCTTGTTCAGGGCGACGACGATCGTCGTGTTCGCCGCCTTGGCGTGGTTGATCGCCTCGACCGTCGTCGGCATGACGCCGTCGTCGGCGGCAACGACGAGGACGACCACGTCCGTCATGTGGGCGCCGCGAGCTCGCATCGCCGTGAAGGCGGCGTGACCCGGCGTGTCGAGGAACGTGACGAGCTTGTCGTCGACCTTGACCTGATAGGCGCCGACGTGCTGCGTGATGCCGCCCGCCTCGCCGGCGGCCACCTTCGTCTTGCGAATGCGATCCAGCAGGCTGGTCTTACCGTGGTCGACGTGGCCGAGAACCGTGACGACAGGCGGTCGCGGCGTGAGCTTCTTCCGCTCGATGGCGGCGAACTCGTCGGCGACTTCGTCCAGCATTGTCTTCGCCTCGATCACGGACAGCTCGATGCCGTACTCCAGGCAGACCATCTGAGCCTGCTCGGCCGTGATCGAACCGTTCGGATTCGCGTTGACGCCGAATTCCTCGCGCACCTTGCGAATGATCGCGAGCACCTGGATACCGCTCTCGCGCGACAGGTCGCGAATCGTGATCGGCTCCGTGATCTCGATCTTCTCCTTCTTGACGATCGGCGAAGGGCCCTTCTGCCGACGGCTGCTCGGCCGATCGACGGCGCGAATCGTTCCGATGCCGCGCCCCTGGGCCCGGGCGATGCGCTCTCGCATCTCCTCGACGCCGCGCTCACGCCACTCCTTGAACAGCTCCTCGCTCTTGTCGCGATCGTCGCGACCGCCACGCTTGTGTCGCGGGCTGCGGTTCGACGCGTCCTTTTCGCCGGCCCTGGCCGGCGCGCCGGGACCGGGGCGTCCGCCACCACCAGGACGACCGCCGGCGCCACCACCACCGCCGCCGCTGCGGCGTCCTTCTTCATCGAAGTCCCCACCCTGCTGGGGGCCGCCGGGGCGACCACCGGCCCGGAACGAGGACCGCGCCGCGGGTCGCGGCGCTTCGACACGCTCGGGACGATCGATACGAACCAGGTTCGGTCCCTTCAGCGCGGCCGGCTTCGGCACGTTCTGCGGCCCGGCGATAATCGTCGGCGCCTCTTCCTTCTTCTTCTCGTCCTCAGGCGGCGCCTTGGGCGCTTCGGGCCCGGCCTGCGGTTCGGCGGTGGGCGCCTCCGCGGCGACAGCCGGCGGCTCTTCCGCCGGGGCGTCGGGAACGATGGCGGGCTCCGGCGCCTCTGTCGGGGCTTCGACCACCGGCGCCGATGGCGCCTCGGCGGCGACGGCCGGCGGCGTCTGCTCAACCACAGACGGCGACGCGACTTCCGGGACCGACGTTTCGGCCGGCGCCAACTCGGGCGCCTCCGGCTTCTCCGCAACGGCGACGCTCGCCGCTTCCGCCACAACGGGCGTCTCTTCCGTCGTCTTCGCCTTCTTCTTGCGTTTGACCTTCTTCAGGTCGACGCGCGCGGCCTCTTCAAGGGTCGTGTTGTGCGCGCCCACGCTGAACCACTCGCGAATCGTCGCCTCAAGCCCCGCCGAGACGACGTGCATGTGATTCTTGATCTCGATGCCCTCGGCGGCGCACTTCGTGATAATCGCCTTGCTCGTGACGTCGAGTTCTTTTGCGAGGGTATGAATTCTCTGTTTCTTCTCAGCCAAAGGGTTTCTCCACGACCTCTTGTCGATCGCCGTCGCCATCCGTGCGACAAGGGACGATCCTCAAATCTATGACCGGCCAGTCATCCTATTCGTTGACCTTCGTTTCGGCCGGCGCTTCTTCGACCGACGCCGTCTCGGCGCCGACGCTGTCATCGGCTGTCATCATTTCGTCGCTCGTCGACGCTTCATCCGCCGCAGCGCCGTCATCACTCGAAGGAGCGGATTCCTCCGACACCATCGCCTCGGCGCCCTCCCCCGTCGGCGACTCGAGCGTCTCGAGCGACTCACTCTCCGCGGGAATTCCGGCCGCCTTGCGCTGCGCCGCCTCGGCCTTCGCCAGCTCGTCGGCGGCCTTCTGGGCGGCCTGCTCGGCCTGGACCACCTTCGCCTCCGCCGTACAGGCCTCGACGATTCGCTTGGCCAACGCCTCTTCGAGCCCCAGCTCGCGGACGAGCGGATCGGCGCCGACTTCGTCGACATCCAGCACGTTGATCAGACCCATCAGCGAAATACGCTCAGTGATGACGTCTTCCATGCCTTCGACCTTCTGCAGCGTCGCCGCCAGCCGATCGAGACCCTTGTTGAACTCCGTCGGCGTCAGGATGTCGATATCCCATCCCGTCAGTCGCGCCGCGAGACGCACGTTCTGACCGCGCTTGCCGATCGCCAGCGACAACTGATCCTCCGGAACCACAACCGTGGCGCGGCCCAGTTCGAAACAGAGGGCCGTGTCCTGGATCTCCGCCGGCTTCAGGGCGTTGGCGATGAGAATCTGAGAGGACTCGTTCCAGCGAACGATGTCGATCTTCTCGCCGCCGAGTTCCTCGACGATGTTCTTGATGCGACTGCCGCGCACGCCGACGCAGGCGCCGACGGCGTCCACCTTCGTGTCGATCGACGAGACGGCCAGCTTCGTGCGATATCCCGCCTCCCGCGCCAGCGCCTTGATTTCGATGATGCGCTCGGCGACTTCCGGCACTTCCAGCTCGAAGAGCCGGCGAATGAAATCCGGATGACTGCGGCTCAGGATGATCTTGACCTGGTGCGGCGCTTCGCGGACATCCAGGATCAGCGTGCGAATGCGCTCGCCCGCCTGGTGCGTCTCGCCCGGGATCTGCTCGCTTCGCGGGAGAAAGCCATCCGTCCGGCCCAGGCTGACGAGCATCGCGCCGCCCTCGAACCGCGCGACCGTCCCCGTCACAATCGTGCCCTTGCGCTCGATGAATTCTTCAAAGATGCTGCCGCGCTCGGCCTCGCGGATGCGCTGAATCATCACCTGCTTGGCCGTCTGCGCCGCAATGCGACCCAGCTCCGCCATGCTGATGACACGATCGTCCGCCGTCGCGCCGATCTCGCCCGTCAGTCGATCGATCTCAACAGTGACTTCCTCGACATCGGGATATTTCTTGCGAATGGCCGTCTCCATCGCCGTCTCAAGGTCGCCAAGGACCATGTCCTTGTCGATATTCTTGTCGCGGGCGAGGCCGTCAACGATTCGCAGCAGATCTGAACTCATGGTTACGTACTCTCGTATTCAAATGTCATGCGGAAACCGGCGTCCGCACTCGCCTCGGATGTTGGTCGGACGCGTTCCGCACGCCCGGAAAATTCCAACAAAAAAGTGGGCGTAATGTGAAGCCCACTTTTGATCGGCGCTGTCAAACCCGGCGGGCGCCATCATCCGCCTGCGTTGCCGCAATTGGCAGATGTGCGCTTAACGCATGACCACACCTCGGGTCGATCGACCGATGTCCCGGCGCGAAACCGGGAAAGCGCGATGGCCCCGGCTAACTCGCACGGGCCAACGCCTCATCCTGAGTTGGCGAACACAGATTCATACCCATTTCGCCTGGCTCAAAAACATGAACTCGGTTCATGTCGATCATCACTTCCGTCTCGCAGCCTTCTGTCGCCGGGGCGCGGGCGTCCACCCGCGCAACCAGGCGGCGACCACCGGCTGCGGTCAAATACACGTCTTTCCGATCCCCCAGCGGTTCTACCAGAGTAACCGTTACGGCGAGGGTTGCAACATCCGGCTGATCGGATTTCTCGCCGAAACTCAGCGAATCGGGCCGAAATCCGAGCGTCGCGCCGTCGCCGCGATAGGTCGCCAGCGGCTCCATCAGACTCGCCGGCAATCGCAGCCGAATCCCCTCGCTGTCGAAGTAAACGCCCCCCGGCTCCCGACGTATGGCGCCCTCCAGGAAGTTCATCGGCGGCATTCCGACAAAGGACGCCACGAATCGATTGGCGGGACGCGCATAAATCTCCAGCGGCGGCGCCACCTGCTGCACAATCCCGTCCTTCATGACGACGACGCGATCCCCCAGCGTCATCGCCTCCTCCTGGTCGTGCGTGACGTAGATCGTCGTTGTCCGGAATCGGCGCTGAATCCGCTTGATCTCGGAACGCATCTCCACCCGGAGCTTGGCGTCCAGGTTGCTCAGCGGCTCGTCAAACAGGAAAACACTCGGATTGCGGACAATCGCCCGGCCCACAGCGACCCGCTGCCGCTGACCACCGGACAGCGCCTTGGGTCGCCGATCCAGCAGGTCGCTGATCCCGAGCAGCTTCGCCGCTTCGCGCACCTTGTTATCGATATCAGTGCGCGATAAACCGAGTTCCTTGCGACGGAGCTTCAGACTGAACGCCATGTTCCTGTACACCGTCATGTGCGGGTACAGGGCGTAGTTCTGGAAGACCATCGCAATGTCACGGTCCTTCGGTGGCAGGTCGTTCACGACGCGATCACCGATGGAAATGACGCCATCGCTGATCTCCTCGAGCCCCGCCACCATTCGCAGCGTCGTGCTCTTGCCGCAGCCCGACGGCCCGACGAGCACGATGAATTCCTCGGGCTCAATGGCAAGGCTGACCTGGTCGACGGCCTTGACGCCACCCGGATAGATCTTGACGACATCGGTTAAGGTGACGCTGGCCATGTTCGCGAGAGAACCCTCGACCCAGAAGTACCGAAAAAACCGATTATAGATTCTTGTTAATCTGTGTCAAACCTAAGCTTAACGCTAATCCGCCCCACACCTTCGACGCGGCGTCCGCCGCTCCCGAACGAGGACACGCCCATTGGATTGTCGCTCCCCCAACTCACGATACGGCCTCGAACCTGAAGATCGGATCGAAAAGGTCGACCCGAATGACGCTGGCGACCATCGGGTCCTTGACGAGGGCGACTTTCAGCGTGTCAACGTTGAAAACCGCGTCGAAATTGCTCTCGATCGCCCGGCCCATGCCTTCCAGCACCAGCAGATCGGTCTCCGCCGCCTCCTCGCAGCATTCGGCGGTCAGATCTCGGAGATCAATGAGCGGCGAAATACACCCCGAGGCGACGACCCGAATCCGTCCCGCGCCAAGCATGTCGGCGAGCGTTGGATCAATCTCGGCGACCCGCTCCAGAATCGGCGGGAGCTCAGCGGCCGTGACGTCATTCAGGGCGGGCTCACTGTTGGCGGCCAGCACCACGTCGACGCCCCGGCGGGCAAGATCGCGGGCGAACGGAATCACGCCCAGCACGATGTCCGGCCCCGCATTGTCGACGAAGACGAGCGCCTTTCGATAAGGCGGCGACCCGCGCCCCAGCCGATCGATCCAGCCGGCGAGGCCCTCATACGGCCAGGGTCGGGACTTCACCCGTCGCCGGGCCTCCAGGAAGCCATGGTCCTTCTCGGCGAAGGCGTCCACGGCGGCCTTCGAGCCCATGTCGAAGAGGTTCCCGGCAAAAAGGCCACGGGCAAGCAGCTCGGGCGGCTCGTCCACCGACGCGCCATCGAGATCGGCGATCACCTCGGCAAACTCGCGGAGGGCGATCGCGTTTTCGCGCCGCTTGAGGTCGCTGAACGGATCGCGATGGCCGACGCGCCCCAGTTGTTCATCCCGGTACTTCGTCAGCTCGAGGACGTTGAGTTCACCCCGAAGGTCCGGCCGCTCCCGCAGGTCGGCGAGCCCCTGAAGGTAGGCGTGGCGAAACACCGGCCAGGCGCTCTGGTCGCAAAAACGGGCGCCGGCGACGGGCAGGTCGGCCAGCGTGTCAATGTGACGCTCGAACAGCGCGATCCAGTAATCGCGCGCGACGGGATCCGCAAGGAGGTCCTGGATGCAGGGTCGATACTCGTCGGGATTCGCAAGCAGCGGAAGCGTGGGCATGATGGGAAAATAGTACGGTTTTCGGCTGTGGTCCACGCGAGCGCCACTGTGGCGTCCGAGTCTCACAGAACGGCTGAGGCATGATATCGAATGCGGCCGCGCGTCGTTGCAAACGACCGAGGCGCTCGCGCCCCATCCGCAGGGGTTCGCGCTTGACCCTCGCATCGCATCGGCGTGTCATATTCTCATCTCATGTCGGGGCCTACACAGGAGGAGAACGGTATGTCCGGAGAGGATCCCATCATCTCTCGCTGCGGCGTCTGCGGTACGGCGGCGGCAATTGACGAAGTCGCTTGTGATTCATGCCGCGTGCGCTGGCGCGAAGCGCTGAGTCACGCATTGGCGAGTGAGTGGGTTGTTGAGTCTACGCCCGGCGTCGATGGCGACGAGGCGACGGCCGGATCATTCAAAGGGTATTTCTATGGACCGATCGTGGCGCCGTTCGGACTCGGGACCATGCTGATTGCCTGGGGAGCGCCGCTGCCTGCGACACTTGCCACATGCGCCGCAACGCTGCTCATCACTATCCTCGGTATGTACTGGGGCGTCCTCGCCCGGCGACGCATCGGCGCCAACTATCGCTATACAAACCTCAGGAACGCGATGGCGATGCTCAGCGCCCTGCCACATACTCTGAAACTGCGAATCGAACTGACAATTGCGCCAATCGCATTGATGTGCGTCTGCGCCGCGAGCGTTGTCTATGTGATCCTCACACCTAACGCTTCCTCGTACATCGAGGACTTTCCAACATTCCGGACTCTCTTTATTCCCGCCGCGTATGGGTTGGTCTCATTTCTCTTCGGCTTCATTGGAATGGCGCAGACATCCGTGTACGAAATGTTCGCGACGAAGGCCTGAGACGCGCGAACCGGCGCGGTCCGCGACACTCCACTGCCAAACCTGTGCGGAGTCGAACGGAGGGACGACGATGACGCAGACGACGACACTCGATGGCGTTCCCTATCCGTGCGTGATCGCGCCGGGTTCGACGGCGCTCGAAACCTGCATGCAGCTTCGTCGTGAACACGCCGGTTCATGCACGCCTGTTATTCTCGGCGACGCGTCGGACCTCGAACATCTGCGTCGCGATATCGCCGACGCCAGGCCGAACGCCGCGCTGACAATACGCAGATCAGCGTCAATTGACGTGACACAATTCGTCGAGCGGCGGCTTGACGCAGTGGCGGCGGAAGGCGAAGGCGATCCGGAGACGTTCGGCGTCTGGCCCGAGGAGGTCGCGCCTCTCAATTCGATTCGCGGCCATCTGGCGCCACTAACGCGACAGCCCTTCGACCAGGTCGCCATCTGCCTTGTCCCCACGGCGGACTCGTGGACGACACCGGCGTTTGTTGCGATGGGAAACTGGAACGCGTGCCCGCCCACGGAAGTCCATGTGGCAATGCTCGCGCACTGGCGCGAGCGATATGGCGCCAGCATCGTGACACTGACAGGAACGACGATTGAGTGCGTCGTTGACAGGCCCCCCTCCGATCGCGACGCCGCCGTCCGGCTGGCGCGCGAGCAGTTTGCCTACTGCCCGGACAACGTCTTTCAGGGCGCAGGCACGCTCATGGCGCTCGCCGCCTCACTCCTGAATGCGCACGTCTGGTATTTCTGGTGGGACTGAGCCACCTGACTGGCGGCGCTGCATGAAAGTGTCAGAATAGCGCGGGAAAGGTTGGACGTCTCATGGAAACTCGGCCGGAGAATACGATTCCCATTGTTACCTGTGTCATGCCGGACCCGTCCGCGGTACGGCACATTGCCGTACTTCGCCGCCCATTCTGGGCGCTGCTTCTGTTCGCGATCATTTGCTGCGCCGGTTGTTTCCGCGCATTCATCTCGGCGCCAAGCGCCGTCAGTATCATTGGAATCCCCATTCGATACCTGATTATCACCGCGGCGATCACGACCCTCAGCCTTCCGTTCCTGCTCCGGTTCGCCAGCCAAAAGCAAGTCAGCCAATGGCGGGAAGAGGTTCGAGACAATCCGCCGACACCCCCCGACGACGCCGTCGGTCGCCAGATCCTTGCGCACTGGAACGAGAAGCGCATGCTCCCAAAGGAAAAGCACGTCCGGCGCATCATCGAGTCGTCGCCCCCGACGGAACGTCCCCGCGTCTATGCTCTCGGGACTGTTGACCCACCTGAGGTGGGAGATCGTTTCTTCGAGCCGATCGTGTTCACGCCGGGCGATATGAACCGAAGCTCGACGGCATCGCTCTGGACGGGCCTCGTGTTTGCCGCACTGAGCGCGTTGGCGATGCTGGGATGGCTCCCTCTGCCAGTCCCGGCGAATACGTTCCTCTATCAGGGCATCGGATTTGGCGTGTTCGGAGTCCTTTCGTTCAGCTACTACGTCATGTTCCGCCCCACCTACATTCGCTTCGCCCCGGGACGCATTCAGTTTGTCCGCTATCGAATGCTGCGAAAACGCGAACCGATCATCGACGACTTCTCGTTGGCGCCGGGCGTCGTGGTCGTGGCCCTGGCCGACATCTTTCCGATCCAGCGCTTTCGCGAGCGACTGGCGAAACAGAATCTCTATGGAATCAGCGCCGAGCAGATCCTGGCGGCGCGAACGACACTCCTGCTTTTCAAGGAGGGTCGCTGGCGACGAATTCGACCCCTGCGAACGGGGAAGTCCAGCGGCGCCTTTCTGGAGGGATTCTGGAACGCGGTCCTGAGTACGGCGCGACAGCCGGAACTGGGCGCCGCGCTCGACGTGTAAGGCTGGACGGACCGTGGAGCTGCGCTGGCCTTCACGCTGTGAAACACGGCGGCGCGCCATGTCCGGCAGGGTGGCATGCTTGCCCTCAATGGCAAGCATGCGGAAGTCGAGCAAACGCGGTCCAGGCCCCACGCTGTGAAACACGTCGGCGCATCCTGTCTGGCTGCGCTGGCCTGGCTCCCTCGCGGTCGCAGTTCGGTCGCGCCATCGGGGTGGCATGCCTGCCCTCAAAGGCAAGCATGCGGAAGTCGAGCAAACGCGGTCCAGACCCCACGCCGTGAAACACGTCGGCGCATCCTGTCTG
>DAOPJV010000028.1:0-35883 GCA_035399845.1 Phycisphaerae bacterium | reverse complement strand
CGAGCAAACGCGGTCCAGACCCCACGCCGTGAAACACGTCGGCGCATCCTGTCTGGATACGCTGGCCTGGCTCCCTTGCGGTCGCAGTTCGGTTCGGCCCCGGCGGCGATCGGGCCATCGACAAATCCGTAAAATTGTCGCGTGCAAATAATGGACAATGTCCAGATTTTGACTTATAACACTCCCCATGATTGAGGATCCCGCCGCCAAACTCAGGGAAAGTGGCCTTCAGGTGACCGCCCAGCGGCTCGCCATCCTCCGCGCCGTCACGGCCCAGCCGCACAGCACGGCGGACGCGATCGCCGAGCTGGTTCGCGCTGACATCGGAGCGATTTCGCGCCAGGCGGTCTACGACACGCTCGGCATGCTTGTCGAGAAGGGCCTCATCCGTCGTATCCAACCCGCGGGAGCGGCCGCTTTGTATGAGGATCGCGTGGACGACAACCATCATCACCTGATCTGCCGCGCCTGCGGAAAGACGGTCGACGTCGATTGCGCCGTCGGTCAGACCCCCTGTCTGACGGCGGAGTGCGACGCCGGCTTCAAGATCGACGAAGCGGAAGTGATCTACTGGGGCACGTGCCCCGAATGCCTTTCGAAACCATCGAAGGCGGGAAGCTAGGAATTCCGGAAACGGGTGCGTCGCCGATCATCGACGTATCACGATTGAACAATGAGGAGTGAAGGCATGTTGAAAAGAGCAGTTGAACCTGCGCGTCGCGCGACGCGTGTCATGACAGGACGACTCCCGATCACGATGGGGACCATCGCCTTGTGCCTTGTCGTCGCCCTGAGCGGCGAACGCGCCTGGGCGCAAAACGCATCCGGCTGCCCCGTGATGGGCGCGTCCGCCGGCCCCGATCGAAACACCGTGGCTGGCGCCAAGTCGAATCGCGACTGGTGGCCGAATCAGCTGAACCTGAAGATCCTCCATCAGAACTCGCTCAAGGGAAACCCGATGCATGGGGGTTTCAATTACGCGGAGGAATTCAGGAAGCTCGACCTGAACGCGGTCAAGAAGGACATCCGCGAACTCCTGACGGACTCGCAGGACTGGTGGCCGGCGGACCATGGGAATTATGGACCGCTCTTCATTCGAATGGCGTGGCACAGCGCGGGCACCTATCGCACCTCCGACGGTCGCGGCGGCGCCGGCTACGGCACGCAGCGATTCGCGCCGCTCAACAGCTGGCCCGACAACGCGAACCTCGACAAGGCGCGTCGGCTGCTGTGGCCGATCAAGCAGAAGTACGGCAGGAGCCTCTCATGGGCGGACCTGATGATTCTGACGGGCAACGTCGCCCTGGAATCGATGGGCTTCAAGACGTTCGGCTTCGCCGGTGGTCGCGAAGATGTCTGGGAACCGCAGGAAGATATCTACTGGGGCTCCGAGAGTGAGTGGCTCGGCGACATGCGCTACACGGGCGATCGCGAACTGGAGAATCCGCTCGCGGCCGTGCAGATGGGCCTGATCTATGTGAATCCGGAAGGACCGAATGGCAACCCGGATCCGCTCGCGGCGGCGCGGGACATTCGCGATGTCTTCGGACGCATGGCCATGAATGACGAAGAGACCGTCGCGCTCATCGCGGGCGGCCACACGTTCGGTAAGTGCCACGGCGCCGGCGACGCCAAGCTCGTGGGCCCCGAGCCCGAAGCCGCGCCGCTCGAAGAGCAGGGACTCGGCTGGAAGAGCGCCTACGGCAGCGGCAAGGGTGGCGACACGATCACCAGCGGTCTGGAAGTCACGTGGACGCAGACACCGACGGAGTGGAGCCACAAGTTCTTCAGCAACCTCTTCGAATTCGAATGGGAACTGACGACAAGCCCGGCCGGCGCGAAGCAGTGGACGCCGAAGAATGGCGCCGGCGCCAACTCGGTGCCCGACGCGCACGACCCGTCGAAGCGAATCGCGCCGTCGATGCTCACGACGGACCTCGCCCTGCGATTCGATCCGGAATACGAGAAGATCTCGCGCCGCTTCTACCTGAACCCGACGGAGTTCGAAGACGCGTTCGCCCGGGCCTGGTTCAAGCTGACCCATCGCGACATGGGACCGCGATCGCGCTATCTCGGCGCCGAGGTCCCGAAGGAAGTGCTGATCTGGCAGGATCCGATTCCCGACGTCGATTACAAGCTCGTGGACGATCGCGATATTGCGGCCCTCAAGGACAAGCTACTGCACTCCGGGCTGACGGTCCCGCAGCTCGTGTCGACGGCGTGGGCGTCGGCCTCGACGTTCCGCGGCGGCGACAAGCGCGGCGGCGCCAACGGCGCTCGCATCCGACTCGCGCCGCAGAAGGACTGGGAAGTCAATCAGCCGGCCGAACTGGCGAAGGTCCTCTCAACGCTTGAGAAGATTCAGAAGGACTTCAACAGCGCGCAGGCGGGCGGCAGGAAGATCTCGCTCGCGGACCTGATCGTGCTGGGCGGCTGTGCCGGCATCGAGGAGGCGGCCAGACTGGGCGGACATCCGGTCAAGGTTCCCTTCACGCCAGGACGCAATGACGCGACACAGGAGATGACGGATGTCGAATCGTTCGCCGTGCTTGAGCCGAAGACGGACGGTTTCCGCAACTTCCTGGGTCACACACTCGATCGCCCGGCCGAAGAGTCGCTCGTCGACCGAGCGCAGCTCCTGACGCTGTCGGCGCCGGAGATGACGGTCCTCGTCGGCGGCATGCGCGTGTTGGGAACGAACGTCGGCGATCCGCATCTCGGCGTCTTCACGAAGCGCCCCGGCGCGCTGACCAACGACTTCTTCGTCAACCTGCTCGACATGGGCGTTGAGTGGAAGAAGTCCCCGAAGTGCGAGTACTTCTTTGAAGGACGCGATCGCAATTCGAAGGACGTGAAGTGGACGGCGACGTCGGTGGACCTGGTGTTCGGATCGAACTCGCAGCTTCGGGCGATCTCCGAAGTCTACGCCTCGACGGACGCGCAGGCGAAGTTCGTCAATGACTTCGTGGCGGCCTGGGACAAGGTCATGAGTCTCGATCGCTTCGACCTGGCGAACTGATCCCATCCGGATCGCGAATCAACAGATCGATTGATGACAGGACCCGTTCGGAGGCGACTTCGAGCGGGTCTTTTCTTTGCGCGCATCGCCGAGACGCATCGCATCGCTGGTACGGGACTCCTATCCCGTACCCACATTGCATCGCTGGAACGGGATTCCTATCCCGTACCCACATCGGGCGGGATTCCCTCCCCGCAAGCGTGCGCGCAATCGGAGCCTCGCTGTCCTCAGCGTGGCGAATTCGAAAACGACGGCGTGCGCGATTCGTCGCCGTGTGGACACGGCGGCTCTGAATGAAAGCGATTCGTCAAAGTCGGGCCGCGATCGCTGGAACGAGATCGCTCGCTGGGACGAGATTCCTTTCTCGTCCCCATCCTCGCGGGATTCCCTTCCCGCAGGCACGTTCGCGCCGCTACGAATTGTAACGCCCCGTCAGGGCTAAGCCGCGACGTGGGTCAACGCGACCCAGGGTTGCGCTTCGCCCGCGTTGCGGACTTCGCTTCACCCTGGGCTGGCCTGTTTCGCCCCGTTGGGGCGTGGAGGATGCTGGAACGAGATTCCTTTCTCGTACCCACATCTCCCCTCCCCGCAGGCGTGCGCGCAATCAGAGCCTCGCTGTCCTCAGCGTGGCGAATTCGAAAACGAAGTCGTGCGCGAATCGTCGCCGTGTGGACACGGCGGCTCTGAATGAAAGCGATTCGTCAAAGTCGAGCCGCGATCGTTAGAACGAGATCGCTGGAACGAGATTCCTTTCTCGTTCCTCCTCGCTGGAGGCTGGTACGGGATTCCTATCCCGTACGTACAATGGGCGGGATTCCCTTCCCGCCCCGCTCGCGATGCTTGCGCCGCGCGACCGACTCGCTGACGCTCGCGGCTCGGTTCATCGGCGACTCGACTTATGTTCGCGCTTTGCGAATCCGCTTCCGAGCCGGGCCAGTCATGGCTCGGTCGTTCCGCCAGCCACGTTCACGATTGCATGTCGACCGCCGCATCACTGCGGCGGCTCGGAACGGAAGCGGCTCGCATCGAAACGCCCAAGGCTCTGACATCGCAGACATGCGTCGGCTCATCGATACGACATCAGTCGATACGCGCCACAATGGCTTCAATCGACGTGAACCGCCCCACGGAACGATTGCCGGCCAGACGATCCGACAACTCTTCCAGTTGCGTTCGGATCGTTTCGGCGCGGACGTAATCGACGAGCTGTTTCCCCTCATAGAGGACGCACAGGCTGCGAAAGGTGATCGCGCCGTCGGCGCGCACGGCGTAGGCGTCGACCGGGAAACCGTAGGCTCGGCAAAGCAAAGGGCGCGCGGCGTACACACTGCACAGGTCATCGGCGAGCAGCGGGCAGGCGGGCCCCAGTTCGCGATTGAGGGCGCCGATGCGCCGGGAGAACATGGGCTCTTCCCGTCGGCCCGGCTGATCGGCGGGACCTTCAGCGCCGGCGAAGACGCGATGTTGCTCCGGCACCAGCTCTCTCGCGGCCGCGCTCGCATTGTCTCGCACGGATGTCGGAAGGGCGTGGATCGCGAGCGACAGCTCCAACGCCTCGACGAGCGTGACAGCGAAGACGGCGCCTTTCTTACAGCAAGCACTGCAACCCGCCGCGCAGAGATGGGGGTTGCGGGCGTCGGCCCTGAAGGCGTTCGTGCGCTCCGCGAAGTCGGCGTAAAGCGCGCGCAGATCGTCGAGGACACGCGTCGCGTCGAACAGCGCGATGGACAGACCGGCGATGTGGAGTTGTGTGGGCGCCTCTAGCATGCGGCGGTCATTGTACGTCGCGCTGTGAAACACGTCGGCGCGTCATGTTCGGCTGCGCTGGCCTGGCTCCCTTGCGGTCGCAGTTCGGTCCGCCCCGTCGCGGTGGACGGGGTGGCATGCTTGCCCTCAAAGGCAAGCATGCGGAAGTCGAGCAGGCGCGGTCCAGGCGGCGGCGGCTGTGCGGCGCTCGAAATGTGAGCGGCGCCTGGCAATCGCATACCGTTGGCGCGACCTGCAACCAGGCCCCACGCTGTGAAACACGTCGGCGCGTCATGTCCGGCTGCGCTGGCCTGGCTCCCTTGCGGTCGCAGTTCGGTTGGCTGCGCGTCACGTTGACTGGAAGTGAATCCACAGTGACCAGCCGACGTAGCCCGCGTAACACATCAGCAGGGCCGCCCCTTCCTTTCGGCTGACGCGATAGCCCGTCGTCACGAAGACCAGAAGCAGCACGGCCGCTCCGACCATGACGGGGATATGGAGGCGGAACATGTCAGGGGCGATGGGCAATGGCGCCACGAGTCCGCTGACGCCGACGATGGCGAAGATGTTGTAGATGCAGCTGCCAACGAGATTGCCCAGGCAGATATCGGGATGTTTGCGCAGCGCCGCAATGAGGCACGCGGCCAGTTCGGGGAAGCTCGTGCCGAAGGCGACGAGTGTGAGACCGATGACCGCCTCGCTGACCTTGAAGTACTTGGCGATGGCGACGGCGCCGCCAAGAAACAGGTCCGCGCCCCACGCGAGCAGCAACAGTCCCGCCAGGATAAGAACCATGTTCAGAAGCGTCCCGGCCTTGCGCGACGTCGCCTGCAGTTCGGCGTAGCCCTCGGCGACGGGCGTCGCTTCCCGGCGCGCGATCCAGACCGTCATCGCCATGTAGGCGACGAGAAGGACAACGAGGAGTCCGGCGTCATTGCGCGAGATGACGCCGTCGCAGCTGAGCCCCCACAGGAGGAGACTCGCGCCGAGGGCGATCGGAACTTCGCGCCGAACAAAGGCGGCGCTGGCCTGAAGCGGACAAATGATGGCCGTGATCCCCAGGACGAGCAGGACGTTGAGGATGTTGCTTCCGACAACATTGCCGGCGCAGATGTCGGGTTGCTTGTTGAGACTGGCCATCACACAGACGATGAGTTCCGGCGCGGAAGTGCCGAGCGCCACGACCGTCAGCCCGACGATCATGGGCGAGACGCCCAGCGCTCGCGCCAGCGCGGCCGAGCCCCGGACGAGGAGTTCGCCACCCAGAACCAGAACGCCGGCGCCGAGGACGAGCCAGAGAATGTTCATCGCGACCATGGCCGAGATCTTAGCGGAACGAGCTGTCGCGGCGCGTGTTGAAAGTTCGTTCGTAAATGGAACGAGGCGAGAAATGTCGAAATTTCAATACGTCAAAATGAAAAGGTCTTCTGACATTGCGACATGCGCAGGATTTCAGCGGCCGCAGTAGTCGATGATGCGGGCGATCTCGTTGCGGAGTTCCGAGCGTTCGACGATGCGATCCACGTAGCCGTGCTCAAGCATGAACTCGGCGGTCTGGAAGCCCTCGGGCAGTTCCGTCTTCACAGTATTCCAGATCACGCGGGGACCGGCGAATCCGATCATGGCCTTGGGTTCGGCCAGCGCGATGTCACCAAGCGAAGCGAAGCTCGCGGCGACACCGGCCGTCGTCGGGTCCGTCAGCACCGTGATGTAGAGACCTTTGGCGTCATCGTGTCGCGCGATGGCGGCGGACGTCTTCGCCATCTGCATAAGGCTGACGAGACCTTCCTGCATGCGGGCGCCGCCGGAGCAGGTGACGATGACAACGGGGAGATTGTCATCCGTCGCGCGCTCAATCGCGGCCGTGACTTTCTCACCCACGACGGCGCCCATGGAACCCATGATGAAGAAGGGATCCATGACGGCGAGGATCGTGGGTCGGCCCTTGATGTAGGCCTTCCCCGTGATGACGGCCTCTGTCAGGCCGGTGCGTTTCCTCGCCTCTTCCTGACGCTCGGAATATTCCTTGCTGTCCGTCCACTCGAGGGGGTTGGTCGACACGAGTTCCGCGTTGAATTCCTCGAACGTATCGGTATCGGCGAGTTGCGCCACGCGCGCACGGGCATCGACGCGATAGTGATGGCCGCAAAGCGGGCAGACGCGCAGGTTCTCTTCGAGGACTTTCTTGAAGATCATCTGGCTGCAGCCATCGCATCGCAGCCAAACGCCTTCCGGGACTTCAACTCTGGCCATCGTGCACTCAACCCCCGTACAAGGCGGACGGGCGTTCCGACAATCAGAACGCCACGCCGTCGAGGACGTCTTCAAGCAGACCGGAGAAGGACGCGTCGTCCGCCGGCGCGATCAGTGAAATCAGCAATCGGTTGGCGCCGCCCGGCAGCTCGACGAAGCCGGCGTAGGAGACGCCCTGGTCACCTGAGAACATGCAGCGCTGGAAGGTGACACCGTTGGAATTCGTATAGTCGCCGATGTCGTTGCAGTCTTCAGAACTCGCGCCGGTACCGGAGACGTCGATATTGTCGGAGTTTGTGGCGTCGGCCACGAGGACCACCAGCTGCACGTCGGTCCCCGCCTGTCGATAGACAACGAAACCCTTGATGATGGCGTTCGGACTGGGAAGCGAGGCGTCACAGTTGAGGCTGGTCGGGACGCTCAGCGTGAACCCGAAGTCGGAGCCATCGAGCGGATTGGCGCACTGGAGCGGCGGCTCGCAGGACATGCCGGTGAAGGGAACGAGAGCGAGAACAGCGATAATGACGCGGCGCATGAAATCCATTCCTTTTTGCGAGGCAGAAGTCGTTATCAGGGCGGGGATTATGCGGCGACGCGCGAGATGGGTCAATCGCCGACGGGCGGCGCCGCAGTGAATATGGAGCGGGGTGTAAAAAAGCAAAAACAGGACCTAAGCGAGCTTACGCTCAGGTCCTGCTTGCTGCTAGCAGTAAGCAGAACTCGACCTGTTCGGTCGGTCTTGCAGATCGGGCTTGACGGAAGCGCCGACGAAGGGCGCCGGTCAAGTGTGCGTCAACGATGCGAAATTGGCAATCGCGACGCCGAACCATCGCACACTCCCGTGAGGTGGTGTGCCTCGGACCCGTCTTGCAGACCCGTGGTTCCAGTTCAGCAGACGACTTAGTTGTCGTTGCCGCCGAACCAAACCAGGACCCACGCCAGCGGCGTGAAGACGAGGTCGAGAAGCGGGTTGAGATCGATGAAACCGATCAACGCCGAAATCGCAAAGTCCAGAAGTCGCATTGTGCTATCCTTTTCTAAAAAACAACTTTTGTCAGACGTACGTCCGCTGATTACTCAACGGCAATTAGTCGTTGCCGCCGAACCAAACCAGCGCCCACGCCAGCGGCGTGAAGACGAGGTCGAGCAGCGGGTTCAGATCGATGAAACCGATCAACGCCGAAATCACGAAATCCAACAGTCTCATCCTAACTACCTCTCATCAATCGTTCCCTGACTCTTTGCTTTCACTTCCACTTTGGAGCACTTCAACAACTCCGGGCGGCGGGAACGAAACCGCATCGGTCAATTGAAGACTCAAAGTTGCCGCGCCAACACGGGCTTAACCGCTCTGGCTTTATCGCCAAGCAATGAGCGCGGAGTTTAGTCCTACCTTGTTTTTGATGTCAACGGCAGTCAGCCCTGAGAAGCGAGATTTTTTGGGGCCAGTTTCCTAAGCCAGGACAAGGACTTACGGCTTTTCGCATGCCGGAAACCCAAAGGCAAAAACTGCGCCACCCACCCATGGAAAGCGACTGCGCAACCACATGCGGCAAATAAGGTTACAGTTGCGTCCGGAATCTTCTCGATTTCGCTCGATATTTTGCCGTGCGGCGACGCTCATCGCCCGGGCCGCCAGGGGCTGGCGAGACAAGGTCCCTGTTTCGTCGACTTTTTTCGAGATTTGCGGCGGCGCAGACAAGAATTTACCGGAATCTTCCCGGCGAAAGTCGCGCCCGCCACAGGCGTTCGGGGCCGCGTCGGCAGTATTTAGACAAACGACTAATTACCGACGCCGGCCGCGACAGGCGTCGCCGCGGACGCATTCACCCGTCCCGTCGCAGGTTTGCCCACATCGAATTTCGCGATGACAGGGTTGTGATCCGAGCCGGATGACTCAATCGTGCCGTTGATCACATGGATCGACCTGGCGACGTAGCGCTTCGCCATTTCCGGCGAGCAGAAGATGAAGTCGATCATGCTCTGATAGGGCGCCTTGTTGTAGGTGTTCGTGTCCTTCGGCAGATCCCGAATGAACGCCCGCAGTTCCGTGGCGCCGTCGCCGCGGAGCCGCCTGATCGGATTGCTGTCCCACGTGTCGTTGAAGTCGCCGCAGAGAACAAACATCGATCTGGGGTCATGCTCGAGCCTGGCGTCGAGGATTGCCCGAATCGCGCCGGTCTCAGCCATCCGCACGGGCTCGGAGGCGTCGCCGCCCCGCTTGCTCTTGAGGTGCACGACATAGACATCGAATGACGCGGCGCCCGGCGGCTCGATCCGCACGCACAGCAGGTCGCGACGAAAGGCGGTCCTGCCGCCCAGGCCGTCGTCAAACCGAAGGTGCCTATAGGAAGTCACAGGCCCCACGGGAAACCGCGAAAGCACGGCGCAATCGATGCCGCGACCGTCGTTGCTCTCGAAGCAGACGACGTTCTGATAGCCCATATCGCTCAGCAGGGCGCGATTGAAGTCTTCCAGAATGCCGCGGTTCTCAACTTCTTCCAGGGCGATGACATCGGCGTCGACCGTGTGAATCGTCCTGGCAAGGTGTTCCAGCTGCTCCCGAGGCTTCTGAGGGGTCCCCTCGTCGTCGTGATACGGGTCATCGTGGTTATCAAAGAGGTTGAGCACGTTGTAGGTCGCGATCGTGACGACGCCCTCGAACTTCTTCGGCGCCGCCGACTTGCCGGCCGCTGCGGCGGGCTCGCCGAGCTTGTCGACGATTTTCACCTGGTCGGGATGCGTGATTTCGATCTGGGGCTTGTCCTTGAAGGTCGTGATCCGGCCGCGAATCTGGACCAGCCGGCCGGCGTACATGGCGTCGGGCGGCGTCGGGAAATTCGACTCGCTGGCCTTCCGGACGATCGCCGTGAATGAGCGGGCCCGATCGAAATTGAGAAAGACGATCGTGCGAGATCGGCCCGTGGCCTCGATCTTCCCCTGGACGACGACCTCTTTGCCAACATAGGCGGCCGCGTCTGACCAGTCGATCAGCGGCAGGCCCTCGTCGGCCTTGATGGCCGGCTCATCGGCTCTCGCAGTACTGATATGAGGGATAGAGATGGACAGAAAGAGCAAGACGATCGCGAGGGACCTGGCCATGTCGATTCTCCGGTCCGCCGATTACCGGCGGTCTGATTTCGGTTACCTCGGAGGCGGCGCAGCCCCCCCCCGGTTCCGCCTATTTCAATCCGGGATCGGGCTGGCGGCAACCATCCGCCCGGATCTTCTCAGACTCTTAGCGCGCCTCGTCGGCACGTCCGAATCCATCCCGCCTTTATGCCTGAATTGGTAGCCGCCCGATTCGAATAAATCTTCAGGCCCGGCGTTTTTCCCATCAAAGCGCCCCAACAGCGTCGACCCGGCCCACCTGCCCGGCGCTCCGCGTCACAGCGCCGCCGGAGACCGGAATCGAACCCCTGGAGATCCGCCATGCGTGTTCTTGTGATCGAAGACGAGCCTGATCTGCTGCAAGCCGTGATGGGATCGCTGCGCGAGGCGGGCATGGCCGTCGACGGCGCCGCGGACGGAAAATCCGGGCTTTCGAAGGCCAGGATCACGGAATACGACGCCGTCGTCCTGGACCTGATGCTCCCGGAACTCAACGGCATGGACGTGCTTCGGCAGCTGCGGCGCCATCGGGATACGCCGGTCCTGATCCTGACAGCCCGGGATGGCCTCGACGATCGCATCGCCGGACTCGACGGCGGCGCGGATGATTACCTGACAAAACCCTTTGAACTCCCCGAACTGATCGCGCGACTGCGCGCGCTGGCCCGGCGGGCGGCGGGTCGGCCTTCGCCCGTCATTCACATCGGCGACATCCACCTCAATACCGTCCGGCGGACCGTCGACCTGCGTGGCCAGGACATCCCGCTCACGCCGACGGAGTATTCGCTGCTGGAACTGCTCGCCACGAACGCCGACGGTCTCGTCTCTCGAACGCAGATCTACGAGCACCTCTTCGACGAAACGGACGATCGACTGTCCAACGTCGTCGATGTTCATATCGCGAACCTGCGTCGCAAGCTCGGCAGGGACGTCATCAAGACGCGGCGCGGCGAAGGGTACATGATTCATGCGTAGATCGATCCAATGGTCGCTGCAGCTCTGGCATGCGGCCCTGTTGGTTGCGATCGTCGTCGCATTCGTCGTGGTCGGACACACGAGCGTTCGGCGCATGCGAATGCAGCAGATCGACGCGGAGCTGGCCCAATCCGCGCAGACGCTGGCGGCGGGTATTCAGCCGCCACCGCCGGGCGCCCGTCGTTCGCAGGAAGGCGAACGGCGTCGCGAACCGCCCGGGTTTGATGACCGGGATTTTTCCATGTCGGATTTCGACCTGCCGGATCTCGACGCCCTGGACTCGCCGGATTCGACGGATCGAGGTGAACGACGTCCGTTCGATCGCGACGGCGGTGGGACGGGGCGTCGAACGCGCCGGGCGCCCTTCACGCCGGACGTGCACCTGCCCGCCGAATGGGCGGCAAGCGGCGGCGACGCCGGTGGCCATCATTACTATCGCGTGTGGCATTTTGAAAACGTCATCGCCGAGAGTCGGTACGCGCCGGAGACACCGCATCCCGGCGTTCGGCGCTGGTCGATGCAGGCCCAGCCCGAGCCACCGAAGATTCGGCAGCGCGGCGATTTGCGGGAAGCGATCGCCTATGGCGATTTCGACACATGCGTCGTTGTGGGTCGATCCCTGGCGCCCGAGCGGGCACAGTGGTGGCGCCTCGGACTGATACAGATCGGGACCGGCGCGGCCGTGCTTCTTGTCGGACTGGCCGGCGGCTGGGTGATTTCGCGTCGAAGCGTCCGGCCGATCCGGGCCATGACGCGCGTGGCGGAGAATATCTCGGCGTCGAACCTGTCGCAGCGGATCGACGTGGCAATGACGCAGGCGGAGCTGCGCTCGCTGGCGGTCGTTCTCAACGGGGCGTTTGATCGTCTGTCGGAGGCGCTGCGGCGACAGGTGCGATTCACAGCGGACGCCTCGCATGAACTTCGAACGCCGCTGTCCGTGATTCACACGCAGACCCAACTGGCGCTGTCGCGCGAGCGATCGGCCGAGGAATACCGCAGGACCATCGAGGCGTGCCAGCGATCGTCGACGCGAATGAAGGGGCTTGTCGAATCGCTGCTGCTGCTCGCGCGATCGGACGCGGGACGGCTGACGCTCGAATTGACGCGGTTCGACCTGCGCGTCGCCGTCGACGAGGCCATCGGCATGGTCTCGCACCTGGCGACCGAACGGAATGTCACGATTGTCAACGACGTGGCGCCGATGGAAACGCTCGCGGATGCGGGGCGGATTCATCAGCTCCTGACCAACCTCCTGACGAACGCCGTTCGTTACAACCACAGCGGCGGGCGTGTTCGTGTGTTCGCCGACGTGGCGGCGGACGACATGACCCTGTGCGTCGAGGACACGGGCGCCGGAATACCGGCGGAGCACATCGGGCATCTCTTCGAGCCCTTCTATCGCGTCGACGACGATCGCAATCGCGACGCCGGCGGCACGGGGCTGGGGCTGGCCATCTGCAAACGGATCGTCGACGCGCACGGGGGTACGATCACCTGCGAGAGTCGCGTGGGCGCCGGATCGACATTCATCGTGCGCCTGCCGCGCGACGTCGGCGCCGGCATGATCAGCAGAGCCTGACGGCGCCCTTGCGTCCTTCCCCCGCCGACCACGACTTCACGCCATTCAGCGCCTCCGGGAGGCGTTGCGCGCCGAAGCGGGGCCTCGCCGCCGGCCTGCCATGTCGATGACGGTATGAAGTTATCGCCAATTGCGGAAAATCCTCTCGCGACGGCCTCTGTCTTCACGTTCTCTTCAGGTTCACGTGACTAGGATCGCACACTCAACACGCGCATGCGGGCGCGCCGAGCCTTACCTCGAACTCAAGGACGCGACATGAACTCGCGAATGAATCGCTCTCTCGTATGGGCCATGGCGACTGTCATGATGTCGTTCGGCCCATCTACCTTCGGCGACGTGATCGTGCTTACGGATAACCTGTCGGAACCGACGGGGGGAGTGGAATCGGCTTCCGACACGGTCACGTTCGCCGTCAGCTTTCTCACGGACGACTCGATGCGACAGCTGTCGAGCGTCACGCTTCATATGGGGAATCCGTCGCAGAGCGGAACGGCGACACTGCACGTCTATGAAGACGGCGGACTGGAGCCGGGCGCCTACGTCGGAACGTTGACTCCGCCGCAAACCTATGCGAGCGATCCGGCGGAGACGACGTTCGGCGGCGGCGCCATTCCGCTTGCGGCGGACCGACTCTACTGGCTGGTCCTGGAGACAAGCGGAGGAACGTTCACGTGGTCCTTCTCGGAATCGAACGCGGGATCGGGCGACGGATTCACGAACGAATGGGGAACATCGCCGGACGCCGGCGCCGCCTGGTGGACGAACGACAGCTTCTGTCTGCAGTTCCGCGCCGTGGCGAGCACGGAATGCGCGTGCCCGGCCGACATCAACGGTGACACCCGCGTGGATGGCGCCGACATTCACGCCTTCACGCAGTGCGTGATCGGCGACGAAGGAAGCTGTCTATGCGCAGATCTGGACGGCGTCGACGGGATCGACGCGAATGACCTGGCCTTGTTCGTCGCCGACCTGCTCGGCGGCGCGACGTGCGAATAGAGGGCGTCGCGCCACGCGCGAATCGCCACGGGAGCGACACGATGAAGAAAGAGCATTCAGAATTCCACAGCCGCCGGGACGTGCTCCGACTGGGCGCCGCGGGGGCGGCCGCGATCACGGGAAGTGTCCTCGCAAAAACGAGCCAGGCGTATGACTGCGCGACGACCATCAGCCAGACGCAGGGCCCCTTCTGGGTGGACGAGCTGCTGAATCGATCGGACATCCGCTCGGATCCGTCGACCGGCGCCATCGAGGCGGGCCTGCCCCTGCGACTGATGATCAACGTCGCCGAGCTTCAGGACGGCCAGTGCGTACCGGCCGCCGACACGTGGGTCGACGTCTGGCACTGCAACGCGCTCGGCGCGTATTCCGATGTCAGCGGCCAGGGCAATCCGAACAACATCGGTCAGAAGTGGCTGCGCGGCTACCAGGTCACGGACGCCCACGGTAACGTGCGGTTCACGACGATCTACCCCGGCTGGTACCAGGGCCGCACAGTCCATATCCACTATCGCATCCGAAAGTTCAGCGGCCCGACGACGACGTTCAACTTCACGAGCCAGATGTACTTCGACGACGCCGTCTCCGATGAGATCTTCGCCACGGAGTCGCCGTACAATCAGCACACCGGCCGCAATCCGGCCAGCAACCAGGCCGACAACCTCTACAATTCCTCGCTTCACACGCGTCTTTCGTACAACGGCGATCACGTCATCGCGTCGTTCAACGCCGTCATCGATTCCGTTTCGCGCGTCATTGGCGCCGGTGTCACGCCTTCGGATCTCGATTCGATGGAGCATATGCATGACTTCGGTGGCGGAGCGCCGCGACTGCGACAGGCGTAGGATTTTCCTTCCGACCCAGGAGAAACAGTGATGAGCAAGAACGATGAAGCGCCGAAGGACGGTGTTTCCAGGCGACGGATGTTACAGGCGGGCGGCTTGTTCGCCCTCGGCGCAGGCGTCGAGGGCTGCAACGTCAACCTGCAGCGTCTGGCCAACGGCCTGACGACCGGTTCGAACAGCAACACGAACACGGGAACCAGCGCGACGAGCGGGAGTGTCGGCAACGTCGATTGCGTGCTGACGCCGGAACTCACGGAGGGCCCGTACTACATCGACGTCGACCTGCTTCGGACGGACATCACGGAGGGCAAGGCGGGGGTTCCCCTGGCGCTGACGGCAACGATCGTCGAGGCGAACACCTGCGAGCCGATTCCCGATGTTGTGTTCGAGATCTGGCACGCCGACGCGGAGGGATCCTATTCCGGGTTTCAGTCGGAAGGCACGCGTGGCGAGACATTTCTGCGCGGCGCCCAGATCACGGACACCAACGGCAAGGCGACGATTCAGACGATCTATCCCGGCTGGTACCAGGGCCGCGCCGTCCACATTCACGCCAAGGTTCACTTAAGTTCGCAGAGTGTCGTGACGACGCAGTTCTTCTTCTCCGACGATCTGACGGACGAGGTCTATGCGAACAACGCGCCCTACAACCAGCGCGGCCAGCGGTCGACGCTGAACGCCTCGGACGGGATCTTCCCGAATGACAACGACGTTGTGCTGAACGTCGAATCGGATGGGAATGGCGGATACACGGCGTCGATCACGATCGGCGTGGCGTAGGGGATTGTCTGCGCGTGCGTGTGGGGACGAGAAGGGAATCTCGTCCCAGCGAATGAGAAGTGAGTCTCGTCCGAGCGAGAAATCAGAGCCTCGCTGTCCTCAGCGTGGCGAACTTGAAGAACACGCCGTACGCGATACGTCGCCGCGGGGACGCGGCGGCTCTGACTTGTGAGCGGCGATGGACGGGGATGCGGGAGAGAACTCCCGCTAAGCGTGGGGACGAGAAGGGAATCTCGTCCCAGCGAACGAGAAGGGAATCTCGTCCGAGCGAATGAGAAGGGATTCTCGTCCCAGCGACCCCGGCGACAAGACGAGAAGGGTTTCTCGTCCCAGCGACAGAATGAACGAACATGGCCCCGCGGGAGGGGCCAGGCGCCGTCGGATTCGTGCTGGTGGCGATTGGCGCCCTCCCGCCTCCTCTTTTGGCCCCTCCAGAGGGCGGATCCCGCCGCCAAAAACCGCGATAGAATGATGCCGCCTGATGATCGGACCGATCAGGAGAAGGTCGAGGCGCGCGCATGGCGGATCTGAATAGCGGAAAATCCTGGATCGGGCGGCTGTTGAGCACACCGATCGACCAGCTGTCCCGGGGACAGTACCGGCTGCGGTTCTCGCTGGAATTGTGTGTACAGGGATTCCGCCGGCTGCGCGAGAATCGCGCGAGCCAGATGGCGGCGGCCCTGGCCTTTCGGACGATCTTCGGACTCGTGCCGGTCATCGTCATTGCGATCCTGATCTTCCGGGCCTTCGGCGGCGCGGAGATCTTCGGCAATCTCGTTGAGCAGATTCTCGAAGCGGCGAATCTCGAGAACGTGCGCAGCCCGGACGAAACACTGACACTCGCCGAATGGTGTCGACAATTCGTTTCGAGCATCGACAGCCAGATCAGCGGCAAGGCCGTCGGCGTCATCGGCGCCCTGGTCCTGAGCTGGGCCGCGATCAGCCTGATCACGACGATCGAACGCAGCTTCAACACGATCTGCCAGACGTCGGAGCATCGGCCGCTGGGGCGACGGATTCCGCTTTACTGGACGATGGTCACGATCGGTCCCATCCTCCTCTATCTGAGTTTTCACTTTCGGACGCAGTTCATGCGGATTGTCTCAGAGACGAGCCTTGTGACACCGTTCGCGCGGACGATCGCCATCATCACATCGTTCCTCTCCGTGTGGCTGCTGCTCGTCACGCTGTATGTCCTCGTGCCGCACGCGCGAATGCGACTGCGGGCGACGGCCCTGGGCGCCCTGATCGCGGCGATTCTCTGGACGGGCGCGACGAACCTGTTCGGCTGGTACATCGCCTGGTCGTTCAGCAAAGAGAACTCGGCGTTCACGATTCTCTACAGCTCGCTCGGTCTGGTCCCGCTGTTCCTGATGTGGATCTACTTCCTGTGGCTGGTCGTCCTGTATGGCCTGGAGATCGCGCACACGACGCAGATGGTCGGCAAGCGCCTGGGCGCGGGGCTGAGTTTCCGAACGGAGCCGCCGGTCGTCATCGACCCGGCGACGATCGTCGTGCTGATGAAGGCGGCGAGCGTCGCGTTCGTGAAGGGCGAGCCCGTCCACTCGGACGATCTGGTCGAAGTGGTCAACGCCCCGCCGGCGACAATCGACGCAATGCTCGAGGCCCTGGCGAAGCACGGATTCCTGCACAGGATCGATCGGGAAGATGAACCGCACTACAGCGTGGCGCGTCCCCCGTCGGCCATTTCGACGAACGAGCTGCTCGACGTGGCGCTGTCGCTCTCGGCGAAGACACCCGATCCGGATTCGGCGTCGGCGCAGTGGGTCGAGGAGTATCGGGCGGCGCTTCGCAATCTGGACGTGCATCGATCGATTGCGGAGCTGTAAACAAATTGGCGGGTGGAACCCGCCCTACAGCCGGGTGGCCCACCACGTCCCGCGGTGGGGTCACGATGATCGACGCGCGAACAAATCATGCGTTCGTTCCGAGTCTGTATCGTCGCGCCCCCACCCGATACCCGTTTGATCCGCTCGCGACCCGATCGTCGAATCAGTTCATGCGTTCCCTGCGCGTATTCATCGTCGCGCCCCCACCCCTGAAGGGGTGGGCCACCCGTCCATCCGCTTCAACATCGCGGGTAATTCGGATCCGCCTTATGATCCCGGATGGCGGCGTCGCGCGTGGGATGACGCGTGGCGCGATTTTGACGAATGCAAAGTGATGGCAACCGGGAGAAGCAACATGTCTATTGAGACCGCTCTGGTGATCGGCTCGGGAACGATGGGCCGAGGAATTGCGCAGGTCGCGGCGACGGCCGGGCTGACAACATACGTGTACGACGCGAACGCCGACCAGGTCGCCTCGGCGCTGGACGGTATCGGTAAGAGCCTGTCGAAACTCGTCGAGAAGGGCAAGGTCCCGGCGGACGTGGCCGACGGCGCGAAGAGCCGGCTGAAGAAGGCGGCGAGCCTGGACGACGTCGATTGGTCGAAGGTCGGCATCGTGATCGAGGCGATCTACGAGAACTTCGACGCGAAGACGACGCTCTACGGCGAACTTCAGAAGCGGATGACGCCGCAGACGATCCTGGCGAGCAACACGAGCAGCATCAGCATCACGAAGCTGGCCGCCGCGACGGATCGGCCGACGAAGTTCATCGGCATGCACTTCTTCAATCCCGTGCCGCTGATGTCGCTCGTCGAAGTGATCCGCGGCATCGAGACGGACGACGCGACGATCGAGATCGTCGAGTCGCTCGCGAAGAAGATGGGCAAGAATCCGCTGCGCTGCAACGACATGCCGGGTTTCGTCAGCAATCGCGTGTTGATGCCCCTGATCAACGAGGCGGCCTTCGCGCTGATGGAGAACGTGGCCGACGCGACGACGATCGACGAGATCATGAAGCAGGGCTGCAATTTCCCGATGGGACCGCTGACGCTGGCAGACTTCATCGGCGTGGATGTGTGTTTGAACATTCTGGAAGTGCTGCATCGGGACCTGGGCGATCCGAAGTTCCGCCCCTGCCCGCTGCTGCGGAAGATGGTGGACGCGGGCCACAACGGTCGCAAAAGCGGTCGCGGGTTCCACGTTTATTCGAAGTAGCGACGACGCCAGTCAGAGCCGCCGTGTCCTCACGGCGGAGTGAGGTTTGCGTGTTCTGGACGATTCGCCACGCTGAGGACAGCGAGGCTCTGAAGGGACGGCGCGAGCGAGCGTCACGTTCCAATCGTCAATACGGAACCAGGAAAACGCATGCGCCAGCGGCGCATTGGGTAACCAAACGACAGAGAGATTCATGCGAAAACGCGTACTCAGCGGTGTTCAGCCTTCGGGCCAGCTTCATGTGGGCAATTACTTCGGCGCCATGTCGCAGCATGTCGCGGGGCAGGATGAATGTGACACTTTCATCTTCATTGCGAACTACCACGCCCTGAACACGATTCAGGACGCGGCACAGTTGCGACAGCTCACGATCGACGTCGCGCTCGACTACCTCGCCGTGGGACTCGATCCAAACAAGGCGTGTCTCTATCGCCAGAGCGATGTGCCGGAAGTGACCGAACTGACGTGGATTCTCTCGACCGTGACGGGCAAGGGGCTCCTCGAACGCGCCGTGAGCTACAAGGACAAAGTCGCCAAGGGCCAGGCGGCGAGCATGGGGCTCTTCTGTTATCCCGTGCTGCAGGCGGCGGACATTCTGATTGTCGACAGCGATCTGGTGCCCGTCGGCAAGGACCAGGTCCAGCACATCGAGATGACGGCGGACATGGCGGGCTATTTCAACGGCGTATATGGCGAGAATCTGCTGAAGCAGCCCGCGGCGAAGCTGAACGACGCGGCGATCGTCCCCGGCATCGACGGCGAGAAGATGAGCAAGAGCTACGGCAACGCGATCGGCATCTTTGAGGCGGCCAAGAGCGCGAAGAAGAAGATCATGAGCATCAAGACGGACTCGACGCCCGTCGAGGATCCGAAGAACCCGGACACGTGCAACGTGTTCGCCCTGCTCAAATTGTTCACGACGCCGGAAGAGACTGCCGAATGGGTGAATCGCTATCGCGCCGGCGGCATGGGCTACGGCGATGTGAAGAAGCGGCTTGCGGAGCTGTTCGAGGAGCGGTTCGGTCCGGCCCGCGAGAAGCGCGAGGCGCTGGTGAAAGACGCGGCGTATGTCGAGGATGTGCTTGCGGAAGGCGGCCGCAAGGCGCGGGCCGAGGCGAAGAAGGTTATGGAGCGTGTGCGATCGGCGTGCGGGATCATGGTGAGTGGGAAGTAGTTGCGAGTTTCGAGTCGCGAGTTGCGAGTGACGAGTTGCGAGTTGCGAGTGCCGGGTGGCCCACCCCTTCAGGGGTGGGGGCGCGACGATCGACGAACCGCGAAATCGTTGAAGGATCTTCAGCGCCGCTGACTGAGTTCGCTCTTGCTGAGCGGCTGACGATCGCCAGGCCACTTGTTGACGCGCGTGGTTCGAAGTCCGGCGTCGTCGCGACTTCTCATGCTTGCCATTCGGGGCAAGCATGCCATCCAATCCTTGCTGACGCGCGTGGTTCGAAGTCCGGCGTCATCGCGACCTGGTCGGGTGGCCCACCCCTTCAGGGGTGGGGGCGCGACGATAGGAATGTGAGTGGCGCCCGTTAACGAAAATCCGCTCTCGTGCGCATCGTCGCGCCCCCATCTTTGAAAAGATGGGCCACCCGTCCGCAATCGCGGCCTTCGCTTCACCCGGGGCTACGGCTATGTCAGCCCTTCAGGCTGATTGAATCCACATTCGATCCGATGTCGTCATTCATGAACCACAATTCGCCGCATGGCGGATTTCGGGTCGATGGCCCGCCGGGCGTGGGGACGAGAAGGGATTCTCGTCCCAGCGGATGTCGGGTCGATGACCCGACCTACTCGACACTCGAAACTCGAAACTCATGCCCCCTCGTCGTCGCGACGGCGTAGGGTTACGATACACACCCATGCAGGAATACCGCGTACAGACGGACATTTACGCCGGCCCCATGGGTCTGCTCCTCTACCTGATCCGCCGCAACGAGGTGGAGCTCAACGACATTCCCGTCGCCCTGATCACGAAGCAGTACATCGAATATGTCGACATGCTTCAGTCGATCGACCCGAACGTGGCCGGCGACTTCCTCATCATGATCACGGTCCTCATGGAGCTGAAGGCCAAGATGCTCCTGCCGCGGCCTGAGACCGTCGAGGGGACGGAGGGCGAGGAAGAGGATTTCGGCGATCCGCGGCTGGAACTCGTCCGGCAGCTCCTGGAATACAAGAAGTACAAGGACGCGTCGGTCCAGCTGCTCGATCGGGCGGAGACGCAGGCGACGAAGTGGCCGCGCATCCCGGCGAAGCTGCGGATGGAGAAGTCGGGCGAGGTCGATCTGGACGACGTGCAGATCTGGGATCTCGTTGCGGCGTTCAACAAGGTCATGGCCTCCATCGGGGCCGGCGCGGCGACGCACGACGTGGTCTTCGACGACACGCCGATCTCCCTGCACGCGGCGGATGTCGTCGATCGGCTCGATCGGGAAGGCGGCCGGCTGCGATTCGCCCAGATCTTCGCGGGCCGACGCCGGGCCGAGGCCGTTGGGTTGTTCCTCGCCCTGCTCGAGCTCATGCGGCAGGCGCGCGTGCGCGTCGTGCAGGAACGATCGTTCGACGAGATCGAGATCGAGCTGCTCTCCAAGGCGCCGATCCAGGTCGGCGAAGAGGCCGGCGAAGGCTTTGCGGACGCCGTGCTCGGCGACGACGAGCAGCAGACGCTGGATCATGAGACTGTCGAGACACTGGCGGAGGCGGCTGGCGTCGATCCGGACGAGATCGACGAGGAGGCGCCGCGGCCGACGCATGTGTTCGAGGATGATGACGACGACGAGGATGAAAACGCGTCGTTCGGCGAACTGGACAACATCAACACGGAAATCGACGTCGAGGCGGTCCTGAAGAAGGGCCGCGGGCTCGACGACAGTCCGAAGAACGACAGCGAGGACGAAGAAGAATGAAAACGTCGGAAAAACTGAAAGAACTCGGAATCGTGTTGCCCCCGCCGCCCAGGCCGGTCGGCTCCTATGTGTCGGGGCTGAAGACGGGAAACCTCGTGTTTGTCAGCGGTCAGATCCCGCTGGAGAACGGCGCGATCACGCTGGCCGGCAAAGTCGGAATGGACGCGACACTGGAAGAGGCCCAGGCGGCGGCGCGACGATGCGCGTTGTCGGGCCTGGCGATTGCGGCGGACATCGCCGGCGGCGTCGACAATATCAAACGCATCGTGCGCCTGGCGGTCTTCGTCAACAGCGCCCCGGGGTTCACGGATCAGCCGAAAGTGGCGAACGGCGCGAGCGATGCGATGGTCGAGATCTTCGGCGAGGCGGGCCGACATGTTCGCGCGGCCGTCGGCGCCAGTGAGCTTCCGCTGAACGCGGCTGTCGAAGTGGAACTCGTGGCCGAAGTCTGACGGCGAAGGTGTTTGTCGTGGAGCATAGGGACGAGAAGGGATTCTCGTCCCAGCGATCGACTTTCAGCAGCGAGAAAGTCAGAGCCTCGCTGTCCTCAGCGTGGCGATTCGAAGAATACGTCACGCGCCATACGTCGCCGCGAGGACGCGGCGGCTCTGCATCGCTTCGCGGGAGGAATCCCGAGGCGTGTCGGGACGAGAAGGGATTCTCGTCCCAGCGATCGACTTTCAGCAGCGAGAAAGTCAGAGCCTCGCTGTCCTCAGCGTGGCGATTCGAAGAATACGTCACGCGCCATACGTCGCCGCGAGGACGCGGCGGCTCTGCATCGCTTCGCGGGAGGACTCCCGCAGCGTGTGGGGACGAGAAGGGATTCTCGTCCCAGCGAATTGCGAGGCGGGTAAAACCCGCCCTGCGAATCTCGTCTCAGCAAATTGCAGATCCTCGTCCCCCCGCCGCTGGAACGAGATTCCTTTCTCGTTCCTCCCCCTGGCGGGAATCCCTTCCCGCAAGCCGTGCGCGCCACGCGACACGGCGGCGATTCTGTGGATTGACGGGCGCGCGATCGTGACGGCTTCACTGGCCCGCTCCTTTGCAGTCGCAGTTCGGTTTGGGCGTTGGCGCGACTTCCGCCTGGATGCCCTGCGGGGGAATCAGGCCACTTTGCCAGGCCCCGGCGCGGGTCCGAAACAGGATCGAATGCAATGCGTGAAGCGCGTGGTGACATTCGGTTAGAACCGCCACTCGGGACCGCCCAGGCGGCCTGATCGAATTCAGTTCACGACAACCCAACTGGAAGCAAAGGGGAAATCATGCCTCCGCCCCGCTCTTTTTCTGCGCGCCGACGCCTGCTGTCGGCGGTGATCTTCGCCATTATCGGATTCTCCGTCGTCGCGCCGACCGTGCGGGCCGAGTCCGTCGCCCGCATGTGGAATGAGGAACTGCTCAACGCGATTCGCAAGGACTTCGCCCGGCCGACGGTCCACGCTCGGAATCTCTACCACGTGTCGCTGGCGATGTACGACGCCTGGGCCGCGTATGACGACACGGCTGTTCAGATTCTCGCCAACGAGCATCTCACGGCGGCCGACGTGGAATCCGCCCGCCACGAGGCGATCAGCTACGCCGCCTATCGCGTGCTCAAGGCGCGCTTCGGCAATTCGCCCGGCGCGGCAATCTCGATTCCCTCCTTCGACGCGCTGATGGATTCACTCGGCTACGACAAGGGCTATGAGGGGACGGTGGGGCCCACGCCGGCGGCGCTGGGCAATCGAATCGCGGCGCAGGTGCTGGCGATGGGCCTGTTCGATCATTCCAACGAAGCGGGCAACTATGCGAATCTGCATTACGAGCCGATCAACCCGCCGATTCTCCCCGACCTGCCGGGCAATCCGGACATCGAATTCCCCAATCGCTGGCAGCCGATCGCCCTGGATTTCTTCATCGATCAGAGCGGCAATCCGATCGTCGGCGGGTATCCGGCGTTTCTCAGTCCGGAATGGGGACAGGTCACGCCCTTCTCGCTGACGGACGACTCTTTGACGATCTACAACCGCGACAACTTTGACTACTGGGTCTACCACGATCCCGGCGCCCCGCCGATGCTCGGCACGGAGACCGAAGATTACTACAAGTGGGGATTCGAACAGGTCGCGATCTGGAGCGGTCATCTTGATCCGACGGACGGCGTCATGATCGACATCTCGCCGGCGTCATTTGGCAATTCGCCCCTGCCGAAGGCGGATGACTGGGCCGCCTTCTACAACCATCTGGAGGGCGGTGACTGGGGCCAGGGTTATGAGGTCAATCCCGTCACGGGCGTTCCCTACACGCCGCAGATCGTCGCGCGGGGCGACTATACGCGCATTCTCGCGGAATTCTGGGCGGACGGTCCCGCGTCGGAGACACCGCCGGGGCACTGGTTCACGATTCTGAATTACGTGTCGGACCATCCGAGCTTCGAGAAGCGCTGGCGCGGCGTGGGAGGCCTGCTGAACGATCTCGAGTGGGACGTGAAGGCCTATCTCGTGATGGGCGGCGCGATGCACGACGTCGCAATCTCGTCGTGGGGCGTGAAGGGATGGTATGACTATCTGCGACCCGTGTCGGCGATTCGCTACATGTGCGACCAGGGGCAGTGTTCCGATCCGTTGCAGCCCTCCTTCAATTCGAATGGCATTCACCTGGTTCCGGGCCACATCGAAGTCGTGACGAGCGCGACAACGGCGGCGGGTCAGCGACACGCGCATCTGGCGGGCAATGAAGGCAAGATCGCGCTGAAGGCGTGGCGCGGACCGACGTTCATCAATGATCCTGAAACCGACACGGCGGGCGTGGGCTGGATTCTCGCGGAGAACTGGTGGCCCTATCAGCGGCCGAGCTTCGTGACGCCGCCATTCGCCGGCTATGTGTCGGGGCACAGCACCTACAGCCGCGCGGCGGCCGAGATCATGACGGCCATGACGGGCAGCCCCTACTTCCCGGATGGCCTGGGCGAATTCCATTGTCCGCAGAATGAGTTCCTCGTGTTTGAAGAGGGACCGACGATGGACATCACGCTGCAGTGGGCCTCCTATCGCGACGCCTCCGATCAGACGAGTCTGTCGCGCATCTGGGGCGGCATTCACCCGCCCTGCGACGACCTGCCGGGACGCACGATGGGCGTCGAGATCGGTCTGGGCGCATTCGGCAAGGCGTTCCAGTACTTCGAGGGCGCCGTCGTCAAGGGGGATATCAACTGCGATGGCGTGGTCGACCTGATGGATGTGCCGCCACTGGTGGATGTGATGGTGGGAACCAACGGCAATCCGTGTCACAACGCCGCGGCCGACGTGAATGTGGACGGCATGGCGGACTCGGCGGACGTTCAGGCGTTTCTGGATATCCTGTTGCCGTGAGTATCGCTGTCGGGTCGATGACCCGACCTACACGACTGGTGTGCAGGGACGAGAATCACTTCGTTTGCCGGGGCGAGACTCCCTTCGTTTGCTGGGATGAGATTCCCTTCCCGTCCTGACTTGGATTGCTGGGACGAGAATCCCTTCTCGTCCCGAGGCGCCGTTTGCTGGGACGAGAATCACTTCTCGTCCCGACACTCCGCGAAGAACGCCCTTCGTCGGCGCCTCGCCGGGAATGAGCGACTGACTTCTCATTCCAGCTGCGCCGGCCTGTTCCCTCGCGGTCACAGTTCGGTTTGTCGGCGATCGGGTCGATTGCGTGATCCGCGTCGCGTATGATGCGTCGCCATGACGCAATCGACACAGATTCAGAGCCATACTTCCAGCGAGACGCTGCGCCCCATCTGGTGGAACCCCGAGGCGGGCGCCCAGGGTCTCCTCGAGATGATCGATCAGACGCGCCTTCCCGGCGCGTTCATTACGATTCAGTGCGAGAGCATCCAATCGGTCTGGGACGCGATCAAGCGACTGAGCGTGCGCGGGGCGCCGGCGATCGGTGTTGCGGCGGCGTTCGGCGTCGTGACGGCGCTGGACGAGGCGGCGCCGTCGGACGACGCGTGGCTCGACTGCGTCAACAGATCCGCCGACTATCTCGCGACGAGCCGGCCGACGGCCGTCAACCTGTTCTGGGCCCTGGATCGCATGCGACGACGGGCCGCGGCGCTGGGCCGGATGTCCTTCGCCGATGCGCGTTCAGCGCTATTGGCAGAGGCGCAGGCGATTCGGGACGAGGACGCGGCCATGTGTCGCGCGATCGGCGAACACGGTCAGCGCCTGATCGCCGAGAACGATGGCGTCCTGACTCACTGCAACGCCGGCGCGCTGGCGACGGCGGAGTATGGAACGGCGCTGGCGCTGATGTACAGCGCCCATGCGCGCCGGCGAAAGTTCCACGTGTTCGTCGATGAGACGCGGCCGCTGCTCCAGGGCGCCCGGCTGACGGCGTGGGAACTGCATCAGGCGGGCATCGACGCGCAGCTGATCTGCGACAACATGGCGGCGAGCGTCATGAAGTCGGGGCGAATACAGCTCGTGATTACGGGGGCGGATCGCATCGCGGCGAACGGCGACGCGGCCAACAAGATCGGCACCTACGGCGTGGCGGTCCTGGCGGCCGCGCACAATATCCCGTTCTATGTCGCCGCGCCGAGCTCGACCTTTGACCTGTCACTCGCCGACGGCGACGGCATCCCGATCGAGTATCGGGAGGCGGACGAAGTGCGCGGATTCGGCGCGTCCGTCACGGCGCCGAAGGACATGCCCTGCCTGAACCCCGCGTTCGACGTCACGCCCGCGCGATTGATCCGGGGCATCGTGACGGAAAAAGGCGTGATCTCTCCCGTGACGCGAGAGAACGTCGCGACGATGCTCGGATAACGATGGGCACGGGTCCTCATGTGCGCATGCGATCACCCGCATGTCCGCCTGTGCGAACGCGCGATCACCAATCATCGTCGGACGCGCAAGTGGCTATGCGCCGCTTGCGCCGGACTCGATCAGCCCCAGATGCTGGCGTAGCACATTGAGTGAATTCTGCAGGTGCGCGACCTCGTGCATCACGGCCTGCGATCGCTCGTCTGCGCGACGACGGGTGAGTTCATCACGAACACACGCCGCCGAATACTCCGCAGAGTCGAGACACTCCCCTATCTGATCCCGCCACCAGCGAATGAACTGTGCCGTCACCCACTGTGCGGAGTCCTCTTCTTCCGCCTTGCGCCCTTGGGATGAGTTCGCCTCTTCAATCCACCTTCTGAGTACTTGTTCGATCTGCTTCTGGCCCATCTTCCTCTCGTCGTTAGAACCAGCCCCACGGTTATCACCGAACACGCACCTTTTCCACCTGATTACTAAAAAGAGACAACAATGTAACCTTTCGGTCGTTGATCGCAAAGACTACATATCGACATCGTTGCCAGTACGAATCAAGCACGCTTTCTGTGCTTATGAACACACAAGAATCACTCGCCAGGTATCTGACGAATCGTCACAACGACACGCGCCAGCTTCTAAGTCACAACGACTCTCGACTCTAGTTATTTCCCGTATGAAACGTAACAACGGAATAAAGTGAGTATGGATTTGTTCCACCGATAGTTATCGATAACAACAATTTTCGGCGCATGAAAAAAGCGCCGGATCGCGAGTCAATCGCAATCCGGCGCTTTGTGATTAGTTATCTCGCTTCGCGAGGCCGAATTCAGGCCTTGCGTCGTCGTCGCAGCAGGACCGCGGCGCCGCTCACGATGATCAGGCTCGCCGTCGTGGGCTCGGGGACGGCGACGAACGCCATGGCCATACCGAGTTCGAAGACGTAGCCGGGCGAATTCGGATCGATCGTGGCGCCGACACCGTCGTTGACCTTCGTCAGCAGGCCGGGGTTCAGGATATTGCCCCAGCGCCACGAAGCGGACGTACCCGACGCGAGCATGTCGAACGTGTAGGCCGACAGATCGCCATCGAGGTACTTGTCGCCGCCGACCTGAATGTCGTAGAGACCGTTGCCGTACTGGTTGAACGTGTTGGCGCCGGTCGACTCATAGAAGTTGCCGCTGATGTCCCGCATGAAGGACGTGGAGAACGTCGGCGTCGGAACGATGACGGGCATGACGGCGGCGCCGTTCGAGAACTCGAGCCCCGTGATCGTCACATCGATGTTGCCACCGTTCGGATCGAACAACGATGTCACGCCCGGCAGGTCGATGAGATCGACCGTCAGCGGCACATCGATGTACCAGTGCGTGAGGCGGAAGGCCTCGCTGTCGCTCCCCTCCGAAACGACCTTCAGAATAATGGGGCTGCCCCCCACCTGGCCGATTTGCGTGTGGCTTTCGCGCGTTCCGTCAACGAAGATCGGATCGAGGTCGGTCAGATCGCCGCCCGGACCGATCGTCACAGTGTCCTGCGCGATGAGGTTGCCCCCCTGTCGAATTTCGATGTCGAAGGATCCGAAGGGATCGCCGACCTGGGCGTGGGCCCGAGAAACACTGAATCCCGCGGCACAGAGTGCGAACATGCCAAGCGCCGTCATTTTGCGAAGCATCATCTTATGGTTCCCCCCAATGCGTGATGCGACGAAGCGAACGCGCAGGTTCGCCTCCGTTCCTGATGTCATTGCCGCGAACCGCGTCGCAGCACGTTGGTCCGAGAGACATAAGTGCAACCAGCGGACCAGCCGATCGATCTTGTGCGGGGAATCTTCGAACGCCCATAAGAAGCGTCCGCGGTGGGTCGTCACACAATCATAGGCGCGGTAACCCGGCAAATGTCCAGAGACGTCGGATCAAAACGGATGTTGATGGGAGGCAACATTGCGTTGCGGGGAATCGACGAGTGTTGCGGTGGATGGGCGGCGCATTGCGTGGCGCGATGGCCGTGTTATCGGCGCTCGGCGTCGTCACGGCCCATTGCTCACAGGCGTGGTGGGCATGGCCCACTCTGCATCAGGGCGCGATGGACGCGCCGGGGCTTAGTCGTCGTCATCGTCACTGAGTGTGGGGCGATCACCGGCGGCTTCGAGCATGTCCCATAAGAGGTTGGCGACGCGTTCGACGCCGCGTCCACTGACGGCGGATATGCCGACGACCCTGGCGCCGATGGCCTCGCCGAAGGCGGCGAGCTCGGGCGGGTTGTCATTGCCCGCGAGATCGAGCTTGTTGGCGACAACGATCTCCGGCTTGGACGCGAGTTTGGGGCTGTACTGTTCCAGTTCGCGCCGGATCGTCCGATAGGCCTCTTCGGGCGTGGGTGAACCTTCCATCGGGTAAAGATCCACGAGGTGCATCAGCACGCGCGTGCGCTCGACATGGCGGAGGAACTGATCGCCGAGACCGGCGCCTTCGTGCGCCCCCTCGATGAGCCCCGGCACGTCCGCCACAACATAGCGCCGGAAACCCGGCAGATCGACGATGCCCAGGTTCGGCACGAGCGTCGTGAACGGGTAATTCGCGATCTTCGGTTTCGCCCGCGACACGCGCGAAAGGAACGTGCTCTTGCCGGCGTTGGGCAGACCGACAACGCCGACATCGGCAATGAGCTTCAGCTCGAGACGAAGCCATCGCTCCTCGCCCGGCTCGCCGGGGTCGAATTCCCGCGGTGTCTGATGTGTCGCCGTCGCGAATCGCGTATTGCCGCGCCCGCCGCGACCGCCGCGGGCAACGCAGACTTCATCACAATCGAGGTTGAGGTCGCGAAGCAGCGCGCCGGAGTCACGATCGAAGACGAGCGTGCCCGTGGGAACTCTCACGATTTCGTCGAGGCCCTTCTTTCCGCTGCGATTGGCGCCCTCGCCGGGTCGTCCATTCTCGGCCGTCCAGTGGTGATGGCCCGTGAAATCGACCAGCGTCGCCATGTTGCCGTCGGCGACGATGATGACACTGCCGCCATCACCGCCGTCACCGCCGTCGGGACCGCCTTTGGGGACATATTTCTCGCGCCGAAAGCTGACGCAACCGTCGCCGCCCTTGCCGGAGCGGACACAGATAATGGCTTCATCGATGAACTTCATAGCGGCGTAAGCGTCGCGGGGATCGGTCTGATTGTCAAAGGGGGACGGGCGGATGCGAGGGTTATCGTCCCTGTCGTCGGGGAAACGAACGCGCCAAACACGCGGGCGGGTTACAAACAGCGTACTTCTTTCGAACCACGTCGTTGCAAAGTTCGCCCCGGCTTATAGCGGTCCGGCCGCCGGTTCTCGGATACGTTGTATTCCGAACAGGAGGCTCGGAGATGATTCGATTCGTGAACGTGACGCATCACTACGGCGTGAAACCCGTGCTGCGCCAGATCGACATGGAAGTCCCGTCGGGCGAACTCGTCGCCGTGATGGGGCCCAACGGCATGGGCAAGAGCACGCTGCTCGGCGTGGCCGCGGGCGTGCTCTGGCCGATCAAGGGCTACACGGAAATCAATGGGCGGCGTCGACGCGCAAGCGTGAAGGATGAACTCGCCATCCGCAGACAGACGGTCTATCTGACGGACCATCCGTGGATACCGGCGAACCACACGGGGCGCGAGTTCCTGATTGCCGTGGGCCGGCTCTACGAGATCGACATCGATCGACTGATGGAGCACTGCGAGCAGTTGCTCAGGCTGTTTGATCTGGCGGAGCAGGCGGATGTCCTGATCCGCAGGTACTCGAACGGTCAGCAGAAGAAGATCGCCATCTGCTCGGCGCTGATCACGGAAGCCAAAGTGATGATCCTGGACGAGCCCTTCACGGGCGGTCTGGATCCGTCGGGCATCTTCGTGCTGAAGAAAGTGCTGAAGCAACTGGCGGAGCGCAGCGATGTGACGATTCTGATGGCGACACAGCTGCCGGAAGTCGTGGATGAGCTGGCGCATCGCATCGCGATCGTGCGAAACGGCGAACTGACGGCGTACGCGACACCCGCCGAACTCAAGCGGCGTGTCAGCGAAAACGCAACGCTCCAGGAGGCGATGGCGGAACTGACATCGCCCAAGACGGAAGCGGAGATCGCGTTCTATTTCGAGAAACAGTGATGAAGCGCGTGCTCTACAAACTCCTCCCGAATTTGCGGCAGTCGGGGGCCATCGCGTGCGTCCTCGTCTTCGCCGGAGTCATTGTTTCGCTGCGCTTTCTGGTGAAGCGCGGAGACACGGAAGACAGGTTCGGATACCTCGTCCTTCAGGGCCTTATGTCCATTGTGTTTTCCATGATGCATGGTGGACAACGCGGCCTGACGGCCGGAGGCCTGTTGGACCCGGCATATGTCGCATGGCGCCGGAGTCGCCCCTGGAATGGCTCACTGGCGCCGTTCGCGTCGGCGCATCTTCAAGGGCGCGACTTTCTGATTCCCATTCTGTTGACGCTGCTCCTGCCACTGCGATGGTATTCCAATCGCTTCGCACTCGAACTCACGCTTATCGCCCTCGCCTATTTTCTCGCCGCGACGATCCTCGGGTGGTTGGCGCCGTTCACGACGGTCCTCTGGAAGGCGAGACACTACTGGCCCATCTATCTCGGCGTCGCCGTGACAGGTGGACTGATCCTGTGCGCTACGCACGTCGCACAGGTACCGCTTGCGATACTCGGCCTCTACTGCGTCTCGCAGTCCCAGGCGCCCGGGATTCTTCGGCGCGCGTTCGTCGAAGACGCGCTTCGACATGCGCCGGAGGAAGACCCATGGCTGAAACGCCGCCGCAGACCCGGCGCCGACGATGACCCTGAGCTTCCGCTCGATAAATTCCCACTGGCGCCGAAATTCCCCGTTCCGTCGATACCGTACGCCCTTGCGACGGGCGCCGCGATCGCGTGGCTGAGCTTCGCGCCGCTGAATCGATTCCAGGGCGCCGAACTGTTCCGACTCTATCTGATGATGTCGTTCGGACTCGGCGTCGTGGCGCTGGCGCACATCGGGCTGGCGTGGCTCACATTCCGTCAGCCGCCGATGGGCGCGCGACTGACAGCAGGCGCATGGCGGCCGATGCAGGGCCTGCAACTCTACGCGACAAGATTCGGGAGCCTCGCGCTGAGCGTGATCGCATTCTCGCTGGCCTGGAAGCGAAACACGTCTCTCGCGGCGCCGATCGCCCTGTCGCTTGGGGCGGCCTGGACACTGCTTCGATTGCGAAACCTGGGCCTGCAATCACTGCGACTGACGGGGTCGTATCAGATCGCCTAGCGCATGGATGAGGAAGTCCAACGGAAAGGAAAGCGAGTGACGAAGCGCCGACAAGCCATCTGGCAAACGATCACAATGCAGCGCGTTCACGTCCTCTGGCTGCTGCTGATGGCGATGTACGCGATCTGCGCCATGATGTTGATCGATCCGAACAGCCCCGACGCGATTTCGGCGCTGGAGGACGAGCTGGCGTGCAACACGTTCGGTCTCCTGCTGGCGGCGGCGATCGGCATGCGTCGGGCGTTCTGTCATCCGATCTACTCGGCGCGATATTCGGCCTGGCTGGAGACGCCCCCCTGGTCGCACGATCGGGCCCTTCCACTCCGCGGCGTTCTTTTGGACTGGCCGGAGCTGTTGGCGGCAATCACGCTCGCCATCCTCTCGCGAAACGCGACACTGATTACCTTCTGGCATCCGCCGGCGGCTCTGCTGGGGGGCTATCTGCTGGTCTCGCTCTATCCACTTATCGCGACCATGCGAATCGGCGCCCTCTATGTGTACGGGGCGTCGCTCATCGCCATGGCGCTGGCCTGGGATCATCCGCCACTGCTGGTGGCCGCGCTCGCCGCCCACTACCTGCTTGTCGCCCGATCAATCCGGGAGAGCGTTCGCACGCTCATCTGGGAGTACAGCGTCTTTCCTGAAATCGCGTTGCGCAGATCGACCTGGGCACCGATGCCAAAACGGTTCACCAACGCGACGACGGAGACTGTGCGAACGTCCTTTCGACCTCTGCCGGCGACGCCCCGCGCGCCGCGATTGGCGCTCATCCACGTGCTTGCGCTCGCCGCATTCGTCGCCGGTCTCTACTGGGCGCTGTCAAGTTCGGACGACGCCACAACGTTCCGTGACGCCTACGCCTGTTGCATACTGGGTGGACTGCTCGTCGCCTTCATGCGCCTGATTGCATACATGGCGGGCCATCCGGCGCCGATCAGCCTGCTGGGACGCCTGACGACGCGGCGGCTCATCATTCCCGGCTACGATCGCGTGTTCCTGGCGCCGCTTGCGATTCTCATCGCCAGTCAGGGCTGCTTCTGGGGACTCTACCGACTCGGCGTGATGGCGAACATCGCAACGGCAATTGCATCGGGTATCGCGATTATTCTCGCGTTGCGTCTCGGACCGAGTCTTGAATCCTGGACGATGACGGGGTGTTACCGAATGTCGTTGTCATCGTCCCTGGCGCGACAGGCGCAACGGAGGTAGCCTTTTGGCCTTGAAGCGGCGCGATCCCCTGATCGGTATGGAGCGACCGATCGACCTCGGTCCACGGCTGTTCTGGTGGACTTCGGTGATTGTCTACGCGCTGGTCGCCTCAACGGAATACTACGCGCTCGATTTCGACAGCTATGTCGTCGAATCGATCGGCCAGGGTCCGCGGGACTTCGGATTCCTCCGCGAAGGCCTTCTCATCTTCATCTCGCTCACTTACGGCGCCCTTCGCATGAATGACTTTCCGGGGACCGACGGCGCCTATCTGCGATGGCTCGATACGACGCCATGGCGTGAACCCCATCCGACGCCGTTCCGGCGCTACCAGCTTTCCTGGCCCGATCTGCTTGCCATGATCGTGATCATGCTCGCCGGACAGCCCAAGGTTGTTCTATCCCCATGGCATTATCCGGCCGCCATGCTGGCTTCGCGGTTGTTCTTCTCGTTCCTGATACACATCGGATGCCGTGAGCGCCGTCCACTTTGGATCATCCCGAGCATGGCGATCGGATGTTGGCTTTGCTGGGACACGCCGTTCGCCGTCTTCGCCATACTCGCGATCGCGTATGCGATCGTTTCCCGGCGGACGCGCGAGGCGTTCAACCGGATGATCTGGAATTTCGACATAAGGCCCGGCGACGCGGGATACGTCGATTGGCGGCGCGACGGGCCACAGTGGCCGCGGATTGGGTTTGGCTTTCCGTGGAATCGGTATGTGAAGCGCCCCGAAGACCATGCGTTCCCACGCTACCTGGCGATCTCGAGCTCGGCGGGGATCGCCGTCGCTTCATACCTTCTGATCCGGGAGATGATGCTTGAAGCGCCCGAGTGGATCCACGTCACGAGCCTCGGCCTGATCGCCCTGCTCGCGCTGGTCCGACCCGCCCTCTACGATCCCTTTTCGCGTCGGTCTCCCTTGTCGCTCCGAGGTCGCATCGCCACACGGCAATACGTGATTCCGGGATACGATCAGATCTTCGTGGCGCCGATCGTCGGTTTTCTCGCGGGCGTGATCGCGCTGGAAGGTCTGAGGATCGCGCCAATCCCCGCGAGCCTCTCCACATCAATTGCGATGTTCATCGCGAGCGCGATCGTCTGCATGATGAAGCCTGACTATGAGACGTGGGTCATGACGGGACATTACACCGATGGGCGGTCGCTGATATAATCGGATGGCCGCCCGGCATTGCGATGATGCGAAGCTGAGAGGCGCATCCGAACCGCGAGCCCAAGCGAGGGGCCTCGCGACAGTCGACAGAACAATTGGAATCGACCGAAGCCTCGTCTACGATGGATGCGCATCCTTCCCGACGCTCTGAACAGACACCTATGGCGCGAGGGCCCGCCGATGAATCCTGCCAGAATCCTCTGTGTGTTGCTCCTGTCCATTTGCGTCTCCACGAACTGCATGAGCCGCTCGAATGTTGAAACGTGCACAACATCGCAGCCGAGCGCTGATCGCGAAACACCCAAGTCGTCATGGTTGGACCAGGGGCGTCTCTCGATGCATTTGGAAAAGCCGCGAATGCAGCGACGTCGTAAGCGGATCCAAGCGGAGCTCGAACGTCTTGGAGAACATGAATGGGCCGGCGTCTACTGCTACGGCGATGGCATGGGCTGTAACGTGTCCGTTGCATTGTCCCCAGAAGCCGGTGTCGCCTATTCGTCCTACGGATGCCTGGGACTCAATGATCTGAATCATGGCGATATCATTGACGTGAAGGAGAACAGGATCCGTCTCCGGCTTGCCATCGACCCATCAACGTCGAGATTCAACACCCTCGACAACGAACTCTGGCGCGTGCGATGGGGCAAACGTCACTACCTCATCCCGAGAGAGCGAATTCTCGACTTCTGCAACAAAGTCAATTCCGGCGCCGAGCCCAACCAGACGCCTGACACATCGGGACGATTTCTGCTGCGCGAGCGCGATACCCATCTTGCCGTCACGGGCTTGCCGGCCGTCCCCCCCTGAGTACCGTAAGTATCTGCTCCAGCGCCCTGTCAGAGCGGAGATCACCCGCGTTTGGGAGAAGACGTCCTCTTCAGATGGCCGGGATTTGTACAGGGCCGAAGTGAACGCAGGCGAGAAAAAGGGGCTCCTGAAAGGTATGGAACTGCACCCGACAAATGGCCTTGATCGCCTCTGGGACATCATTGTCATTGAAGCGAATCCGACGACGGCCGTTGTCGCAATTGAAGACTGGGACGGAGATCCTTCCAAGTCACCCGCTCCGGGGACTCGCCTCACGTCCGGCCACCCCACTTGGGAAGCCGAACGCAGAATGACCCCGATCGGTCCAGACACGACGCCCAGTCCGAGCGAAGGACGATGAGAGTGTATCTCGACGATGAACGCGCCACGCCCGCAGGCTGGACGCGTGTCTACTGGCCGGACGAGGCGATCGCGCTGTTGGAGACCGGCGGCGTGACGGAGCTCAGCCTGGACCATGATCTCGGGGACGACGATCGCGGTACGGGTTATGACGTCGTGCTCTGGATCGAGAAGGCCGTGGCGACGCGCGGGTTTCGGCCGCCGAAGATCATCGTTCACTCGGCGAACACGTCGGCGCGATTGAAGATGGAGGCGGGGATTCGGGCGATCGAGCGGATGGCGCGGCGGTCACAGCGCGACGCGGAGGAATGATCCGCGTGGCGCTCGCAGTACGCCTGCGATTTGATTTTGCCGCGAGCGGGCGGGCGCCTTTGAGCACAAGCGGCCCATGTCATTATTACATCGCGCGACCGACTCGCTGACGCTCGCGGCTCGGAGCGGAGCGACGCGCCGGATCGACGTCGGCGAGCCGCATTGTCGGGTCGATGACCCGACCTGCGTCTCAGAACGTCACGTACAGACCGGCGCCGGCGCGGGCGGCGCGTTCCAGCATCGTGACGGCTTCGACGACTTCGGGGGTGGCGTCGTACCGCGCGATCGTCCGCATCATTCCGAGACTGGTTCGAACCATCGACGGCGACTGGAAATAGGCGCCCATACCGCCGGGATCAAACACGACACCGTCGGCGTCGAAGGGATCGCCCAGGATTGGACTCGCCAGAAAGCGCCCATCGGCGACCAGGATGTCATCCACGATCTTCCAGCCGGCGCCGAGACCCATCTCCTGGGAGGGGGAGTAGAACTTCGTGAGCGCGATGGCGCCGAACTGATGCGCGTCACGCGAAGAGAGAGTCGCGATCCAGTCGTCGCCGATCGGGGCGCCCTCCCTCGGACTTGTCAGCAGGTCATGATGGCGATTGATGAAATCGAGCAGGGGCTGGCATTGCTCGGTGATCAGGGCCGCCCGAAGCGAGGGCGCCAGCTCGGATACGAAGCTGTCATG
>DAOPJV010000027.1:0-81258 GCA_035399845.1 Phycisphaerae bacterium | reverse complement strand
GGAGAGTCCCGTAGGGTCCGCTGTGCGGACCATTCGTTGCGGCAACAAGCGAACCAAGGCAAACGGTCCGCACAGCGGACCCTACGATTGTGTTTCCGATTTGAATCCGCACGGCGCTGTCGGGTCGATGACCCGACCTACGAACCGCGGCGCCGGCAAGATTCGGAGAGCTGAATGGAGGCGGCGGGAATCGAACCCGCGTCCCAAAGCACTTCAGGAATGGCCTCTACGTGTGTAGTCCCGTAGGGTCCGCTGTGCGGACCATTCGTTGCGGCAACAAGCGAACCAAGGCAAACGGTCCGCACAGCGGACCCTACGATTGTGTTTCCGATTTGAATCCGCACGGCGCTGTCGGGTCGATGACCCGACCTACGAACCGCGGCGCCGGCAAGATTCGGAGAGCTGAATGGAGGCGGCGGGAATCGAACCCGCGTCCCAAAGCACTTCAGGAATGGCCTCTACGTGTGTAGTCCCGTAGGGTCCGCTGTGCGGACCATTCGTTGCGGCAACAAGCGAACCAAGGCAAACGGTCCGCACAGCGGACCCTACGATTGTGTTTCCGATTTGAATCCGCACGGCGCTGTCGGGTCGATGACCCGACCTACGAACCGCGGCGCCGGCAAGATTCGGAGAGCTGAATGGAGGCGGCGGGAATCGAACCCGCGTCCCAAAGCACTTCAGGAATGGCCTCTACGTGTGTAGTCGTTCGTTTGAATCTCGATCGTCTGGACGCCGAACGACAGGCTTCCGTCAGATCCAGCCCGGAAAAGGTCTCGTCGCTTCAGTCCCGGACGGCCCGTTGCGACCAGCCCGCTAAGTGACGTCTCCCCGCCCAGCGGGCGTCAGCGGTTCGACGGACGGCTACTTAGGCCGCCATGGCAAGTTGCGTATTGCCAGGTAACGTTTTTTGCCAGGTGTTTAACGAGGCCTCCCGACAACCTCGACACGCCACCATTCCGTCAACTTGCCCGGTCGAAACCAGATCGCCCCCGGAAGCGTCGGAATGACTTCGATCCATTATAGCGGCGACCACGGCCCGGGGAATGGCCGCCGCTACGCAGGAACTCGCTTACCGAGAAGTTCGTCGATGATATTGACCAAGCCCGGAAGCTCCGGCTTGGTCAGCTGTCGATCGGCGCCGACAGACTTGCACTTCTTGAGGTTGTCATCGCTGACAAGCGAGCTGAACACGATCACAGGAATGTGGTTCAGCTGCGGATGCTCCTTGATGCGCTTGGTCAGGTGGAGACCGTCCATCTTGGGCATCTCGATGTCCGTGACCACAACGTCGGGGAGCGATCCGGCCTCGAGCATTTCGAGCAGCGTCGTCCAGGCCATCTCACCTTCTGTGGCGACTTTGATGTCCTTGAAGCCGGCGTTGGTCATGGAGCTGCTGAGCATGCGACGCATGACGGCGGAATCGTCGGCGAGGAGCACCTTGACAAGGCTTCGATTGACGCCCTCGGCTTCCGGCGCCGCATCCTCAAGGTCGTTGATTCCGGCGATGCGAAAGGCGACGCGCTCGAAGTCGAGCATCAGGATCATGCGATCGTCGACGCGGAGGATACTCGTGAGCGCCGTATCTTCCGACGTATTCACGCTGGGAACCTCAGACATCTCCGACCAGCTGACGCGATAGATGCGATCGACGTGATCGACGAGAAAGCCCATCCGTTCTGAATTGAATTCCGTCACGATGACGCGCGAGTTCGTCTCGTCGTCGGACGGCGGCATTCCGAAGAACTTGCGCAGATCGACGAGCGGATGCACATGGTCGCGCAGCTTGAACACACCCCGAACGGCGTCGTGCGCATTGGGCAGACTCGTCAATGGCACTTTCGTGATGATCTCGCGGACCTTGGCCACGTTCACGCCGTAGAGTCCCTTGTTCAGTCGAAACACGAGGACTTCGACTTCGTTCGTGCCCGCTTCGGTCAGAATATTGGAAAGCTGCTTGGACATTGGTTGAACTCCAGCGTGAAATCGTCCGCGTCACTGCGCCGTCTCTGATGTATCGGTCGCCTGAATCAGCGACACAACATAAACCGCGTTCGGACCCTGACGCGGCGGCGACGCCATCATCGCGGACTCGAAAATGCGCCATGCGCGATCCGCGCAATTACGGTACCGGCGCCGGAAAACGCAGACGTGACTTCGGACTTGTCATGACGCGCGTCGATTCCGGGCTCGATGAAGGGCTCTGCGTCAAGTGCGGAGCGACAGCGCCCACAGCGACATCAAGGAGCGTTCGCAGGCCCGCCGGACAAGGATTGGGTGAACGCAGTGGACGTCCACAAATCAGGACTGCAAATGAAGGAGAGCGTGTCAATCGAATGACGGCGACGCCTTCGAGCGGTTGAAGAAGAACTCCACTTTGGTGATGAGTTCGTCCCGACAGACCGGCTTGATGATGACATCGTTGTAGCCGGCGTTCTTCAGGGCTGCGCGGTTCTGATCATCTCGCTTCCAGGCGATGGCGATGATGGTTCGATGAAACCCGCCATCTCGCAGGCGCCCGACGGCGTCGATATCGCAGACATTCGGAAGGTTGGCGTTCATCAGAACGACGTCGGTATCGTTATCATTCGCCTCGCGGCCGAACAACATCGCAACGGCTTCTGCGCTGCCCGGGGCCATGGTGACGCGCGCCCCTTCCGCCTCAAGAAAACGGGAAATGAGCTTCGCCTGCGCCTGATCGGCCTCCGCGATCAGCACGCCGCATCTCGCAAGCCTGCCGGCGCAAACGTTGTCCTGCGACGCGTTGTCGTCGCAAGAGTCACCACCTGAGTATTTGCCATCAAACTCGAGCATTCCGATCACCTGCTTCGGCTGGTATCGGACGGGCTCGGTCCTACCTTAAGCTGTCCGCGCGCGCCACACGAAGGCGATGAACATCGCCCGAGAAAACATGGCCGGCCCGCTTATGTGACGCGCAACACGCAAAAGTTGCGCGACTCGGCCCATCAGAGAGACTTCGATCGTGTCGAGCCGACAGGCTTGTGGAAGTGGTCGCCTATCGAGGTCGGATATCTGGATGAGATTGACTGACCCAGCGGGTCTCAAATCACGCCGTTAATCTGCAGGTGCGCACTATGAAACAGAATTGGCTGGCATTTCCAATCGACGCTCAGCACAATGGACGACGCGTTCCCGATGTTGAGGATTCCATCTCTTACTCTACCCAACGGACTTCCAAGAGCGGGAGCGCATTGCGCCGACAGAACCCCGCCGCCCCTGTTCTGAGCCATCGCGTGTCGAGACGAGAGATGTCAGCGCATCGAGGCGCCTACTTCTTCGTCCACTCATCCAGCCACGAGATCACTGTGTCGTGCCAGAGAATACTGTTGGACGGTTTGAGCACCCAGTGGTTCTCGTCCGGAAAGTAGAGGAATCTGCTGGGGATACCGCGACGCTGGAGCGCCGTGAACGTGCTCATGCCCTGCGTGTCCACAACGCGATAGTCGAGACCGCCGTGGACGACGAGCATCGGCGTCTTCCAGTTCTTCACATAGTTCAGCGGATTGTGCGTTTCGTAGCCCTCTGGATTGTCCCAGGGTGTCCCGCCATGCTCCCACTCGGGGAACCAGAGTTCTTCCGTATCAAAGTAGGCGAGTCGTTCACAGAGGTTGCCATCGTGGTTGACCAGACAACGGAAGCGATCGGGCCAGTTGCCGGCAATCCAGTTGATCATGTAGCCGCCGTACGAGGCGCCCAGCGCGCTGACGCGACTGCCGTCCATCCATTCATACTTCCCCAGCGCCGCGTCGAGGCCCTTCTTCAGGTCTTCCAGCGGCTTGCCGCCCCAGTCCTTCGTGATCGAATCGGTGAAGGCCTGGCCATAGCCCGTTGATCCATGGAAGTCGACCATGACCGCGGCGTATCCGGCGCCGGCGTAGGCCTGCGGATTCCAGCGATAATGAAAGTGATTCCCAAAGGAGCCCTGGGGGCCACCGTGAATCAGAAAGGCGACGGGGTACTTTCGGGAGGCGACGAAATCGGCGGGCTTGACCACATAGGCGTGCACCTGTTCGCCATTCCATCCCTTGAACGTGAACTGCTCGTAGTCCCCCATGCGCGCGGCCGCGACTTTGTCCCTGTTGATCTGTGTCACAGCCCGTTCGTCGGAACCGTCTCGCGCAACGGTGAACAGTTCCACGGGCGACTTCAGGGTGTCGCGCGCGAAGAGGAGACGCTTGCCCATGACGCTGACGCCGTGATTCGATCCCTGTTCGACGACGGTCTTGACGCGCCCCGTCTCGACATCGATCGCGAAGATCGATACCTGCCCGAGGTTCCCGGCGGACGTGAAGATCGTGGCGCCGTCATCGGCCCAGACGATCTCACTCGGCGAGCGATCCCATTCCTCCGTCAGGACGCGCTCGGTCCCCGTTCGCCAGTTGCGCAGCACGATGCGGAATCGATCAGCCTCGAAACCGGGGCGGCTCATGGCAAGATAGGCGAGCGTTTCGCCGTCGGGTGAGAAGACCGGCGTCGTGTCCCAGGCCTTGTTGCGCTTCGTCAGTCGCTTCGGCCGCGACGCGCCGTCGATGCTGGTCGTGAAGAGATCGAAGTTGGTGCTCCACGCCTCTTCGCGACCCTCATCGCGGCAGGTGAAGACGATGCCGTAGCCCTGCGGCGTGAACGCGATCTCCTCAGGCCCGCCGAAGGGTTTGGAGGGCGCGTCGGCGTCCATGCCGCGCATGATGTCGACAGCGGGCTCGTCATCGTTCAGCTTGCGAACGAAGATGTGCGAGCGTCGACCATCCTTCCAGGTATCCCAATGCCGGATGAAGAGCTTGTCGTAGATATGGCCTGTCGATTTCTGTTTCTCGATCTCGCTCAGCCGATCCACTGTCTCCTGGACACTCTTGAGATCCGGGAAGACGTCCATCGTGTAGGCAATGTGTTTGCCGGAGGGCGCGACGACGAGATTGCCGACATCGAGCGGCTCGTCCGTCACCTGTCGCGCCTCGCCCCCCGACAACGGCAGCCGCCAGACCTGCATGGCGCCGGATCGGGAGGAGAGAAAATAGATGTCGGCGCCATCCGCCGACCAGCGCGGGTTGACGTCGGCGGCCGGATGCGTCGTCAGGCGCCTGAGCTCGGCGCCGTCTGTCGTGGCGAGCCAGAGGTCGGTCCGCCCCTTGTCCGCGTCGAGATCGGTTGATCGCAGTGTGAAGACAACCCGGGCGCCGTCGGGCGAGACCTGCGCGTCGCCGATGCGATCCATGGCGAGCATGTCGCGCACACTGAAGAGGTGCGAATCCTCGGCGGACGCGGATCGAGCAACGACGGCGAACGTCGTGATCAGAACAGCAACGGAGAAGCTACGGCGAATCGCAAAACGCGTCATGACGACGGACTCCTGTATGACCGGGTCGATGCAGAGAACCCCTACCCTAATGTACGAACGGCGTCGGGCAAAGTCGCATTCGCGCAGGGTGGGCGGAAAACGCCGGGGCGTCCGATTGCCAGAGACGGGATCGGTACCTAGCATACGCGTCCATGCTGACGCGACGACGAATTCGAAGGTGGATCGGGGTTGGGACGCCGCTGGCGGCATTGCTGCTGTCGGCGTCATGCTCGGGGCTGATTTCGCGAATCGAAGGCCCGAGATCCACAGAAATCGAGAGCGAGGCGTGGTCGTACGGTCGTTCCGAAGGGACGCTCACGCGTACGCCCCACTACCTGCTATACACGACCTGCAGGCACCCCGCCTTTGTGAAGGCCCTGCCGGACTTCATGGAGACGTGCTACGAGGCGTACGGTGAGCTGCTCCCGCCGGCGAAGGCGCCAGGCGAGCCCATGAAGGCCTACCTCTTCCAGTCCCGCCCGGACTGGGAGCGTTTCACGAAGGAATTCTCACCCGCCCGGGCGCCGACGTACCTGAAGATTCGGCGCGGCGGCTATTCCGAGCGCGGCGTGACAGTGTCGCACTACTCCTCGCAGCGCGGCACGCTGTCGATCGTCGCACACGAGGGGTTGCATCAGTACCTCGAGGCCACGGGTCGCGGTCGCATTCCCGCGTGGATCAACGAAGGACTGGCCTGCTACTTCGAATCCTTCGACCTCGTCGACAATCGCCCTGTCTTCACGCCCGAACGCAACACGCTTCGGGCGCCGTCGCTGCGGGAGGCGCTGCAGCAGGACGATCTGATTCCCCTGAAGGAAATCCTCGGCACCAACGCCGGCGCCGCCGTCCATCGAACGACAGGTCACGTTCGGAATTACTACGCACAGGAATGGTCGCTCGTCCTCTTCCTGCTGAGCGACGACGCGCCGTCGAATTATCGGGAAGGCTTCGAAAAACTGCTGAATGATCTGGGGACCGTCACGATGGAGCAGCGAGCGACGTCGCGACTGAACGCCCTGGCCGACGGCGGAACGATCAGTTCCGGCGAGGCCGTCTTCCGCGTGTACATCACGGAAGACCTGGATCAGTTTGACGCGGACTATCGCGCGTTTCTTATCAAACTCCTGAAACTGCACGTCTAAGGCGATTCGTTATGCCGAAATCACGTCGAACGTCGATTGGTCCGCCGGATCCATACGACGCGTATCAGTCTCCGCTCGTGGCGAGAAACGCGTCGCGGGACATGGCGGCCGTCTTCTCTCCGCGTCGTCGAGCCCTGACGTGGCGGCGCATCTGGCTGGCGCTGGCCGAGTCGCAGCACGAAATGGGTCTGCCGGTCTCGGCGGCGCAGGTTCGGGCGCTCAGGGCAAAGCTGGAACGAATCGACTTTGACGCCATTGCAAAGCACGAGAAGGCGCTGCGACACGACGTGATGGCGCATCTGCACGCCTTTGGTGATCTCGCGCCGAACGCGCGCGGGATTCTGCATCTGGGCGCCACGAGCATGGATGTCGTCGATAACGCGGACCTGATCCTGATGCGTGAGGCGCTCGGGATTACCGGGGGGTGGCTGGTCACGGCGCTCGACGCGTTCGCGGAACAGATGAAGACACATCGATCGCTGCCCTGCCTCGGCTTCACCCACTACCAGCCGGCGCAGCTGACGACACTCGGTAAGCGCTGCGCGCTGTGGTGCTGGGACATCGTTCGCGATCTCGAAGCGATCGACAGTCTGTACGCCGAGATGCCCTTTCGAGGCATCCGCGGCGCCACGGGAACACAGGCGAGCTTTCTGAAGCTCTTCGACGGCGCCGGCGCCAAAGTGGCGAAGCTCGAGAAGCTCGTCGCAAAGAAGCTCGGCTTCAACAAGTGCGAACCCGTCTGCGCCCAGACCTATTCCCGCAAGCTGGACGCGCAGGTCATCGCGGCGCTCTGCAACATCGCGGCGGGCGCCCACAAGTTTGCCAACGACATCCGACTGCTGGCGAACCTGAAGGAGGTTGAGGAACCCTTCGGCAGGTCGCAGATCGGCAGTTCGGCGATGCCCTACAAGCGCAATCCAATGCTCTGCGAGCGGGCGACCGGCCTGGCGCGGTTCGTCATCGGTCTGGCGCAGTCGGCGTATCAGAACGCGGCGGAGCAGTGGCTGGAGCGCACGCTCGACGATTCAAGCAACAAGCGGTTGCTCATGCCGGAGGCGTTCCTCGCGACGGACGGTATCCTGCAGATCGTCGTGAGTGTGGCGCGGGGCTTTGTCGTGTATCCGGAGATGATCCGTGCAAGAATCGACGCGGAGCTGCCGTTCATGGCCTCGGAGAACATCCTGATGGCGGCAACGGCGGCGGGCGGCGATCGCCAGGCGCTGCACGAGCGCATCCGACGGCATTCGCAGGACGCGGCCAACGAAGTGAAGCGGCATGGGCGACCGAACGATCTGCTCGAACGCCTGAAGCGTGATGACGCCTTTGCAAAGGTGAACTTCGGCAGGCTGCTCGATCCGAAGGCCTTTGTCGGCCTGGCCCCGCAACAGGTCGACGCGTTTCTGAAAGACGTCGTCGCCCCGCTGAAGAAGAAGCATCGAACCACGGCGCGGCGCGAACCGGAGATCAACGTATGACGAAGCAGGAACTGGCGGACAGGATTCGGGCGGCGAGCTTTCTCGAGGGGACGTTCACCCTGCGATCGGGCAGAACGTCGAACTTCTACGTGGATAAGTACCTGTTCGAAACGCAGCCGGAGATTCTGGCGGAAGTCGGGAAGCGGCTGGCCGAACACGTCGGCGGCGCGACGACGCGGATCGCGGGCGCCGAACTCGGCGGCGTGGCCCTGGCGGCGGCAACGAGCATGGCCTGCGGTCTGCCCTTCCTGATCGTGCGCAATAAGAAAAAGGACTACGGCACGAGCAGGGACTTCGAGGGCGCGCTGGAGAAAGGCGACGGGATCCTGCTCGTCGAAGACATCGCGACGACGGGCGGCCAGGTGCTCGAAGCGGCGAAAACGCTGACGGAAGCCGGCGCCCGCGTCGAGAAGATTGTGGCCGTCGTCGATCGAATGGAAGGCGCGCGAGAGAATATCGAAGGCGCCGGCTTTGCATTTGATGCGCTGCTCAACGCGCGCGACCTGCGGCTGCCCGGCGTGGCGTGAGACCACGGGCGAGCAGTCGTTCGGCGGGTCGATGATCCGCCCTGCGTGATGTTCTCCATGCCCAGCGCGGGGTGGGCGAGCAGCCTGAGCAATACGCAATTCTTCATACCCACCTTAGGGGCGCGCATGCCACCCGGCATTGCGCCCGGCGGGGTTATTCGGTCGTCGCGGGCGCCGCGGCGGCGCCGTCGGCCCGCCTCCATTCTCGGAACCCTCGCAGGGCGGGCCCAACTCTCGGACGCCACCAAAGTCCCGGCGTCAAGCCTCAGCACATTCCGGGCGAAATACGATCTGGCGGCGCGGACTGCGTCGGGCCGAGGAGGTTGAGGTTTATGGCATCGAACGTACTGACGGGACCGGCGACGAAGAAGATCAGGAATAACAAGCCGAGGCCCCACGAAACAAAGGCGCCGGCGAATCACCTCGACTTCAATCGGATCACGGACGAGCAGTTCCTCGAAGCCGCCGACGTCATCAAACTCGAACCCGAAATCAAGATGCTCCTTCGCACGCCCTATCGCGAACTGATCGTGCAGATTCCGGTTCGCATGGACGACGGTCATCTCGAACTCTTCCACGGCTATCGCGTGCAGCACAACGGCGTTCGAGGTCCCTACAAGGGCGGCCTGCGTTTCCATCCGGAAGTCGACCTGAACGAAGTGCGATCGCTGGCGGCCCTGATGAGCTGGAAGACGGCGCTCGTCGATGTTCCGTTCGGCGGCGCCAAGGGCGGCGTGACGTGCGATCCGTCGAAGATGTCGCGCCAGGAACTTCAGAACCTCACGCGCGGTCTGACCTCCAAGATCGACATGGCGCTCGGCGTCTATCGCGACATTCCCGCGCCGGACATGAACACCAACGCCCAGGTCATGGCCTGGATCATGGACGAGTACGGCAAGAAGCACGGCTACACACCGGCGATCGTCACGGGCAAGCCGGTCAATCTCGGCGGCTCGGAAGGTCGTGAGGAAGCGACGGGACGCGGCACGATGATCATCGCGCGGGAGGCGTGCAAGGCCTACGGTCTGGAATTCAAGGGCGCGACCGTCGCGATTCAGGGCTTCGGCAACGTCGGGAGCTGGGCGGCGCGGCTGTTCGCCGAAGAAGGCGCGAAGATCGTCGCCGTCAGCGACATCAAGGGCGGCATTCACAACCCGAAGGGCTTCGACATGCCGGCGCTGCTGGAGCATGTGAAGGTGACGGGCAGCGTTGTGGACTTCAGGGGTTCGAAGCCGATCGACAACGACGCCCTGCTGCTGCTCGACGTCGACCTGCTCGTGCCGGCGGCGCTGGGTGGCGTGATCCATCGCAACAACGCCGATCTCGTTCAGGCGAAGATGGTCATCGAAGCCGCCAACTCGCCGATCACGCCTCGGGGCGACGAGATGCTGCGCCGACGGAATGTGAAAGTCGTGCCGGACATTCTCGTCAACGCCGGCGGCGTCACAGTCTCCTACTTCGAGTGGGTGCAGAACCTGCAGCAGTTCCGCTGGGACCTTCGGACCGTCAACAGCGAGCTGGAACGACGCATGATGAAGGCCTGGAAACTGGTCTACACGGCGGAGCAGGAGCGGAAAGTACCGCTGCGCATCGCGGCGTACTGCGTGGCCCTGACGAAGCTGGCCGAGGCGACGCGGCAGCGGTATTGAGCGGCAAGTCGCTCATGACCCTCTGAAATCCAGCGACGCCACCACTTGGATAGACGGCGACGCCCGGGTATAGTCATAGCATCGCCCAGCGCCGCATCGACGGGCGTTCAAATCGGCGCACACGTTTCCATGTCACATTCGAAGCTTCGACGCCAGATTGCGCGACGCGCTGCGCAGCTGATGTACGCGCGTGATGAGAAGGAGTACTACACGGCCAAGCGCAAGGCGGCCCGCGAATTCGGTCTCGGACCGCGAACGCGCCCCACGGACCTGCCGGCCAATCGAGAGATCCGCGACGAAATCGAGTCGCTCGCCCTGTTCTACGAAGGCGAGCGACGAACGGAACGCCTGACGGACATGCGTCTTGAGGCGCTTCGCATGATGCGAATTCTGGCGCGGTTCCATCCCCACCTGATCGGCAGCACACTGACCGGGCATGTTCGCAGGGGATCGGACATCGATCTTCACGTCTTCACGGATACGACGGCGGAACTGACGCGCACGCTCGACGAGCATGGACTGCGTTACAGCGTCGAACGCAAGCGCATCATCAAGCATGGCGAGGAGCGACACTTCACGCACATCCACGTCGACGGCCCGTCGCCGATTGAACTGACCGTGTACTCGCTGGACAAAGTGAACTACCCCTTTCGCAGTTCGATCACCGGCAGGACGATTGAGCGGGCGTCGCACGACGCGCTGGCGGCGCTGATCCAGACCGAGAATCCGCAGATCGACCTGGAGTCGGCGCTGTCTCGAGCCGAGGATTTTCTCGATCGTTTCGAGCTCTATCGCTCGCTGCTTCTGCCCCTCGAAAACGTCAAACAGAACCCGAAGTGGCATCCGGAAGGCGACGCCCTCTATCACAGCCTGCAGGTCTTCGAACTGGCGCGCGACGAGCGGCCCTATGACGAGGAATTCCTGCTGGCCGCCCTGCTGCATGATGTCGGCAAGGCGATCGATCCGGGGGATCACGTCGGCGCGGGTCTGCTCGCACTGGAGGGGACGATCACGGATCGCACCACCTTCCTGATCGAGCATCACATGATCGTGCAGGAACTCCGGGCGGGAACGCTCGGCCAGAAGGCCACACAACGGCTTCGACGCCATGAAGACTATGACGACCTGCTGCTCCTCGGCGAACTCGATCAGCGTGGGCGAGTTCCCGGCGCCGAGGTTGGTGATGTGGACGAGGCGCTGGCGTTCATTCGGGAGCTGGCCGAGGACGAGTGACCCCGGCGACGCTCATGAATTCGCGATCGCGGCGCTCTTCAGGCCATCCACGCAACGGCGAATCCATCGGACGATCACGAGCGCCGCGATCACGCCGAGAATCGTCGATGGGACGCCGATGACCTCAAAGCGCACGCCGCAGAAGCTGAGCATCGTCCCGCGGAACGGCGGGACGAACATGCAGATGGTCTGTAGAAGAATGAGCGGTAGCAGCGGTCCGGCGCCGACGGCGGCGAAGCGCGTGGCGGCGGCGCTGATGCGAATGTCGCGTATGTCGAACATTACGCGTCCGACGACGCACATGATGATTTCCATCAGGTACTGCACGAAGGGCCAGGCGGTCACGGCCCACAACAGCAGCGAGACAACCGCGACGGCGCTGCGATCTCGATTCACTTCCGCGTGGTACCAAAGGGGCGTGAAGACGGAAACGACGATCAGCATCGCGTAGGCGTACCCGATCCACCAGAACCGCGACGCCGTCGGGAAGGATGTCATCGGAACACGCAGGACGGATGCGTGTTGGCGCCAGAGCCGACTCCAGACATCCAGATAGGCGAAGGGCCGGAAAAAGGAGAGTCGCGACAGCGCGTGCGTCAACGATGCTCGCCGCCCCCCGGGCAGAGACTCCGTGACCGCGAGGCCGCATTCGGGGCAATTGGAGGTCAGTGGCAGTCCGCCCAGGAGGTAGCCGCAGTCCTCGCAATGTGTCTGCCGCGGCTCGAAGCCGGGACCGATCGCCGGACCGACATAGCGGCCGGTTCCCGATCGGATGGCGCGAACCAGGAGTACGACTCCCGCCACGGCCGAAACGATCGCGATGCTCCTGTTGTGAAAGGCCAATTGGAAAAACGTCAGTACCGTGTTTCGCGTCCTGGCGGCGTACGCCCATTGCTGCGCCACGATCATCGTGACAATGAGCAGGGAGAGCGGTGTCAGGGCGACGACCGTCCAGAGCGCGTCATTGATCGAGCGTCGGATCGTGGAGCGAAGGTTGTCGCCTGCGGCGGCGATCGGCGCCGCGAACAGCCCGAGGAGGATGGCGCTCAGTGAGATCGACAGCGGTGAGAGCAGAAAGGCAAGAGTGACGACATGCGACCATGGACCGCTCTGCTGCGATACGTCCATTGTCCACAGCAGAGCAATGGCAAGTGCTGAACGAACGCCTCGCGGTGTCAGCGGAAATGAAGTCCACAGGTGGATGGCGGCCAGCCCACCGACAGCGATCAGGATTGCGCCCGCGAGCAGCGAGGCGAACAGCGCGTCGCGAAATCGGCCGGCGGCCAGATGCGGACCGTTATGCGGCGAGAGGCCGTGAGTGAGAAAGGCGCGCCAGAACGAAATCGCCCGCGCGGGTTCCGGTTCAGGGTTCAGCGACGGCAGATTCGCCGGCGCGCAGATCGCGTCGCTGGTTTCCGACGAACGTTCCACTTTCATTTGAGCCTGCATTAACGTGGGCTCCAGTCAGCACGCGTGAGTGCGTCGAATGAAACATCCGAGCCCTTCGTATCCCATTCGCTCGATAGCGTGTTGAATCGCGCGATTGTGACACCGTGATGATCCACGCCGTCATACCCGACGCTGTAAAGCTGATACGTGAGGTCAATGCGCTGATATCGGAGCGTCGCCCCATCGCCGAAGTCAATTGGCGGCCGCCGCAGGTAGGTCGGGACGAGTTCGTCCAGCGTGTCCGGGTACGCGCCGCGATCGGCGCGATAGTTGTGCAGGGCGATCGTCGCCGCGGTCGCTTCGGAACAGGTTCGGGCCAGGAAGGTGGTTCGAAGGTAGTACTGGTACGCGCCCCGCCAGCCGCTGCGGCCATACAACATCAACACCGACGGACTGAGGTCACACTCGTAGTAGTCATCAAACGCCTTGCCCATGGCCGCCGCGTTCGCGCAACGATCGAGTCTTGTCACGTATCCTGCGAACGTTTTCTCCGCCTCGTCGCGACTGAAGTACACGAACGACGTCAGATTCCACAGGCGCGAACAGGGGTCTGTCCGCCAGTTCACGCCGATCGCCGTTGACACATCGAGCCAGCCCCCATCCGCGACAAAGATGCGATCGAAGTGCGCACGTTCATGCGCGATCGACCGCGCGACACGCGTTGAAACGGGCTGGTCCAGGTAGGCGTCGGGCGTGAGAAAATCGTCGGCCATCGGAATCCTGCGATCTTCACGCCCCTCCCGACAACTGACGATCGCATAGGCCGAAACCATGGCCCGAATATCCTCGGAAGTCACCAATCGCCAGCACTCTCGCGACGAGTCACCGCAATCGCTCGCTTCCAGAATCCGCCGCCAGACGTCGTATTGGGCGTCGAGATCCTGATGTTCTTCCTGCAGGAAGCGAGAGTAAGTCAATAACAGGATGGCCCATGATCGGAATCCGGAGAATTCCTGCACACTGTCATCGTTCCACCCCGACGACACCGCCCAGCCGTGGCGGACAATGTCCTTGAACCGCGCGTATTCAGTCCTGAAATCATCCGACGCAAATAGCGCACGCGCCTCCGAGACGGGGGCGTTCGTTGCCGGATCCCATGGCCCGCTCAACGCAGTGAAGGGATCGTACGCGTCGGGCTTCGATTTCCAAACCGAATACAAACGAGCGCCCTGCATTGAGACGTCTGCGGCCTCCTCGCAGGGAACCATCCCCGGCGCCTCAGGGTTGATCTCACGAAACCTGGATTCCCAGTAGGCCAGACGCGGATCGGGTCGGTACGTGATGCGCGAGTAACAGAACCAGACGAAGTATGCGGTGATCACCAGCGCCAGCGGCGTCAGCAATCGGCGTTTCCGGCGTTGGCGGTTCTCTCGTGTCATACCGCTCCTTCCGTCGTGACCTGTTCCGCGCGAGTCTCGACTGGGACTGTGTCTTCCTCGTATTCGACGTCAACCAGCTCAGGCGCCGTCGAATCGTCGGCGTACGCAACGACCGGCAGCGAGCCTTTGATGTCGAGACCGCACTCGGGGCAGCGATCGTAACAGCGTAGTCCGTTCAGCGCATAGCCGCAGCCCCGGCATGTCGGCCGCCGAGGCGCGTAGCCGGGGCCGACAGCGGGACCGACGTAGGTTTGACCACCTTCACAGGTTAACGTCGCCATCCAGGCCACGCCCAGCGCATAGAGCGCAAGCCAAAACGTCGCGCTGTGCGCCAAGTCGCCGAAAGGTGTGTTCGCCCCCTCGAACCCCGACCATGGTTCCGTCGCCGCGTAGATCATGGTCGACACGAAGAAGAGAAGCCCGACCCATGGCAGAGCGGTCGCTGACCAGAGCGCGCTGTTGAACCAGCGCCTGCATTTCGACGCGGCGCCATCGCCCGTCGCGGTGTGGGAAAACAGCTCGACACCCGCGGCGAACACAATGGCGCTGACACCGGGAAGCAGAAAGAGGATCGCCATTGTCAGCAGTGGATGAATCGGGAGCCTGTCGATCGCGACCATCAGGTACATCCCCATGCGTGCGACGCACTTCCGGACGCTGTCAGCCTCGAAGACATCCATACGGCGCAATGCCATGACCCACACGGCGACAATGAAAAGGAAACCCAGCAAAACACAAATCGCGTACGCCGCGAGCGCTCGCCACGTTGATCCGGCGGCGAGGTGCGGCGCGTAATGGGATCCGAAACTGTTCAGCGCCAGCGCCCTGGCGAAAGACACATGGCGCCTGGGTTCCGGCGCCAGGTAGATCGGCGGATAGCTGTCCGGCACGACGCCGCACAGTTCATTCGTCACGCTGGTTTGATCGCCGCTTGTCATTGTCGAATCGGCTCCCTGACGACGTTGCTGAAGACGTAGTCCACGCCGTCGGGCCCCCAGGGGCTCTCACAGTATTCGCGTTCTTTCGCGACGCGACCGTGATTGTCGACGCCATCGGCGCCGACGCTGTACAGGACAAAGCCCTCCCCCCGCCGCTCGTAACGAAGCGGCCGGCGAATCGCGAAGTCGATCGGCGGGCGCGCCAGGAAGTCCGGTACCAGCGTCTTCAGATCGACTGGGTATTCGCCAAAATCGGCGCGATAGTTGTGAAGCGCGATCAGGCAGGCGGCGGCCTCGTTTGCCGTGCGCCCCAAGTACGCCGACTCAAGTGTCCGAACGAGATCCGCCTGATAGTAATGATAGTTGGCGCCCCGACACATGAGCGGCGCCGCGGAGCGAAGATCATCCGGGTGACGAGAAAACTCCTCGCGAACCTGCGCCGCCGTCTCACATCGATCGAGCCGCGATACGAGCGTGTCCAGCGCGGCGTTCGCCTCGTCGCGCGTGTAGAAGATCGGCGAAATCAGATTCCACACCCGCGACCCGGCAAATTTCGGGCAAAGGTACAGCGCCGACGCCTCGGACACATCGAGCCAGGTCCCGTCGCGAACGAAGATCCGATCGAACTCGCTGCGTTCATCAAGGATGGCGCCGGCGAGCAACGATGAGGGCGACGCAGCGAGGTCGGCGCCTGTCGCCAGCAGGCCATCCATCGGCGGGATGTGTGTACACGCGGGCGTCTCGCCGATGGCCCGGGCGATCTCCTGGGCCAGATTGCAGCGCATTGCGGCGGCAATGCGGATTTCGCTTTCTCGCCTCGAGGATTCGAGGAGGTTCGCCAGCGCCAAGATCTCCCCCCAAACCATGGATCGTCCGCCGGCGTCATCATGCTCGCTGAACATGAAACGTGACTGCGCGAGCAGGACGATCGACCATCTGCGAACCATCCAGGTCGTCGGGGTCGTCAGTCTCGCGCGACAGAGCGGAGGCGTCACCCATCCCCGGCGAATTGCCGCGAGATGCTCGTCACGGACGATCTGAAACTCCAACGAGCGGAACAATGAGACGGCGTGGGCGATATCCCCTCGGGTCTCGGGCGTCCAGGCGCCACGCAGAACATTGTCCACCTGCCCCGTCCGCATGGAATCGAACCACGTCTCCGAATTCCGATAGACTGAGAGCGCATCCTCGAACGGAATCATCCCCGGCCGTTCGGGGTTGAGCTCACGCAGCTTCGCCTCCCAGTAGGCGACGCGAGGTTCCGGCCGATAGGCAATGCGCGTGTAGCCAAACCAGGCGCCGTACGCCCCGATGGTCAGCGCCATCAGGCGGCGGATCAGGCGTTGGTGGCTCCCCTGCGTCATCCGGGCCCTTTCCGTTAAGGAACGCTTACATTATTCCGGCGCCCCAGGCGTCGGGTCAGTGTCTTTATCGAAATAAGGTCGCTGGATTCCAGGTTGCATGAGTGGCGATGACGGGGTCGACTGCGAACCTCCGCGCGTGCGCCGACACCACAATGCGCCGTTGAACCCGTTGCTTCGCGTCACGACAGCTCAACGCCACTCCCGAGTCCGTTCAGGAGTTCGCAAAGGCCGCCACTCGAAGACCGTTGATGAGCGTGAAACTCGAGTAGATCAACAAAACGACAAAGACCGCGATGACCAGGATCACCTGTTCGATCGCAATCTCCCGGACAACATCCGCCGGGGCAATGATGTCTCTCAGCGAAGGAAAGAAACTTGCCAGCGTCATCACACTCGCAACGATCGGAAGAATGTAGAAGAGCATGCCGGCGTAGGTTGCGACACTGCTACTTGCCCTCACATCTCTGACGCCATACCGGATTGGCGCATACAGGCCGACGACAGCGGCATAGACAACCTGCAGAATCGCCACAACCATCACGTAGAGCAATCCGAAACAGGCGATCACGAGGGGCGTCTTGTCCTGAACCAATTCAACTCTGACAATTGCGGCGATCAGGAGGACCGCGCCAGGAAGAACGCTGACAACAGGGCCATGAACAAAGGCTCGAGAAACGACGGCTGGATCGAGAATCGGCACGCGCCGAAGCGCGTCTGGTTGGGCCAGCAGCGTCTTCCAGACTCGAATCCAGCTCTTCGGGCGCCACGCGGCGAATCCCGTCATGACATCGCGGAGCTCACTGCGGCGACCTCCGGGCATGGAGCGCGCCACGGGGAGACCGCACTCGGGACAAGCGGCGTTCCCGTTGAGACCGCTGATGATGTAACCGCAATCTTCGCATTGAGGGCGCCTGTGGCTGAGCCCCGGGCCATCAACAGTTGCGCCGACGACGCGTCGGGCGCCCCTTGAACCCCTGAGCGCCAACGAGATGAAATAAAGGAGGGCAAGCAGGAAGAGGGGCGCCCCGCCAGTTGAAAACACCTCGAGTATGACCTTCAGCCCTCGACCCGGTGGCAAACGACGCGAATCCTGATTCATTATCGCGAAGAGCACGCCAATCGCGCCCGCCCACGGAAGCGCGGTTCCCCACCAGAGCGATCGCTTCACGGCCCACCTGACAAGAACGCCGATACGCTCGCCCGCGCCTTCGGTGGGCGCATCGAGAAGTCCCACGCCAATGAACAGGATCCCAATCGTGACAGGCAGGGTGAGGATCGCCATGAGGATGTAGGGCTCGGCGGCGCCGACCGACGACATATGCGACATCATCTTGATCATCGCCATCGCGGCGCGGGATCGAACGCCATCGCTCGAAGACGTTTCGTCATCAAACACAAGCGTGAGCGTGATGGCGAGCTCCGCCATGAGGATTGCGTTCGAAATCACGAAGGCCGCAATCGCCCGGTGACCGGGCCCCGCGTTGAGGTAGTTTCTGGCCCTGGGCGAACACCAGTAGCAGGCCAATCCCTTCCAGAATGAGACACGCCGAATCGGCTCGGGCGCAGGCGCAGACGGTGGAAGGAATTCGGGGACCACTCGGGCGTTCGATGACATGACGCCAACACAAGAAGTGATGTCAGAGGAGTTTGTCATCGATATGGCCGCCGTCCCACGTTGATCACGACATCCGTCCCCGTCGAGCGCCATTCACCCTCGCCCTTTGAATCCACGTCATAGGGCGTCCCCCCGTCGTCGACACCGTCCGAACCAACGCTGTAGAGCAGATAGTCTCCTTCGATCGGATGGTATCGAAGCGAATTGCCGTCGCCGAAATCGATGGGGAGTCGTGGCATGTAGGCCGGGACAAGAAGTTCCAGGGTTGCGGGATACGCCCCGTGATCGATGCGATAATTGTGCAGGGCGATCATGCACGCCGCCCCTTCGCACAGCGTGTCGGATATGTACTGAAGACGAATCAAGTCCGCAAAGTTATCAAACCAGGCGTAGTGCATGACGCGGAGCAGCAGGAGCGACGCTTCGTAATCCTGTGAGCGCTCGTACGGAAAGGCGTTTCCAAGGGCGACTAATGACGGGCATTGATCGAGTTTCGCCAACTCCCGCACGAATCGCGACTCCGTTTCCTCGCGTGACATGAAGATCGGCGCCGTGAGGTTCCACAGGCGAGATCGCTTTGAATGCCAGTTGACGTATCGCTCGTGTGCGAAGGCGACATCGAGCCAGCCGCCATCCTTCACGAAGATGCGATCGAACTCACATCGCTCCGCAATGACATGCCCGGCGATCCGCTGTGAAGGTCGTAGCGACAATTCCGACGTGGGAACCATCAGCTCGTTGATGAACGGTATTCGTTCGTCGCCGGGAATCTCAGAGACGGAACGCGCGATTTCCACGGCGACGCGGCTGCGGCAGCTCATGGCGAATCCGCAGCCGAAGTAAGTTCGAGAATCGGCGTATATTCGGGCAAATTTCAGAGCGTCTCGCCATGCCGCAAGTTGGGCCTGCGAATCGTGCAACTCCTCTCTGGCAAACCGGGAATAAGCGATCAGAATGTCCCGCGCCGCCCAGCGCCCCGTCCACGTGTCGGTCTCCCCGGAGTCCGACAGGCAGGGAGGAACGACCCACGCCGATTGAATCGCTTCGCGAAGCGCCGCAAACTCAGACGCGAATGGCTCGGAAGTCAGCAGGGACCTCGCACAGGCGACCTCAGGATTGGACGTTGGATCCCAATTCCCGCGCCCGATGAATTCAAGCGTTGTTTTGTGATTCGCGGCGTCCGGGCAATCGACAGCCCATTGCTCCGCCCTCAGGAGCATCGGCCGAACCTGATCGAACGGGACCATCCCCGGCCGCTCGGGGTTGAGTTCGCGCAGCTTCGCCTCCCAGTAGGCGACGCGAGATTCCGGCCGATAGGTGATGCGCGTGTAGCCAAACCAGGCGCCGTACGCCGCGATGGCCAGCGCCAGCGACGCCAGCAGGCGGCGAATCAGGCGTTGGCGGCTCTCCTGCATCATCCGGGCCCTTTCCGTTAAGGAACGCTCACATTATTTCAGCGCCCCAGGCGTCGGGTCGGGGTGGACGCGGAGTTTGCGTGTCGACGCCTGCGCAGGCGACGAAAAATGCCCTAGAATCCCGCCCTGGCCCCAACGAAGGACACGCGACTATGAAATCGATTGCCGTAATTCCGCTCTTCGGAGTCCTGCTCGTCATCTACAACATCATCATGCTGACCGGCGACGCGACGGCCGTCATGGCGAAGCCGATGGTCAGCGCGACGCTGATATCGGGCGCCGCCTGGTCGATGAGCGCCGGGGAGATGCTGATCGCGGCGGGTCTGTTCGTTCTTTTCGCGGAGATGTTCAAGGCGACGCGGACGGGAACGTCCAGCATCCTCGATCACGCCCTGTCGATGCTTGTGTTTGTCGTCTTCGTCGTGGAGTTCCTGGTCGCGAAGGAGGCCGGGAATTCGACGTTCCTCATCCTCGGGCTCATGTCCCTCGTCGATGTGATCGCCGGTTTCAGCATCACGATCGTCGCGGCCCGACGCGACCTGGCCGTCGGGACGCCGGTCTCTTAACGCGAAGTTCGAATGGAATCGCCCCCGGAGGTTCGCACCGCCTGAGTGTAGCGCCACGGGGCGCCCCTCTCTGACCCGCACTGTCTGACAACGGTGGAACACGGGCGGTCCTCTGCAACCTGCGCTGCCTGAGAGCAGTGGCGTGGCGCCCCTTTGCGGGGGCGGCGCCGCCGGAATTCCCGGGCATTGCGGTTCGGGCCCACAATTCGCCGAAAAATGGTGTATAACTTCCGACGAGAGACCGTTTTAGCGATTGCGAGACGCCGGCGGACTTTCGGCTGACTACGCTGTTGGAGCGTGGTTCGGGCCTGGTTGGATGGAGACTCCCGGCCGAGCGACGGTTTCAGCGCGGAACGAGGCGAATGCTCCGACGCATCATCGACATCCTGGGCGATTTCTTCATCTTCACGGGCCAGACGTTCTACTGGATGGCCCGCGGCGTCACATTCCGGAAAAACTGGCGGCTGCTGACGCCGCAGCTCTACGAAGTCGGCTACAAGTCGCTCCCGGTCATCATGATCACGGGCGCCTTCGTCGGCATGGTCATCGCCGTGCAGGCCGTCGAGCAGTTCCGTGCCATCGGCATGGAGGAGCGGATGGGGTCCATCGTGAACCTGTCCGTCGTGCGTGAGCTGGGCCCCGTTCTGGCGGGCATCATGCTGGCCGGTCGCATCGGCGGCGCCCTGACGGCGGAACTGGGCACGATGAATGTCACGGAGCAGATCGACGCCCTGCGCAGCATGGGCGTGAACCCGATCCGCTATCTCGTGGCGCCGCGCGTCCTCGCCTGCTTCATCCTGACGCCGGCCCTGACGCTCTTCGCCGATTTCACGGGCGCCATGGGCGGCTGGTTCGTCTCCGTCGTGCTGGAGGGCATCGCGCCGGGCCCCTACTGGGACTACACGCGACAGGCCGTGATGACGTACGACCTCTACAGCGGCATCATCAAGAGCTTCTTCTTCGGCGCCGCCCTGGGGCTGATCAGCTGCTACTCGGGGTTCTACTGCAAGCCCGGCGCCGAAGGTGTCGGCCGCGCCTGCACGTCGGCGTTCGTCACGTCATTCATCGTCATCCTCGCGATCGACTTCGTCCTCGCCCAGATCCTGCAGGACATTCAGATCGCGTGGTTTGGATTCCAGTCCCTGTTGTAAGGAACCGTCGTGGCCAGGAAGCCGGACAATCGACCTCTGATCGAACTCCGCAACGTGTCGAAGCGATTCGGCGCGCTGCGCGTTCTGGACGGCGTCAGCCTGTCGCTGCGGCGCGGCGAGACGACAGTCGTCATCGGCGAATCCGGCACGGGCAAGAGCGTGCTGCTCAAGCACATCATCGGTCTGCTCCGCCCCGACAGCGGCGAAGTCTGGTTCGACGGGCAGCGCATCGACACGCTCGACGAGCAGGAACTCGTCCCGATCCGGCGACGGATGGGCTTTCTCTTCCAGATGTCGGCGCTGTTTGATTCGATGACCGTCGGGGAAAACGTCGGCTTTCCGCTGGTCGAGCACAGCCAGCACAAGCCCGCCGAGATCGAGGCGATCGTTGCCGAGAAAATGCAGATGGTCGGACTGACGGGCCTGCAGAACCGCACGCCGGGACAGATTTCCGGCGGCCAGAAGAAGCGCGTCGCCCTGGCGCGGGCAATCGCCCTGGATCCGGAAGTCGTGTTCTATGATGAACCGACGACGGGGCTCGATCCCGTGCGCGCCGACGTGATCAACGAGTTGATTCTCAAGCTGAAGCGCGAACTGCAGGTGACGGGGATCGTCGTCACCCATGACATGGTCAGCGCGTTCAAAGTGGGCGATCGCATCGTGATGCTCAGCAATGGCAGGATCATTGCCGACGCGATTCCCGAGTGGTTCAAGACATGTGATGACGCGCGGGTCCGGCGATTCGTGGACGGCCGCGCGAACGAGGAAGACCTTCGAGCGCTGGAAGTCGGCTGAGCCGATTGATGGCGCCGGTCCTGTGAAGAAGTCACGGAGGCTCCGGCCATGGCGGAACAACATCAGAAAACGATTGTGGGCGTCTTCGCCCTTTCGGGATTGACGTTGCTGTTCGTCCTGACGCTCCTGTTCGGTGGGGGTCGCACGCTGTTCGAACGCACCTACGACATCAGTGTGCGCTTCGAGGACGCCGTCGACGGCATCTCCACAGGGCAGCCCGTCACACTGAACGGCAAGCGCGTCGGCGAGACGAAGGCGATCAAGTTCTGGGATTCCGAGGACCTGACGAAGGGCATTCGCATCGTCGTGGCGATCGACGATGAGTACCAGCTGCCATCCGACGCGTCCGTCGAAGTGGCGCCCGGCCTGATTCAGTTCGGGAGACCGCCGATTCGCATCGTGCTGAATCCGGCGCCGAAGGGTGTGAGCCTTCCTGTCGACGGAACCGGCGTATTGGCGGGCCGCGTTGTCTCGATGCCGGAACAGGTGCTGCCGCCGAAGGTGCAGGGCCAGGTCGAGCGCGTCATGGATGAAGTCGCGGATCTGGCGGCGGCGTTGAAACCTGTCGCCAGGAACCTCGACGCGCTGCTGGAAGATCGCCCCATCTCGTCGGTCGATCAGAAGGAGATGACGGCGAATTTTGCGACGATCGTTGAGCGCTTCGACATGACGCTGCAGAATTTCAATACGATTCTGGCCGATCCGGACAATGTCGAGAACCTGCGGATCACGCTCGAGAATGCGCGGGCCATGTCGCAGAGCGGCGCCGACGCAATGGCGGACTTTCGCGAATTCTCCGCCCAGAGCAAGGTCGTTGCGGCTGACGTCAGTAACCTGATGCGCCAGCTCACGGAGACGTCGGATCGTCTGACGGCGGTCCTGAATCACATCGACCAGACAGTCGTGACACTCAACAGCCCGAAGGGAACGATGGGTTCGCTCCTGAACGACAATCGACTGTACGAAGAGCTTCTGCTTTCGGCGCGACGACTGACAAACGCCCTTGACGACATGCGCGAAGTACTCGACATCGCGAAGAAGGGACAGCTTCGTATCAAGGCGTTCTGAGCGTCGCGTTCGCAGGCGGTCCGGACAATGGCGCGGGTGAATCGAAGTGACGCGCGCCGCGCCGCCCGCATCGTGTCGCGCGACGCCATCTCGCCAGCCATGACAACACGGATGTCGACCTGAAGCGTCGGATTCCGGCCGACCGCAACTGACCGCGCCACATTGATTCGTGTTCCCCGTTGATCATATCGCCCTTCTGAAGGTTGCCATCCTGTTGTCGCACCATGACAACACGTTGGCATGGCACAACGCTCCACTCAGGAATATCGATCAGAATCCCGCAATGAGATTGTGCAATCTTCGAATCATGATGTTAATCTGATCGTCCGCAGCGTCGGCAGATGTGGCGATGCGTTCGTCATCATGCCGCAGTTGATTCGACGCTGAATGTGTCATCGGTTCTTAAGATCGTGACAGATTCGCAAGCGCACGCGCGATCGATCGCATCGCGAAGCGGCGCGCCGCCCCGCTCTCAATTGGTGGCGCCAGGGATGGAATGTAGTGGGTGGTTTTGCCCCTCTGCGAAGGGGTTTTCCGCGTCGTTACCTGCGATCTGAGAATCGCGAGGTGGTATCGTTCTACCCATTTCGGAGGACTTTCATGTCAATTCCAACCCCCTTACAGAGATTGCGATGGCTGTGCGCCATGCTGGCGCTGTGTCTCTCGGCGCCACTGGCGCTGGCGGACGTCAACCCCACTGCGGCGCCGGTCGGCGACGCAGTGGCTCGAAGCCTCAGATCGGCGCTGCGGGTCGGTGAGTTGTCCCTGCTTCAGATCAACGACGCGCCGACGCGTGCGGAGCGAGCGCAGGTCGTTTTCCCCATGGACGGCCGAATGGTCACGCTGAGTGTCTATCCGCATTCGATCAGAGCGGAGGACTTTCAGGTATGGGTGGACGACGGAAAGAACGGACTGACGCCCATCGATCCGGGGCCTGTGCGGACGATTCGCGGAAACCTCAGGGAGATTCCCGAGGCCATTGTGACGGGCTCGATCACATCCGAAGGAATGGATGTGAGAATCCAGCTTCCCTCCGGAACAACGTACGGTCTGACAGCGGCGCGGCGCCGCCTGCCGACGGCAACGGCCACGACATACGCCCTGTACGACCTGGAGGCGAGCACGGAGCGCGATGGGGACTGCGGAAGCCAACTGACGCCCGGCGCCGTTCCCCTCGCCGGCGAGAAGGATCCCGGAGACTGCGAACCCGTCGGACCCTTCATCGCGCGCCTCGGCTGCGACGCCGAAGTCCCGTTTATCAACACGTTTCCCGGAACGACGGCGGAGAAGCGGGCCGCCGCACAACAGTGGATTGAGGACAACGTCAATGAGATCAACGCCGTCGTCTACGAACTGCCGCCCCTCAGCACGACCCATGTCATCGCGCGCATCGTGCTCCGCACGGCCGCAAACGACATCTATGCGGACACGACGGACGGCGGGACTGTCCTGAGCCGACTTCGCACCGAGTGGCGCACGACGCAGGCGGACGCCAACGCCCAGATGGCGACGCTCTGGCTCGGCCGCAACCTGGATGGAAACGTCGTCGGCCTCGGCACGATCGGCGGGATCTGCGGTCCGTCCGGATGCTGGGTGGAGAAGCGATTCGGGAACCAGCGGCTGAACCTGCTCGCGCACGAGATCGGACACAACTGGGGTTCGTGGCATTGCGACCAGATGAACGGATCGGGCGACATGTGCACGATCTGCACGGCGCCATGCTCGATCATGCGATCGATCATTCAATCCTGCGGCAATCCGCAATTCAGCCAGTGCTCGCTCGACGAGATTCTCGCGCGACGATCCGCGTTCACGTGCATCGAAGACGTGGGGTTCGTTGCTCCGACAGTTCTGGACGAAGGCGTGGCGCTGAACGACGGCGATGTCGTGACGCTGCCGGAGGCGCTCACGGGACAGACGAGCGTCAAGCTGCTGCACATCCGAAACAACCAGAACTGCGTTCTCCCGATTCGGGTACGCGTCACGAGTGGGTCACCTGTCTTTACGTTGTCAGATCCTCCGACGTCAATTCCGCCGCTCGGCGTCGTACCGATCAACGTCGCGTTCAGCGCCACTTTCGCCGGCGATTACGCGGGCAACCTGGAGATCACGACGGATGGCATCATGAGCGGGTACTCGTTCGGCCTCGATCTGCGGGCGACGGCCGGCGTCGGTTCCAACCCGCCCGGAACCCCCGCTCTGCAGTGTCCGCTCCCCTGGGCGACGACGCCGCAACCCGGCGGCGTGAAATTCCAGTGGTCGCCGACGGATTTCGTTGAGAGCTTTCAGTTCCAGATTCTCAGCAGTACAGATCAGGTCCTGTACAGTCAATCGGGCATTCAGACGTTCAGCCATCAGCCTGTGGGGCTTTCCGTACCTGTCGGCCAGTCATACCTCTGGAAAGTGACCGCCCACAATGTCAATGGCTCGACGCCCGCGGCGTCGGGATTCATCGTCGATCCGTCTGCGGCCGTTGCAGAACTTGACATTTCCTTTCGGAACATTCCGATTGCCAACAATGCGACGCTCAATCTGCCGCTGAATCCGAGCGAATTCACCTTCGACTTCGACATTCGCAACGCCACGGCGGTCGAACTGAACATCGAGAACGTCACGCTTCCGGATGGATTCGGCGCACGATTTGTGGGTGGTTTCGGAGCCGGCACAGACGGCGCCGGCGATGACCAGCCCGTTGGCGGATTGTCGGCGCGCGTCAAGCCCTGTTCCGGTATCACGCTCCGCATGTTCTCAACGCTCGATCCCGGAGGTCTCGGAGGCTCGGATCCCATCATGGGCGCGCTCGAGTTCGATACCAACGATCCGTCGAACCCGCACTTTACACTCAATCTCTGCTTCCGATGCGATCCCCAGTCGTGCGTCGGCGATCCATTCTCCGGCTGCGGTGTCGTCACGCATGTGACACAGGGCGGCTGCTGGCATTTCGTCGCGGACTGCGGTACGGAATTCGGAATCCGCAACTTCGGCGACTTCTCGATCGGCGACACCATCTGGGTCACGGGCGAAGTTGATCCGGACGCCGTCTTCTGCTTCCCGCAGACACAACTGCCGCAGATTCCTGATCCGCGCGTCGGAAGCTGCGTGACGTTCACCGGTGAACTGCTTGACGGTCCCCCGTGCTTCGCCGAGCCCTGCCCCCTGCGAATCCGCACGGGCAGCGGCGTCGTCTACGATGTCGAGAACACTGTCGGATTCCAGACGGGCGATCGCGTGACAGTGACCGGTGGCCTTCAGCCCTATTTCTCGTTGTCCGCCAGTTCGCAGGGCCTGATTTTCGGCAACTCGATCGAGCGATCCTCCGGATCCGGGCGTTTCGATACCCGTGGATGATCGGGCGTCACTTCACTTCGCTCGGGGCGGGTGAAGCAACGCATCAGACAATGACAAAGGGCGAGGCCATTCGGCCTCGCCCTATTTTCTTCGCTTTTCGGCGCCGCCTGCAACTGCGTCCGACCGCCTGCGGCGCCATCGGAATCGACTCGCCCTACTGGGCCTTCTGCACCTGCACGCCCTCATCCCGCTGATCGAATATCTGCTGGAGGTAGGACACGTTGCCCGATTGAATCGAACGGTTGTCATCCGAGATGTTAAAGAAGTAGTCCACCTGCTGTTGCGACATACGCTCGCCCTTGGCGCGTTCGAGCTCGCGGGGGTTGGCCATGGCGAGCATCGTCGCTGTCGGGTTGCGATAGAAGGCAAAGTGGCCTCCTTCGTCGCGGGCGATCGCCGTGGCGCTGCCGGCAAGACCCTCGGCGACATACACGCCGCGAAGATCCGTCTCACCCGTTCGGAACTGGCTCATGGCGCTGCCGATCACCTTGACGTGGACATCCCGTGCGCCGCCGCGACTCAGGGCGTTGACCACGCTGACGCGGGCGCGTCCGGCGTCGGCGTCCTCCGTCACTTCCAGCGCGAGCGGTGTGACCAGAACGAGACCACTGGCGACGCGATCCGCGCCACGACAGATGACGAGATAGGCGCCTTCGATCACGCCACCTTCGCTCTCGTCGACCGGCAGTTCAAGCGGTGTCGTCACGGACTGATCCACGAATCGGCGCTCGGCGTCGAGCTTGATGGTCTTCTCGACCAGCGGCCGCACACCGGCGAGGTTGACGCCCGCGATGTTGTTCAGGTTCTTCTCGGCCAGGGCCAGCTTCATGAGATCGACGCGATAGACCTGGAGGACGACCTCATCGACGTTGCGATAGTCGATTCGAGCAAAGGGCAGGATGAACTTCTCGGCCGCGGCCGGCGCGCCGGCGATCCCGTGGACCTTCAGCGCCTTTTCCCAATCCTCAGACTCGTAGTAGGCCGACTTCGCCGGATGGAAGATCGTCACTTCGGGCAGACGGATGAACTTCTGCTCGAAGAGCCGAACGGCTTCGCCGGCATCGGAGAACTGCGTCTTGACCTGGTCGTAATACTCGATGGCCTTGGCCACATTGAGCTGTGCGTGGTAGATCTGGCCGGCGATGTAGAGCGCAAGCCACTTGTTCGGGCTGGGGCGTTCGATCCCCTGCTCGTCCTTCCATGTGGATTTCGCCACCTGCAGCGCGAGCGAGAGCGCCTTGTCGAAATCCCCCTGTCGGAACCACGCCAGCGCCTGCATGTAGCGGAATCGATCGACCCATTTGCTGTCGGGGAATACGCGAATCAGGTCGTCCGTCAGCGCAATCACGCGCTGATCTTCATTGAGATCCAGCCACGCGTTCGCCAGCGAGTAGGACGCCTCATCGGCCACGGGGCTCTTCGGATAGAGCGCGAGATAGTTGTCGAGAACCTGGATCGTCTCGACGATCAGCGCCGTTCTGGAAACGGGACGCGTGGCGCCCCGCCTGGGCCGAAGCCTCGTGTCGTTGTTCGCCTCCGCGTAGAGCGACTGCGACAACGCAAAGTACACGTTCGCCACCTGCGGCGTATCCGGATAGGCCCGCCACAGCGACGCAAGGAAGTCGATGGAGTCGAGGAAGCGCCCCTGTTCCTTGAGGACGCCGCCAATGCGGGCGTCGCGGGAGAAGGAACCGTCGGCCGTTGCGCGATAGACGAGGTATGCGCGTTCGTGCTGGCCCGTCTTCGCATAGGCGTCTCCAACACGCACGATTTCGTCAAACGGAATGATCACTTCGGGGAAGCGCTCCTTGAGAATCTCGAAGTTGTCGACAATCGCATTGTTGTCGCCGCGCCCGAGCGCGCAGGAGAGGAGCATCCGAACGACTTCCTTGTAGATGTGATCCTTCACGACCCAGTCTTCGGCGTTGAGCTGATTGAGGCAGGTCGTCGTGACATCGTAGCGGCCGTCGTTGAATGACAGCCGGCCCATGTTGTAAAGCTCATCTGGCGACATCCGGTAGGTATCCGGGTTCTCGGCGCCGCGAGGAAGGACCGTCAGGACTCGATCCGATGTGTTGACGTGGTAGCGTTCGGGATGATAGACGCTGCGCAACTGCGTCGGCGCCATGCGGTATTCGCCGGGTGTGGTCGCCACGAGGGTATACGTCAGCACGCCGAGATTCCGCATTCCGCCGTGATAGAGCGTCAGCACGTTGTCCCGCAGATCATACGCCAGGTGATTCCCTGCGAGCGTCTCGGGCAGCAGCCGGAAGCCGGACGGGATGCGTTCCTGCACGAGAATGTAGTCCGTGTCACCCGCGTCATTCTGCAGTCTTTCATTGCGCGCCAGGGATACAAGAACGTCGACGGTCTCGCCGACAGCGACGTGCGCCGCCTCGTTGTGAACCGTCCCGCTGCGTACAAAGCCACGGACGACGGACCACCCCGGCTGGATCGGGCGGCCTTCGTACTCGGGCGGCTCGGGTCGAACGCTTCGATCGTGCGCCCAGCCGGCGGGATCCGTGATCTCCCTCGGATTCGGGAACTCCGCCGTAAACCCGGACAACGTGATCGCGTACGTGAAATCGCCGACGCCATCGTAGTCAAGGGCGATTCGCTGATCACCGTCAGTCAGCGCATCCGCCGGAACGACGAGAAATGTCGTTCCATCGCGCTCGGATTCGATCTCCTTCAGCATCTTCCCGTTGACGCTGATCGCGAGTCGATAGTCGCTCCGCTCCCGCTCACCACGGGCATAGTAGGTTGCCAGCGCGGCCATGACGACGCCCCGCGCCTTGTGCGGACGCCATCCCTCCGCCCGCGCGGCGCCCGTGAGATAGTCGACCATCTTCGGCACGCTGTCGGCCGACGGATCGGCCTGCAACTGCGCGAGCAGCGCCAGCGCCGTGACCTCCAGTTCGCTCTGCATCCACTCCGAGTTGCTGTCTGTCGGAATGACGCGGCACGTCTTCCGGCTCTGATCGATTTCCCTCGCCTTCTGCTGAAGGGCTTCGAGTGTCTCGATCGCCATCGACTTGCGATCGATCTGCAGGAACGTCAGCGCGAGATGGCCCAACCCCGCCGAACTGAGCGACTGTCGATTGCGGAAGAGTCGATTGGCGTGACCGAAGTCTGCGTGATCGACCCATGAAAGACCGTGAAGGATCGTGGCCTTCAATTCCGTCTGCGCCGGCTGAGCGTCGGCGAAGGCCTTCTGCAGCAGACTCGCAAGCTGTCGTCGGGCGTTCTCCGCAACGAGGAATCCGTCGCGATGCGCCTTGCCGAGGGCCCAGGCGATGTATGCGCTGGTCCACAGGTCGCTCGACCTGGACTTGCCGCACCAGGCCCAGCCGCCGTCATCATTCTGCGCCGCGAGGAGCTGGGCGATCAGGCTGTTCACGCGATCGTCGAGCTGGAGGATTTCCGTGGCGGCGTCACCGGGCGTCTGACGCCCCTTCACGTAGCCCGACGTGTAGAGCGCCGCCAGCAGGGACGACGCGGCGTCGGCGTGCGTTCGAGGCGGCGCGATGCGCCATGACTGGTACGCCTGTTCGATGCCGCGCCATCGCGGTCCGGCCCAGAGCGCCTCGTCGACGAGCCAGTGCCGCACATCGGCGCCGATGGCAATCGAGAGCCGCCGATCGTGAATGGCGCCGCCAACGCGCAGCCTCAGTTCGACGACCTGGCTGTCGTGGGCCGTACCGGAGGCGTGCGACTCGATGCGCATCCCCCACGGATCCACGGGAATCTCGAGTACCGCCGTGTCCTGGATCGGCTTGTCGGTGTCCGTCGGCGCCGACAGCGTCCGGGCGACGCATGTCATGCGCAGCCTCACGGGGCGTACTTCGATCGCATCGAACTCGACGCGCTGCACACCCGAACCGTCGAAGGTCAGCGTTTTTGACGTCGCCTTTGTTTCCTCGTCCCCGTCAACGCTCCACGTCAGGCTCACACTGACGTCGCCGTGGTAATCCGTCAGGCAGTGCGCCTGGGCGGCCGGGACAAATCGATCGCCCTCAACCAGCGCGTCCGGCGCGAGAATCTCGACAAAGAAGTCATGCCTGCTCGTGACGTCCACGCTCGTCTGACCACAAAGCGTGTCGCCCGTTACACCGCGCGCCATGAGACGCCACTTGGTGCTGGAGTCGGGAACGACGATGCTGACTGTCGCCCTGCCCGTCGCATCCGTGACGATGCGCGGGTTCCAGTAGGCCAGCTCCGGGAAATAAGTCCGCGGCGGCGCCGCCGAGACGATCGACGCCAGCTTCCTGTCCGTCGCCGCCAGACTCGGGGCTTCGTTGCGGGCGAAGTTGAGCTTGTTGTGGACGGCGACTTTCGCCTCGATACTTCGAAGCGCGTCCCGCGGATTCGGCGCAGGCGCCGGCTCCTGTGCCGGGGCGCTCCAGTCACTCTCTTCTTCGCCGTAGCCGACGAAGTCCTCCCCCGATTTCCCTCGACCGCCGCCGAACCCGCCACCGCCCCCCGGCGCCTTGTCCTTCTTGGCGAGCTCGAGCGCCATCCGTGACGGTTTTCGAGCGGCAAGCCCTCGACGGCGTCCACCCGCGCGCGTCTCTCCCGCTTCCCGATCCACTGCGGATTTCTCATCTGCGACGCCGTCACCGTCCAGGTCAGATCGACCGGCGGCGCTCTGGGGCGCCGGCGCGATCAGGTTGACGGACCCGAGTCGCTCGATACTGCTGCCGGCCGTCACAATGCCGTCGAACAGCGCCGCTTCGACGATCCGCTGATTCTCATCGAGAATCTCCGTGACCATGTCGCGCGTTCGGGCGTTGTAATGGAATTCGCAGCTCGATTGGACGCGCGACGACGTTACGCGCTTCGCGCCGGCCTGGAAGAAATCGACGATATTCGCCGTCGCGTCCGGGTAGCGAACGAGCAGCGCGTGATCGACCATCGTCAGTTCGAATTCGGCGCTGACAGGCCTGCCCTGATGATCCGTCACGGCGACTTCGACAGCCATTTCATCTCGCGGCCGATAGCTCTCCCTGTCCGGTGTCAGCGTCACGTTCAGGCGTCGTTCCACCGTAAAATCGCGTGACGTGTCGTAGAGCCGACGCGTGTCCATCACCCCCGCCGCCACTCGGAAGTTGGGGAAGTGGGCGTGTTCGATCGGGATCTCAATCTCGTTGTGCCCCTTGTCGAGACGAACGGTTCGATACGAGAGGAATCCGTCACCTTCGAATGTAAGCAGCGCGAGCGGCGATCCGGCGGGCGCCGGCGCATCTTTGCAGGGCTCGATGCGGGAATGCACGTCGAGCGCAAGCGTCTCGCCGACCTTGTAGTGCTGGCGATCACTGAACATCCGGAGGCGCGTCTTGTCATCCTCGTCCGAAATGGTCACGGCGCAAGCGGCCGTGACCGTGTTCCCCAGCGTGTCGAGCCCCTCGGCGCGAATCGTGTACTGTCCGCCCTTGGTCAGCCTGAGGCTGACGCGGCCCTTCCCCGTCTTCTCATCCGTCGTCACATCGGCGGACGCCATCTTCGTTTCCGCCCACTCGCCGGCGTCACGCGTCCGTCGATAGGCCGTGACGCTCATGGGGCGGGATACAGGCTTGTCCTTCAGATCGACAGTGGCCACAGTGACTTCAACGGGCTCATCCGCGAGGAAGAGCGAACGGCTCACATCGACCTTGGCGCTGAAGGTCCGCGTCGCAATAACGACGGTATCTGTCGCATCGAGTTCCAGTTCGGCCTGAATCGCAAGCAGAGTGACCTCTCCCTGTTCGGGCATGGAACGCGACTCAAATTCGAACTCCAGGCGACCTTTGTCGTCCGTCCTGCCGACGCGATGCAGCTCTGTCCCGTCTCCTCCCATCAGGACGTATTCAATCTCGCGATCTCGAACGGGCTCGCCGTAGTTGTACTTCGCAACGATCGCGCCCCTGATGGGCTGACCTCGGAGGATTACGCGTTCGGGAATGTCAAACGACAGATACGCCTTCGGCAGCTGGTACGTCTGCACGAGGAAGGTCGTCGCGAAGGTGGGGCCATCCGGTCGACGGGCGACGATCTTGTAGTCGCCGACGGGACCGTCCTCCGCGATCGTGAACGACGTCGCAAACGTCCCGAACGCCGACATCGCAATCTCCTCTGTCTGGAGCGTGCGTCCCTTCGCGTCGAGGATGTCGATCTTCCATCGCTGGCGTCGATCCTCGGGCTGCGTCGGCAGCGTGTACTGGCCATTGCTCGTTTCGCGGAGAACGCCGCGAATGTTGACACCGTCGCCCGGTTGATAGGCGCTGCGGTCTGTTGTTATGTAGCCGCGCGGCTTGAGCCCTCCTGAGAAGGAAAGACCGCGCAGCGACAGGCCCGAGCCCGCGACATGCCCATCGGCCATGGCCAGGACTGTCGCGGAGGAGTTTTCCTTGATTTCCCTTTCCGAGGAGAGCCAGACACCGTCAGGCCCCGTCGTCCCCTCGAGGATGGTCTTCTCTCCATTGGAGACCAGCAGCCGCACGCCCGGGGCGGGTTCGCCCGTCAGCATGTTCTGCGCGAAGACGAGCATCTGTTCGCGCGTCGAGCGCGTGAGGATGTCAATGTCGCTGCGCATGACAAGCGTCGTCGCCTCCAGCTTCTTCGTGGCGGCGCCATCGGACGACGTCAGATCGCTGGATTCATTGCTCACATAGACCGCGAAAACGCCGGGGCCTTCGATCGGGGCCTCGATGTCCTGCGTCAGCGGTCGATAGCGGGCGAAGTTCTTCACTTCGTATTCAAAGCTCTGATCGGGATTGATAAGCAGCAGGTCGAGATCGTCGACCCCGCCAAGCGTGTGGCGCTTGCGGAAGTAGTCTTCCATGTCGATGCGATAGAGCTTGATCGTCAGCTTGTCAATGTTGCGCGTGTCGACCGTGATCTTTGCGGGTTCCGACGTGCGAAACACACGCGGCGTCTCGACCACCAGCTGAACGCTCTTCATCTCGTGAAGCCGCGTCCGGGCCTTCTGGACATACGCCGACCAGTTCAGCGCTTCATACGCCTTGATCGCCGCCTCAAGATCCGCGAGCTTGTTCTCCAGCGTCTGGCCGACGCTGAACTGGGCCCGCCCCGCTTCTTCCGACTGGGGGAACTTGCTGACCAGCTTGCGCCATTCGGCGATCGGCGCCTGCCAGTTCGGGCTTTCCCCCGCCCGTTCCCGTTTCACCTGTTCGTCGTACGCCATCTGGCCGAAGTCAAAGAGAATCTGCCGAACCCGATTGTCCAACGGGTATTTCAGAAGGAATGCGTTCCACGCGGTCCGCGCATCGTCGAAGCGATCCTCCTTTCGCGCCAGCGCGCCGATCGCGTACTCGGCGTCCAGGATCGAGCGTTGCGCATCTGACCAGTGCTCGCCGCTCGGGTACTTGGCGACGTATTCATTCCATACACCGATGGCGTCGGCGTAGCGGGTCTGGGCCGCGAGAAGGCGACCAATGCTGAAGAGCGCCTCCTGTGAGTGTCTGGCCGCCAGTTCGATGACCTCGGCGCCTTCCGGCCGAATGCGCTGCCGATCGATCAACGCCCGAAAGGCGGCGATGGCGTCGTCGCTTCGATAAAGGGACGCGTAGGAGACCGCGATGTCGAAGGCGGCCTGCGTCGCCTGTTTCGTCTCGGGCGCCTTGTTGATGAGCCTGTCCAGGACGGCGATGGCCGCGTTCATCGAGGCGTCGTCCGCCGGCGCCGGGACGCCGTAGGTCGCGGCCAGCAGCTGCATCGCCTCGGGCCAGACGGCGCCATGTTCGCCCTCGCTGTCAGCGTCGATCAGGGCGACGAGATCGGACAGAACGAGTCGCGCCGCGACCTTGTCTCCCAGGGCCAGCAATGACCGCCCTCGACCGAGCCGCGCGTCATGAATGTGGGCGCCGACCGCCCTGCGGATCGGCGGCAGCGCGGCGGCGGCGTTGACCTTGAGAAGTCGCGTGCGGTAGTCGGCGTCGTATTGCTGAAGGTAGGCGTCGAATCGACTCGCGGCGGTCGACCAATCCTCGGCTTTCAGAGATGAAAGCGCGACTTTGTAGGCGAGTGTCTCCGCCAGGGGATCGCCGGGCTCAAGCCCGAGGGCCAGATCGTAGAATCGCGCCGCCTGGGCAAAATCCGGCCTGGAGAGGGAATCCGTCGGCTTGAAGTACTCGTCCGCGAATTCAATATACGTCTGCGCGAGACGCTTCTTGCGTTCGGGCCCGACGAGTTCGCGAACGCGTTCCGCGTAGATGGCCTCGGCGGCTTCGAATTCACGGCGGGCCACGTAGGCGTCCGCGGTCCGCATCATCGCCTTGATCGCCCAGGGCCCCTCCGGATAGGCGGATCGCTGCGCCTCAAACTGTGCAATCGCCTCCTGATGTCTGTCGAGGAAGTACAGGGCCAGCCCGCGCCGATACATCAGATACTCGCGTTCATCGGCCGCGGCGTCCGCCAGGGCCGTATCGATCAGCTGAATCGTCCGCTCGAAGTCGCGCATGCGGAGGGAGCGCTGGATGGCGGCCTCGCCGCCGGGATCGAGATCGGGCGCCCCGAGGGCGACACTGTGAATGAGCGAGGCGCAGAATGTGAGTATCAGCGGGATTCGAGGCGACATGGCGAGTCCTCCGGTGCAATGGATGGGGTGAGCGGCGATGTTGCGGCGCGACAGATCCTTCAGTGATTCAGTTATTACGATGGCCGGCGAGAGCGAACTGTCCCCGCGTTTGTTGCGGGTTTCGCCCCGAATTTCGACGCCGCTCGGGTGAAAAAGGTTCCCATGATGTTGTAATCGATTGATCGGCGCCGGCGACCGCCATTATCTGGTCCGATTTCGCGGATCGGGGGCCGGGCGGCGCAATCGCCCACGTCGAATCGGCTGACAGTGCTGGGAGGCTGTCGTCGCTCGCATGGCGCGGCGGATTTGCAAATAATGACGGCGAAACCGTCAATCCCACGGGAATGTGGCCCGAACCTGGGTCACGCGGGATCTGGAGGCGTCGAACACATGGATATGCTGCTGTTTCTGGGCCTGCTCGTGGTGGTCGGCGCCGGATTGCTCCTTGCCGTATTCCAGTTGCCGGGAACGTGGCTGATCCTCCTCGGAGCGACCGCCTACGACTGGTACTATGGTTTCGAGAAATTCACGTGGTTCTGGCTCGCCGTCCTGGGCGGGATCGCGATTCTGGCGGAGATCTTCGACGCTCTCGCCGGCGCCCTGGTCGCCCGGAAGGCGGGCGCCAGTCGGCAGGCCATGTTTGGCGCCCTCATCGGCGGCTTCGTCGGCATGATCTCCCTGACGATCCCGATCCCGATCATCGGAACCATCGTCGGCGGGCTGGTGGGCTGTTTCGTCGGGGCCATCGTGGGCGAGCTCAGCGTGCGAAACGACTACGGCGCGGGCGTCAAGGTCGGATTCTCCGCCGTCATCGGCCGTCTCATCGGCCTGATCGCCAAGACCGGCGCCGCGATGACCATCGCCGGCGTTACGGTCGCGATGGCGGCCTACGCCCTGCTTGGCGAACCCGTCGCCCATTCCATCGCGCCGTAGGCGGGGCTCAACCCGCTGCGCCGGCCCCGCGGCGCGATACAATACGCCGGTTCCGACGATTGGTTTGTTTCGAGACGGATCGGCGTATGCGAATTCTGTGTTCAATCGCGATTCTGCTGGCCAGCGCCCTCGTGGGCGCCGGACCGCCGCCGCCGTCGACTCCGACGAGTCAGGCCGAGAGCCGGCCCACTTCGCAATCGGCGACCAGCGACCGAATCCGGCGACTGATCGCCCAACTCGGCCACGAACGCTATCAACTCCGCGAGGCGGCCCAGCGGGAACTCAAGGCCATGGGCGACGCGGCGCTGCCCGACGTGGCCATCGCAATCAGTCACGAGAATCCCGAAATCGCGCGGCGCGCGCAGGCGCTGCTGCGTCGACCGAAGGACGCGCGATTGCGCGTGGAGATCGTTCGCCGGTTGATCGCAACGACGAATCCGGCGCTCGTGGAAAAAGGCGTCTATATGTTGTTTGAGAATCCGATCGAGGATTATGCGCTGTTCAGGGAGCTGACGGACAACGCCAGCGGGCTGGAGCGAGCGATGTTTGTTCCGATCTGTGATCAACTCGGACAATGGCGTCGCATCACCGAGCTTTTCGAATCACGCCAGGCGAAGCTGATCAGCGAAAAGCCGGAAGCGGCCATCCACGAGCGCAATCAGCACGCGGACAGCTACTACTATCAGGCGGACGCCGCGTACTACCAGGCGATGGACGCGATCCTCGACTTCCGCGAGGCGAGCGCCGCCGGTCTGACGACGAGCCGCCCGACATCTGAACCGCCGGCGCCGACGACACGGCCCGCCGGCGACTAAGCGCGCGAAACCGGGACGCCGGCGCAGTCGCGCCGGCGTCCTGATGATACTGTTCCTGAATCGTGATTGTCGGATCCGTCTCAGGACGGAACGCGGACTTCTTCCGTCTGTCGCAGAACGACATCCTGAAGGGTGATCCGCTCAAGGTACTCTCTGAATTCACCCGCCGCGTGATCCGTCACGCCGCGAATGGCGCCACGGACGGAAGCGGGGAGTCCGTTGAGGTCCTTGTCATCCTGGTCGAACGTCTCGATCGCGCCGACCGCCTGAAAGACCTCATACAGGGAGATGTCCGCCGCCGGACGCTGAAGCCGGAACCCACCTCTCGGACCACGATCCGAATGGAGAATTCCTGCGCCCGCGAGCTGGCTGAGAATCTTTGCGGCGTACGCGCGAGGCAGCGCGTGCCGCTCGGAAATGTCACCAGCGCGCATTCCCTTGTTCCCTGAATTGTCGGGAGCGTGCGTCGCAATATCGTAAAGCGACAAGAGCGCATAGATGGCCGTCTTCCGCCTGAGCATGAGCGGGCCTCTTCATTGTGGAGCAACACGAAACCATGCAACGAGATCGTCCCACGCCGCCCTCGTCACACAACGGTTTACTACAATGATAGGAAACAAAAACGTGCGAAGCTGGGTAAAATTTTCCAAAAACACCAGCGCCACTTCCTGACATGAATCATCGCAAATAACGGATGCGGAAACGGCGATTCCAGATAAACTCATTCCTATGAGCGGCGCCAAAAAGAAAAAAACATCGCCCGCGTGGCTTCGCGCCATGGGGCGAAACGAACCGCCCGACACCTTCGATGTCGACGGCAGGACGTACACGCGCGTGAAAACGTTTAAGCACGATTTCTTTGCGGCGACAGGACTTTATGAAAGTGACTCTGGTCGCGCTGTCCTGAAAATCGGTCGCCAGGCGTCGCTGCTCGGTGTGCCCATGCGATGGACCGGACGGTTCCTTTTTCGACGCGAAAGTCGTCTGTTAAGAAAAACGCAACACTTGGACGGCGTGCCGAAATTGACAGGCGTATGGCAGGACACGGGGCTCGTCCACGACTTTATTGAGGGGCGCCCCTTAATGAAAAATGACGCCCTTCCGGACGATTTTTTTCCGCGGCTTGAGAAACTGATTGCGGAAATGCACGCGCTCAATATCGCGTACGTGGATCTGGAGAAACGCGAAAATGTCCTCGTCGGCGACGACGGCGGTCCCTGGCTCTTCGATTTTCAGATTGCATGGGATCGATCGGGTTGGTTCGTGTCGCGCTGGATCCTGCGCATCCTTCAGAAATCGGATCGTTATCACCTGCTGAAGCACTGGCGCCGACTGCGACCGGATCAACTAGACGAAGCGCGATTGCGCGAGTGCGAATCGCCGCCCTTCTGGATTGCGGGCCATCGGCTGATCTTCCGGCCCATCACACGACTGCGTCGACACATCCTCGTGTGGCTCGGCGCGCGCACGACGGCGAAAGGTCGATCCCCCGGTTGATCGGCGAATCGATCACCTCTCCCATTCAATAGTGCAGTACGGAGTGAACCTCGACGCCTGACAGGCGATCGCGCCCCTTCAGCGCCTCGAGTTCAATGAGAAACGCGCAGCCGACAATGCGGCAGTCGAAGTGATTCACAAGATCGCAGCAGGCGCGCATCGTTCCGCCGGTCGCCAGCAGGTCATCGATCATGAGGACGTTTGCGCCGGGGCGGACGGCGTCTTCGTGGATCTCCAGCGAATCGGTTCCGTATTCGAGTTCGTAGGAGGCGCTGCGCGTCTTGCGCGGCAGTTTGCCGGGCTTGCGAATCGGGACGAATCCGGCCGAGAGATTTCGCGCGACGGCGGTCCCGAAGATGAACCCGCGGCTCTCGGCGCCGACGACGAGATCGACGTGACGATGTCGCCACGGCTGCGTGAGGTACTCGACGGCGATCGACAGACCCGCCGGATGGCCCAGCAGCGGCGTGATGTCCTTGAAACAGATGCCCGGCTTCGGAAAGTCGGGAACATCGCGAACCAGTCGCTTGAGCGCTTCCACGTCGGGAATCGGCATGTCGATTGCGTGATCCATCGTCGGGCGTCCTTGTGTTGAGTGGCTGAATCAACCGCGTCCGAACGCATCTTACCGTGATTCCGGTGTAACGCGACGACTTGGCGACGCTCGCCGCTACGGCTTCACAATAACCGTCGCGCCACTCGCCAGCGTCAGCATCACATCGCCCCTGGCGGCGACGAGACGATCGGCCATATCGGGCTGCATGAGGGAACCATCCGCACGCGTGATGACGTCGCCGGGCGCAAGACCCGCCCGATGCGCGGGTGAATCGCCCTCGACGCGAACAACGAGCATGGCAAATTCCGGGAGATTCGCCACGGAGCGCATGGCGGCGTCGACACGACCCAGCGTCGCGCCGCGGAAATCGAATTCCGCCTCGGGCAGGCGCTGGTCGGGCACATCGGGCCGTCTCGTGAGTGTCGCCGTAATCAGCATGTTGCGCGACTTGCGAATCACATCGAACGTCGTGCGCTCACCGGCCGTGTAGGAGCCGATGAGACTGACGAATCCGTCGACGGAGGCCACGGGCCGACCGCGAATGGCGGTCACGATATCGCCGGCGCGAAGCCCCGCGCGATCCGCGGGTCCGTCGGCGAAGACGGCGGCGATTCGAACGCCGACACGCTGCGGGAGCCTGGCGCCCTCCCGTTCCTCCTGCGAGAGCACGTCGACCTCGACACCGAGATAGCCGTGTTCGATCGCGCGCCCCAGCGACAGGTCCTCCACGATCCGGCGATTGCGCGCCGTCATCGGAATGGCAAAGGAGATCGGCGAGAGGTTTCCGCCCTTCGTCGGGACGGCGGCGACGATACCGACGACATCGCCGCGCATCGAAAAGAGCGGTCCGCCGGAACTGCCCGGACCGGCCAGGATACTCGTCTGGATCATCTCGCCGTAGAAGCGATCCTCGTCGGAACCAAATTCCGGCGGCAGCGCTCGATCCATCGCGCTGATCACGCCGAAGCCGACGGCGGCGCGGCCATCCGTGGCGAGCCCCAGGGGATTTCCGAACGAGATTGCGAGCGAACCGGGATGCAGGCGTTCGGCCTCGCCGATCGGCGCCGGATCGAAGGCGGCGCCCACGGCGCGAATGACGGCGAGATCGGATCGACGATCCTCGGCGATGCGCCGCGCCGAAAGTCGACGGCCGTCCTGGAGGACGACGGTGATGCTGGCGGCGCCATCAATCAGATGCTGGCAGGTGAGGATTCGGCCGTCGGCGTGCAGAAAGACGCCGGCGCCATAGCTGATCCATCGATTGTCGGCGATCGCGGCGCGACGTGAAATCGCAGCGGGCCGCCGGTCGACCTCGATCACGGCGACGGAGGGAGAGACCCGCTGGACGACGCGAACGACGGCCGCATCGACATCGATGGCGCCGGGGACAGGCGTCGGTGGATCGCCGGCGGAATCCGCGGGGGGCGCTTCGCGCTCCTCGGCGGGCGCCGTGGTCGGATCATCCGGCGAGGCCGACGATTCAGGCGCGGCCCCGACGAGGACGATCCATGCGGCCAGCCATGCGATCCGTCGCATTCCCATCGCCTCCCTGTTGATCCGTCACGCCCATCGCATGGCGACTTCGTGACAAGTCGCGGCGACTACCTCGCGATATTGAGATCGAGCGGCTTGCCGCTGCCCGACTGGAATTCCTTGACCTCGACTGTGTCCTTCGGGACGAGGAAGATGAATCCGAAGTAGCTGTTCGCCGGTCCCGCTTCATCCAGGACGCGCTGCGTCACGCGCTTCGGATCCTTCAGGGCGCGTTCCGGAATCTCGGCGTTCGGCCAGTACTGGATCTCATAGACCCACGTACCGTTGATCTTCGCGATGGCGTACTGGCCGATGGCGAAATGCTGGCGTCCGGCTGAATCCGTGATGGACGTCTGGCCCACGACGCGATTGGCAAACTGAATCGCGCGTCCCCACATGCTCTTCTTTTTGGGATCGTCGAACGTGACGATGAACATGTCCTTGTCTTCGGGAACCATGAACCGCACGAAGAAGATGTCCTGCGGCTTTTCGATGGGCACGTCCCAGGCGAAGTGAACGCCTTCCGTCTTACCGACGAGCTCACCCTGACCGATGTCGCGCGGAAGATTCTGATCGTTCGAGGCGATCTGCAGCGGGAGATCATTGGTAAAGCCGGTCTTCTGAATGACGACCGCCGGCACATCCCAGAGATTCGTCGGCGCGGCGGCGACTTCTTCCTTGACAGTGGCGCCGGACATACCGCCGGTCCCCTGCGGTTTGGCCGCCCATGCCGGCTCGGGCTCGGACTTCTTCATTCGCGACAGGTCGGCGCGGGCGCCGGACTTGAATTCCACATACCAAGGCTTGAAGCCGTCGGGAACCTCGAAGGCGACGTCAAACTGGTAGCCGTTTTCCGTCTCAATGACGCTCGTGCTAGTCGAATCGAGGATGAAGTTGGTCAGCGGACTGAACCCGACCAGGCGTTCGCGCTGCTGATCGGCGACGGGCGTGGGCCCCGTGTGCTTGTTCACGTAGATGTCCGACATGCCGGACGCCAGATAGACGCTCGGATTCTGTTTTTCGTTGCCGTTATCAAAGCCGACGACACGAAACTGAGGAAGGCGGAATCGAATCTGGTTCCTGCCTTCCGGCGCCGCGGACTTCTTCACAACAACTGTGCAGACGAGGAACTTGTTCGTTCCCTTAGGCTGCCGGGTTTCGAACGTTCGGATCATCGCGTTGCGTTCGCCGAGCTCATGCTTCGGGATATCAACGCCGGCGCGTTCTTCCCAATACGCCTTGGCTTCGAGATCGGAATCCTCGAGGAAGACGCGCGCCTCCCACTGGGGCGCGGCCCTGCGGGAGTACAGCTGCTTGATCAGATCCGCCTTCACACGATGGAGGGAGTGGCTGTTGTCGGAGTCCGTGCCGAACTTCGCCCCGTCTGACAGGGAACTGATGATGCCGTAGGTAAAGGCGTCCGGCGTGAAAATGCCGAGCCCCGACATCTTGGCGGGACCGCCCTTCTCCTTGTCGTAGCTCATCCGTTCAAAGGCGAAGATCTCTGAACCGATGGGCAGCATCTGAATCGCGATCAGCGCCATGCCGACGAGCAGCATGCCGGAAAAGAAACCACAGATCGCGCCACCACCGCGGGCGACGGGCAACGGCAGTTCCACATCATGCGTGACATAGCGATCGGTCAGCGTGCGGAAGACGGCCAGGCTGGCCACGAAAATCACCATCAGGGCGATGGGTTGTCCCAGTCCGTCCCCCAGCTGTTCGGCCCAGAGGGAGTTCAGGCTCTCGTAGAACGCGAAGGCCAGCATGGCCGCAAGCAGCGTCTCGAAGAACATGATGGCGGAACTGAAGAATCCCTGATACGTCCAGAAGGCCGCGACGAGGATGACCATCAGGGCGACGATGAGCGAAAAGAGCATCGAATCAATCTCCGAATCTACTGTCTTTCACGCGTCGGCGGGCCAGGGGCCGCCGAGGTTTCGGGCGAGTGGCCGATGTCCGCCACGCGCGCCCGGTTGTGTCTTCAGCGCCGGCGCCAGGCGCGCGGCGACCATTCGCTAGGCCGGCTGCCGCTTCGGCGCCTTGGCGGAGGCGTCCGTCGTCACGCGCAGCACTTCGTTGATACTCGTGTGACCTTCGAACACCTTGTGCAGGGCCACTTCCTGAAGATTCAGCATGCCGCGCTTGCGAGCCTCCGTCTTGATCGTCTGGAGCGGCGTTCCGTTGGCGATGAGCCCGCGGAGTTCGTCGTCGAGCAGCAGAATCTCGAAGACGCCGGTCCGGCCCACATAGCCCGTGCCCTGGCAGATTGGACAGATCTCAGGATTGCCATGCTTGTCGACCGGCACCTCTTCCGGATTCGGCGGCCGGTAGAAGGGACGATTCTGATCCGTAGGCAGATTCGCCTTGCGGAGCAGCCCCGGATCGGGTCGATAGGCGCGGCGGCACGCCGTGCAGACGACGCGGGCCAGTCGCTGATTCGTCACGCACATCAGGCTGCCCGCCGCCAGCGGGGCGTCGTTGACCGCCTGCAGGTATTTTTTCAGCGCCGAGAACACATCACTCGCCGGCAGGCCCAGATACATGCGCTTGCCCTGCCGACCGGCGTGGGCCGTGAGTTCCGCCGTCTCCGTGTCCGGCGTTTCGCCGACCATGATGACGTCGGGCTCCGTGCGGATGATCGATCGCAGTCGCTTGCCGTAGGAGACGGTGCCGTTCTGGCTGTCGTACACATGCTGCGTGACGTTTTCGAGTTCAAGCGCCTTGCTGACTTCCAGCGTGTGGATGTTCTGCATGAAGGCGTCGTGGCCGCGAATGATCGCGTAGAGCGTGCTCGTGACACCGCCGCCGGGCGTGCCGGAGACGATGACGACGCCCCGGTTCTCCTTGAGCATTTCTTCAAACTTGCCGATCTGCGTCTGCGTCAGGCCGAGATCGCCGACCTTGAACTTCGTCTCGTCGGAGAAGAGCTTCAGGACAATCCGCTCGCCCTTCGTGTTGCCGGACGTCTTCATGTCGACCGTGACGTTCCGCGTGGAGGATTCGCCGGCGCCGATGCTCGCCGTGAACTCGCCCTGCTGGGGTCGGCGATGTTCTTCCATGTTCATGCAGGCGACGCGCTTGAGATGGTGAAAGACCGACGGCGCGAGTTCGGCGTCGATCGGATCACGCTGCGCGTCCACGCCGTCCACTTTGTAGATTACGCGCGCCGGCTCGTTGACCAGCAGGTCAACCCGCACATCGCTGGCTCGGCGCCAGATGGCGTCGAAGAGAAGATCCTGTGTCGCCTGATAACCGCGATGCTGGTCGGCGTCCGTCGGCCAGGGCGGCGTCTTGCCGTCCCGATCGCGAAGCCGAACGCGATCCCGCGCGTGCGACGCCTCGTCCTCGGACACACGGGCGCCGGACGTGAGCCGCTGCAGGTGTGCGGCGGACAGAACTGTCTGCGACGGTGGCACGCGCTTGTTGCGGAACACAACGTAGCTGATGATCGTCGGGACATAGATGAGGAAATAGACGGCCAGGCTGACCCAGAAGATCGGCACGATGAGCCAGATGACCAGACAGAGCAATCCCGTCAGGAAGATCGCCCAGTTCCAGACACTGCGCGTCAGCAGCAGTTTCTTGCGAAGGTCGTTGCTCGCCCATGCGGCGTTCTGCACCCAGACGAAAAACGCCAGCGAGAACAGGATGAGCTTGAGGATGCTGAAGTAGCCGCCGGTTTCCGGCAGGGCTCCGAGCATCAACGATTGCGTGTCGGCGAAGATCGCGTCGGTCATAAGCGCGGTGAGTCCTCGTCTGGGGTCCTACGATCCGGTTCGCGCGCCGGGAGGCGTGCAAGGGCTGGTAAACCAATATTTTAGCGACTGGCGGCGGGGATGTGAACACCTTCGGGAGCGCCCACGCGTGTGGGTCCCGGACGGATTTCCCCCCTGCCGAATCGATTCCGACCTCAGGCCATGCTGGCCACGCGGTCCACTTCCGAGAAGGATGTCCGGCCCTCGATCACTTTGCGGTAACCGCACTCGTTCAGGGTCTCGAACATCCATTCGCCGGCGGCCTTGCGGATTTCCGTGATCGTCGGCCGTGTCAGAATCACGTCCCGGAGCTGGGCGTTGAACATCAGGATCTCAAAGAGGGCCTGCCGCCCCGCGTACCCGACGTTCATGCACTTCTTGCAACCCACTGCGTCATAAAGGTCTGTGTAGGAACGCGTCTCCAGTCCCATGGTCCGAATTTGCGAGGCGTCCGGCTTGTAGGGCCGCTTGCAGTTGGGGCAGAGTGTTCGGACGAGACGCTGTGAAATACACATCGTGACGGCGCTGGCGATCAGGAACGGCTCGACGCCGAGATCCAGCAACCGGAAAATCGTCCCCACAGTGTCCCTGGCGTGAATCGTCGTGAACACCAGGTGACCCGTCGTCGCGGCCTGCATGGCCATCTTGGCGGTTTCGCGATCTCGAATCTCACCCACCAGGATAACGTCCGGATCCTGTCGGAGGACAGAGCTGAGGACCGACGAGAATGTCAGGTCGTTTCGCGGATCGATGGAGATCTGCGTGGTGCCCGCCAGTTCATACTCGACGGGATCCTCGATCGTCACGATGTTCCGCATGTCGGCGTTGATCGATTTCAGTGCCGTGTAAAGCGTCGTCGTTTTGCCGCTGCCCGTCGGCCCCGCCAGGATGACCATGCCGGAGTCCTGCGTGCAGATGCGATCGAGCTCGGCCACGGCCGACTCGGCCATTCCCAGACCGTGGAAGTTGTCCGGGACTGTTCCCTTGTCGAGGAATCGCAGGGCGAGCTTCTGGCCGTGCATCGTCGGCGTCATGTTGATACGAAAGTCCACGCGGCGCGACTGCAGTTCGACGGAGAAGTTGCCTTCCTGCACGACGGTCCGCTTGGAGATATCGATGTCGCAGAGCACCTTGATGACGTTCATCAGGGCGTCGCCGATTTTCGAGGTGATTTCGCCGACGGAGTGCATGATGCCGTCGATGCGGAAGCGAAGGCCGTAGGTTTCGGGCTTGGGCTCGACGTGGAGGTCTGTCGCGCGCGTCCGAAAGGCGACGAACAGCAGTTGGCGCAGGGCCTCGATGGCGTCGGCCGCCTTTTCCGTCTTGCCTTCGCCACTCGTCAGAAGCTTCCCACGCCGATTGATGAGGCGAATTTCCTTCGTCGCGGAGGGCGCGCCGGTCGGCGGCGTCATGCTCACACTGGCGGCCAGCAGGGGCGCCAGTTGTTTGGAGAGCGGCCCGGCGGCCAGCTGTCGAACGGCCAGCGTCGAGCTGACCACGGAGCCGTCGATCGATCCCTGCGGAATTTCGTCCTCGATCTCTTCGACGATCGTTGCGACGGGCGCCTTCCGGCCCTTTTTGGCGCGCACATGATCGGGGATCAGCCGGATGAACGTCGACCCGATTCGGATCGTGTCATCGAACGTGAGCTCCGCCTCGACGATGCGGTTCTCTCCCAGCCACGTCCCGTTCGCCGATTTGAGATCCTTGACGATGATGTGGCCGCCCTCGTGCACGATTTCGCAATGACGGCGCGAGGCGACTTTTTCAGCAATGACGATGTCGTTCCCTTCCTGGCGACCGATCGTCATTCGGTCCTTCCCGATGGGAAACAGCGTCTTCTTGCCGTTGATTTTGACTTCCAGCTTTGGCATACCTCGGCCCTCAGCGCGTCCGCTGCGCGCGTCGCACGCTTCACCCCGCGCGAGTGGTCGCACATTCAATACTAGGATGGTCCGCAACACGCGTCCAGCAGCGCCTCATCGCGCAAACCGGAACCATTCCTCCCGGCCGCGGCTGGGATGGAGGACGGCCGTTGGCGCCCGCCGGGCGTCCGTTGCAACTGGCGCTTCACTCGAAACGCCATGGACCGTGTTATCCGAGAATGACCGAGGCGCCGGAGGTAATTCCCTTGAGGCGCATCTTCAGTTCGTCGGGGTTGGGCGCGACCTCCAGGGCGAGCTTCAGATCGATGTACTCATCGGTAATCAGTCGATAGAGCGCTTCGGTGAAGTCCTGCATGCCCTCCTGCGTCGATGACTTGAGCACCGACGTGATTTCCGCGTCGCGCTCTTCGGCGATGAGCTTTCGAATGGACGCGTTCGCGATCATGATTTCGCAACAGGGAATTCGTGATCGCGACGGATGAATGCTCGGCAGAAGTTTCTGGCAGATGATGGACTTCAGGTTGAAGGTCAGCGACTGTCGAATCAGGCCGCGGGCGTGTTCGGGGAAGAGGTCCAGGATACGCGTGATCGTCTGGGCGGCGCTGGACGCGTGAATCGTTCCAAAGACCAGGTGGCCCGTTTCCGAGGCGTGCATGGCCGCTTCAAACGTCTCGCGGTCGCGCATCTCACCAACGAGCACGACGTCCGGGTCCTCTCGCATCAGGTACTTCAGAGCCGCGTGGAAGTCCGCGACGTCGATACCGATCTCACGCTGGTTGATGAACGCCTTCTTATCGTCGAAGAGGTACTCGATCGGGTCCTCGATCGTCACGATGTGGCAGGCGCGATTGATATTGATCTCGTTGATCATCGCCGCAATCGTGGTCGACTTGCCGGACCCGGTGATGCCGGCCAGCAGAATGAGCCCCTGATGGTGCTTCGACACTTCGCGGAGGACTGTCGGGACACCGAGTTCCTCAAAGGTGCGAATGTCCTTCGTGACGCGGCGGGCGGCGACCGACGTCATGCCGCGCTGCCGGAAGACATTGACACGGAAGCGATCCAGCCCGGGCACCTGATGGGCGAAGTCCAGGGCGCCATGCTCGAAGAAGTACTTCTTCTGCTTCTCACTGATGATCTCGAAGATCATCTCTTCGATATCTTCCGTGGTCTGCGGCGGTTCCTGGGCCGAGCGGATGTCACCACCCAGCCGGAATCGCGGCGCCGAGCCGGCCTTCAGGTGCAGATCGCTCGCTTCCAGCTTGCAGCAGGCGCGGAAGAGCCGGTCAACCGCAGGCCCCTCGCGGCCGGGACGCCGCTTGGCCGTCGTCTGGATTTCGTGAATGTCTACGGGATTCGGATCGTCACCGGAATGCAGTTCTGGATCGATGTCCATGGCGATGCCTTTCTAATCGTCAGCCGGAGGACTGAGGGCCCCGCGCGGAGGACACGGAGATCGACCCCGGACGCCGGCGGGCGGGTGGGCGCTTAGCTCCTCCCATTCTAAGAAGTTACGCGCCCCATTCAAGATTCTGGTTGGCGCCGAAGCGACGAAGCCGGACATGCCGAGGAAGAGAGCCGATAACGACGCCCCGCCGCTCCGTTTAGCCCCAAGGCGATCCGCCCCGTACGACCCAATGAACTGGAGAGAGGACCCTCGCATGCGTCGCACCCTGCTCATCATTTTTTTGCTCCGCCCGATCACCCTCGCGGCCCAGTCCGAGACGCCCCGCCCCGCTCCCGAAGCGACGACCCAGCCTGAAGTCACGGCGGTTCAGCGGATCTGTGACGAGGGGAAGAAACTCGCCCCGCTGTTCAGAACCCCGCTCGCCCGGGAGTTTCTTGCGGCGACAGCGCGGTTGCCCAACGTCGAGCCGAGGACCATTTACGCGGGCCCGGATCGAAAGTACCTCCCGAAAGCGGCCTGGGAAAAATTGCCCGAAGCGGATCGACAAGGGATGCGAGAAATCACAATCCCGGAATCCCGCTACTACAACACGCTTTACGGAACGCCGCTCTTCTACGGCCGCCTCGTCGAGATTCTTGGCGAAAACGGAGTCACATCGTTCGAGGGCAGGAAGCTCCTCGATTTCGGCTACGGCACGATCGGCCATCTGCGACTCATGGCGGGCGCCGGCGCTGACGTCACGGGCGTCGATGTCGACACGCTGCTGAGGGCGATCTACTGCGAACCGTCCGACACGGGCGTCATCAGCAACCCGAATCGTCGAGATGGCCGCATCGAGCTTGTCGAAGGGCGCTTTCCGACAGACGCGAAGGTGCGCGAAGCGATCGGCGAGGGCTACGACATCTTCACGTCGAAGAACACGCTGAAGAACGGCTACATCCATCCGGCGGAAAAGGTCGATCCCCGCATGACGATTGACCTCGGCGTTTCGGACGAGGCGTATGTCCGCGCCGTGCACGCCATCCTCAAGCCCGGAGGTCTCGCCCTGATTTACAACCTCTGCCCCGCCCCGGCGCCCGCGGGCAAGCCCTATATCCCGTGGGCGGACGGCCGATGTCCGTTTCCGAGGGAAATGTGGGAGGCCAATGGATTCGAAGTCATCGCGTTCGACAAAGACGACTCCGCCTTTGCGCGCCGGATGGGTCAGGCGCTCGGGTGGGACGCGGCGCCGATGTCCATGGATCTGGAGGGCGACATGTTCGCCCACTGGACGCTCCTGCGAAAAAAGCCCTGAGTCGCCGGAGCGCCGCGATCGTCACTGAAGCACGGCGGCAAGGAACCCCGGGAGATCGTCGAAGTCCACGACGCCGTCACCGTTCATGTCGTACGCGCAGTAGCTCGCGCTCGGCGAACCGCCGTTCAGCAGGATCGCCATGAAGCCCGGGATATCCAGCGCGTTGGTCATGTTGTTCAGATCTCCATCGCCGGTCCCGCCGGGATAAACTGTCAGGATCGCCGTCGTACTGTAGATGTCGCCGCAGCCGGTGGACGTCACGACGCAGTCATAGGTCGCAATGTCCTGTGCGGACGTGTTCGCGATGGTCAGGTAGGTCGTCGTCGCGCCATCAATGACAGAGCCGCTTCCCGTGGGTCCATCCGGCAGCGGCGCCATGACGGGATTGGGACCAAAGCCGCGACGCCACTGAAACGTGTACGGGCCACCATCCATGGGGACGACGCCGAACGACAGCGACGCGTCGCCTCCTTCGCAGACTTCCGTGTCGAAGGGACCAAAGGTTCCGATGGCGGGCGTGACAACATCCAGTTGCGCGGCGTTGGTCGTCGCATTCCCGTAGAAGTTCGTGGCGACGTAATCGTACTGTCCGGCGTCCGATGGTGTGACGCCCTGGATGGTCAGTGTCGGCGAGTCGGCGCCGACGATCGTCGATCCAAACCCTGTGGGTCCATCACTCAGCCCCACGCCATCCTTTCGCCAGTTGACGCTCAACAGGCCTCCGCCGATCGCCGTGATCTCCGCGGTGAACGTGACGTCCGTCGGCAGGCACGCGGTTTGCGACACAGGATGGGTGACGACTGTGGGCAGTTGCAGGTACGGAACCTTGACCATCCAACCGCGTTGCGCGCTGTTGAACGAGCCATTGCCGACGATCGTCAGGCCGTCGGGCGATACGGCGCGGGCGTCGTTGAGAATCCAGCCCGTCAGGTCCACGCCGAGGCTCGTCAGCAGTGATTCGAGATCGACCATGCCCAGGGCCTGCGTCCAGAGCATGGCGCGGAAATGGCCACTCTCTCCGACAAGGACGGAACCATCGGCGTTCGCGCCATAGACTGCGGTTCCATTGGTATTCGGCCAAAGGTAGCCGAGGTCCTGCATGACGCCATCCTTCCAGCGAAACGCGTGCAGATCGGTGTACTGCGTCCCACCGACGTTGGCCTGCCCCGCGATGACGGCGCCATCCTGGCTGATGGCGTAGCCTTTCGAGAAATCGCCGTTTGGAAGGACGCCGAGATTCTGCATGACATTGTTCAGCCATCGAAACGCCATCTCGTTTCCGAGCGGGTCCTGGGAATGACCACAGATGACGCTTCCATCCCAGCTGACGCCGACGGCCGTCGATGTTGGTCCGCCGATCGTCCCGAGTGGATAAAAGGTCCCGCCATTCAGGCTCGTCCAGCGATAGGCCATCCTGTTCGTGGGAAAGGCGGGATCGAGGTTGGATGTCGTATCCCCCCAGCCGATGATGACTTGACCGTTGCCGCTGACCTGTCGACCGACGAGGTAGGTACCGCCCTCCATCAGGCCAAGGTCGTTGAGACCCGGATTGGGCGCCGGCGACTGCGCCCAGCGGAACCCCTTGCCGATGACGCTGGCCGAGTAGCCGACGACCACATTGCCGTCGTCACTGATGCCGACGCCGTAGGAAGAACTCTGCGCGGGAAGCAGGCCCAGATTCAGTGGCGACGACGTTGTCGGAGTGGGGAACGTCCAGCGAACGGGCCGATCGATGTAGCCGATGAACAGCGGTTCCCGGCTGTAGCCGGTCACGGCGGACCCGTCGGCGCTGACGCCGAGGGCAAATGACCCGTAGGTGTTGTTGGGAAGCGGATCGCACGCGACGATCGATTGGGCGACGAGTTCACCACGACCCGCCAGCAGGACGCCGATGGCGCCGATCTTCCACAGAGCCCGACTGCAAAACGCCGCACGGACGCGTCGCATCATGCGAATACTACCCTCGTTCGACGGATCTGAAGACCGCGGACGGCGCCGTCTGCGTGGGACATCCACACGGACGAGGCGCCATCACAGGAGAAGACGGATCACATCAACATGCGGCCACAACGACTCGCGCCCCATGAGCCGATGCGATCGCAAATATGGACGAAGATCCCCTTGAGAACTGCGGACCCACCCGAGTCCGATGGCGTCATTGTACCCGGCCGGGCCAACGGGCGACAAGGGATTTCGTCGCTGTCAGGCGCGGCGTCGGCCGGCAATTCAGGCCAATGTCTATATTGCCGTAGCCGATCGAAAGGGATGGCGGACCGGACAACTACTTCTGCGTCTCAATCCAGGCCCGCATGCGTGTGGCGAGGAGGGAGAGCGGGAGCGAGCCTTCCTCCAGCAGGTGGTCGTGGAAGGCGCGGATGTCGAACTTGTCGCCCAGGGCCTGTTCGGCCTCGGCGCGGAGCCGGAGAATCTCCAGCTGGCCGATCTTGTATGCGAGCGCCTGGCCCGGCCACGCGATGTAGCGATCGACCTCTGAGACGATGTTCTGTTCGCTGAGTCCCGTGTTCTCCTTCATGAAGTCGATCGCCTTTTCGCGGGACCAGCCGAAGTAGTGCATCCCCGTATCGACGACAAGCCGCGCCGAGCGCCACGTGTCGTAGGTGAGCTGGCCGAATCGACTGTAAGGATCGCGATAGCCGCCGAGCTCGTAGCCGAGACGTTCCGAATAGAGGGCCCATCCTTCGATGAAGGCGTTGATGTACTCGAACCGGCGAAACGCGGGCCAGTCACGCCGTTCCTGCGACAGGGCAAGCTGCAGGTGATGCCCGGGCTGCGCCTCGTGATAGGCGAGCGCCTCCATCGTATAGATGGGTCGCGTCTCCGGCGCGAACGTGTTGACATAGAAGTAGGCCGGTCGAGAGCCATCGTCGGGCGCGTTGTAATAGTAGCCGGCCGGCGCACCGGCGGCGCGGAACGCCTCTATCTCCTTCAGTTCATAGGGCGTCTTCGGGAGGCGTCCGAAGAGCTTCGGAAGATTGGCGTCGCTGATCGCCAGATTCTCGCGATGGCGTCGCATGATCTCTTCGGCGCTCCTGTTGTGTTGCGCCGGATCATTCCGCATGTGTCGGATGAAATCCTGAAGCGAGCCCTCGAACTTCACTTCCTTCATGATCTCGCGCATCTGATCGTGGGTTCGCGCGAGTTCGTCCAGACCGAGCTGATGGATCGCCTCCGGCGTCAGGTCCGTCGTCGTATGATGGCGCGCCAGGGCGCGATACCAGCGTTTGCCGTCGGGCAGGAAGCAGATTCCCACGCTGTCGCGGCAGGCGGGCAGATAGGTATTCTTCAGGTAATCGCGCAGGCGCGTCAGGGCCTTTATGGCGTCCCGTGTCCCTCCCTCGATGGCGGCGCGCGACGACTCGCCACCCGCCTCGGCCGAAAGCGTCTTCGCCGGTTCGTAGAGGGCCGATGAGGTCGGATCCGAAGTGATCATCGCTTCGATCTGCGGTAGTGTCTGTTCGATCGTGATCCGGGGGCACACGATGCCGCGCCGAACACCCTCGTTCATGAGATCAATCAGCTGACCCACCTGGCGATCGAATGCGCGAAGCCGCGTTGCGTAGTTCGAACAATCCTGCGGCGTCCTGAAGGGATGGTACGTGTGCAGCATGCCGAGCGTGAGATGCGGGCTCTCCTGCTGCCTGACGGGCATGAGCTCCCCGGGAAACGCCGCGAGTTCCACGCGCTCGGCCAGTATGCGCTCGAGCAGTTGCAGGTTGAGCCGCTGTTCTTCGTCGGCCACTTCGGGAATCGCGCTGCGAACCATCGACAGCATCCTGACGTCCATGGTTTCGGCGACCCGCCGTGCGAACGGCGAATAGTCCGACAGCCGATCGTCATAACGATGGTCCGCAAGATAGGTTCCCCACTCGGGGCCCCGCCGAAGCTGCTCGTCCCAGTAGAGCTGGAAGATCGGATCACAGGCCGCGGCGTCATTCGCGGTCGGACCTCGCCGTTCGAATTCGCCGCCGGACACGCCGGCGCATCCCGATCCGGTCGTAACGATCATCACGAGAAAAACAACGAAAAACAGACAGCGCTTCATCGATCACCTTCAATTCACAGCGGATTCCGTCGGGGCGTCGGCCGTTGAACGCCTGTTGACAGAGAGGGACTGAACCTTGGGAGCGTATCTTCCAAGTCGGATGACGATCACGCAAATCCGCACGAATTGCTCATCACGACGAACGGCATAGAATGCCCGGCGGCGACGCTTCGATGGGACCAGGCGTCTCGAACGGAGCGTGAGCCACCCCTTGCCAAGCGAATCTCTGATCCAGAGGAGTGATCCTGTCATGCTGAAGAAGCGATTGGCGCTGTTCGCCGCCGCGATTGTCTTTTCCCTGTCCACAATGTGGGCGTCACACGCGCTGGCCGACGACGCGCCGCCCCCCTCGCCGAAAACCATCGACCGGAGCCTGCCGCCGGGCGAGGCCACGAAGGTCCCGAAGGAGGATCTCGAGCTGATGGTCAAGCCGCTGACCAGGGACGAGCTTGTCATCGAGGCCAACGCATGGATGGTGCTCCTGCGGGAACAGGTCGATCGAATCAGCAAGGAAGAACTGAAGGTCAAGCGCGCGAATCGCGAGATCGCGGAGGCGAAGCAGAAGGCCGAACAGGCCGCCGAGAAAAAGGAAGAAGCCAAGGCCGTCGCTGAGGACAAGAAGGACGAGGCCAGGGCGGTTGCGGAACAGCCGGACGATCACGCTGACAACGCGCCCGAAACGGCGGAGCGCGAAGCGGCGTCGGCCACACACGAAGCCCAGAACGCGGAGCGGGAGGAAGCGGCCGCCAAGCAGGCCGCCGAGGCCAAGGCCGAGGAGAAGAAGGAGAAGCTCGACAGTGTTGTCACGCTGCGCGACGAGCGCACCAAGATCGTCGACCGCCTCAACATCGTTCTGACGGAACTCAAGGCCAAGGGCGGCGATCGCGCGGAGTACGACACCTACGTGACGGCCGTCAGCGGCACAAAAATCGATGTCTCGGACGCCAGCGCCGCCTGGGTCACGATCAAGGGATGGATCGTCTCCGAGGAAGGCGGCATGCGATGGGCGAAGAACATCGGGCTGTTCCTTCTCACGCTGTTCGCCTTCTGGGTTCTCGCTCGGATCGTCGGTCGCGCCGTGCGCCGAGCCGTCAAGATGATGCGCGGAACGAGCGATCTGCTTCGCGATTTCCTCGTCAGTACGGCGCGTCGATCCATCGTCATCGTGGGTCTCATCGTCGCGCTCGGACAACTGGAGGTCGAGATCAGCCCACTGCTCGCCGCGATCGGCGCCGCCGGCTTCGTCGTCGCCTTCGCTTTGCAGGGCACGCTGAGCAACTTTGCGAGCGGCATCCTGATTCTCGTGTATCGCCCCTTTGATGTGGGCGACTTCGTCGATATGGCCGGCATCTCGGGAACTGTCGAATCGATGAACCTGATGACGACGACCGTGAAGTCCGTGGACAACAAGCGGATCGTCGTGCCCAACAACAGCATCTGGGGCAACGTCATCACAAACGTCACGGGGAATTCGACGCGACGCGTCGACATGGTATTCGGCATCGGCTACAGCGACGATACCGACAAGGCGAAGGGCATCCTGGAGAACATCCTCACGAACCACCCGCTGGTGCTGAAGGATCCGGAACCCGTCGTCCGCATGCACGAACTCGCCGATTCGTCGGTCAACTTCGTCTGCCGCCCCTGGTCGCTGACGAGCGACTACTGGACCGTCTATTGGGATGTGACGCGTGAAGTGAAGAAGCGATTTGACGCCGAGAACGTGTCGATCCCGTTCCCGCAGCGGGATGTCCACCTGTATCACGAGACGCCCGTTCCCGCCGAGGCGAAGTAGGCGTCACCTCGCCGTCTTCGACAGAGAACCAGGACGCCCCGGCCCGAAGGCCGGGGCGTTTTTCATGCGCCCACGTCGCCGTCGCCTCGCGTCGCGACTCGCCGAATTGGCGGTCGGGCGTCGATAACTTCCCTATGGAGGCGAAGGCGCGACTGCTGCGATACGTTCGGAACACCGCTCGACGGGACGGGACCGCCGACGATCTGCGCGGCGCGCTCCTTCGACAGACGGCCCAGGCGCTCTTCGGCGACAAGCCGCTCGCCCCCGCCCTGCGATACGACGGCGCCATCGACCCGACACTGGACACACTCACACGCGAAGTCACTGCAAGCCTCCCGGACCTCGATTCACACGAATCGTCGGCCGAGCTGCTCGCGAGCGTACACGAGCAACTGGCGACTGCGGACGGCGTTGGCGTTCACTACACACCCGCCGGCGCGGCGCGCTACATGGCGCAGTCGGCGCTCGCCGAACTCCTCGTGGCCCGCCGCAGCATCGAGCCGGCGCTGGCGACAGCCATCGTGCGAGGTGAAGGCGAGATTCCGACAGGCGATCGCGAATCGATCCGCCGACTCCTTGGCGAGATTCGCATCTGCGATCCTGCGTGCGGCGCCGGGCGCCTGCTGATCGCGGCCGCCGAAACGCTGGCGCAGCTTGAAGCTCGCGTCGATAACGTCCGGCGAGACGACGACGCCGGGATGCGACGTCTGCGAGCGCGCATTGCAGCAGAGCGCCTCTACGGCGGCGATATCGATGAACGCGCCATTGCGATCGCCCGACTCGGGATTGGCGTCTGGGCGGCGGGCGCCCCCGATCCGGAAATCGAGAAGCGTGTCCGCCGGAACGTCGTCGTGTCCGACACGCTGGAGTCGGCGTCCACGGGTTGCGACATGGACGGCGTGTTTGACATCCTCCTGATGAACCCGCCCTACGTGCCGACCTACTCGCGCCAATCTCGCGCCGACTTAAGAGCGCCGATTCGCGCCTTCGCCGAACGCCGCGGGCATGCGGGGCGCCTGAACCTGTTCGGCTGTTTTATTCTTCGATCGCTGGAGATGACGAAGGCCCACGGCGTCGTCTCGTACATCGTCCCCGATACGTTCGCGTCGGCCACGGCGTACGCAAAACTGCGACACGCGGTTTCCCATCGATTCACCCGGCAGCACTGGACCCGCATTGACGATCGCGTCTTCAGGGCGCAGGTCGGCAGCGTGATTCTGACGGCGTCGCGCGCCACGGACAGTCTCTCCGCTTCCATCCTGAATCTCTCATCGGCCGGGCCAAAATCCGTGTCCGCAGGAACCGCCCACGCGGCGCGCGGCGACGATGCGCAAATTCTCTTCTTCGACAGCCCTTTTGAAATGCGCCTTTGGCGCCACTTTCGAAAGGCGGCCGGGACGACGCTCGACGCATTCGCGGAGGTTCGCGACGGCGTCAACACGGGGCCTCGTCGGATGCGCGATGTCCTGCTGGCGCCGACGCCACATTCGGCGCTTCGGCGATCGCTGATCGAAGGCGGCGACATTGATCCTCGCGGCTACACGCTGCGCGCGACGCAGCGAACGATTCTCTATGACCCGTCGCTGGTCGATGACGCTGCTCGCCGCGCCGGCGCGTCGCTTCGCGATCCGGCGATCTTCAACGCGCCGAAAGTCGTTACGCGTCAGACAGCCGACACACTGATCGCCGCCCTCGAAGCGCACGGCGGGCTCGTGGCGCTGAACTCCGTTCACTGCATTCGCCTCCGCGGCGATCGGGCGCCCAGGCTGCCCGGGCTCATGGCGTTCCTGAACAGCCCGCTCGTTCGATTGTTCTACGCCCTCGACGGCGGCGAACAGCGCTCCGTCCTTCCACAGGTGCGGATCGCCTGGCTCAACGCCCTGCCGGTCCCCTCGGCGTTTGACGCGTTGCTTGCCGAACTTACACCCATTGGCGCCGGCCTGCTGGCGCGTCTGAAGACCGGCGTGTCCACGACATCGCTGATCCAGGAGGGGCACGTACACATCTGCGACGCGTACGCCGTGCCGCCATCCGATCGGGCGGCAATCATCGACGCCTACCTTCATCGATTCCCGAGATTTGCGGACGCCGTGGCGGCGTCGCCGCGGCGACGCCGCGCCCGCGTCGCATAATCCATCTCCCCCGCCGCTGCTGCGGTATTTTCTCCGGACGGTCCGCAACGATCGGCAAAAACCGCCGACGGATCATCATCCACGGCGCAGTTCGTGCCGATCTTGCGCGACAGAGGGGGACCGGAATCATGTTTACATCGCCGACCAATCGCCGAGTCATGGAGCGCCACGCGACGCGGGGCCTGATCCGCTGGACGGATGCGGGGAAGATGCGCGCCAATGACGGCTGGCTCTGTGACTGCTCCATCAATGGGATCGCGTTCACAACGTCGCTCGACCTGGCGCCGGCCCCCGGCGACAAGATCCGAATCGTCGGCGGTGACACGAGCGGTCAGCTGCTGTCGGTCGTTCGGGTCCGCGAACTGCGAGGTGACACAGCGATCGTCGCCTGCACGCCGAGCGAAGACGCCCTTCGCGCGGCTTCCGACAACTGAAACGGCATTGGGTTTATCGGACGCTTCACGGGCCCCCGGTACGGCGTCCGCGGCCCCTTCGCCCCGGCGCGACCCACCTCGGCGCCCATCCCGATCGACGCTGTAAAGCATTTCCTCGCCGTGTGTTACAAACGCACGCCGAGTTCCTCACGCGTTCGTGACTGTCGAACTTCCCAAAAAATCGTATAATCTATTTACTGGGGCCTCATCGGCGTTCTCCACCTGAACGCTCCTCGGCGCAGTCGTGGCTTTGAGCCGCGATCCTCCTGGCGACCCACGTCAGCGGCCCCGAAAGTCCCGACGGCAGGGATACCTCGAACCTCCTCTTGCGGACCATCGGATCCCCGAGAGCCGGGGTCGGCGCCTCGTCGTCTCAATCAATAAGGAGCTCGCGATGTACCAGCCCCTCAACCCATCCGAGGCCGAGCGATTCAAGCCGATTACCCGGGCGAATGTCGAAAAGACGCCCTACTGGCGCCGACTTTCCCCGGCGCTTCAGGAAGCCGTTCGGGTTGTCTCCGCCGTCCTGCCCTTTCGCTCGAACGAATACGTCGCCCGTGAACTGATTGACTGGGATCGTGTCCCGCACGACCCGATGTTCCAGCTGACATTTCCGCAGAAGGGCATGCTTCGGGAGGACAACTACGAGACCATTGCGCGACTCGTTCGCGCCGACGCCCCGGCCGACGCAATCGAAAACGCCGCCGAGCGAATTCGCGGGCAACTGAATCCGCATCCCGCCGGCCAGATGACGCATAACGTCCCGAGGCATCGTGGCGAGCCCGTCGCCGGTGTGCAGCACAAGTACCGCGAAACGTGCCTGTTCTTCCCGAGCAACGGCCAGACGTGCCACGCGTATTGCACGTTCTGTTTCCGATGGGCGCAATTCGTCGGCGATGACGACCTGAAATTCGCAAGCCACGAAGTCGAAACGCTCGTGCAGTATCTCCGCGAACATCGCTGGGTCACGGACGTTCTGTTCACCGGCGGCGATCCGATGATCATGGGAACGAAAACGCTCCGACGATATCTCGAAGCCCTGCTCCATCCGGATCTCGAACACGTCCAGACAATTCGAATCGGCACCAAGGCCGTCGGCTACTGGCCGCAGCGTTTCGTCACGGATCACGACGCCAACGAACTGATGCGGCTGTTTGAGGAGGTGGTCGCGGCGGGCAGACACCTGGCGCTGATGGGCCACTACTCCCATCCGACGGAGCTCTCCACGGACATCGCGCAGGCGGCCGTGCGCCGGATTCGATCGACGGGCGCCAACATACGCATGCAGTCGCCGCTGATTCGACATGTCAACGACGACGCGACGGCGTGGGCCGACCTGTGGCGCAGCGGCGTCCGACTCGGCGCGATCCCCTATTACATGTTCGTCGAGCGCGACACGGGCGCCCGGCGCTACTTCGAGGTGCCGCTCGTCAAGGCGTGGGAGATCTACCGAAAGGCGTACAGCCGCGTCTCGGGACTCGCGCGAACCGTCCGCGGGCCTTCGATGTCCGCCTTCCCGGGAAAGGTCCACGTACTCGGCGTGACAGAGATCGGCGACGAACGCGTCTTCGTGCTCGAGTACCTGCAGGCCCGTGATCCGAGCCTGGTTCGCCAGCCCTTCTTCGCCCGATTCGATCCGACCGCCTCCTGGTTCGACCAGCTCGAACCCTTCAGCGAGCGCGATCAGTCGTTCTTTCCGCGTCTCGACGGAATGGACGCCGACGACGACGAGGTCGGCGACTTCAATTTTGTCCCGCTGGGCTTCGCTCCGGGAATGTCGGTCTCCGACCAGAACTGAGCGCATCGCCCCGGGCCCGAGAATCAGGCGTCTGGTCCTTCCCGGACAGCCCCCGATCAAGCCGGCGACGAGGTCGTCCGACTCCTTGAGATAGGCGCCGCGAGCGTCATTTCCGGGATGGCCGATATGCTCTCAAACGACAACAACCCGTGCGCCGTCACGATCCAGGACATCATGTCCACGCCGGTCCATACCGTGCAGATGGACGACTCTCTGAAGACGGTCCGTGACAGCTTCAGTTCGCATCGCTGTCATCACGTTGTCGTCCTGGAGAGGCAGCGAGTCTTCGGCGTCGTCTCGGACCGCGACGTGCTTCGGGAGCTGAGTCCGTTTGTCGGCAACGCCTCGATGGAGCGATCGCAGGACGCCAACACGCTGAAGCGACGCGTCCATCAGATCATGTCGCGGAAGCCGGTCACGATCGCGCCGGACGCGTTTGTCTCGGCCGCCGCCCAGCAGATGCTCGATGAAAGTGTGTCCTGTCTCCCTGTCGTCAACGCGGACGGAAAGCTCGTCGGCGTCGTCACAAAGCGCGACATCCTGCGATGGGCCGTCAGCAGCTGCCCGCTGCCGGCGCCGGCCGCCGCGGCACAGGACTAGACGACGCGCTCCCCCATTCCGGTTCGCCTGACGCCGATTTGACGACGGACACGCCTTCGGCGAGATTCTCAACGACAGAGCGAATTCACTCGCGACATCGCGGCGCCGACTGGCGCTGCGCGTTGCGTATCCAATCTCAATCGGAGACGCGTTCGCCATGAACGAAACACTTCACCAACGTCGCGCGCTGTACACATCTCGATTTCTCGTGGCCATTGCGATCGCGAGCTCGCCGCTCGTTCCGGGCTGTCAGAAGACGGAACACATCACGATCGACCCACGCCTTGACTCGGGCGCCCGAACTTCGCTTCGAGAGTCGCTGCCGATCTTCAATGCGTCGGGTTCGCGCGTTTCCTGGGAGGATATGATCCGCGCCGCCGAGCGTCAGGATGTCATCATCATCGGGGAGCAGCACGACGACGCCGTCGGCCATGCGACAGAACTCGCATTCGTCGAGGACGCGACGGCGCGATGGCCGGACACGGCGCTCTCGCTGGAAATGCTCGATCGCCGGCGGCAGGCGACGGCGGATGACTACGTCGCGGGAATCATCGATCGCGACACCTTCATCCAGGAGGTGGCGACGACGAATTTCCGCGCCATCGCGCGCTCCTATCTTGCCGGCGACATCGATCGGGCGACGTTTGAGGATCGCGCCTTCTCCATGGGCTGGCCCGACTGGATGAACAACTACCAGCCGATCATCGACGTCGCGCAGGGCGCCAGGACGCGCGTCATCGCCGCCAATACGCCATGGCGTCGGTATCAGAGCATCGCCAACAAGGAGGGATTCGAGCGGTTATCCGAACTGACACCCGCCCAGCGGGCGCTCGTGGAGACTCCGGCGTTTCTTCCCGAAGACGGCTATCGGGATCGATTCTTCGGTGTGATGACGGGCGGATCGAGCGCGGACGCAAAGGACTCGCCCCACAACCCAAAGAACACGGACAACGAACCGCTCATGGGCGCCTATCGGGCGCAGTGCGTCATGGACGCGACGATGGCGGATTCCATCGCCGACGCCCTGGAAAACGGCGACGGCCGGGTCATCCATCTCGTCGGCCAGTTCCACAGCGACTTTCAGGGCGGTCTCGTCCAGCAGCTGCGGCGACTGCGGCCCGGGGTGCGCGTGATGACTCTCAGCCTGCAACGGGGCATGTCCGAGACGCTTCGCGAGGAAGACCGGAATCGGGCCGACTACGTCGTCTATACGGCTGTCTGTCCGGCGATGAAGTAACACCGAGTCGCTGTCGCCCCGAACCTTCGCACGCGATCACGCCCGCTTGCGAAAGAGCACAACGATCTTGTCCCACTTTTCGGGTGGCCACATTTTCGCGGCCCACAGGCTCCGGAGACGATTCCAGTTGCGATACCAGCATCGCAGAATCGGGTTGGGATGATAGCGCCGTCGATCGTGAATGTAGGCGTGGGGTGTCGCCGCGACGAAGTCGAATCCGTATCGCGATAACAGCGCCCTGAGCGCCCGTATGTTGAGGAGCGATCGAAAGTCGCGCGTGCGTTCGTCGTATCGTCGAACTTCACTGAAGTAATCCGACGTTCCCTGGACGAGTTTGATCATCACGTGGCCGTCGGCATTCAGCAGCGTGTTCAGCGATTCAGCGCAACTTTCGAGATCATCCCAGTAATAAGCGCTTTCGAGGGACGTGATGAGATCGAAACGCCCCCTGAGCATCTCCTCCGGCAGGGCGTGGGGAAACATCCCGGCGGACACGGCAAGCCCCTGGCGACGACAGAACGCAACCATGTCCTCCTGCATCTCCAGGCCGAATGCGTCAAATCCGCGGGACTTCAGAAACGCCACGAAGGCGCCGTCAAAGCAGCCGATGTCCAGGGCCCGACCTCGCGGTGGTACGTGTGCGCGCAGGATCCGATCACACGAGCCATTCTGATAGGCGCCCAGGTTGTACGCGCTGAACTCACGAATCGCGGCCTCGGCCGGAACCGACACAACATCGGACGACACATCGCGCGACGCCCGGTTATAGACTGTTCCACAGTCGGCGCAGATTGCGACGGATGGCTCTGACGGACCTCCGCCCATCGGACGGAGTGTCGATCCGTGACAGGCCTGACAGTAGTGCGCGCGTTCAGTCACTCGACGGCCCCCCACCTGGCGCCGGACGATTCTCGCGGGCCAGGGCGCCAAGCGCCATCTCCTTGCGGATCGCGGCGAGACCGCCCAGCCGCCGCACGCCGATTGCCAGAAGCGCAATGAAGACGGCCGCCAGCGCCGCCGACTGGACCGGCATGGACCAGGCGTCGGCGGCGAATCGTCGGATGCCAAGGCAGGCGACGAGCCCCGCGCCCATCATCCAGATCATGCCGAAGGTGATTCGCGGGACATGGGGAATTCGATCGAGCCGCGAGTTCACTCGGATCGAAATGATCAGGACCACGATCGCCGTGCCGAGCGTGCTCCAGGCGGCGGCGTATTCGCGGAACATCGGGATGAAGATGATGTTGCCGACGAGGTTCAGCAACGCGGGCAGGAGGCCGACGAGCAGGAACATCGACATCAGCTTCCTGTGATACCAGAGAATGCTGTCGCAGCACTTTCGCACGCCCAGCAGGACGATCGCCAGCACGCAGAGCGTCAGAATGTCCGGATCGAGCTGATATTGCTGCGGGGCCATGAATCGAAGCAGCGCCGGTCCGAAGTAGATGAGGAACAGACCGCCGAAACCGAGCATGTAGGTGTACAGCGCAATCAGTCGATGGAGGTCACGCTCATCCTCTTCCCTGTGCTCCGCCAGCCACGACAGGAGGTAGGGATTTGCAACCTTCCAGAACTGGTTGTAGAGCAGCTGGAGCAGCATTGCGACCTTGTACGCCAGCGCGTACTTGCCGAGAAGCTCGACCCCCTCATAAACGCCGAGGACGATGCGATCGGACAGATTCCAGATGAAGCCGCATACGGAGAACGGCAGCGTCCCCACGGCAAAGACCAGGCAGGGTTTGAGAAGGCGCCAGTCAAATGCCCAGACGAGAAGCGACTCCCTGTAGAGGGCGTACAGACAATAGGCCGCCGAGAGGACATTGATGATCAGTGTTGCGGCAAAGAACGCCTCTTCTCGAACGTCGAAATACACGATGCCGATCAGGCCGACGAGTGTCGACAGCACGGCGCCGATCACGCTGACCACGTTGATCGCCACGTTGCGTTTGACCTGGTTCAGGTAGGCCGTCCCGACATTCGCCAGGGCCATGAGCATATTGATCAACGGCAGCAGCACGGCGAGGATCAGCGTGTATCGCCCGGGCTCGACCTGCATGCCCTGCAGGTAGTATCGCCCCGCCCAGTAGGCCGGCGCGGCGAGCAGGGCGCCCATCGCGACAAGGAGCACGAGAATCGTGGACGTCAGTCGCGCCAGTTGCGAGCGATCGTCACGAACCTCGTAATACTGCCGCGTGTAGGCGGACGAGAGGTAGAACGAGAAGAAGATCACGAGAATCGCGGAATAGGCCTGAAGCGCCTCGACGGCGCCATATTCATCCGTGGAAAGGTAGCGCGTGCCGGTCGGGATCAGCACGAAATAGGTCAGGCCCTGCGTCGTGACAGTCGACAACCCGTAGAGAAACAGATGGAAGACGTTGCGGCGGAGCGCCATGGGATTGCACCGTTACGCGACGGCCGCCGCGCGACTCACTGGGACTTCAACTCCGGGGCGACGATCGAATCGCCTGACCTGCAACGCATCGCCGATCAATGCGCCCGCGATCGGCGTCCCGCCAGAACATCCATCGCCAGGCGGGGGTTGCGCACCGCCTTGATCAGCATGTCGAGGGGACCGACGGTGTAGGGGTAATACCATTGGTGTTTGTGGTAGTCCAGACAGCCCATTCGTTCCATCCGTCTGAGGAACGCAAGCGTTTCGCGATAGCTCTTTTCCGGGCGGGCCGAGGGATCGGGTTCGGCGCATCGCGCCACACAGTTAATGAACGTCTCATGGTATCGAATATCAACGACGTTGAATCCCGCCTGTCGGAGCACGCAGTCCAGCGTGTCCGCCGAGAAGTAGGAGACGTGTGCGAGCTGCAGCGACCAGCCGAATCGCCGCCCTTCCAGCGCCGGCACCTCGATGAAGAGCAGACCGTCGCCGGCCATGATCTTTCGAATATCACGAAGCTGTGCGACGGGCCCCAGGATGTGCTCGAGAACGTTCGACAGGATGACGACATCGGCGGGTGGATCGAACGCAAAGTCGCGATAATCGGTCGAGTAGAGCTCCAGGCCATGTCGTTCGGCGCCAAACTCGACGAATCGGGAATCGAAGTCAAAGCCGAGCGCATGGGCGCCGCGTTCCTTAAAGGCCTGCAGGATGCCGCCTGAACCACAGCCGATCTCAACCACGCGTCGGCCGTCAAGATCATTGGATGCAACTTCGTGGATATAGTCCACGTGGCGTTTGCCGCGCTCCTCGTACTGCTCCTGGAAATAGGAATCGACGGGCCGCTCGTAGCCCATGTAGATCTGGCGATAGATCGTGTCGTAGTAGCGGATGTAGGACGCTTCCGTCAGCATCGGGTTATTGAAAACAAACCCGCAGGTGCGGCAGATGACAACGCACTGTTCGAGCCCGTACTTGTCGATCTCACTCAGGCGGAGTGACTGCTCTCCGTCACACAGGGGGCAGGCGATTGTCTCGTAGGTCAGCTCGCCCGAGGCGACCATTCTGCGGAATGTCTCCGCGCCCGCCTTCTGCAGATCGTTCAGCGGCTTCCAGCCGCGGCGGTGTCGCGCGAAGCGACGGAACAGAGGCCCGCCTTCATGACGCAACCGAGCGGATGTGTCGATCACGCGGTTGATTTTCACGGGCGCCGCCCCACTCGCTGTTTCGCTCATGAATCCGCCCTGACCTTCCCGTGGGGCGCCATCGGTCCGACGTCGGCCATGCGCTCCTCCCTGACGATCGAATGAATCGCTTCCACGACGACTGTCACATCCGCCTCCGTCACGGCGGGAGACATGGGCAGCGACACGCACGTCTCGCAGACCCGCTCCGCGACCGGAAACGCGCCACGATCGCCGAGTCCGCGCCACGCCTCCTGCATATGGAGTGGCATGGGGTAGTGGACACTCGTTCCGATCCCGCGCGCCTGCAACGCCGTTCGCAACGCGTCGCGCCCCTCGTGACACAGGACGAAGAGGTGAAAGACATGTTCGGCCCACGCCGCCGTCTGCGGGGCGCGTCCGGCGTCCGGGCCGAGCCGTTCAAGATACCAGCCGGCGACGCGGCGACGCGCGGCGTTCCACGCGTCCAGATGCGGCAGCTTTGCGCGAAGAATCGCGGCCTGCATTTCATCGAGCCGGCTGTTCACGCCGAAGCTCGCGTTTCGGTACTTGCTCACTTCGCCATAGTTTCGAAGACGCCGCACGCGTTCCGCAAAATCGGCGTCGCGCGTCACGACCATGCCGGCGTCGCCCAGCGCCCCCAGATTCTTCGTGGGGTAGAAGCTGAAGGCGCCGGCCTGTCCGATCGAGCCGACACGCCGCCCCCGATAACGGGCGCCATGCGCCTGCGCGACATCCTCGATCACGACGGCGCCATGTTCCGCCGCCAGCGCAAGTATCGGATCCATATCCGCCGGATGGCCGTAAAGATGGACGGGCACAATCGCCTTGATATCGCGACGGGACTGAAGACACTCGGCCAGACGATTTACGTCCATCGTCATCGTGACAGGGTCGATATCGACGAGGACCGGCGTCGCATTCGCCTGCTGAATCGCGCACAGCGTTGGCGCCGCCGTGTGCGCGACCGTGACGACGGCGTCGCCTGCGCCAACACCCGCGGCTCGCAGGGCCAGGTGAATCGCATCGGTTCCGGACCCGACACCCACGGCGTGCTCGACATCGCAGCAGGCCGCGAACTCGCGCTCGAGGGCCTCCAGCTCGGGGCCCAGGATGTAGAACCCACTGCGGATGACGCGATCGACGGCGCCCTGCAGCGCCTCGCGAATCGTCTCATGCTCGCGGCTCAGATCGAGAAACGGGATCTTCATTCCGAGGACCAGTAGTGCTGTTTGTGTTCGCGATAAAAGTCGATGGTTTGACGCAGACCATCCTCAAGCGTCGTCGTCGGTCTCCAACCGACAATTCGCCCTATTTTACGGATATCCGAACAGAAGTCACCCGGCTCGGCCGCCGCCCGCTCCGCCGAAAAGGGAACATGCGCGATTCGGCCGGTCCCCGCAATTCGGACAATCTCGTTCGCCAGCTCACCGAAACTCGACGTCGTGTCATTGCCCACGTTGAACACATCGCCATAGGCGTCATCACAAAGGGCGCACATCAGAATTGCGTCGACGGTGTCGGCCACGTACAGGAAGTCCCGCATGATCGAGCCGTCGCCGTAGACCGTGACCGTCGCGTCGTCCAGCGCCAGACGAACAAACCAGTTCGCGACGCCGAAGCGATGGTGCAGCATCTGGGCCCGCTCACCGTAGATGTTTGTCAGACGCAGCGTGACAGATCGCACGCCGTGATTGTGATGGTAGATCTGGAAGAGCCGCTGCGCCGTCAGGCTGGAGAGCTCATAGATACCGCGTGGCTGCATCGGCTGGTCTTCGTCGACAGGCAGCTTCACAGCGGTTCCGTATTCGCCGCGCGTCCCGGTATAGACAAGCCTGGCCTTTGGGTTGTGCCGCTTACAGGCCTCAAGAAGGACCGCCGATCCCTTGATGTTGATGTCAATGTCGGGGAATGGATTCGTCATGCTCAGAACGTGGTCGTTCTGGCCGGCGAGATGAAAGATGTAGTCCTTGTCGCGAACGAGATAGGCGAGCGTCGTCTCCTCGCGAATGTCACTCAGGTTGACAATCACGCGATCGCGAATCGACTCGATGTTGAAGAAGTTGCCGCCGTGCCCCTCGATCATCGCGTCGAGGAGCGTGACGCTGGCGCCGGCGTTCACCAGGCGCGTCGCCAGGTTGCTTCCGATGAAACCGAGACCGCCCGTGATGAGCACTCGCCTGCCGCTGAATTCGCTGAAATCCATCGCCATCGCCATCCAGGCCCTGAGCGCCGCCGCGAGATGACATCCATATCATCCGTTCGTGCGGCATGAATGCGGACACACGCTGCGCACGCGCCCGGCGCCGTTCGCATGCCGCCATTGGCCGGCAAGCATACCGACGGAGTCAGGGGTCGCCAAATGACGTCGATCGACGACGCTGTGACATCCGTGATATTGACGCGTGAATGCCGATGGCCCACGATTTTCGTCGTTGTCTGACATAATGACCGCCCCGCTTTCCAAGGAGCGCCCATGCGCACAGGTCCCGTCCGCCGCCGTTACGCTGTCTCCGTTCTGATCGCCACGCTGATCGCCGGCTGCGCCGAACGATCCGGACGGTTCAGGGACATCGTCGTCGAACGCGACTCGTTCGCCGAACAGCTGGCCGCGCCGGCGCCGCGCCCCATTGTGGTGATCGATGTTCGGGACGAGACCGCTTACGACGCGGGGCACATCGACGGCGCCATCCATGTCGATGCGAAACGATGGAAGACGGAGAGCCTCGCCGACGCGACGGACCTGACCCACATCGCCGACTGGCGTCGGCGCATTGGCGACCTCGGCGTCAACGGCGACAGCCACGTTGTGATCTATGGTGATGGCAGAATGACGGAAGCGTCGCGCGTCTGGTTCATTCTGCAGCATTTCGGCGTTCGACACGTCGCGGTGCTCGACGGCGGCTACCCGGCCCTTGCGCCCGCGATTGACGCGGGGCGCATTCGCGTGAACCGGACGCGAACGACGCCCGTCGCCGTCAGATTCGTGCCGGATAATCGCGAAGCCGCCGTGGACCTGGCGAATCGATCGCAACTCATGTCAGCGCTGGACAATCCGCGCGTCCAGATTCTCGACACGCGAACCGCGGGGGAATTCGAAGGCGTCGACCTGCGCAAGAACCCGCGAGGCGGTCACATCCCCGGCGCAATCAACCTGCCCCACAAGGACCTGCTGAATACCGAGGGTCGACTCAAGTCAAAGGAAGAACTGGCGGAGCTCTTCAGGCGGGCCGGATTCAGGAAAGGCCGAACGATCATCACGCACTGCCAGAGCGGCGGTCGCGCGTCCCTGACCGCCCTCGCCGCGGAGCGCGCCGGGTACGGACCGGTCATGAATTACTACAAGAGCTTTGGCGAATGGTCGGCGGACAGGGCGCTGCCAATTGTGGCGCCGGAAACATCGACGGGAGATTAGGGGGACCCGCGACGAAGCAATCGACTGGCCCTGAGACGAGGACGCGATCCGTGTCCGCCTGCGACACACGCCCGCCTCAGCGCTGCGTGAGCCGGCTCAATACGCCCTGTATATCGAGGCCATCGATACGGCCGTCGGCATTCGCATCGACTAAGCAACCCGTCACAGCTCTGTTGGCGAACGGCCAATCGACATCGGAAATGGTCACGATCCTCAAGACTTCGAATTGAGCCAATGAACGCGATCGCAAGGCGTCCGCTGAATCAACGAGCCTCCTCAAGAATCCCTAACTTATCTCACAGACGGCCGACCGAAGCCGAGCCAGGGCTTGAACCGCTCGAGGGAATGAGTGTACATTCGAGGGATTCTTGGGGCTGGGTATGCAACACACCGTACATTGGCTTTGCATTCGGACAGGCCATGTTCGCCTGGACGGCGCTCATGCACCGGGCGTGCGACTGTAACCCAGCTTTATTAGCGGCGCGCCCACAGAAGAGGATACACCAAGTGACAATCATCGCTCGACAACCGTCGGCATCATTGAAAGTTGAACTGGACCTCGACCACAGGGTGAATTACGCGATGCAGCAGAATGACATCGCGATCATCAAGCAACTCCGAGTATCCAATCCGGCTGAGGAGGCTTCAAGGGACCTGAGAATCCGCATTTCAAGTGAACCGGAGTTCTTCCCACCATACGAACTAAACGTCAGCGAAATAGCGCCGGGCGGCACGTGGGTGAAGGGGCCATTGGATATTCGACCGTCGGCCAGATTCCTGATGGACATCACCGAGCGAGTCCGGGGGTCACTTGTTATCGATGTGGTTGATGGCGAGCAGGTCATCGCGCGGAAGTCAGACTCTATCGAGTTCCTGGCCTTTGACGAATGGAGCGGACTCGGCGGTTCGATTCCAGAACTGCTCGCAGCATTTGTTCTCCCCAACGATCCTGTAGTCGAGCGCCTGTTGAAAGATGCGGCGGCTTGGCTCAAAGATAACACCGGGAGCTCATCGCTGAGCGGGTACCAATCGCGAAGCCCAAAACGCATCGGACAAATCGCACAGGCGATCTACCAGACAATCCAGTCTCGTGGTATTGCCTATTGCAGCCCCCCTGCGAGCTTCGAGGTGACCGGCCAGAAGGTGCGCCTCCCGGACCGCATCATGTCGACCAGGCTGGGCACATGCCTGGATTTGGCGCTACTCATGGCGGCCTGTCTGGAACAATCCGGGTTGAATCCGATCCTCATGATCATCGATGGCCACGCCTTTGTCGGCGTATGGCTTATCGAAGAGTGTTTCGCCGATTGTGCGTCGGACGACTTGTTAAGGGTACGCAAGCGGATCGATCTGAATGAGATTATTGTAATTGAATCCACCATCGTTACATCAGCGCCCCCGAATGACTTCACCACCGCAGTAGAGGCGGCGAGGCGGCGACTCATCAACGAAGAGGAGTTTCGCGCCGTTATCGATATCAAGCGTTGCCGCAAAAGCCGGATCAGGCCCCTGCCATCCCGCCGCGGCGATGGCGAAATCGACCCCACCGAGGATGGCGCCGCAGCCACCACCGGAGATGTTCGAGTTTTTGATCTTCCAGAAGTGCACGAAGGCAGCGATGAGCCGGATTCTGAAACGGCGGCGACGCGGCTTGATCGCTGGAAGCGCAAGCTACTCGATCTTTCCCTGCACAATCGACTGATCAACTTCAAATCCAACACCAAGAAGACAGTCCCCGTATTGTGTTCGGACATCGGGGGTCTTGAGGATGCGCTTGCCGACGGCATGGAATTCCGTATCAATCCGCGTCCAAGTGAATTCAGCGAATCCGACGATCGCAGCGCCGAACTGCATCATGTCAGAACCGGCAGTGATGCATTCAATGAACTGTTGCGCGCGGAACTTGCGGCACGGCGACTGTATGTGGATCTCGACCAGAATGATCTGAGCCGGAGACTCACCGAGATTTTCCGCGCAGCCCGCACCGCAAAAGAGGAAGGCGGCGCCAGCGCGCTCTACCTGGCCGCCGGATTCCTGAAATGGTATGAAACCACCGTATCAGAAATACCACGATTGGCTCCCATCATCCTGATTCCCGTTGAAGTGCATCGCCATTCGATTCAGGAGGGCTTTCGCATCTGCCAAGGTGATGAAGAACCCAGGGTCAATATCACGCTGCTGGAGTTGCTTAAGAAAGACCACGGGCTTGGGCTGGAAGGACTGGATCCGATACCACATGACGATCATGGCGTGGATGTTCAGCGGATCCTCACGATCTTCAGGCAGGCCATCAAGGACACGCCGAGATGGGATGTTATCGAGTCCACGAGTATCGGTTTTTTCTCATTCACCAAGTTCCTGATGTGGCGGGACCTCGAGGAACGCACGGCGGACCTTCAGAAGAACAAGGTCGTCCGCCATTTGATACACACGAGTACGGAGAAGTTCGCATCCGACGGCGAGTTTCCGGCGGTCGAGGATCTGGACACAAAATACCCGCCCTCAGCTGTCTGCTGTCCAATGCCAGCCGATTCGTCACAGCTTCGGGCGGTCATGGCGGGCGCAGAGGGAAAGAGCTTCGTACTCGTTGGTCCCCCCGGAACCGGCAAGTCTCAGACCATTACGAATATGATCGCTCATACCTTAGCCGAGGGCAAAAGCGTTCTATTCGTCTCCGAAAAGATGGCCGCCCTCAGTGTAGTCCGAGACCGGCTGGAGCGATGCGGCCTCGGCCCCTTCTGTATGGAAATCCACTCTAACAAATCGCGGAAGCGTGACATCATCGATCAGCTCGGAGAGGCCGTCGACTTTCGGACGTCGGCATCGTCGGGAGAGTGGAGCCGTACAGCGGACCGACTCCAACGCCTCCGGATGGACCTGAACGAGTATGTTTCTGCATTACACCGATTGGGTAGTTTTGGCGAGTCCGTGTTCCAGGCGACATCGAAGCTCGTTGGCCTCAAGAGCCAAATGCACATTGGAATCAAGTTTCCCGGGATAGAATCCATCGACCGGTCCATGCTTGATGCATGGCGAGAGTTGATTCAGCGAATGCAAACCGCGGGGCATGCATGCGGACAGATCGCAGGCAACACATGGACCGGCGCAGGCATTTCCGCATGGACACCTGCATTGCAATCCGAAGTCGAGAAGGACCTCGGTCGCCTCGTCGAATATTGTGATCAGTTGCAGCAGCTCTCGTCTCGACTCGGCCCCACATTCGCACTCGGCGCCGATTGGGCGTGGAGCCAATTGGCGTTTGTCGACAAACTACTGAACTTCTTCGTTAGCCCGCCGCAAGCTCCTTCCCCGCTGCTGCTTGATCCGGAATGGTCGGAGTTGTCGACCTACTTAGCGGGCGTCATTAAACGAGGGCGTGAGCGCGACGAACTTAGATGCAACGTCTTTGCGAATTACGAAGAAGCGGTTCTTTCCCTGGATCTCGATGCCCTGCTACAGCAATACAACAAGGCGACTGTCTCGTGGTTTATTCCCCGATTCTTCACCATTCGCAGAGTACAGCGCGCCTTACGAACCGTAGCCAAGGAAAACCAGAAAATCGACAAGGATCGAGTTCTAAAGGACCTCTCGACGGCGAGGTCGTTGCGTGAACTCAACTTGTGGTTTGCGACTGCTCAAAACCGCTGCTCGGCGCTCCTGGGATCTCATTGGAACGCCGGCGCTGTCGATTGGGGATCGCTTGAACACGTGATGACCTGGTCTTCGGGCTTTCGCGATCTTGCCACGAGAGCAGCTGGATCCAGGCACGAGAACGCAGAGGGATTCAGGAAGCACTGGACCAAGGTGCTCATGGAGCATCACGAAGCGTTGGATTCCGGAGGCCATTTGCGAGATCTGATTGATCGGTTCTCTCAAACATTTAGGGCGATTCAATCGGCACGCACAGATTTTCAAGCGCGACTCGGCGTGACGGATGACTCCGCTTTCTGGCAAACAGACGATTCCCGCCTTCGGATTTCGGACTTGAGGTCGCGGCTCACCAATCTGAGTTCGAACATGCGTGTCCTCCGCGCTTGGTGCAACTGGCAACTGGTACGCACGGAGGCAATGAAGGCGGACTTGAGCGAACTCACCAAAGCGTACGAATCCGGCGAAGTCGCAACAGAGCAACTCCGAACGAGCTTCGATCGCACCTTCTACGAACAATGGGTCTCATGGGCCACTCAACAGAGCGAGGTCCTTGCCCGGTTCTTCAGTCCCGAGCACGAACGCAAAGTGCATGAATTCCGTGTGACCGACGATCAGTATCTCAAGCTGACGCGGCGCGAGCTCACCAGTCGAATCAGCGCCAAGAAACCACCCGCGGCGCCTGGCGCAAACGAGCAGTCTGAGACGGGTGTGTTGAACCGGCAGCGTAGATTACGCCGTGGACACATGCCGATTCGCGGGCTCTTTCAGAAAATCCCAAACCTCCTCTCTCGCTTAAAGCCCTGCCTCTTGATGAGCCCAATCTCTGTCGCTCAATACCTAGACGCTTCTCATCCGCCGTTCGATTTGGTGGTGTTCGATGAGGCGTCGCAGATCCCGGTTTGGGATGCTGTCGGCGCAATCGCGCGTGGCAAGGAGGTGGTGGTTGTCGGCGACCCCAAACAGCTGCCTCCGACAAACTTCTTCCAACGTGCCGATGAAAACGAACAGAACAATGACGATCTGGTTCAGGAGATGGAGAGCATTCTCGATGAATGCCAGTCTGCCAATCTGCCTGGGCTTGACCTCCGTTGGCACTATCGATCTCAACACGAAAGCCTGATCACGTTCAGCAACTACCATTACTACGAAAACAAGCTCCTGACGTTTCCGTCGCCGTACGTTGGGCAGGGAGTGTCGCTTCGGCATGTCCCTGAGGGCATCTACGATCGGGGCCAGTCACGAACCAATCGGTCGGAGGCGGAAGCCGTCGTCTCGGAAGTACTGGATCGACTAAAGCACCCGCAGCGTTCGAAAAACAGCATCGGCATTGTCACGTTCAGTATGGCGCAACAGACGCTTGTGGAGGATCTGCTGGACTGCGCCATCCGCGCGAATCCGGAAATCGAACCCTATTTCGGCGACGAAGCTGATGAACCCGTCTTTATCAAGAATCTTGAAAACGTACAGGGCGATGAACGAGACGTGATTCTCTTCTCGGTGTGCTACGGTCCGGACCAGGCAGGCAAGGTGTCGATGAACTTTGGACCTCTGAACCGTGATGGTGGAGAACGACGACTGAATGTCGCTATCACGCGCGCCCGACAGGAAGTGATCGTGTTTTCGTCATTGCGTCCCGAGAAAATTGACCTGTCGCGCACACGACAGCAAGGCGTTCGGGATCTGAGGTGCTTTCTGGACTATGCCGAACGTGGGCCTGCTGCGATCTCACAGGCCATTACCCTTCGCGGGGGCGACGACTTTGAGTCGCCTTTTGAGCAGGATGTATGCAATCGCATTCGAGCACGGGGATTCCATGTCGATACACAAGTGGGGTGTTCCGGTTATCGCATCGATTTGGGCGTCCGGGATCCAGACAACCCGGGGCGATACGTCATTGGCATCGAATGCGACGGTGCAAATTATCATAGTGCAAAGACCGCGCGAGATCGAGATCGCCTTCGTGAAGACGTTCTGACAGGCCTGGGCTGGAGGCTTCATCGCGTCTGGTCTTCAGACTGGTGGACCGATCCCGATCAGTGCATGACGCAGATCGAGTCTGCTATCCAGGCGGCCATTGAATTAGGGCGCCATATCGAAATCGATGACGATGCCCCGGATGAATCCCGGCTCACTGAGGAAACTCCCGCGGATCCCGAGGTACATGAATTCGAGGATGTGGTCGCCAACGATGGCCCGCTTGATCCGCTCCCCGTCTATTCCGCGTTTCGAAAGATTGGATCACTGCGCCCGTCATCGGAGTTCTACGATACATCATCGAACAAGATGATCACCCACCTGCTTCAGGAAATCGTGGAACACGAAGGACCTATCCACATCGACGTCGCCACTCGGCGCGCGATAAGCCGCTGGGGCATGTCGCGGCTCGGCTCGGCGATACGCAATCGCGTTGAAGCGCTCCTTCCGCTGACGCCGCTGCAGGTGGTTGAGCATGAGGGCCAAGTATTTCTGTGGCCCAAGTCTCGCGATCCATCGAGTTATGATGAGTTTCGTATACAGGGAAACAGGTCTGAAGATCAGCGTGACATCGATCAAATAGCGCCTGAGGAAATTGCGGCAGCAATTGCTTATGTCCTTAGGAGGCAGATCAGCCTTCCGCAAGATGCGTTGATCAAGGAAGTGGCTGCGATTCTGGGATTCCAGAGAGTTGGGCAGTCGATTCGTAGTTCCGTCGAATCCGGACTTCGATTCGCTGCCAGGCGAGATGATCTGGCCGTACAGGACGGCTTCGTTCGGTATTGCGGATAGACATGACGCATAGCGGTGAGGGCAGGTTTCTTGGCGCGGCCGGGGCATCCTCCGCGGATCGAACCTCGACCATCACGTCGAAAGGGCATTTGTCGAACCCTATACGGCTTCAGTATCGAGAACGTCATAGTGGAATCGCGGAAAAAATGCTCGCGAGTCGCCCATCCGAACACAAGAGCACAAGTCAAGACAGCGGCCCGAGTTGTGCAAGGTAAGATAACGGGGGAATCCGACTCGGAGCCCACGACTCGCTGAGCCGTTACGGATTCTGTACGCAAGCAGGGAATCGACTGGCGGGGAGGCCCTGCACGCCTAGGTTCCTCTCGGTTTCTTTGGCCCAAATGTGTGTCGTTTTTGTCGGGTTTTCCGGGCCGCCAAATCGCGTAACTCTTGGTTACGTTGTGAGTTACGAGTGTCGGGGCCGCTTGGGGGCGACATCGGTTTTCCGGCATGGCGGGTTTCAGTGTGAGCAACCCAAACGCGCCCGTTGGGGACCGACTTCTGCCCGCGAAAACGCTGGGACAATTCATCATTGGGACATTGGTCACGATACTCGATTGACACGTGCGATCAAGAGCCATGTCGGCCCCGACACCAGAGTTTGGTGGGCACAGAACTGTCAACAAAGTGGCAGAGTCTCAAAGGCTGATCGCCGACCTTTTTCGCGTCCCACAATTGATCACGTCGGCAACGCCGAAGGGCTGGCGTAGATTCTCCCGCGGCAGGGTACGGGAAGAAAAATCAGCCATACTGCGCAAAGCAAGTAGCACGACAAGAAAATTCACAAGAACACGTTTGCCAAGGTCCTATCCGTGTGCTACTAATCTAAATGTCCGGTCGTTAGGGGCGAGATGCCCCGAGCCTTTAGCGCAATGCTATTGGTGGAAGCGACTGGGCGGTTCGCTAGCGAGACGCCGGCGAATCGCCGCGGCCGATGCGAGAAGCTGAGGCCAAGACACCAGCATAGGAACCAGTATAGGAACAATCCATCTCACGTGCCGGTCGGCTCGACGGCTGCGCCAAGAATGCGCAAAAAATCTGCGCACGGCCCCAAGCTGATCTGCACACGAACGCGGAAGGGGAACGCGAGCATCCCGGCCCGCATCGGAATCGATGAAACAGTGCGCCACCGGTGCGCCCGAAGGAGAACACAACAGTGAAACTGTCGAAAGCCAAGATCGAGGATCTGAACCCAGCGCCATACAACCCGCGCATCGATTTGAAACCCGGCGACGCCGTTTACGATCGCCTGAAGCTCAGCATCGAAACCTACGGATACCTGCAGCCGATCATCGTGAATCGGCGCACCGATCACATCGTTGGCGGTCATCAGCGCCTCAAGGTGATGCAGGACCTGGGGCACGAAGAGGTAGACGTCATCGTCGTTGACCTGCCGCTGGAACAAGAAAAGGCCCTCAACCTGACGCTCAACAAGACGGTGGGCGATTGGGATGAGGAAAAACTCGTCTCGTTGCTCCAGGAATTCGAGGGGATGCCGGATTTCGACGTTGAGTTGACTGGTTTTGACGACGGCGAACTCAAGGACATCGTCAGCAAGTTCCTCGACGAGCATGGCGGCGAGGGCGAGGACGATTTTGACGTCGAGGCGGCGTTGCAGAAGGACAAGCCCGCCGTCACGGAATCGGGCGAATTGCTGATTCTCGGCAATCATCGGCTGCTGTGCGGAGATTCGACGAACGCCGAGGATGTGCAGCGGCTGATGGATGGCAACCAGGCGACCCTGTTCGCGACTGACCCGCCCTACCTCGTCGGCTACGACGGGACCAACCACCCGACCGCCAAGAAGAAGAAACGCCCCGGCAAGGACAAGAACAAGGACTGGTCGGGCAGCTACGGCATCACCTGGGATGACGCGGATGCCAACCCCGACCTGTACGAGAAGTTCGTCCGCGTCGCCGTCGCCGAGGCAATCACCAAGGATGCAGCGTGGTATTGCTGGCACGCCAGCCGGCGACAGTCGATGGTTGAATCGGTCTGGCAGCAATTCGGCGCCTTCGTGCACCAGCAGATCGTGTGGGTCAAGGACCGGCCGGTTTTGAATCGATCGTGGTTCACCTGGCAGCACGAGCCATGTTTTTTCGGCTGGGTGAAACCCAACAAGCCCAAGCGGGTCAGCGACGATCACATCTCGACGATCTGGCAGATCCCGACGGTGGCGGCCGGTCAGAAGACCGACCACCCCACGTCGAAGCCGATCGAGGTATTCGCAATCCCGATGCGCCAGCACACACGCCGTGGCGAGATCTGTTACGAGCCGTTCTGCGGCTCGGGATCACAGTTGATCGCGGCCGAGAAGCTGGGAAGGCGGTGCTTCGCGATCGAGATCAGCCCGCATTACTGCGACGTGATTGTGCGGCGCTGGATCAACTGCGTCGGCGAGCGGAATGCGCCGGCGGATCTCGTCGAGCGCTATCGCATCGCCGAGACCGAGGAGGTGTCGGCGTGAGCGATGGGAAAACTCCAAGCGATAACGGCGATACAGGCGACGCAGTCACGCTCGACCTGTTGAAGCAGATTCAATCTGGAATAACCGATCCGAGGAACATCGGGCGTCAGGCGCGCCAACAACTCGTCGCGGCCCTATTGTCCGATGGCTATTCCACGCCGGAAATGGCCAAGATCCTCAAGACGTCAGATCGAACCATCGAACGCGATCGCCAGGCGCTTCGCGAGTCGACGGTCCTCCTCAAAGATCCCAAGCTCGTCTCGCAGATGGCCGGCCGACTCGTGGTGGAGGCGGAGACGGTCATCCAGCGGATTCGACGCGCCATACGGGCAAAGGATGTTCCTGCAGCCGTGAGGGTGGATGCCGAACACCGCTGTTACCAAGTCTTCAGTGATTTCATACAACGGATGCAAGGCCTCGGATACCTCCCGACGGCCAAGCAGCAGGTCGAGGCCGGCATGATTCACCACATGGGGACGCTTCCGGAGTACCGGGATCTCGAATCCGAATCCGGTCGCCTGCTGCAATTGGCCATGTCTGCGAACGACGATGGAAACGGCGAATCCACACAGCGGATCACGCAGATCGCCGACGAGATCAAGCGCGGCCGGATCGCCGAAGAGCTGCGCGAGATCGGGCATTCCGCGGATCGTCCTACGGTTGCCGAGGATTTGAACGATGAACCAGGCGACAATTAGCGCATATCACCTTTCACAATCGCGCATTCGGGCCGAGCGACGGCGGTTGGCTGCCCAATCGCCTGAAATGTTCGCCCGAGTGTATCTCGCATCGACGTGCAATCGGCCCTTTTCGCGGATGCATCGCGAGCTCTTCGACATGTTGCTCGATGCACAGCAGGCGCGCGGCGCTCGGATTGCCGTCGCGGCGCCACGAGGACACGCCAAGAGCACAATCGTGGCCTTGGCGCATGTCCTTTGGTGCGCGCTGTACGAAAAGGAACACCTGATTCTATTGATCTCGGCAACGAAGCCGCAGGCAACGACATTGCTCAGCCATGTCAAGGATCAGGTGATGAGAAATGAGCGACTGCTCTTGGATTTCCCGGAGTCGTGCCATCGTGAGGGTGGGCGCGGTCAGCCCAAGCCATGGCGCGACAACCAAGTTCGGTTGAAGAACGGCGTCATGATACGTGCGTACGGCGCGGGCCAGGCGATTCGCGGCACGCGTCATGGTGATCATCGTCCGGGGCTGATTGTCGTGGATGACCTCGAAGATGCCGAAGAGGTGATCGTTGAGGAACAGCGCCAGAAGCTGGACTCCTGGTTCAACGGCACGCTTCTGAAGGCCGGACATCCCGATACGAACGTCGTTGTGGTTGGGACGATCCTGCATCACGAATCCCTGCTCGCGAAACTCGTCGATCCGCAAATCCATCGCGGATGGAAGGGAAAGACGTACCGGGCCGTGGAGGCATTCAGCGAACGTGCAGACCTCTGGGAACGATGGGCGGCGATCTATCACGATCGCGCCGAACACGAGGGGCACTCGGGGCGCGACGCGGCCCGGGCATTCTTCGAAGCCAATCGGGAACCAATGCTCATGGGCGCCAAGGTGCTCTGGCCCGAGCTTGAAAGCTACCTCGATCTGATGGAAATGCGTGAAGCGGAGGGGAGGGCGAGCTTTCAGGCCGAGAAGCAGAACGAGCCGCTCGATCCGGAGCAGTGCCTGTTTGCGGGGCACACGTTTCATTATTGGGATGACGAGTTCCGTGATGAGAGACACCTGCTCGACGCACTCGGTCACAACGCGCGGTTCTATGGCGCTTGCGATCCATCACTGGGAACCAAGCATGGAGACTTCAGCGCGATCATCGTGCTGGCGCGCGATCGAAAGGCGAAGGTCAACTACATCATCGCGGCCGACCTGAAGCGGCGATCACCGGACGAGACGATTCGGCGGATCGTTCAGTACGTCGAACGATACAAGTTTGAATCCTTCGCCGTCGAATCGAACCACTTTCAGCAACTCATGATCCAGAATCTGGAGGACAAGGTTCGCGCTGCGGGGCACAGACTCAAGATCAAGCCGATTACGAGTCGCACGAATAAGCAATCGCGCATTGCCAGCCTTGAACCAGATGTCGCCCAGGGGCACTTGCGATTCTGCAAGCGGCATCAGCTGTTGATCGATCAGCTTCGACAGTTCCCGGTGGGTAAGCATGACGATGCTCCCGATGCCTTGGAGATGGCGGTGGATCTGGCGAGTAAGCCCGTTTACAAGGTTGTTTGCGAGCAGATGTAGGCAAATACGGGGACAAGTCAGCGGCGACGGGCCAATCGCGCCCGACTAGCCACGCATCGTTGACTTCCATCGGTTACGGAGCAAGCATGAGACAAGTCGAAACTAGCTCAGGATTACGGAGGTCTTGACCGAAATCGCGACGTGTTGTGGGAAGATATAGAAGCCCGTAGACTCAGACGACACTAGGATTCTCCGGTCTGAGAACTGAACGCGGCTTCTCTGTGAATTAGCGCAACTGACATTTCGGAAAGCAAATGGACTAGTTGGAGGTGAAGAATGTCGAAGATAATCACCGCTATCGCGTGCATCACATTTGTGTTCGTATTCGGAACAGGAGGTGATGAAGGCGAAGTCAGAGATATCACACGTGAGACAATCGGCGTCCTGGATGAGATTCGGCTGCTCAAGCAGAAACTAGAGACAATTCAATCCTCTAGATTGCCTCCGATCGGCTCCATCGTCGCGTGGCATCGGGACGTGAACGACCCTGCCGTTCCGAATGAGTCTCACGGCGGCAAACGCCCCTTGCAATTGCCGGACGGGTGGTTGGTTTGCAACGGTCCCCTGGACAAAGACGATCCCACGACCATCATTGATGAAACTCGTATCCCGGATTTGAACGGAGCCTGCAAGGATGGGGTCCCCCAAAGGAGGTTCCTGCGAGGAACCAACTCTGTGACCGGACTCTTGCAGGACGATACGTTCCAAGGCCATTGGCATCAAGGCGCATGGGACATGGAAGTCGGCGCGACGGTCGGAGGCAAAGGGTTCTCGAGCACTGGGAACACAGCGCACGGTGGAAATAAACCTATTCGAAACCCAACGACGGGAGATCACGATGAGCCTCGGATCGGGACAGAGACACGCCCGGTTAACATGAGCATTGTTTGGATTATCAGAGTGAAATGACATGCGAATAGCATCAAGGTGAGGACGTTGGCAGTGGCAACTCGTAAGAGTATTGCTGCCGGAACACTACAGCGACCGTATGCTGTGCGCGAGCCGGATTTGGCCTTAACCGCCAATTTGTATCTAATGGTGCGAACGGTATGGAGGAGTCCGCATGCAGACACCGTGGATCCGTCCTAAGGTCTGTTTCCTTCCGTATACTCCAGTGCGATCACATTCAATGCGACACACATCGGGCATCGAATGGGACCACGGCGAAAAGGCCTTGGTCACTTCCCGACCGAATCATGTGAACGATCGATCCATTCGGGCTGCGAACCACGCGGTACTACGATAGTTCGGCGTAGGACGTCGATCCACTGATTGGCTGCAGAGGCGATCCCGCCAACATCAATCCACCCCGGCATCTTGATCCTTGGGCTTGCCGCTGAAGACGCAACGGAACAGATACGCGGCGAAGGACACGCCGCCGGCGTGGACCGATCTTGCTTCCATTTGGATCAATTCGCAACTCATCATACACATTTGTTTGGACCTGCGCCTCACTCGGGACGCATACCAGGCGGCCTGTTCTTTAGCTCCCCCGCGTTTGACGTGGCGATCAATCAGACCGACATGCCTTCTTAGATGTCGCAATCTCCACGAAACGCAAGATAATCCTTCGACCGATTGCTAGGTCGACAACCTTCTTTTTCAACTGATTGAGATCCGCAGTAAGGAACACCGACCAGGCTCCTCGGCGAATCAGGAATCAAGCCCTCGGGCATATAAGCGTGCAATTTCATGCGTGGTAACGTAAGGCACAATTCCCCACCGCACCGCGAAAAAACGCCGCGGAACAGGTTTTATGCATTTTACATTTGAGAAATCGCACGGCGTATTGACAATTGCCTCTCGCTGATTCCACGAACTCGTGATTGGAGGTGTAACACATGAATCGACGAACACGGAAGTTGGGCGTGATCTTCCCGTTTCTATTGGCGCAACTGCTCTTCGGCGATGAAGCACCAAAGGTCGCACCAACGCCGACGGTGCAGGAGTCACAACTGCAATTAGCAAAATGTGTGACGCAAAAGCGTCCTACAGCGGTCTTAGTCATGATTCGCGGCTTCAATTGGTCGTCTGGCTCCATTGAAGCGTGGCGCAAGGACAAAGGTATGGAATATCGCCCGGACATTTGGACTATCAATGACGATTGCTCGGTGAAAGAGCACGATAGGTTCTTCTATGTGGATCCAAATCCGTTTGCCGGTGTCGGATCAGACATCAGCGCCGCCGTTCGTGCTGTGAAAGACCTTTACAAGGAGCCGGCCAACCATGGGCGCCCCCTCATTCTCATTGGCCATTCGATGGGAGCCGCATTCCTGCAAGATGCGGTGGAACAGCTCATGAAGGCTGACTGCCGCCCCGACCTTGTTGTTGCTCTCGATG
>DAOPJV010000026.1:0-81903 GCA_035399845.1 Phycisphaerae bacterium | reverse complement strand
GCCGCGAATTGGTGGGTGTGTTCAACCTGCGGGGCTACTCCACATGCAACAGACTTGCCTGATGGCGCCGATCGTGGCGCGGTGTGTTCCGAGCCACGCGCGTCAGCAAGTGGGCGGGCGTCGCCGGATTCGCGGTTCCCTCATGATTGATTCGTGACGCCGGCCTGGCCGTCTGGGATTGGCGCGACGCCCGGAGCAATCGCGTTGTGTTTGACCGCGCGTTTGAGCGTTTCGCATCGATCGGGATACGTGCGGTTGGTTCGCGTCGCGCGACCGACTCCCTGACGGTCGCGGCTCGGAAGGGTTGCGCCGCGAATTGGTGGGTGTGTTCAACCTGCGGGGCTACTCCACATGCAACAGACTCGCCCGATGGCGCCGATCGTCGCGGCGAAGTGAATTCGAAGCCCTTTGCACGTCCATCATCGCGCCCTCACGGCTGAGGACGTAGGCCACCCGGTCGTTGGCCCTTACGCCGTGTGACAGAGGTTCGCGCTTCGAGTCCGACCGGCCTACAGTCATCGTCCAGTGCGCCAAGAAAAACAATGCCTGTTTTCCAGATGTCGGGCGACGCGTTTCGCCGGAGGCGTTCATGGCCATGTTATAATTGGATGGCCGGCCTGATTCGCGCGGCTCGGTCCTTCTCTCGAGGGTCCCCGTGTGATCGGCGTCGGCGCCGGGGAGTCAGGCGATGTTCACCTGTTCGAAACGCGTCGGGATTTCGCTGAGTTTCGTACCGCTTTCCGCATTCCTGCTACTCGGGGCCGGGACGACATGCCCGATTGCCGATTGGCAAGTGGCGCCGGATGCGCCCGACAGCTGCCTGCTTGTTACGACGTCCGCCGCCGATGACGTGGACGAGGACGGTGTCGGCGACGCCTGCGACAACTGTCCGTCCGTGTTCAACCCGATGCAGGAGGACACTGACAATGACAGCGTCGGTGACGCGTGCGACGAGGTGGATGACACGGGTGTGTTTCGCGTGTCGCTGACCGGGCGAACCGACCTGCCGTTTGAGGACACGAGCTTCTGCGGCGTACCTTTCATCCTGATCGCGGATGAGGGGAATGCGAAACAATCTGCGGAATTCACGCCGGAGGTTGTCGTCAGCATGGAACTGAACGACTCGGGGCCGGAATTTGGCTGGGCCTATTCCGAATGCGATCCGATTCTCTGGTTCCTGACGGATCGTCCGGCGTCGATGGCGAATGATGATGAAGTCGAAGGGACGATCGTCTGCCGAGTCCGCCATGACGTGTTGAAGGCGGGAGAGAACAACAAAGCCACGCTGCGCCTGAGCGTGGGCGAAGCGGAGGGTGTCGACGCCGAGATCGACGCGTCGCAACTCACGCAAAGCGAAGAGACGGAGTACCTCGCGGGCCGGTATTGCCGCATTCCCACGGATCCCTGCATTCCAATCGCCGACGGTGTCACGACGCTGACGATTCCCCACGCCCGGTTTCATCCGGGCGGGTATTACCGACTCGAGTTGAAACTGTACGCGGAGAACTCGCGCATCGGATGGGGCGTATTGCGTGAACAGGTGAGGCTCACGTTTACCGTCGAGGACTGCTATATCACGTTTCCGTGAAGTGGCGACTTGTTGATCGGGCGCGCAGATGCGGCGTCGGACTTCGGGCCGCGTATCACTGAGTCACGCCGCCGAAATGGTAGAGGGCGGCTGCGCAGACTGCGACGATCAGCGTGGCGATTCCGAGCGACACGGATTTGCCGACGCGAAGTCGTCTCAGCAGCATTTCGACGGCGGCGCCGAGTATGAACAGACCGACGCCCGCAATGATCCACCTGAGCATTTGACGCCTCCACTATCTCGCCCGTCCAACAGCATAAGCGCCACGCGTCTGCATTTGTAGTGTCGGGACTGATCGCGGCTCTCGAGTTGCGACAAATGGCCCAGGTCGCGTGCGATCCGTGCGCGCGATATCGCATGGCCCGTGGTCGGTGGCGCGGTGTGTTCCGAGCCACGCGCGTCAGCAAGTGGGCGGGCGTTGCCTGGATTCGCGATTCACTGCTGATCAATTCGTGACGCCGGCCTGGCCGTCGGGGATTTGCGCGCTGCTTGGAGTGACCGCGTTGTGTACAGCCGCGTGATCGAGCGTTTCGCGTCGATCGGGGTACGTGCGGCTGATAGGCGTCGCGCGACCGACTCCCTGACGGTCGCGGCTCGGTTCGGGCGCGCTGCGAATTGGTGGGCGCGGCCCAGCTGACAGAACCAAGGTTCATTTCTGATCTGACCTTGTAACATCCCTTCAGGATTTCATCGGGCTGGAGAACGCAGTCCCAGGGTTTCGCCGCCTCCGCTTCGCGGACTTCGCTACACCCTGGGTTGGCCTGTTTCACGCCGTTGGCGTGAGGAACGTTCATGTCCATTGAACGCCGCGTCTATGTGGGGCGTCTGATGTGTGCAGTTACTGAAGTGGGTGGCACAGGGCGCCTGTAAGGTTGTCGTTGATTGCATGTGGGATCGAGCGATGTCGCCCGAGAGGGGCGCGGCGTGGCCCGTGGTCGGTGGCGCGGTGTGTTCCGAGCCACGCGCGTCAGCAAGTGGGCGGGCGTTGCCTGGATTCGCGATTCACTGCTGATCAATTCGTGACGCCGGCCTGGCCGTCGGGGATTTGCGCGCTGCTTGGAGTGACCGCGTTGTGTACAGCCGCGTGATCGAGCGTTTCGCGTCGATCGGGGTACGTGCGGCTGATAGGCGTCGCGCGACCGACTCCCTGACGGTCGCGGCTCGGTTCGGGCGCGCTGCGAATTGGTGGGCGCGGCCCAGCTGACAGAACCAAGGTTCATTTCTGATCTGACCTTGTAACATCCCCTTCAGGATTTCGTCGGGCTGGAAAACGCAGTTCCAGGGTTTCGCCGCGTCCGCTTCGCGGACTTCGCTACACCCTGGGCTGGCCTGTTTCACGCCTTTGGCGTGAGGATCGTCGATATCCATCGAAGCCCGTGTCGCTGGCGAGATTCCACGTCGCCTCTGCGCGCTCATCGTCGCGCCCCAACGGCTGAAGCCGTAGGCCACCCTCGCTGTTAATACAGGGCGCGGGGGATTCGGCGCGGGTTGGAGGTGGTCCAGCGGATTGGGTCCTGCTGGTAGAAGTCGCGAAGCAGAGCGTAGAGGTCGGGGTGATAGCGCTGGAGCAGCGGGGCCTGTTCGAAGAAATGCTCCGACGCGACGGCGAAGAACTCGGCGGGATTCTCCGCGCCGTAGGGATCGACGAGTGTCGGTCGGCCGCGGCGCTGGTCGTCGACGAACCTGTCGAAGGCCGGATAGAAGACGCGTTCCCAGTGGGTGTGCGCCTCGGCGCTTTGCAGAGGCGGCTCACCGTCGGCGGCGCCGTTCTGCATGTCGAGCACGTGGGCGAATTCGTGAATCACGACGTTGTAGCCATCGTGTGGCGCGGCGACGCTGTGCGCGACGGTATTCCACGCCAGGATGACGGGACCGCGACGCCAGGCCTCGCCCGAACGCGTGCGATGGATCTGGTAGGGGCGGCCATCGGGACCGATCGCCTCGATCTGTTCCGTGAAATTGTGCGGGTAGATGATGATCTCGCGCAGGCGCGGAAAGACATCCAGGCGCGGCAGGGCGACAATGAGCATGCAGGCGCCGGCCGCGATCGTGACGCGCATCGTTTCCGTGATGGCGATGTCAGCGCCGGCGACGAAGTACTTCTCCGCGAGAAAAATGCGGATGTCGTTTTCGAGCTTGTTTCGCTCCGCGTCCGACAGGAGATCGATGTGCGGAACGGCGCCACGGACGATGGGCCGCCACTGTTCCGGAAAGGGCTCAGCGAGGAGTTTCTCGCGCCGGCGTTTTTTTCCGCCGAAGAGCAGATCGACGAGTTTGCGGATCATGGGGCGTCGCGGCCCACGGGTGGGATCGTCTTGATCGGTCGTTCGGCGAGAAGCTTGCGGAGAATCGGTTCGAGCGCATTCACGTCGTCGCAATCGACGATGCAATCCTCGCGGCGATGATCAATGCGTTCGCCGGCGAGCTTCTTCGCCCAGCCGCCGGATTCCGACAGCGCGACGATGGGGCGATCGTACATCCAGGCGTAGGCGATCTCGCTCAGCGTGCCCGCGGCGCCGCCGACGACGAGGATGATGTCGCCCGAGATGGCCGTGATCACATTGCGGGCCCAGCCGAGGCCGGTGGGGATCACGTAGTGCGTGTATTCGTTGACCTGTTCCATCGGCGTGAAGGGTGTGACGGCGATGACGATACCTCCAGCCTCGGCGCATCCCTTCGCCGCCGCCTGCATGACGCCGTCGCGACCACCCGTGACGAGGGCCGCGCCGACCTGTGCGACGCATCGACCCGCGCGCTCGGCCACGGAGCGCTGGATTTCGTTGGCTTCGCTGGAGCCCATGATGCCGATCTGGGGTCGTCTCATTGATTGTTCCTTCAATCAGAACGGCCGAAACGCGTAAGGGTATCGATAGACGTCGCCGTTGTTCGTTTCGATCGCGGCCGTGCAGCAGAAGTACACATTTCCGAGCGACATCAGGATGATCATCGGCCAACTCAGGACGTAGATCGATGGGATGGGCAGGATCAGGAACGAGCCCGCGAAGATCACGAGCACCAGAAACGTGAACTGGAAATTCAGCGCCTCGCGCGCCGCGGCGCCGACGAATTCGCCCAGCTCGTCGCGTTTGATCTGCCAGATCAGCAGGGGGCCCACGATGTTGCCCAGCGGGACTGTCAGGAAGGCGAGACCGCAGAGGTGGGCGAGCATTGCCCAGTTGCGCTGCTGTTTCGTCGGTCCCGACGGCGATATTGGCGGTGTGGACGGCGCGTCGTTGTACACGTCAGGCGGAACCACCTTTCATGGCGTCGAGTTTCTTTTCGATGAGTTCGCCGGCAAGCTTCGGATCGGCCTTGCCCTGGGAAACCTTCATGAGCTGACCGCGAAGGAAACCGGCGGCCGCCCTGGCCTTCTTCGGATTCTTCAGGGCGTCCTCGATCGCCTGGGCGTTGGCGGCGAAGACATCGTCGATCCAGGCTTCGAGCTGGCCTTCGTCGCGCTCCTGGATCAGACCCAGCTCGGCGGCGATGTCCGCGGGCTTGGCGCTGTCAGCCAACTGGTTCGCATGGATATGTTCGGCGATCTGCGACGCGGCCGACGCGCTCACGGTCCCAGCGTCCACGAGTTTCGCGAGGTCGGCGACGACCTGCGGCGCGAGGCCCAGTCGGCTGATCGACGTGTTGTGCGTCGACGCGAGATGGTTCCAGACGCCGACGAACTGCTTGGTCAGTGTCTTGGGATCGGCGCCTTGATTCGCGGCCGCCTCGTAGAGTTCGGCGGTCGCAAGATCGGCGAGGATGATCTCGCAGTCCTTTTGTGTGACGCCATAGCCCTCGATGTAGCGACGCTCGCGCGCCAGCGGCAGCTCGCCGACACGTGCGCGGAATGAATCGATGGCCGCCTCGTCGAGCTGCGCCGGGACCAGGTCCGGCTCGGGGAAGTAGCGATAGTCGTGCGACTCCTCCTTGCCGCGCTGAAACTCCGTGACTTCGCGCTGGTCGTTCCAGCCGTAATTCTGTTTGCCCCTGTTGGCGAGCGTGTAGCCGTGATCGTCCTCCCAGGCGTGCACCTGGCGCTGGATCTCGTATTCAATCGCCCCGCGAACGCTGCGGAAACTGTTGAGGTTCTTCACCTCGCTGATCGGCGTGCGGTACTCCGTTCCGTCGGCCGTCGTGATGGAGACGTTCACGTTCGGCTCGAAACGCATCTGTCCCTTCTGCATGTCGGCGTCCGAGATGCCGAGGAATCGGACGAGGCGCTGCAGCTCGACACAGAAGGCGTAGGCGTCGTCAGCGTTCTCGATGTCGGGCTGCGTGACGATTTCCAGCAGCGGTGTTCCGGCGCGGTTGAGGTCGACGCGCGTGTGGTCGAGCCCTTCGTGCATGTTCTTGCCGGCGTCCTCTTCGAGGTGGGCGCGGATGATACCGATCTTTTTCGACGTACCGTCCGGCGCGATGATCTCGAATGCGCCATCGAAGGCGACGGGGAGATCGTACTGGCTCGTCTGGTAGTTCTTGGGCATGTCGGGGTAGTAATAGCTCTTGCGATCCCACTTGGTCAGCGGGGCGATGTCGCAGCCGAGGGCGAGTCCACCCAATACGGAGAATTCGAACGCCTGGCGATTCATGACGGGCAGGGCGCCGGGCAGGCCCAGGCAGACGGGGCAGGTATTGCTGTTCGGCTCGGCGGCGAATTCGAGCCTGCAGCCGCAGAACAGCTTTGTGCGCGTGGCGAGCTGCACGTGTATTTCCAATCCGATGATGGGGCGGATCTTCAGGTCGTTCATAGAAACGGGATTCTAGCAGGTTTCGGGGCGCCGGGAGCGCTAATATTGGTGTTCGGTCGACGCGAATCGCCGCGCGAAAAGGACGCGGGGAGGGATCGTTCACTTGATTGGCCCGCCGTGTGGAAAGGACCTCCCGATGATGAACGAAAGCCTGGGTTGGCTCGGCATCGCCCTCGGTATCCTGGGCGGCGCATGGCTCGGCCTGAACTACGATCGCGAAGGCTGGATGGGGGGCTACGGCGCCCTGCCGCGCCGACTGCTCCGGCTGGGGCACATCGCGCTGATCGCGCTGGGCTTTCTGAACATCCTCTTCGCGCACAGTCTGGCGCGGATCCATCTGAGTGAGTCGAGACTGGCCATCGCGTCGTGGTGCCTGGCAATCGGCGCCTTCGCGATGCCGTTCGCCTGCTTCGCGAACGCCTGGCGCTCGACGATGAAGTTCCTGTTCTATCCACCCGTCGTTCTGCTGACGACGGGATGTGTGATGGTCTTTCTGGGGCTGGCGCAATCATGAAACTCGGATTCATCGCAATGAGCGGCGTGCGGGCGGAAAACGCGGAACTCGTGGCCGCGGGGCTGACCATGCCGGGCGTCGTGGAGCGCAGCAAGGTTGTCGCCTCGCTGCCGAGCCTGTCGCTGCTGACGCTCGCCGGGATGACACCCGACGAATTCGACGTGTCCTATCACGAAGTGGCTGACCTCGCGGCGGCCGGGGATCTGTCGATGGACTTCGACGTCGTGGCGATCAGTTCGCTGACGGCCCAGATCGATGAGGCCTACGCCATTGCGGACAGGTATCGCGCCGCGGGTGTTCGTGTTGTGATGGGAGGCCTCCACGTCTCGGCCCTTCCCGATGAGGCGCTGGCGCACTGCGACGCCATCGTAATCGGCGAAGGGGAGATGTCGTGGCCACGGCTGCTGGAGGATCTGCGGTCGGGGCGACTGGCGCGCGTGTATCGTCCGGCGGACGGCGCCTACTTTCAGCTGGCCGACGCGCCGATGCCGAGATTCGATCTGCTCGAACCGGCCAGGTACAACCGCGTAACGATACAGACAAGCCGCGGCTGCCCGCATCGATGCGACTTCTGCGCGAGCTCGATTCTGCTGACGCCCTTTTACCGCGTGAAACCCGTCGAACGTGTGATCGCCGAGGCGCGTCGCGTGAAGGAACTCTTCGAGCGGCCATTTTTCGAATTCGCGGACGACAACAGCTTCGCCGCCCGGGAGCACTACAAGGAACTGTTGCGCGCCCTGAAGAAGGAACACGTGAAGTGGTTTACCGAGGCGGACATCAGCATCGCGAATGACTTTGAACTGCTCGAGCTGATGCGAGAAAGCGGCTGTCGTCAGGTGTTGATCGGTCTGGAAAGTCCGGCGGCGTCGGCCCTGGACGGCGTGGAACTGAAGCGCAACTGGAAACTGCGACAGGCGCCGGATTACGAGGGCGCCATCCGGCGAATTCAGTCTCGTGGGATTACCGTGAATGGCTGCTTCATTCTCGGCATGGACGCTCAGACGCCGGCGGTCTTCGACGAAGTGTACGACTTCGTCGAGCGCAGCGGTCTGTACGAAACGCAGGTGACTGTGATGACGCCATTCCCCGGGACGCCGCTGTATGAGCGATTGCGCAGCGAGGGGCGCCTGCTGGAGGAGAGGGCCTGGCGCAAGTGCACGCTGTTCGACGTGAACTTCCGACCGTTGCGGATGAGCGTCAGTGAACTGGAGTCTGGGTTCCTGAATCTCGTGCGACGGCTCTATGACCCGGAAGTTGTGGACGCGCGGCGTCGGCGCTTCATCGAGATGTGCCATTCGGATGAGGACTGGTCGGAAGCGCTGCGACGTGACGCCGTGTGACGGATTGCGCAGGTTCGATGGAGTGGTTCAGGTCGAAGACCGCGACATGAGCTTCAGGCGCAGGAGGTTGAGCAGGACCTTTGTCGCCCGATCGCGAACCTGGTCGCGCGTCAGGTTGTCGCCGAGTCGCAACTCACGGACAACAGTCTCCGCGGCTGTGGCGATGGCGACGAAGACGAGTCCGACGGGCTTTTCTGAAGAGCCGCCGGTCGGACCGGCGATTCCCGTCGTGCTCAGCGCGATATCCGTGCCGCTTCGCTCCCGGCAGTGTTCGGCCATGGCGCGGGCGACGGCGTCGCTGACGGCGCCATGTTCGGCAATGACTGACGCGGGAACGCCGAGCAGGCTCGTCTTCGCCTCATTCGAGTAAGTCACGAAGCCGCACTGCATATAGGCGCTGGAGCCGGAGAGATCTGTCAGGCGCTTCGCGACGAGACCGCTGGTGCAGGACTCCGCTGTTGCGATCGTCTTTCCCTGTTGGATCAGCAGCGTTCCAACGGCCGCTTCGAGCGTTTCATCTTCTTCGCCGAACACGACGACGCCGAGTCGATCGCGGATCTCAGCACAATCCGCCTCGAGCTGCGACTGGGCCGCGTCGCGCGACGCGCCTGTCGACACGATACGGATCGAGATGACAAGATCGCTGGCGCTGGTGCCGACAGTTGGGTTCCGATCGCGGCGCATGAGGTCCCTGAGGCGTTCGCCGATTTCGGATTCGCTCATGCCGAAGGTGCGAAGAATATGAATGTGCGTGGCGCCGCCGGTGGACGCGGTCTCGATCTGCGGCCGAAGGTGAACCTCGTACATGTGCCGCATCTCGCCTGGGACGCCGGGGAAGCAGTAGATGTCGGCGTTGTGGAGGCGGGCGCGGACGCCGGGCGCCGTGCCGCGTTCATTGCGAAGGGCGGCGCCGCCGGCCGGAATGTAGGCCTGATGGCGATTGGCCTCGTGCATGGCGCGATTGCGGGACGCAAAATACGCTTCGATGTCCTGCAGGCTGGGCGAATGGAGTTCGAGTTCGACGCCCATCGCGTCGGCCAGGGCCTGTCGCGTGAGGTCGTCCGGTGTCGGACCGAGACCGCCCGTGATGACGACGAGGTCGCATCGGCCGGCCGCGTCATCGATGGCGTGGCGAATGGGCTCGAGTTCGTCGGCGATCGTCTGATGACGCATGCAGGTCACGCCGAATTCCGCGAGTCGCTGTGCGAGCCAGGCGGAGTTGGTGTCGACCGTCTGGCCGCTGGTGATTTCATTTCCGATGCTGATGAGTTGGGCGATCATGGCAGTGGTGGATTGAAGGCCCGCCTGACGGGGGTGAGGTAGGTCGTTTTCCAATCGGCGCCGACGCGGGCGGCCATCGGATCATGATAGGCGGCGACGACTTCCGTTTGATAGGCGCGATCGGCCCGGACGTGGACGACGATGGCGACGCATCCGAGCGCGGCGCCAGCGATACAGGCGAGGGCGGCGCTGCGTGTGAGTTGGCGGGCCGGGACGCGGGCGAGCAGTGTGGCGAACATCATGAAGAGGATCATTGCGCCGGCGGACCAGAGCATCTGCGGGAAGCCGTAGTTCACGCGGCGCAGGAGCCACGTGGCGCTCGGGGCCGGCACGGCGAGAAATATGATGCACGCGCAGGCCACAAGGACAGCGGGCCATGCGCGACGTATGCGTTTGCCTGTGTCGGCGTCGGGCCAGGCCATGACAATGGCGTGGATCAGGATCAGGCTCAGACTGAGGAAAACGAACGCCTGAACGATCGCGACGGCGTAAGCCTCGGCGTAGAAGGGGGCGCCACCGTAAAGGTTGGCGCATCGCAGGGCGAGCCCGAGCGGAATCAGGCCAATGACAAGCGTCGGAAGCCATCGGGATCGCCATGTGTTCGACGCGTCATTGGGAAGCGATGTCGCGGGATCGGCCGGGGCGACGATCGACGTGACGCCGAACGCGAGACCGAATCCGGCGCCGATCGTGAGCGTAAGGGCCAGGCCCCACAGGAACAGCGATTCCATTGCGGTTTCATAGGGCGCCGGGGCAAGTGGGTACTGCGCTTCGCCCTTGAATTGTGCCGCCCAGTCGGCGCCCATGCAGGGCGCATCGATCGTGTGGGCGGCGATCAGCGATCGCATCGCCTCGGCGGCCCCGGGCTTGCCGTCAACGCGTCTGGCAATGATGTCGGCGGCAAGGCACTGAAGACCGTCGTCAGGCGATGATTCGATCACGCCAACACAGAATCGCGCCAGCCAGCGATCGCAGGTGTGTGCGGACTCGACGGCGCCCACCTCAAGCAGCGCCGTGCGCAGCGCTGAGAGGCGATCCGCAACTTCCGGCAGGATGAGGTACCACGATTCATCCGGGTCCTGAAACGGGTCGTACCACTTGAACGCCATCGACGCGGCGACATCCGGGCGATCGACTGCCGGCTTGAAGGCGTCTTCGAGAACGGCGCAATACTCGCTGTCGTAGGTCGTCGCTTCAGTCAGGCGTGGCGGCGCCATCAGCACATCGTCGGCGGCTGAGAATCTCAGATTGGGATCGGCGCCGGCGCGCTGCTGGCGGGACTCGAGCGTCAGGGCGTAGAGCAGCCGCGAAATGAAGTTTCGCGGGTCGTTCTCCATCTGTGCGGCGCATTGATTCAGCGTGGATTGCAGGACCGGACGCTGGCCGAGTGTCTCTTCGGCGAAGACGGCGCGGAGCCGCTGGACTGTCAGGCAGGCGTTGATGGAGTCGCGACTGCGCCGCAATGTGTTGTATCGCTGGGCGACGGCGCGGAAGTTCGTTTCGCCCATCAGGGCGACAGGCCGATCCATCGTGGCGTAGTCGACGTTGAGAATCGCCGCGAGCATGCCGCGGCGATTGGTCGTGAGCCGCGAAACATTGTAGATCGGAGAGGCCGACGCGAGCGTGAGGACAAACGCCGCGACGGCCAGACCGACAGAAAGGGCCCAACCCGGGCCGATGGATGCGTTCGAAGGTGGCGTCGCCCGATTGCGGCCGTCAGTAGGTCTTCCGCGGCTGGAGGACTTGTGGCTTCGGCTGGTTCGGCGCGACATACGGATGGTGTTCCGGTGGTGTGTAATGGAACGGTGACAGCGCCGACTTTCGGCACAACTTGATGATACGTTGGACGAGGGCATCGTTGTTGTCAATCGTCTCGTGGACGATGCCGTCGCCATTCACGTTGTTGAACAGGCGCTGCCCCGCATAGTCTTCCCGCGTCCAGTAGTCGTCGTACCAGTAGTAGGGGTGCTCGCAGGCCAGTCCCGAGCCCCGGGTGCTCGCCAGATCCGAGCCCCAGCGGCGGCAGTCGCTGTGATTCTGGATGTAGTTGCGAACCTTCAGCGCGTTCTGGCCGACGGGGATGGCCATCGGCTGATGGTGCGGATCCCAGCGGCCGCACTCGTGCAGATTGTGGGGCCAGTCCTTGTTGTACGGGTCGATCGCGTAGATCGCCTCGATGTGCTTCGACTTGTGTTCCTGCGCGAAATGTCGGACGACCTGCGTCGCGAGAAAGGCGCCGTGGCCGTGACCGACGAGAATCACTTCCTCATCGGGGTCAAAGTCAATGTCCTCGACGATCTCGAGCCAGTCTTCATACTCAAAGACGCGGGCGTTGATCTCGTTGGCTTCAAGCGCCTTTTTCACATCCCAGAGGCCCTCGGACTGCTCGTTGTCCTGGCCGGCGATGAGATAGACGCGCGGGCCCGTGTACTGCCAGTCCTGGGGCTCGGGGTTGTAGCAGCCTGTCAGACTGAGCAGCATGGACGCCAGGAATGAAAACGTCGTGATTCCTGCGAGTTTCGAGCGAACGAGTGTCATCGTCGTACCCCAATGATTGAGCGCCTTTGCGGCGATTCCGAGTTCGGCGTCGCCCCTTTGCGAAGGGCGGGCGCCTACGGGTTCTCCCGGTAGAAAACGTCCGGATCGGGGGGGGGATTGAGCTAAGGTTCAATGCCCGGGAGTTATCGGAGACATGGTCGGACGCGATTCGAACGCCGTTCGAGGAACGGATGACAATTCAATGGTTTGCGGACGCTGTGGAGGTTAGGCTGTCCGCCGACAACGGGCGAGCTCTGAATCGGGCGAGAATCTCGATCCTGAACATGAGGTGATCCGCAATGCGTATGGAAACCCACGATGGCAAGGCGATTTCGAATCCGGATGAGCGCCAGATCGACGCGGCGGTGGAGGCGATGACCGGCGGCGACGCATTCCTCATTCTGTCGCGCGACGAGATGAACTACATGCAGGCGGCCGGCGATGTTGTCGGCGGATTTGTCCTCGAGTATCAGGAGGGCGACACGGACGATCATTTCGCCGCGGCGGACGGACCACACTCGACGGAGCGTGTCTCGAAGGCCCTTCGGCAGTACGCGCTGGGCGACACGGCGTGGCGAACCGCGTTTCAATGGGAGCGAATCTCGTTCTGACGCGCCGCCGCGAACTCGTCGAAATCGAGTGAGCGATTTAAGGTTTGACGCCGAATCTCTCGATTCGAGTTGAACGGACGTGATGGGCAGACGCGGGGCACAAGCGACGGGAGGACGCTTATTCCATCGCCTGATTCGAGAAAACGCGGTACGCGACAACGCGTTCAGTCGCTCGACAAACTGACGGATCAGCAGCTTCTGGATCTGAGAATCTGCGACCTGAAGCTGACGATCCAGGGGACGTGGCTGGCGCCCTGTGTGCGACGCCTCTACGACGAGCTGGCCGATCGGCGGCTGAAATTCCGCCCGCATTGCTGGCTGAGCAGTGAGTGGTTCTCTCCGGCGGGCGTTCCCGGCGTTGCGATTCCCTTCTACCTGGCGCATCCCCGACTGATGCGGCTCGAGAACAAGATGATGCTCGATGTCGAAGGGGGCACGAAGACGTCCTGCATGCGCCTGCTGCGTCACGAGGCGGGACACGCGATCGAAGTGGCCTACAAGCTCGATCGTCGGCCGCGCTGGCGCAGGATCTTCGGAAACGCTTCGAGGCCCTATCCGACGCACTATCGCCCCAAGCCCTTCAGCCGGGACTACGTGCTGCACCTCGACTGGTGGTACGCCCAGAGCCATCCGACGGAGGATTTTGCGGAGACGTTCGCCGTCTGGCTCCGCCCCGGGACGATGTGGCGTCGGCGTTATCGGAACTGGCCGGCGCTGAAAAAGCTGGAGTATTTAGACAATTTGATGAATGAACTGGCGGGTCGGCGGCCGATGGTGACATCGCGGGAGAGGTCCGATCCGCTGAGCGCCCTGAAGATGACGCTGCGAGCATACTACGAGGAGCGTCAGGCGCGATACGGCTCGGACTACCCGGCATTTTACGACAGCGACCTGCGGCGGCTGTTCTCGGAGGCGCCGGAGCACGCAAAATGTCCGCCGGCGTCGCAGTTTCTGCGCAGTACGGGCGCCAGGTTGCGCAATCGCGTGGCGGCGTGGACCGGCGTGTACGCATATACCGTCGATCAGATCCTTCGGGAGATGATCTCGCGATGCCGAGATCTGAAGCTGCGGGTTCATCGTCCGACGGATGAGCTTCGGACGGAAGTGGCGATTCTGCTGACGATGCAGGTGACGAACTACATCCACAGCAACGAGCATCGGCTGGCGCTATGAGAAAGCTTCGCGTACTCGTTTTGACGCACCAGGACATCGAGCTGCCGGACACGCTGGAAGGGCTGTCCGAGGCCGAGGCCCGGGAAATCAAAACGGAATTCGGCGTCGTCTCGGCGCTCAAGAACCTCGGCCACGAAGCGCGCACCCTCGCGGCGCCCGAGGACATGACGGACATCCGGCGCGTCATGTACGCCTGGAAACCGCATGTCGTCTTCAACCTGCTGGAGGAATTTCGCGGCGAAGGCGTTTACGTTCCCTACCTGCTCGGCTATCTCGAACTGATCGGCCAGGCGTTCACCGGCTGCAATCCGGCGGGACTCCTGCTGGCGGATCGCAAAATCACGACCAAGAAGGTGCTGCGGTATCATCGCATTCCCGTCCCGGACTTCGCGGTCTTTCCGCGCCATCGCAAGGCGCGACGCCCGAAGAAGCTCGAATTCCCGCTGATTGTGAAGTCGGCGACGGAGCATGGTTCCGTCGGCATCTCGCAGGCGTCGATTGTGAACAGCGACGAGAAGCTCGCCGAGCGCGTCGAATACGTTCATGACCAGATCGGGACGGACGCCGTGGCGGAAGCCTACATCCAGGGACGCGAACTGAACCTCGGTCTGATCGGCAACGCGCGCGTCGAATCGCTGCTGCTCTGGGAACTCTACTTCGAGAAGATGGCGCCGGGCGTCTATCCGATCGCGACGGCGCGCGTGAAATGGGATCAGGAATACCAGGAGAAGCGCGGTATCACGATGGGGCCGGCGGAGGACCTGCCGCCGGGCGTCGAAAACCGGATCATGCGCATGGCGCGGCGCGTCTATCGCATTCTCGGCCTGAATGGTTACGCGCGAATGGACTTCCGTCTGACGGATGAGGGGCAGATCTATCTGCTGGAGCCGAATCCGAATCCCGACCTCGCAAAGGACGAGGACTTCGCCCAGTCCGCAATGGACAAGGGGATGGAATACGAAGACCTGATCCAGCGGATCCTCAACATGGGCATCCGATACAACCGCGAACGCCATCAGCATCGGGACGGCGACGCCTAGGCGGAAATAATCGTTCGCGTTCCGCGCAGGTCGTCGCCACAATCCGTACTTAGTGCTGCATTTCCTCGACGAAGGCCAGCGGATTGTTGGCCCATTTCTCCGCTTCCATCGGCGTGATGAACGCCCTCCGGACGAGACTGGCGAGGCATTTCTCCAGCGTGATCATGCGCTCTTCGGATGTGTCCTTGGTCTTCGTCTGCAACTGGGAGTAGAGCTGTTCGAGCTTCGACAGGCGGATCAGATTCGACACGGCGTAGGTGTTGTTCAGCACCTCCATCGCGACGACGCGGCCCTGACCGTCGGCGCGCGGGATGAGTTTCTGCGTGAGGATGTGGCTGAGCCCGAGCGAGAGCTGGCTGGCGATTTCATCCTGCTGGCTCGAAGGAAACAGGTCGAGCACGCGCGTGATCGTCCCGCGGGCGTCGCGGGTATGGAGCGTCGAAAAGACCAGGTGGCCGGTCTCAGCGGCCGTCAGCGTCCACATGGCGGAGTCACGATCGCGCATCTCGCCGACGAAGATGACATCGGGATCCTCGCGCAGGCAGTCACGCAGTCCGCGTTCGTAGGTCGGCACGTCGCGGCCGACTTCGCGCTGTGACACCAGGGCAACATTACTGTGCAACTGGTACTCGACGGGATCCTCGAGCGTGATGATCCGGCAGGCGCGCGTTCGGGCGATGTGATTGATCAGTGAGGCGATCGTCGTGCTCTTGCCGGCGCCCGTCGTGCCCGTGACGAGGACGAGTCCCTGCTGCTTGCGGACGATGTCCTGCCAGACGTTGTTCGGAAAGCCGATCTCCTGGACGGGCGGGGGCGTCGTCTGCAGGGCGCGGATGGCGATGGCGATGCCGTGCGTGTCGTGGAAGCAATTGAGACGGAACTGCAGGTACTCGGTGAAGCAGGAGCTGTCCACCGAGCGATCGCGGATGAGTCGTTCGAATTCCCGGTCCGACAGCAGCGAGCGGGCGAAGACCTCGATGGTTCCGGCGTCGATGGCGGGGCCCTTCATCTTCTGCAGATTGCCGTCGACACGATAGATCGGCGGGCTGCCCACTTTGATGTGCAGGTCGGAGACGCGCAGCGAGCCCATCTGCTGAAAGTAGTCGAGCAGGTCGAGGATGCTGAACTTCCGATCGGGCCCGACGACATAGGCGGGCGTGTCGAGGTTGAGCTTGCTCGAGACCATTCGCTTCTCCGGCGTCTTGGCGACAGGTTGGCCGAGGTCCGGCGCCCCGGCGATGTCGGATGGCGTGGGCGGTTGTGGCGGGGGTGTCGCTGGTGGGGTTGGTTCGATCATCGGGTAATTGTATTCAGGCCGGGGGATGAAAGTCAGCCATTCGTGTCGTGATTGTCCAGGCAGTCACGACACAGACGGGTACCGTCAGGAAGGAAGTAGACGTCTGTCGCGGCGAGGCCGCACCTGGCGCAGACGCCCATGCCGACAGGGGGCAGGGGGCGTCCCTGGGCGTCACGTCGAGATTTCTCATAGGCGGCGAGTCCCTTCTGCGTTCTTCGGGCGGCGTGGGTTGCGCGCAGCGTTGTGTAGAGGATGACGCCCAGGATCAGGGCAAAGCCGGCGCAGGTGAGGATGCCGATGAGCAGCTTGATGTTCACGGCGAACATCGTGAGCTGGCTCATGGCGCGTCCTCAGTCGCCGGCAGGTTCACGCGGATGTGGGACGCAAAGCGGCCGGAGACAACGCGAACCGAGAGCGTCAGGTCATTCGAATCCGCGAGGCGCTGGATTGTCAGCGTCGGTCTGATCGACTGTGAACAGGCGTCGCGGACATCCAGCGAAATCGGCGCGTCGGGCGTGAGGGCGGCGATCTCCGTCGGATGCGCGTCGATCCAGAGTCGGCCGTCGCCCGCGAGTTGTGCGGCGACGGCGTCCAGCTCGGCGATTCGCGTGCGTGTGGCGAGTTCGTGATGGCCGCGACCGCCGGCCGCGAGTGTGACGCCGATGATGACGACGATCGTCATGGCGATGAGCAGAAAATGGGCTCGTCTTCGACGTTTCATCGGGCGCCTCCCGCGCAAAGGGTTGTCCTGAAGACGCGTCGCATCGGGGCGCGGGCGTCGAGGTTCTGGGCGCTCTCGAAGACAAGATCAACGCGCTGGGCCGCCGAGTCCGCTGCGTCTCCGGCGGGAGGGAGAATGCGCATGATCAGGTCGCGGAGTGGCCAGATCCGCGCCGGGATATCGTCGTTCGCGGCGATTCGCACGAGGATGTACTCGGGTGGCAGGTCGCTCAGCGTGGAATTCGCCGAACGAGGCGTGATCGCCGTATCCGCCAGGAGATAGTAAGCGACGTCGCCCGCCGGTCGCGCGAGTGTAAGGTGGTCGGCGAGGGTGCGCTGTGCGTCGTCGGACGCTGAAGGCAGGCCCGCCAGCTCCGCGATCTCGGCGGGAACCGATGCGCCGGCGACCGGCGCCAGGTGTTCGACAGTGTCCGCCTCAAGCAGGTCCGTCCGCAGCGAGCGCAGGACGCGATGCATTGTCTCCTGCCGATGTGACTGCTCCATGACGCCGCGCGTCATTCGCTGATGATAGATCAGCGACCAGGCCAGCAGGCCCAGCAACATCGCGAGGAGCGGGCAGGCCACGAGAACCTCGAGGAGCGTGAATCCGCGCCGGCGTTTGCCCGGGATCATTCGACCTTCTCCTTTCGAACGACGCCGCTCAGGTGGACGCTGGCGGCGTGTCGGCCGTGGACGAAGCAGTCGACGGAGACCGTCGCCCGATCGAAGCCCTCGAAATCGCCCGACGCCGCAGCGCGATCGATCCGGATCGTCATGTCGACGAAGCGTTCCGCGAGTTCATCCTGCGTGGGTGTTTCGCCGCATCGGATTTCGTTGAGCACGGCCTCGGCGGCCAGCGTCGCCTGCTGGCGAGCGATCATTTTGTGGCTTGAGCGCGCAAGGCCGAGGACGGCGACCGCAAACGCGCCGATGACGAAGATCATCATGCACATCGCGGCGATGGCCTCAAGCTGGAGGAAGGCTCGGCGTTCCATCGGGTTCATATGTCCCACCATTGCGCAGCGGAAGAATCAATGACGTTGACGAGAATCACCACGATGGCGACACAGACACATCCCACGAGGACGCCCGTGGCGATCGTGGCCAGGATCGACATGACGAGGCGCATCGCGCGGCGCTGTCGATCGTACAGGAGCGAGAAGTACTGTTCGGCGGCGTAGAGCGGCGCCTCCAGATCCGTGTCGCGAATGCCGACGGCGAGATAGCGAAGGAGCATCTCGGGCATGCCGGCGGCGCGCCCGGCGGCAATCGTCTCACTCCCGCGCCGCATGAACTCCGCCCAGTCCCTGAGATGCTGCCGCCAGATGACATTTGTCCGGATGGTCGAGGCGAGATCCACGGCCTGATCGAGTGGCCAGCCGGCGGCGGTCGCGACGCGGATCATGGGAAGCGTGACGACGGCGGCTCTGGCGTTCTCGGCTCGACGAAGCGGCGGGAGGCTCCAGCGAACGGAATCGGCGATGTTGCTGAACAGCTCGATTCGTCTGAGGAGGCCCGCGAGGAGGAACGACACGGCCCGGAAGATGGCGACGAGGATGACCAGCACGATGACGCCATGAAACAGGAATCCGTACCACGTGGTCGGCGGCGAGCCGTAGAAGAGACCGGACAGAAGAATCTCGTTGACGAACTCGGGGACTTTGATGTCGAAGTCATACATGATGACGACGAACTTCGGAAAGACGATGGCGACGGCGAACATGATGCAGAGCAGGAGGAGGAGAAACGTGATCGCCGGGATGACAAACACCTGCCGATCGTCCGTCACATTGGACTCGAATTCGTGCTGATAGCGGGCGTCCATCACGGCGATGGCGTCCGGGAGCGAGCCGGACTGCTCGGCGGCGCGGAGGATCGATCGATCGACACGCGGGCATCGCGGCCACGCCATCCCGATGGCGTCGCTGAGCGGTATCCCCAGTTCGAGGAGCCGGCTCATCTGGCGAAGCGGGAATCGCAGGCTGGGCGGCTCGCCGACGGACGTCGTGTATAGCGACGAGACGAGCGGCAGATTGCGACGAATCACGAATGACAGATGGCGAATGAGTGACGCCCGTCGGATGCGAATCACATTCCCGATGCAGGTAATGATGATCAGCGCCAGCAGAATGGGCGGGACCAGAAAAATGAAAAGGACAAATGGTACCATGGCGCGCTCCTTCGGTCTGGATCAGCCGGTCAGGGCATTGACGAGACTGATCAACGGGAGAATGAGCGCCGTGATCGTGATTCCCATGACGATGGCCACGAGAAGAATGACGATCGGGCCCAGGAAGACGCGCAGCATCGCCATTCGATGACGCGCCAGGCTTTCGTAGTTGCGGGCGAGATCCGCCAGCGCCTCGGCGAGTTCGCCTCGCGCCCCGGCGATCTGGATGGTGTAGGTCACGAGCGACGGAATCGCCGTGGACTGCATGGAGACCTGTTCCGGCGGCGCTCCGGACTCGACGGCCGCGGCGAGTTTTTCCGCGTCGAGCATCAGCCTGGCGTCGCCCGTCGCGCCGGCGGCGGACCGGACAAGGGCCGGCAGGGGCTGATGGGTCCGGGCGCCGAGGGCCGCCGCGTTGGTGAATCGGGCAATCAGGCTGGCGCGACGTGCGCCCGCGAACCCCGGGATCATCTTCATGAGGCCTCCGCGAATCGGGCGCAGGGCCGGAATCCAGGAGGTCAGGAGCCAGAAGATGATGGTGAGGAGCAGCAGAGCGCCCACGATCGCGAGAATCGTGGGCCAGGCGCGCGCCGTATTGATGACCATTCGAGTCAGCCCGGGAAGGGCGACTCCGAATGCGCCACCCGGGTTTGTCTGATCGTACATCATGTCAACGATGACATTCTCAAACCCGGGGACGACGACCAGCATGAAAAACGTGGACAGGAGCCCGAGCAGCGTGAGGACGATCAGTGGGTAGGTGATCGTCTCCAGCATCACGCGCCGCGTGGAATCGAGCAGCGACAGGTGGTTGTTCAGATTGATCAGCGTCGCCCCGAGCTGACCGTTGTCGGCGCCCGCCTTCAGAACGCTGGCGTAGAGCGGCGGAAAACGGCCGGATTGGCGGTCGACGGCCTGGTCCAGCGGTACGCCGGCTTCAAGGTCCGTCGCGAGCTGCTCCATCGCGGCCTTGAGCGGTCCTCGCCTGAGATCGCGCGCCGCGGCGCGAAGTCCGTCGTCCAGCGCGATGCGGTTCTCCGCGAGTGACGCCAGTTGCTGGTTGAAGAAGAGCAGATCTTCAAGCGACAGGGCCCGACGGCGGGCAATGCGCGCCGTCTGGGAGAGCGAGGCGACGTGAATCGTCAGGCTCGCCAGTTGTCGCCGGGCGTCGTCGAGGTTCTCGGCCTCGAGCGTGCCGGTAATTGCCGTTCCCTGCGGCAATTGGCCCGTATATTCAAAGGCTGGCATTCCTAGTCTCCCTCTCGATCGCGCGAACAACGCAGCGCGTCGGCTTCGGCCTGTGTTGTGTGACCGGCGTTTACGTGTCGTTGCGCGTCTTCCGCGAGCGTCGCAAAGGCGGGCTGATCGTGAATGATGCGGCGCAACTGGTCGGCGGGGCTGCGCTCAAGGATGGCGGCGCGGAGCGCCGTGTCCAGTCGGATCGCCTCGGCGCAGGCGGTTCGACCCTGGTAGCCGACGCCGAGGCACGTCTCGCACACGGCCGTGTCATCGGCGGGCCGATGAGCGCCGCACGCGGGACAAATCGTGCGCAAAAGTCTCTGGCAGACGACGAGGCGCAATGCGCTCGTGAGCTGATAGGGCGGAATGCCCATCTCCAGCAGGCGAACAATGGCGTCCGACGTGGCGCCGCTGTGAAAGGAGGTGAGAACGAGATGGCCCGTCAATGCGGCTTCGACGGCGACGGCGGCCGTCTGTCGATCTCGGATTTCACCCACCAGGAGCACCTGTGGATCCTGTCGCAGCAGACTCCGCAGGGCGCGCTCAAACGTGAGCTCGCCGTGGGCCGAGACCTGAATCTGCGCGACGCCGTCCAGCCGGAATTCGACGGGATCCTCGATCGTCACGAAGCTCGCCGTGGGGCGCTCCATTCGCAGTCGATCCAGCAGCGCGTAGAGCGTCGTCGTCTTGCCGCTGCCCGCCGGACCACAGAGGCAGATCAGGCCATCCCCCTGGACAGCGGCCCGCCACATCTGTGTGCGGACGTTTTCGGACAGACCGAGGTCGTCGAGAGCGCGGGCGTGGGCGCCCCGCGGCAGAATCCGGACGGCGACGCGTTCACCGCGAATCGTCGGGAACGTGGAGATGCGAAGGTCATAGGAACGATCGTCCACATTCCGCGTGACAGCGCCTTCCTGCGGAATGTCGACGCGATAGCTGAGCAGGCTCGCCTGGACCTTCAGGCGGGAGACGACATTGGGCAGAAGGACGATGGGGATTTGCTCGACATCGACGAGATGGCCATCGATGCGAAATCGAACCGCGATTCCCGCGTCTGTGGGCTCGAAATGGACGTCACTGGCCCGCATTCGGATCGCTCGATCCAGGAGCGAATCGATCAGCGTCACGATGCCGGCGGATGCGTCCTGGGCTGTGTTGGGTCGCGCCATGAGGGCAATGTACTCTCGAATCCGGGGGTTTTCTGGCTGGTTTCAGAGGTTATTAACGCCCGAGATGACAGCATGTTAGCTGATCGCGGCGATGGCGGAGATTTTTTTTGAATCGACATTAACAGTCGCCCATGGCGGACGTTTATGATGTCTGTATGCACGCCTGAGGTTGGCGGAATCCGCTTCCGCCAGAGAGTGGATGAGACGAGTGTTCGAGACTGCGATCCAACCCGACTTGGCAAGTCTGCTTGGCGCTATCGATCTGTCCGTTGTCCGCGTGAATCAGGCGTGGGTATTGACGACGATGCGCAAGGACGGTCCGGCGCTCGTTCGCCTGCTCTGGCGGATGCTGGGCCGTGAAGAAGATGTGCTGGACGCCTATCAGGACAGTTTCTGCAAGCTGATCGCCTACAGTGAGAAGTCCGGAGAACGGCCTGAACGGGCGTTCGTTTTCCGCGTCGCCATCAACGCGGCGCGGGACATCGGCAGAAAGCGACGTGTCCGCCTGGCGCATTTCCCGACTGTGGCCGAGGAAATGCGTCGCAGGGACGAGGAAAAGTCGGAGGCCGCGCCAGGGGGCGGTCTGTTGGTCGAAGAACTTCGCAGCGCCATCGAGACGCTGCCGGAACGATTGCGAGACGTGATCTCGCTGCGGGACCTCGCGGAACTGAGCTATCGAGACGTGGCCAGAATTCTGAATATCACTGTGGGCACCGCGCGGGTGTATCGCCGAGAGGCGATTGTCGCGCTTTCCGAGCGCATGCGCGTGAGGGAGGAAGGGGCCAATGAAGCGACTGCGTGACAGCATGGAACAGGCCTCGGCCCGCGGTGTTCCGGAGTGGTTGCTTCAGGAAACGCCGAGCCGTGAAGGCGGCGCCATTCGGAACGAGTGGGCGAAGATGCTCGCCGATCCGAAGAACGACGACGCCACGCGTCGCCTGGCCGCGGGGATGCTGCGGATTCGCAGCGAGCGGCCGACGCGGCCGCTTTTGGGTCGCGCCAACGCCAGGGCGCTTCGCTGGGTCGAGACGGCGACGAACCGGAGCCGTCTGGCGCAACAATTGCGCCGCGTGGCGCCGGGCGTGCGCCTCTCGCAGCGCGTCATCCTCCGGATCAACAGTTGCGCCTGGCGGGCGGCGGCGGCGATCATCCTGGTCTTCGTGAAAATCGGCTTCTTCAGCGCATTCGACGGTGTGTCGCGCGTGGTCGAGCGGATCGGCCAGATGCACATCGATCGGCACATCGGCCCCATGACGTAATCGTCCGATGGTGTGTGCGTATTTGCACGACAGCGCCGTTTCGCGGCGTCGTGCCCCTGAAAATCCAAAAAAAAAACGACTGACCTTTGATCGCGCTTTGTGCGCCTCTGTCCGCCTGCGCGCCACTTTGTAATTCCCGACACGAAGAATCCGCTCGCAGTGTCGCCTGCGTTCCAACTTTCGATTCCGCCGATGTTAAGGAATGCGAGTTCGCCGGGGGCGCGTGATCGCGGGTGAATCTCCGCGTGTGGCGTTCGTCGAATTGACGTGGCGTGACGATTGTCAGAATCGAATGGAAGTCGTGTGTGCGGATGTTGTTTTGTCGAACGGGACAAATAGGGGCGGCGTAGAATTCGCCGATGGCGCCGCACGGGGGGAATCCGCGCGATGAACATGCCAAGGAGTGGTCAGTGGGTAAGGTTCGAATTCTCGCCGTCGCCGCAGTCCTGTTTGCGGCGTTGTCTTCTCAGGCCATGGCCCAGATCTACGTCTCCGATTCGCTCGCGGCGCCGAGCGTGACGAAGTACGTTCGGGTCTCCGTCAAGATCATGAACGACGCCAGCGGGCGTCGCCCCGCGGACGGGTTCTATCACACCAACGAACAGATCCTCACGGTCTTCGACGAGAGCAACGCGACGCTCGCCGCGATGGACGCCGACTGGCGCCTCGAGCTTGTGGAGATCGTCGATGTGCGCGGCGCGAGCCAGTGGTTCGGCCCGTGGGACTGCGACAGCAAGCGTGAATTCGAAGCCTACGCGCGGGCGGACGCCAGTCGGTACTACTATCGTTCGAATGCGATCAATATCTATGTCATCAGCGAGCTGATCGGTTGCGGCGGATACTGTTCGATTCCGTCGAGCGGCGACGAACTGATCATCATCAACAACCGTGTCGGGATTCTGAACTGGAGTCTCGGCTGGCTGCACGAAGTCGGTCATTACTTCGGGCTCCAGCATACGTATCAATGCCCCGATCGGCCGTGCGAGAGTTATCACGATGTGTGTACCGGCGCCGGCAGTGAGTTTCGGGACTGCCCCGATGTCTGCCCGGACACGCTCAACATCATGGGTGGCCGTGACGATCTGGCTGTCGGGCTGGCGACATTCTCATCTTGTCAGCTCAGCGAACTGGCGCTGGCGATGCGTGAGGGCGCCGGCGTGCGCTCGAAGGTCGTAGACCACGTGGAAGTGAACAACGCCGCCGCGACGGCGTGTGAAGCGACGACGACATCGCAGTCTCCGACGACGTCTGCGACGAGCGTCAGCGCGGCGGCGTCGACGCCGACTGTGTCCGGCGGTCTGATTCCCCGGGCGCCGGAGGAACCGCTGACGGGTGGGACGGGCGTCGCGCCGAGCGCCACGAGTGGTTCCGTCTGCAACGGCGGCGCCGATGTAACAGCGCCGGAGGTCCTGCGGATCGACGCCCAGTACGCGCCGAACTCGCTGCGCGTCAACGGGATCGTGATTCAGTTCAACGAATCCATGGACGCGGCGGAAGTGCAGAACGGTGTGGACATCGCTGTCACGTTTGAGACGACGCCGATCGACGGAACGATCGCCTGGCGTGATAACGACATGACGCTCGCGTGGACGGCGAAGAAGGCGCTGCCGGCCGGCCAGTACGGGATCTTTCTGACAGGGCAGGACAAGACGGATTTTCAGGATCGTGCGGGCAACGTGCTCCAGGCGAACACGGATGGGTATTTTGCCGTCGGCTTTTCGCTGGACGCCAATGGCGGGGTGGTTCCGCCGAGCGTCGCGGCCTGTGGTGGAAGTGGTCTCTTTGCGATGCTGACGGCGGCGCCGATGGCTATTGCGTCGCGGCGGCGACGTCGTCATCGGCGGGGATGAGATCATCTTCCGATTCGGCGGTGGGGCGCTCAAGTCCCATCCACGGAACGATGACACCCGGAAGCGACCAGAGAATCTGAACGAGGCGCGCCGACAGCGTCAGCACCAGCATGGCGGACGCGTCACACCAGCCGCCCTCGACAAGCACCTTGAAGAACACGGCCTCGAACAGGCCAAACCCCTGAAAGCTGATCGGCACGGCGGCGAAGAGATAACCGACGACCGCCGAAATCAGGATGGCGACGTAGAGCTGCTCCACGCCACGATCGGGCTTCGGATCGATGCCGAAGCTGCGCGCGAGGAAGAAGATCGACGTGACCAGGAAGAAGTGGCTGACAATCGTGATCAGCAGTGACAGGGCGGACTGACTGCGTTTTCGCCGCAGGCCGAAGGCCGTCGCGTCGATGCGGCGGAGTTTCTCGGAAAACGGCAGCCTGCCGAGCCAGTGGTCGAATCGGAGGAGGCCGCGGACGCGCTGCGAGAAGAAGAGCATGCCGGCGACGATCAGGGCGAGCATCAGGTAGCCGACGTAGGCGCCGAAGTCGCCGATGACGGACGTGTTTCGCGCGGCGAAGATCGTGACGGCCGCGAGCAGCAGGAAGCTGATCAGGCCGAACACGCGATCGAGAATGACAATCGTCACGCCTTCGGTTCGCTTGTGCGTCCGCTTGGCGATGTGATAGGCCTTGTAGAGATCGCCACCCGTTGTGCCGGGCAGCGTGAAGTTGAAGAAGTTTCCGGCGAAGGTCAGCAGCAGGCTGTCACGATAGCTGATATCGATTTCCTGCGTCGACAGGAGAACGCGGAGTCGCCAGGCGAGGATAAATGACACGGGCGTGAAGATCAGGATGGCCGCGACCATCCAGTTCCACTGCGTGCTGCGGACGACGGATTTCAGCCCCCGTTCGAGCTTGCCCTTGTTGTCGGACGCGCCTTCGAGGCCCGCAAGCGCGACCTGTCGCGTTTCGTCCGAGTCGCTGGCGCGGAGTTCGAGCCGGCGATCCACGCCGGCGCCCGTCTCATTGACGACGACCCAGGCGCGCTCGGGCTCATTCTGAAAGCGGACGCGATCGTCCAGCGTGACTTTCGTGCTGAGATACCAGAGCGCGACGCCGCAGACGCCGAACTTGACGAGATTCAACACCCATTTCTTCGCGTGTTTCTTCAAACCTTGTGTCCAACGCCCGGGCGCGACTTCGGCGTCGTCGGGGGCATGCGTCGTCGACGGATCTGGCGCGTGACGCGCCACTGGGCGGGTAGGCTACCCGTGGGGTTGGTGTTTCGCAATTGCGCAGGAGGCGGAGGACTCCGCCGTCGATTTCAGCAGCGTGGCCGTCGCGTCGCTGTGCATCAGCGACCAGGCGCCGCTCGTTTTCAGAAATGTGCACACAGGCGAGCCCGTGCGGACCAGCGCATAGTCGAATCGGTATCTCGCGGCCTCGCCGGGGATGCGTTCGGGACGGCGCTGCAGTTCGATGTATCGAAGCAGCCCTTCATCCCGGTACAGCTCGCAACGATCGTCGATGTAGATTTTCGCAGCGGGCGCGGCGTAGGCGAGGTATCCACCGAACCGCATCTCATTGAACACATGCGCCGAACGACTCGCGTTCCCAAGGTCCGAGTCGAGCACGGCGACGGCTTTGACAGGCCAGATCGCGTTGGTTGGCGCGCAACGGCCGGCGCCAATCAGCGGAATCCGCCATCCCGCGGCCTGAATTCCCAGCGCCGCGGCGAACAGGACTATCACGGCCACTGCAAACGGCCAGGCGCCAGGGCGCCGTCGAGGCGCCGACTTCAGGGGCCCGATCGCATCGAGCCATTTGCGGCACGCGGGGGCGTAGGGAAGCATGTCGGCGACGGTCAGCGCCGTCACGATCGCGAAGATCGGACCATGTCGGACGCGTGACAGCGCGAGCGGAAACCAGATGGCGGGGAGCAGCCAGGCGACGCGAAGACCGCGCCGGCGGACATTGTTGAGCAGGAAGAAATACACAGCGGCGAGCAGAAGGATCATGCCGCCTTCCGGACTGAATGGCGCCAGTCGGGCGTGTTCGATGATGACCTTCGGAATCACGCTGGATCCCATGAGGCTGATCCAGACGCGCGGCAGGGCCGGGCCGAAGGGATTGACGAGAATACTGATCGTGGCGAGACCGACGATTGTCGCCAGCAGCGGCGCGCGCGGCTTTGCGAACGGGATGGTGTCGGCCAGGTCCGCGTCGTTGGACGCGCCGGATCGATCGATGCGCGACGGCTGTCGCAGGAATCGCGGGCACAATAGCCAGGCCATCGCGAAGATAAGCAGCGTGGCGAGTCCGCCGAGGACGCCGCCGTGCGTGTTCGCCCAGAGCACAAACATCGGGGGCAGAATCCAGAGCCGTGTCTGCGAGATTCGGCCCGATTCGACGTCCAGCAGGATGAGCGTCAGCAGCGTCATGCCGGCCAGTGTCGCCAGATGCGGGCGCGGGATGAAATGATAACTGCTGGCGCCGATCGCGATGATCGTGGCGACGACACACATCGGAAGTGGCGGTCCCGATTTTGCAAACCGGCCGAAGATGACTGTGAAGATCGCGGCAATGATCGTCGCGGCCAGAAGGATGACGCCATCAAGACCGGCGACTCGATGAACCAGCGCCATGGCGCATTCGCCGAGCCACTGCTGGGCGAGCCATTCGTCTCCCTCATGTGTGAAGGAAAAGGAGTCTGTCGATACGACATGTCCTTCCGTGAGCATCCGTTCGCCGACGACGGTATGCCAGAAAGCGCCGGGGTCCTGGAGCATCCGGGTGGGGCCCAGCGCCAGCAGGGCAATCCAGAGGAACAGGAACACGACGAGGCGCGCGTCCGGCGCCGGACGAGATCGACCCGCTGAGTCCGCAGATGGCGTTGATCGTTTCATCTGAATGAGTATCGGTCGATACCGACGTCGAATGGCATAAGCCGGCGGCGATCGCGTGATCGGTGTCGCCTTGGATATCGGGCGTGTATGGCGATCGTCCCCGGCCTTTTCCATCGCGGGTTAGCGTTAACGATGGGGCGATCGGGGCCTGCGGGCCGCCGAACTGGCGCATTGGACCGATACGTAACGCCAGCCTGTCGGCGGTTGTGGATTGCCGGGCGTCATAATCACCCCGGCGCCGGGCCGGAATCGAGCGCTCTGAAATGATATCGAGACTGTGGTGTCAACACCTTGGCAGTTCTTCGAAGGTGTTTCGTACATTGAATCGCGGTGTGTTAAAGCGCCGGCGACGCAGCGCCGATCTGGAATAACATCGGATCGCAGATGAAACGTTCCGGGAGGATCGGAACAGGGCGATCGACGGAAACATCGGATCGGACCTACAGCCAGGGCGATCGAATCGCAATTGGGGGTTAAGGGAGATGAAACGCAGCGCGTTCACATTGGTTGAGTTGTTGATCGTGGTCGTCATTCTTGGCATTCTCGCCGCGGTCGTTATTCCGCAGTTCTCCGATGCGAGCACGGACGCGAAGTTCAGCTCGCTCGGAACGAATCTGTCAACGATTCGCGGCCAGATTGAGCTGTACAAGCTCCAGCACGGCGGCACGTATCCGCTGCAGGCGAAGTTCGAGGCGATGATGACCGCCAAGACGGACGCCTCGGGTAACTCGGGCGGTACGCTCGGCCCGTACCTGCAGCGTGTCCCGAACAATCCGTACAACAACCTGAACACAGTCGGCGTACCGACGGCGACGGCGGGTTCGACGGGTTGGAAGTACGACGAAACGACGGGCGACTTCCGCGCGAACGACGGTGGTACGACAAACACCATCGCGCACGATACGCTGTAACGCAAAGACCTTGGCAGACGCTCGCAGCGCATGCAAGTCCGATCGATCCGAACGAACGGCGCGCCGGGATTCCCCCGACGCGCCGTTTCGCCATTTACGCGGGGCGTCCGGCTCGCCGATGAGAGTCGGGACGAGTCCGGATGTCGGGGGCGATAACCCGTGCGCCGCCATCGCCCTGAGCATGAGGGTCCGAGTTGGCGTGAATCAGACGTCGCGCGGGATTGTAGGCTTTACGACGGAAACGGCCGTCCGTTGTGCGAGGATGCCGATGCGTGGTTCGAATGACGACAGATCGAGACGATACTCGACGCCCCGTCGGAGATTCCGCGCATTCACGATCGCGGAGGCGCTGATCGCGTCGACGATTCTGGCGATCGTGGCGGCGTCCGTGTCGCTTCCGTTTGTGGCCGTCGCCCAGCAGATGAACGCGGCGAGCGAGATTGAAATCGCCGTGGAGCTGGCCGAGGAACTGATGGAGGAGATCCTCGCTCGACCCTTCTACGCGCCGGGCGAACTGGCGCCCTCCCTTGGGCCGGAGGCGGGCGAGACGGAGCGTCGTCTTTTCAACGCCGTCGACGATTTCCACGCGTACCTGGAATACAAGGGCGCGACGGCGACCAGCCATCTCGAAGATTACAAGGGCGCGGACGTGACGGACGCGTCCATGAGCAGGTTCTTCCGTCGAGTGAAAGTCGAATACATCGCGTTACCGGATCAGGCGGCGGATGACGACGCCTATTCGTTCGTGCGCATCACTGTCCTCGTCTATCTCGATCGGAACGAGGTGTTCCGACTCGTGCGCGTCAAGGCGCGAGAGTACTAGGAGCGTGGCGTGATCATGGACCCGCGAAAACGAATCCGGCACACCCGTCGCGCCTTCACGTTTGTGGAGTTGCTCATTGCGGCGTCGATTACGGCCATGACCCTGGCCGCGGGCGCCACGATGATCTCCGCCGTGAGCAATGCGGCCGTCGAGACGTCGGACACGCGCAACGCAAAGAAGACGGGGCAGATGACGGCGGATCGGCTGGCGGGCATGATCCGACAGGCGCGCGCCGTCGGTGTCGTCACGTCCACGACGATCATCCTCTGGAATGCGGACCTGAACGACGACGAGATCGTCAATCTCCACGAAACGTGTCTGATCGAATTCGACGGGCTCACCAATCAGCTTTACCTGTGGCAGACGCAGCCGACGTACGATGGAGATGTCGGTCCCGCCCTGACCGAAAAGCAGTTCTCCATGGAGGCGCTCTGGACCGCGGCGGCAGCGACGTATTCCGTGAGGCAGACCATCTTCGCCGAGAACATCCTTCGATTCTCGATGTCGGGATTTCCGGAATACACGGAGACGCGAATCGTCAATTTCAAGTTCGCCGTCGAGACCGACTCGATCACGCTGCTCTTTCGCGAATCGGCGTCGCCGCGAGCCTCGGCCGATTACCTCTTCAATGACAACACGCACGACGACGGCGCGTCCGCGGACGAGCCGAGCCAACGGGTCGAATACTCGCGATGGACGGGCTGGGCGGATGTGGACGGCGATACCGTCAAGTACCCGGGCTAGCGAACCCGGCGTCGCAACGATGCGCTCTCGATGGATGAGGTGGACCTGGTCATGACGACACGGCAACGCGACAGTGTGGTTCCGACAGACGCGGCGCGAGCCGCGGCGGGACGTCCGCGCGTGCGCGTCGCTCCGCACGCCGGCCGTCGCTGTGGCTATGTGCTGATCATCGTTCTCGGTCTGGCGGTCGTCGCCTTCTCCGTCGCGACGGCCTTTCTCGAGGCGCACGCGTCCGTGCTCACGGAGGCGGAGAACCTGATGGCCTCGTCCCGGGCGTCCTACCTTGCGGGCTCGGGCGTGGATATCGCCTGCCACTACCTGCTGTATCCGCCGGACGATGTCGCGGACGGTTCCTATTGGCCCGGCGCCCGGGCGCTGCGAATCGACTCGACGAATGACTTCATCAACGTGGCCGTCACGCAGGACGCCACGCTGACGGACGTCTACCAGATCGACGCGTTCGGATTTGCGATGGATAACGACGGCGAGGCCCGTGGCAAGCGGGGCGTCCGCGCGAAGGTCAAGATGCGGCCGGATTCACTCGTGGAAGTGCCCTACGCCGCGTTGTGTGGTGATACGTTGACCGCATCATCGAGTGTCCGTGTCATCGGTCCCGTTCACGCTAATGGCGCAATCGTCTATTCGGGAGACTGCACGGGAACAATGTCGTCGACGGGCCTGATCCTGTGGCTGAGTCTCTCAGCGAAGCCGACGACGGAGTCGTACGTCGACGCCGTACCTATGCCGACGATCGATGTGTCGGCGTACACGCAGTACATTGTGAACGGGTCCACCTGCAACGCCTACTACTACGACAGCTCGTCAATGGACGCCACGGAGGCCGGGACGCTGAACGGCATCCTCGACGCCGACACCGACAATCCGGGTCGCATCGTCGTCGTCAAGAAGGGCGATCTCACGCTTGAGTCTGGCCTGACGTTCTACGGAACGCTCGTGGTGGACGGCGACCTGAAGATCAAGGACAGCGGGGCGCGCCAACTGACGGCCGTCGCCAACTATCCGGCGATCGTTTGCAGCGGGAGTATCCGCGTCGAAACGGCTTCCGCGGGGCTCTCGGTGTACGGCGCTACATTGTGCCAAACGCTGAATGGCGGCAACAAGAAGAACGCGTCAGTCAGTATCAACGGCGCGCTGATCGCGACGGACTCGGAGGCGATCGAAAATGAGGACGCCTCCGGCGCCAGCGTCACGCTGACTTACAACAGTCATTACGCAAAATTCTACGACTTCCGCGTGTCGGCGATGCCGTACACGCTGATCAGCTGGAGCGACTACTAGGAATGGGGGCGGCCATGGAGAACGGAATCATAAAACTGGATCGATACACGCGATCGCTGCTGACGATCATCGCGGTCCTGCTGTCGATTGTCGTGGTCGAACTGGCCTACGAGCGGGCGCCGGCCCTGCCGGCGGCGCAGGCGCAGATACCGGACACAGCCAAACAGCGCAAGGAGATCGTCGAGGAATCCAGGGAAACCAATCGGCTCTTATCGGCGATCCTGGGGCACCTGCAGACCAAGACCGTCAAGGTGGAGATCAAAACGACCGATACGCGCAAGGAGGGCCGAGAAGGTCCGCGCGTCAAATCGGGCGCGAAGGGCTAAGCGGGCGCCGCCGCGCGGCGGTGTTCATTTGGGGGAAGATGACATGACGAGACGTGGTTTTACGCTGATCGAAGTCATGATGGTCGTCGTTGTCGCAACGATTCTGTTCGTTGCGGCGATGCCCGATTCCGGCGCGATCGATACGCAGCGCGGTCGCAATTTCGCGATGAAGCTCGAGAGCGATATCGCGTACGCCCAGAGCATGAGTATTGCGAACCCGATCGATCCGATCGTAATTCAGGTGGATCTGGCGAACGATCGCTATCATCTGGCGCGCAAGTCGGACACATCGACGGCGATCACGAACGAACGCACGGGGAGGGCCTACATCGTATCGACGGATGGCGACTTCCAGGGTGTGAACATTACCGGCGTGGATTTCAATGGCGACGACGCAGTCGGATTCGACGGCGTCGGCGTGCCCGATCAGGACGTGCCGGCCCTCGTGCAGATCACGAGTGGCGAATCGACGTTCGAGATCGCGATCTCTCCGACGACAGGCATGACGACGACGCGAACCACGATGACGAAGGTCATTCCCGTGGAAACTGTCGCGGCGGCCTCGGGCCTGACGCGCAGCATCGGCGAAGACACGAGCGTTATCACTCGCGAGACGGGCGAGGAGACGATCGTCGATGAGACGGCGGACAAGACGACGCGGACCAATGTGACCGACGCCGTATCGGATCTGCTGGATGACCTGCTGGGCGGCTGACGCGCTGGGTGTTCGGAACGTTCGGCATGACGAGGCGCGGCAAGTGCGCCGAAACAGGTGGACGCCCCGAGAGGGCGGCGGGAGGCAATGGCGGTTGTTCAGGCGGCTTAACAAACCGGGCGTGATCGGGCTGGATATCGGCTCGACCTTCGTGCGCGCGATTCAGTTTGCGGACGTCGGCGGCACGCCCACGGTCCACGCCGCCGCCCAGTGTCCGATTTCCGCCGGCGCCTCGGACGGGTCGGGCCTGCAGGCCGCGATCCGAGAGGCGCTTTCGTCGGCGTCCTTCCACGGCAATCAGGTCGTGACGGCGCTCGGCGCGTCGTGTGTCCAGCTGAAGAATCTGCGACTGCCCCGGATGCCGGCGGAAGAAATGAAGGACGCCGTGCTGTTTGAGGCCCTGGCCCGATTCGAAGCGGAGCCGAGTGACGTCCAGATTCAGTATATCCATGTGGGTGAAGTCCGGCACGGCAATGAGCAGAAGGAAGAGGTCGTCGCCTTCGCCGCCAACAGTGAGAGTGTCGCGGCGCGACTGGATCTTCTTGAGACGCTGAAGCTGAACCCGCTGGCAATCGATATCACGCCCTGCGCCGTGGCGCGGAGTTTCGTTCGGTTCCTTCGCCGGACGGAAGATGAAAACTCAGTGAACGTCTTTATCGAGATTGGTTTCACGGCGACGACCATCATCGTGACGCGCGGCGCCCACATCTCGTTCGTGAAGGTCGTGGACATCGGCGGACACCAGTTCAATGAGGCCGTCTCCCGCGCGCTCGATGTGTCGGTGGACGAAGCGGCGGACCTGCGCGTTCGGCTGATGGAGTCGGGGCGCCGAGGCGCGGACGAGGAGTCGGGCGTGCCGCCGGAGATCGCCTCGACGATCGGCGACGCCCTGCGCCCGCTGATTGAACGATTGTGTCGGGAAGTACAGCTGTGCCTGCGGTACTTCGCCGTGACCTTCCGTGGCGGTCGCCCCGAAAGCCTGACGGTCGTGGGCGGAGAGGCCGCGGAGCCGCGCGTCGTGGAGCTGCTGCGCGAACTGATTGACGTGCCGTGCACGATCGGCCATCCGCTTCGCGGCATGGCCGGCATGGATCGAATGGGCGGTCGGGAACGGCGGGTGTTTCAGCCCGCGTGGGCCGTGGCCGGCGGACTCGCCCTTCGCGGGACGCGATGGGTCGGTGGCGCCGCGACGGGGCGATCGTCGCTTCGAAAGGCGTTGTCGCTGCAGGGCGCCTAGGCGTCGAAGGAGAGGGCGTTGGTTTCGCGCGATTGCGATTTCATTCCGGCGGAGTACCACGAGCGCCGTCGCGTGCGCGGAATGGTGCGCCAGCGTGTTGCCAGCATCGTCGGGATTTTCTCGATCATGCTCGTCTGGGTGGGGGCGCACTATTACCAGATCAGTTCCGCGGAAGCGATGATGCAGGATGTCGCGGCGCAGAAGGCTCAGATGGAGAGTCTCGCGACGCGCAAGGCGGAGATGGAGCAGGCGCGGACCGCCCTGACGAATCTCCAGGACCTGATGCGCGAACTGGCCGGCGAGCGAAGCCTGGTATCGGTCTTCGGGGAACTCAGTCAGCGGATTCCGGATTCGATCGTCCTGACGGGGATCCAGATGTACGAACCGTCCATGAGCGAGTACGCCGTCGAAACGGGCAAGCAGTCCGCGATGGCGCAGGCGCCCGTGTCCCGTCGGAACCCGCGAGCGACTCGAACCGAGCCGATGGCGCCGACGTTGACGGAAATTGAGTCGATGCGCAGGGGCCTGACGCTGTATGGCGTCGCCCGGTCCATTCCGGACATCATCGATTTCGCCGCAGCGCTGGACAAGAGTCCCGCCTTCTTCGAAGTGGACATGGACGTTCGGGAACCGACGATGTACGCGGGACGCGCGGCTCGTCGGTTTCGAATGACCTGTCGAATGGCACAGGAGGCGGCGCCGAAGCGATGAGCACCAAGCGACTGAATGTGATCACGATTTCGATTGTCGCCGTGGCCGGCCTCGGATTTACGTTCGGCCTGCTTATGCCCGGCAATCGACGATTGCGCGACCTGCGCGACTCGATCTCCGCCGAGCAGCTGGCCGTCAGCACGCAGCAGTTCCAGGTCGGAGACATCAGCGGGCTCTACAGGGAGCTCCTGTCGCTTTCCGACGAAGTGAGCGCCTTTCGCCGACGTCTGCCCTCTGATCGGAGACTGGGCGAATTTCTCAATGAACTATCGGACGCCATGTCGAAGACGGGGATTGCCGACTTCAACGTACAGCCGCTTCCGGCAACGCGCGTGTCGGGGGAGAACCTTCCGGAACGCCTTCAGCTCGCCGAAGGAACCGGCGTCCTGCCTGTGCAGATTGTGTTTCGATCGAGCTTTGAAAAGGCGTTCGAACTGCTGGACGCCATCGAAACGCTGCCAAGACTCGCCTACGTCGAGCGTTTTCAGGTCGAGGCGGTCGACGAGTCAGGACGCGAGCTGAACGTGACGATGGTGGTTCAGGCGTTTCATCACAATCACGATCGCCTGATCGGGAACCTGCCGAGTGTTCTCGCCAACGGAGGGGATGCGGTCCGCAAGTCGAATGGGTGAGACGATCCGACAGCTCGTTGAGCGACTCAGGCGCGACGCCGCGGCTCAGAAAAAGAAGACCGCGGGACTGGGCGTCCTGTTTCTGATTCTTGTCGTGGCCGTCGGTCGCCTGTTCTGGACCGGCGAGGCGCCGACCAAGGTGGTCGCGGCGCCGGCGCCCGTCGTGAACGCGCCGGAGGTCGTTGTCCCGACATCCGGCCCGCCGCCGACAAGTCGGCCGCGCCCCGGCGCCGGCAGGTCCGGAGCGACATCGGCAAAAGTCGCCGAAGATCCGTCAGAGGCGCCGCGAAGCCGGAACCTCTCGGGTCTGCCTCGAACACTGGCGCGGAATCCGTTCCGCAGCGCCGCCTGGAAGCTGCCGGTTCGAAAAGACGCGGACGCGGAGATTTCGCCCGCGGAAACCTGGCTGTCACGCCTTTCGGAACAATGGTCCGATTACCAGGCCAAGGCCGACGCCGTCGAGCACCTGGCCGATGAGCGGCTGTCGAAGCTCGAACTTCAGTCGACCATGATCGGACCCATCAGTTCCGCCTACATTTCCGGACGGCTCGTCCACCAGGGCGACGAAATCGAGGGATTTACGGTCTTCCATATCGAGAATCGCCGCGTAACGCTCCAGTTCTCGGGCGTCACACGCGTCCTGAACGCTCCTTAGAACAGAACCTGTCGCCCATAACGTCCGATTGAACCTTCGGATAAGCGCGTAATGCGTATGGAGGCGCGACGGATAATGATCAGGGAGCGCGAACGCGGACTGACGGCTCGCCCAGGGGGTTCGGCACATCGCCGAATGTCGACGGCGATCATTCTGTCGCTACACCTCTGCCTTGTGAACGCGAGCCCTGCGCAGACACCGGACGCCGCCATGGCGCCGGCGGGCCTGGACGCAGACGTGTCGACGCAGACGCAGAGCGACGCTCCCGAGAAGAAATCCGCGAGTGAGCCATTCGTGCAGGTCGGCGTCGACGATCGCATCACACTTCACATTTCAGGACTGCCGCTCTCCGACGCGCTGCGCATGCTGTCGGAGCCGACGAAGAAGAACATCATTCTGGGGCCCGGCGCCGACGGCGTCGTCAGCGCCACGTTGTATGACGCGACGTTTGACGAAGCGCTGCGCGCCATGCTCGTCGCGAACGGGCTCGGCTACGTCAGCGAAGGCAACTTCATCTATATCCATCCGATCGCGGAAATCGAGAAGATGAAATCGAGCTCGCGCAAGGTCGTGACGCGCGTCGTGCATCTCTCGTATGCGCGCGCCGCGGACGTGCAGGCCCTGATCGAGCCGCTCAGGAGCGAATCCGGCAGCATCGCCATGACGCCGCCGTCCAACATCGGTCTGGGTGGTGACGCGGGCCCCGCGGACACGGAAGGCAATGTGCTCGCGACGGCGGACACGATCGTCATCACAGACTACAGCGACGTCGTCGAACGCATGCTCAGCATCATCCGGGAGGTGGACACGCGACCTCAGCAGGCGCTGATTGAAGCCACGATCCTGCGGGCGACGCTGAACGAAAACAATGCGATGGGCATCGACTTCACTGTCGTCGGCGGCATCGATTTCACGGCGCTGAACAGCACGAGTCCCGCGGCGCAGAGCATCACGACGGGACAGACGCCGCAGAATGTCCTGGGCGACACCACGCTGACGGCGCGGACCAATTTCAACAACGCCGTGCCCGGTGGCGGATTCACGTTCGGCATCATCAAGGACCAGATCGGTGTCTTCGTGCGGGCGCTGGAAGCCGTCACGGATACCGACGTGATCGCGAACCCGAAGGTCCTCGCGCTGAACAAGCAGTTCGGCCAGGTCATCGTCGGCCGGCGCGACGGTTACATCACGACAACCATCACGGAAACGACGTCGACCCAGACAGTCGAGTTCCTGGAAACGGGCACGATCCTCACGTTTCGGCCCTACATCGGCGACGACGGGTTCGTTCGGATGGAGATTCATCCGAAGGACTCGACCGGTGGTCTGACGGCGTCGAATCTCCCGTTCGAACAGACGACGGAAGTCACGACAAACATCATGGTTCGCGACGGGCACACGATTCTAATCGGTGGTCTCTTCCGCGAAGTCACGACGGCGGGGCGCGAACAGACGCCGTTGCTTGGCGACCTGCCGGGGCTGGGGCCGCTGTTCCGCGTGACGACGGACACGACGGTGCGGGAAGAAGTGATCGTTCTGCTGACGGTTCACATCGTGAAGGATCCCTACGACTTCGAGAAGGGCGAGTCGCTGTATCAGGATGTCGAGCGCGTGCGTCTGGGCGCGCGTGCCGGCGTGCAGCCCATCGGGCGCGAACGCATTTCGGAACAGTATTACACCAAGGCGCTGGCTCGGATGGACAAGGGTGATCTCGACGGCGCCGCCTGGTACGCGCGGCTCGCGCTGAATCACTTCCCGCGTCACGTGCACGCCTCCCAGTTGCTGGACAAGATCCGCGGTCAGCGATCGTGGGAGTCTGAAGCGTCGAGTATTCGTTCGGCGGTCCGCGAGCTCATCGTCGAGGAACAGGGCAGGACGCCTCCGCCGCCGTTTGAACGGCCGGCGGCGCCACCTTTCGACACGCCGGAGTGGCTGAATCTCGATCGGCCGTCGAATCCGAAGCCCTCGGAACCCCCTGCGGCGACGCCCGCGCAGGAGGCGGTGGTTCCCGTGTCGCCGAATCCGACAAAGCCCGTTGGCTCCATGAAGGAGGTGTCGCGATGACGCCCCGAATCCGATTTCAACGATTGATTCTCCTGTCGCTTGTCACGATCGGCGTCGCGCTGAGCGGATGTGACGCGATTCGACAGAGCGATTTCTTCTCGCGGCACATCAGCAATGAGGACAAGAACGCGGTCGCGCGCAAGCGATGGGACAGCTTCCGCGGGAATGTCCGGCTCCAGATGGCGGAGCAGCAGCTGAAGTCGGGGCGCTACGACGAAGCCGAGAAGACGCTCGCCGAAGCCCGGGGGCTGGTTGAGGATTCGCCGGAAGTCCTGCGACTCTCGGCGGAACTGCACTATCAGAAGGGTGAACTGACCCGGGCGCTCACGGAGATCGAAGAGTACATGGCGATTGCCCCGGACGACGTCCTGGGGCGGGAACTCGGCGGGCGGATCGCGTCTCGCGCCGGCCGTATCGATGACGCCATCATGTGGTATCGAAGCGCCGTCGAACTCGCGCCGGAGGAAGCCGCGTATCGCCTCAAGCTGGCCGAATGCCTGATGGCTCGCGGCGACAGCGGCGAAGCGCTCAGCGTGATTGATCGCGTCAGCCAGTTCGAGACATCGTTTCCGCTTCGGCAGCTGGCGATGGAAATCTGCGACGCGCGCGGCGACGCCGACGGCGCCGCCCGTCACGCACGGGTCGTGGCCCAGATCGGCGCCGACGACGAAGCCGTACAGGAACGGGCCGGCGTTGTTCTCGCGAACGCACGGGCGTATGAGGACGCCGTCGCGGTACTGAAGCCGGTCATCGACAGGTACATGAACCGCGGCGCTGCGGACAGTGAATCGACATCGGACACCCCGGCGCGACCGAAAGAAGCGATTCAGTCATTCGCGAGAAGCTGCATCGAACTGAATCGCGACGACGAGGCGATGCGCGTGCTGAAGGCGGCGATCCGAGACGATCCTTCGGATCAGGTCACATGGAGCCTCTACTGTCGCTCCGCGATCCGCGCCGGAAATCTGGACATGGCGCTGGAGATCGTCTCGACGTTCAATCGACGAAACAAGCCGATTCCGGAGATGCTGGTTCTGGAGGCCTACGTCTATTTCCTGCGCGGCGACCTGGCGCGGGCCAGAGAGACCGCGGATCAGGCGCTGAAGATCGACCCCGGCTTCGAGGCGGCCTTCATCCTGAAGGCGAAGGCGTCGAACGACGCGCGCAGCCAGCCGTCGCCGGTTCCCGCGAAGCCCCGGATTCGAGAGACGCTTGCGGCGGTGGAAACGCGTCGTGACGCCGTCGTGCGATACGACGAGCCGTCGAACACGCGCCAGTGGTATCTGTATGACCCTCGCGCGGCGTCGCGCGTCGCCATTGCTGAGGAGGACGACGGGCGTTGAGCGAGCTGAAACTCAAGCCCTGGCAGATCGACGAGCCGCTCGTCGACGAGGAGCTTTCGCCGCCGGACAAGGCGACGAAGGCGACGGCGGAGGCTGCGCCGCTCGATCTCGGCGCTGCGCCGGCGCGGGCGCCCGGCCGTGTGGGGCGGTTCAACGTCTCGATGGCGTTTGTGATAGCGCCCGTTGTCGGCGCGATGCTGATCGTGCTCTTCATTGACGTGGCGCCCTTTTCTTCGGAGGCGGGCGTCCGGCTGTGGGCCAAGGCGCTGGCCGCGGGCCTGAGCGGCCTGGGCGCCGCGATGGCCGCCTGGAACGCCATGGCGCGGCGCCGATCGATGCGTGGCGTCCTGGTGGCGATGCAGGGCCTCACCAACGGCAACAAGGACGTCGTTGACGCGTCCTCGCTGCCGCGCGATCTGCGACCCGTCTGGAAGGCGATTGAGGCGCATTCGCAGCGCGTGGGGGAAGGCCTGCGGCAGCTGACGGACATGCAGCGAAAACTCCAGCTCGATCTGACGCTTTCGGAGACCAACCGGCGGCGCACGCTGGCCGTGATCCGGGCGATGTCCGAGCCCGTCCTCGTGACGGATCCCTTCGACCAGATTGTCCTTGCGAACCCGGCGATCGAGGAACTGCTCGGATTCCGGGAAGAGGAAGCGCTGCGCAAGAACGTCGACAGCGTGGTTCAGGATGAGCACATCCTGGAGACGATTCGCGAGACCCGTTCGGCCGACGCCAGGGCCGCCGATCGACGCCGCGAGGTATTTGTCGGCGATCGCGTATTCCTCATCGTGACGGCGCCGCTGAACCCGAGCCAGAACAAGGAGGGTTCGGAAGGCAACACGGTCGTGACCATTCTCCGTGACATCACGCGCGAGCACGAGACCGCGAGGAAGAAGAGCGAGTTCGTCGCACACGTGGCGCACGAACTGCGAACGCCGCTGTCGTCCATTCGCGCCTACGTCGAAATGCTCGTCGATGGTGAAGCCGACGATCCGGAAACGCGCAAGGAGTATTACGACATCATTCAGACGTCGGCCGAACGGCTGGGGCGCCTGATCGACAACATGCTCAACATCAGTCGAATCGAGGCGGGGACGGTACGAATCAACCGCGAGCCGATCGGCGTGGCGATGATCGTCAAGGAAGCCGTGGACATGATGCGGCCTTCCGCCGAGGAGAAGAACATCGAGCTGACGGACAACCTGACGCCCGCGATGTTCCAGGTCGACGCGGATCGCGACCTGATCTACCAGGCCGTGCTCAACCTCATCAGCAACGCCATCAAGTACACGCCGAACGAGGGCAAAGTGACTGTCAGCACGGTTCCGCAGGAGGAGCGTCACAGAATTCTCATTCAGATCGAGGACACGGGCGCGGGGATTCCGAAGGAGGACCTGCCCAAGATGTTCGAGAAGTTCTTCCGCGTGGAGGCGAACAAGAAGATGGCGAAGGGAACGGGGCTCGGTCTGAATCTCGTCAAGAAGATTGTGGAAGACGTTCACAGCGGCGAAGTGCTGCTGGCGAGCGAAGTCGGCGTCGGCAGCACCTTCACGATCGCGCTGCCGGTGGTTGGCCGTTAGGGATAACGCAGTCTCGTCGTCGGAACGCCACGTCCGTCGCGAGCCGTCACGAGTGAAACGTGGTTTGGAACTGGCCTTAGCTGGGGGTCCGAGATGAGTACTTTCAAAGTTCTGGTTTGCGACGATGAACCGCACATCGTGCACGTCGTATCCGCAAAGCTCAAAAACAACGGATTCGAAGTCGTCACGGCGGGTGACGGCGAGGAGGCGTTTGCCGCCGCGAAGGCGGAGTCGCCGGACCTTGTCATCACGGACTACCAGATGCCGTATCTCAGCGGCCTGGAGCTGTGCGCGCGACTTCGAAACGAGGCGCAGACGTCGCAGATTCCCGTGATCATGCTGACGGCGCGCGGATTCTCCCTGGGCGACGACGACACGAAGGACACGAACATCCGGAAGGTGCTTCCGAAGCCGTTCAGTCCGCGAGAGGTGCTCGCGTGCGTGCATGAGATTCTGGGCGAGCCTGCGACGACCACATCGTCACAGTAATCGAGGTGCTCGATCATGAGCGATACGGCTCATATTGAAGAATTCGATCCGGCTGCGGGCAGGCTGCCGGCGTCCACGATCGCGTGGCCGATCTCCAGCGATCGATTCGAAGCGCTCGCGCGCAACTGGCGGTCGGAGGGCTTCTGGCTGTCGCTCTGGAGCGGCGAAGACCGATGCGTCGCCGTCGACGAGGAGGCCGACGCGTTCTGGACGCGAATCGCCCAGCCGGAAGGCGGGTTCATGCGTCGCGTCAGATCGGCGCTCGCTGAACATTACCAGTCTGTCAAGGGCGACGCCTGTTCGACGCCGGCGCCGATCGTCTGCGGACCCTGGAAGTCGGCCGTACCCCTGATCGTCATCCAGCTGGTGGATCGACGTCGATGCGTTGGTGTCGTCGTGGCGGCCTGCGTTACGGATCCCGCATCGCAGGAGGATTTCGCGAGGTTCTGCGGCGACTGCGGCATCGACGAGACGCTCACGCGCAAACAGGTTGAGAATACGACACGCGTCGAATCGGATCGACTGGAGCGAAGAGCGGACCTCCTCGCGCTCACGATCCACCAGGCGCGGGAATGTGATCGGCGGGCGACTGAGACGAGCGTCCTGACCAACAACCTTCAGAGCACGTACGAGGAACTGCACCTGATCTACGAGATCAGCGAGCACATGGCGATTCCCCAGAATCCCGAGCAGATTCTGGAGTGCGTCGGCGGCGAACTCCTCGCCATCTCCCGCGCGGCGGGGATCGCATTCGTGCTGCCGTGGCACGATTATGAAACCAGCCACGAGCGGGAGGGCGTCGATTCACGCCGGGCCGGCCAGTGGAAGCACGTCGTCACGGTCGGCGATGTCGGCGGATCGACCAGCGATCTCATTCGACTGACGGACTGTCTGATGCCTCGGCTGGACGCCTGTCCGAAGCAACTGCTGCTGAACAAGGCGCCGAACGAAGAGGGACTCGACTGGACAAAGCCGTGGCTGAAGCACGTCGTTGCATTCCCGATGCGACAGGAAGAGGCCAACCTCGGCGTGTGCTACACGATCAACTGCACAGACGCCGGTGACTTCACGACGGTCGACGTTCAGCTGTTCCGCGCCGTTGCGGATCGTGTCACGGCGGCGCTGCACAATCAGCACCTGTACGACGACCTTGCCGACCTTCTTCTCGGCATGCTGCACGCGCTGGTCAACAGCGTTGACGCGAAGGATCCCTATACCTTCGGTCACTCCGGTCGCGTGGCGTTCTTCAGCCGCGCCCTGGCCCAGAGCGCCGGCCTGTCGCCGATCGAGTGCGAACGCGTCTATCTGTCAGGGCTTCTGCACGACATCGGCAAGATCGGTGTGCCGGACGCCGTGCTGACGAAGCCCGGGCGTCTGACGCGGGAGGAATTCGACCTGCTGAAGAAGCACCCGGAAATCGGGCAGCGCATTCTGTCGCGCGTCCGACAGATCCAGGACCTGGTGCCGGGCGTTCTCTACCACCACGAACGCGTGGACGGTCGCGGTTATCCGCACGGAGTCGCCGGCAGGGACATCCCGCTCTTCGGACGCATCATCTGTATCGCAGACTCGTTCGACGCCATGACGTCGAACCGCACCTATCGCGCGGCCCTGCCGATTCCGATGGCGATTTCCGAAATCCGGCGATGCAGCGGCTCGCAGTTTGATCCGTATCTCGCGGAACGCTTCCTTGCGGCCAACCCGCACGCCATGTTCGAGGCGGCCATCGAGGGGGCGCGGGGTGAGAGCGATATCGGGCGCATCGGCGCGCTGTTCTTTCAGATGAATCGCGGGCACGCGTCGCCGATCGTGAAGGCGACCGGCGAGGGGCCCATGTCGCTGGAGGGACGCTGATGACGACGAAGATGACGCGCTACAGCTCCGTCGCCGTGCTTGCCTCCAACGAGGAAATCGGCGGCGAGGCGCTTCCGACGTTCACGGACAAGGCCGATCTCTGCATTCAGGACGGCTGCCCGAACATCGTTGTGGACTGCGAGACGGTTCCGAGTGTCGACAGCAACGGGCTCGAATTCCTGCTTGATCTTCAGGACCGATGCGAGGACCTGCTCGGCGCCGTGAAGCTGTGCAACCTGGATGACACGCTCAAGACCGTGTTCCGAATCACGCGACTTCAGCGGCGCTTCGAGATCTTCGACGACCTCGATTCGGCCGTGAGGAGTTTCGGATAAGCGTCGGGACGCGCTCAGGTCGGGGAGGACTGCATTGACGGCGGCGACGGGGACGAAAAACAAGCTTCAGGTGGGGCAGATCCTGGTTGCAAAGGGTCTGATCACAGAAGCGCAGATCGAACAGGCGATCGCAGAGCAGGCGGCCCGCGGGCACAAGCAGCTGCTCGGCGAAGTCCTGATCGATCTCGGATTCGTCACGGCGGACGGCGTCATGGAGGCGCTGGCCGAGGCCTACGGTGTTCCCTACGCCAAGCTGACGCCTCGACTCGTCGACCCGCACATCATGGATACGCTGCCTCGCGACTATCGCGAGAAGCACTCCGTCATCCCGCTCTTCAAGGTTCGAAACACGCTGACTGTCGCGATGTGCGAGCCTTCCAACGTCTTTCTCATCGAAGAAATCGCGAGGATGACGGAATGCACGGTTCAGGTTGTCGCCGTGACGGCGGCCGACATCCAGATGATCATCGGCCAGTACGTGAACTCGGCGAATGTCTTCGTGATCGACGACATCATCGAGGATGTGTCTGACGACGCCTTCGAGCTGATCGAGTCCAAGGTCGATGACATCGCCAATCTCGAGGGAATGGCGGGGGATTCGCCCGTCATCAAACTCGTGAATTTCTTCGTCTATTCGGCTGTGAAGGAAGGCGCGAGCGACATTCACATCGAACCCGATGAGACGCAGCTGCGCATTCGATTCCGCGTGGACGGCGTGCTGTATGAAAAGAAGGCGCCGCCGGTCCAGATGATGGCGCCCATCGTTTCCCGCATCAAGATCATGGCGGGCCTCGACATTGCCGAACGCCGCCTCCCGCAGGACGGCGGTATTCACGTCCTGATGGATGGCCGGCCGATCGACCTGCGCGTCTCGACGCTGCCGAATCTCTTCGGCGAGAAGGTCGTGATTCGCATCATCGACAATACGAAGGCGCTCGTGAGTCTCGAGACGCTCGGCTTCTCCGTCGACATGCTCAAGCGATTCCGACAGCGTCTCGGAAGCCCGCACGGCCTGATTCTCGTCACGGGACCGACGGGAAGCGGCAAGAGCACGACGCTCTATGCGGCCCTGAGTGAAATCAATTCTCCGGAACGCAACGTCTGCACGGTCGAAGACCCCGTCGAGTACAACCTGCGGCAGATCAACCAGTTCCAGGTGAATGAGAAGATTGGCCTGACATTTCCCGTCGTGCTGCGCTCGCTGCTTCGCCAGGATCCGGACGTGATCATGGTCGGCGAAATCCGCGACAACGACACGGCCCGAACCGCCGTGCAGGCGGCGCTGACGGGTCACATGGTGCTCTCGACGCTTCACACGAACGACGCCATTTCGGCGGTCACACGACTGCACAACATCGGCGTCGAGAGTTTTCTGATCAGCGCGTCGCTCGACGCCGTCCTGGCGCAGCGGCTGGTTCGAAAAGTCTGTCCCTACTGCAAAGTGGAGGCGGAGCCGTCGCCTGGCGCCCGCCACGCGCTGCACAAGGCGGGGATCGACGCCGAAAGGATCATCACGGGCGAGGGATGCGCCCGATGCCACGGGACGGGTTACTCAGGCCGTGTCGGCGTGTACGAACTGTTCATTCCCTCCGACGACATCCGGCAGGCCGTGTCCGACGGCGCGACGCTGCAGGACCTTCGGGCGCTCGCCAAGCGAATGGAGTTCACGACCCTGTTCAAGGACGGAATGGAAAAAGTGAAATCGGGCATGACGACTGTCGAGGAGGTGTTCCGTGTCTGTGCATCGTAAACAGTTCGACGCGGCGAATCTCGGTGGTTCCACCAGCGCCGCCGTCATCGACGATCTCAATGAACGGGCGTCGGGGCTGGACAACCTTCTGCGCATGTGCGTCGACACCGGCGCGAGCGATCTGCTGATCGTGGCCGGTGTCCGTCCGATGATTCTCACCAGCGGAAACTGGCGGGCGCTTCCCTGCGCGGCGCCGACGGCGGATGAACTGCTCGGCTGGTTCAGTGATACGCTGACGACGGAGCAGATGCATCGACTTCAGGAACACCGCGACCTCGACTTCGGGCTCGGAACTCAGGACTTCGGCCGCTTTCGAATCAACATGCACTACCAGCGCGGGGCGCCGGCCGCCGCAATTCGATCGATTCCGAACAGGATCCCGGCCTTCGCGGATTTGCAGCTGCCGCCGCAGGTGCTGACATTTGCGGATTTCGCGAGCGGTCTCGTGCTCGTCACCGGGGGCACGGGCCAGGGCAAGAGCACGACGCTCGCCGCGATGATCGACCATGTGAACCAGACGCGATGCGCGCACATCATCACGGTCGAGGATCCGCTTGAATTCGACTTTCAGAACGACAAGTCGATCATCGAGCAGCGCGAGATCGGCGATGACAGCCCGTCATTCGCTTCCGCGCTCCGGCATGTCCTGCGACAGCGACCGGACGTCATCCTGATCGGCGAAATGCGAGACCTGGAGACCATCTCGACGGCCCTGACCGCCGCCGAAACCGGACACCTCGTGCTCGCGACGCTGCATACGTCCAGCGCGGTGCAGACTGTCGCCCGCATCGTGGACGTCTTTCCGCCGGCGCAGCAGGCGCAGGTACGAACGCAGCTGGCGGCGTCGCTGCGGGCGATTGTCTGCCAGCGACTTCTGAAGGACCAGCTCAGCGACGGGTTGGTTCCGGCCACGGAGATCATGCTCGCGACGACGGCCATTCGCCGGAATATTCGCGAGAACGAGTCGCACCTCGTGAATTCGTCCATCGAGACGGGGCGCCGCCTCGGGATGCACACGATGGAACAGAGTCTCGTGGAACTCACGCAGTCCGGACGCGCCAGCGTCGAGGATGCCATCGCCGCCGCGCCGGATGCGGCGAGGATCCGAACAATGCTGGGCGTCGGCGCGGAGTAAGTCCGAAGGGGGCGTTCGATCATGCCGGTCTTTGATTACGTTGCGAAGAGTGATGGGGGGCAGATGGTTGAAGGAACCCTCAGCGCCGCCGATCGCAATGAAGCGGCAAAGATCATCCGCCAGGAAGGCAGTTTTCCCGTCAAGATCACGGCGGCGGGTGGGGCGAAGTCCCGCACCAAGCTGTCGAATGTGACGATTGGCGGTCCCGGACGCGAGCGCTATCGCGCCGACGACCTGATTTTCTTCACGAGCCAGATGGCCGTGATGGTGGAAACCGGCGTGTCACTTTCCGAGGCGCTGGAAGCGTGTGTGCACGAAGGCAATTCGCCGCGTTTCGCCCGGGCCCTGACCGGGGTCATTGCGAAGGTGCAGGCGGGGCGTGAGCTGTCGGCGGCCATGGCGGAGTATCCGACCGTGTTTCCGACGCTCTACGTCAGCCTCATCCGCGCGTCCGAAGCGTCGGGACAGCTGGGCCCCATCATGAAGCGACTGGCCGAGCATCTCGACAGACAGCGCGCGCTGACCAAGAAGATCAAGGGCGCCATCACCTATCCGATCGTCATGATCGTCTTCGCGATCGGCACGACGATCTTCCTTGTGACGTACGTTCTGCCGAAGTTCGCGGAAATCTACAAGGGGCGCGAGGATTCACTCCCCAAGCTGACGCGCGTGCTACTGGCCGTCAGCGACTGGATTGGCAGCTACGGAATCTACGTCGGTCTCGTGCTGCTGGCGGGCGGCATCGCGTCGTTCTTCTACCTGAGAACGCCGAATGGTCGCATTTTCAAGGACAAGCTCAAGCTGTCGATGCCGATTCTCGGTCCGCTCTATCACAAGACCTATCTTGCGCGAAGCCTGCGAACGCTTGGAACGATGATCCAGTCCGGCGTATCGATGCTGGAAGGCGTGCGCCTGACGACGAAGGTGTGCGACAGCATTCAATATGAGAATCTCTGGAAGAATGTGAACGAACGGATCGAGGCGGGGCGCCAGATCTCAGAGGCGCTCGAGCAGAACAAGCACATTCCGCGATCCATTCTGAAAATGCTCGGCGCGGGTGAACGCAGCGGCCAGCTCGGAACCGTGATGGGTCGTGTGGCGACCTTCTGCGAAGACGAGCTGAACCAGTCGATCAAGACGATCACGTCGATGATCGAGCCGGCCATCGTCGCGTTTCTCGGCGTCGTCGTGGGCGGCCTGGTGCTCGCCATGCTGCTGCCGATCTTCACGATCTCCAAGGCGATGCACTGAAGTCGGTTCGTTCGACGCAAGAAAAACGGGCCGACGTTTCCGTCGGCCCGCAGGTCTTTTTCAATTGACGCCGTCGTGATCGCGCCGTCAGTCGTCGTCGGAATCCGCGGGCTTCTTCGGCTGCGAGTCGCCGTCGCGGAAGCGACCGGGACCGTCGCGGCCATCGGCGTCGCCTCGGCCGCGCCGCCCGCGCTCGCCGCGCTCACCGCGCTTGCCGGACGCCTTCTCCATCATCGTCCTGACTTCCGCCTGCTGTGCTTCGGTCAGCACAGCCATGACATCGTCAAAGAGCTTCTTGGAGGCGGCGTCGTCACGCATGCGTCGATTGTCGCGTCGTCGCTGCGGCTTGTCGGCTTCTTCGCCCTCTTTGCGCCCGGGGCGCTCGGGCCGTGTTCGCCGGGCCTTCTTGTCGGCTTCGCGGAAATCACTGAACAGCTTCTCGACGCTTTCCTCCTGCTCCGTTGACAGGCCCTTCACGCGAGAGACGACCCGCTGAAGCAGTCGCGGATCGTACTTCGAGCCGCCGCGTCGGCCGCGACGATCCATGACGTCATTCCAGACTTCGTCAAACGCCTTCTTCTGATCGTCGTTGAGTTTCTCCAGGATGTCGTCGTGGAGCTTCGCCTCGGCGGCCTCGATGGCCTCTCGCGCCGGGGCCGTGCGTTCGTTGCGGGCCTCCCGCGCGGCGCGCATGCGGTCCCGACACTTCGCCATCAGTTCCGTGTCGTTCTCTTCCCGGGCGCGTCTGAGGTCCTCGCGGATCGCTTCCATTTCCTCGAGTTCTTCAGGGGAGGGGCGGAACCCATCGCGCATCTCGCGGATCTTCGCTTCGTGGGCCTTGAGCAGGGCCTGGACCTCGCTCTTCTGCGTGTCGTCGAGCTTGAGGGCGTCATTGAGCCTGGCGAGCTGAGCGTCGGCCCCGCGGTTCCCTCGTCCGCCACGACGTTGCAGTCCGCCGGGGCCTTCCGGTCGCCTCGGGCGAACACCCGGGCCATCGTCACCTTTTTCAGGCTGTGCCGAGACCGGCGTCGCACAGAGGCCGGCGAGCAGCACACAGAAGCCGATCATGATCCGATGTGATTTCATGGCATATGTCTCCAGCATGGAAAACCGTTGGACTTCAGTCCGGTTTGGTCATGAATGACCCGACTTGGCGCGCCGACAAAGACACGGGCGCGCCTTCAATACCAAACGACGCCGGGAACGGCGTATTGCGATCCATTGAGCGCCTTGTGGGACGCCGGACGCGTCCTAGAATACCGCCGATCGTTGACCCGCGGAACCTACGGACCGGCACGGATTTATGTATTTCATTGTCATCATGGCATTTGCGCTCGTTCTGAGCGATAAGTTGCCGGCCGAGTCCGCGCTGATTTTCCGCGCCACGGACCGGCACGGCCTGTTGATGACCGTCGGATTTGTGCTGCTCCAGATTCCGGTCATGGCCATCCTTTCGGGGATCGGCGCCGTCCGCACGCAGTATCGACTCGACGGCACGCCCGAGGGCCACGATGACGCGGCGGACGAGTTGTCCTGGTTTCAGCAGGTGGAACTCTTCGTCGTCGCCTCGATGCTCGTCCTGACGATGGTCTGCACGTCCTGGCCGACGATCGTCCGAAAAGCGTGGGGGCTGGACGCCTACCCCCTCGTCGCCGAACTTGTGATGCTCGCGCCGACGGCGATCGCGCTGTTGGCGAGCTGGACGATGCAGTATCGCGCCGAAGTGCGTTTGCGGCTGGAGTCGCTGGAGGGTCCGGCGGAGGAGGGCGATGCGCCGCGCATTGCGAAGAACACCGGCGGCCTCGAGGCGATTCAGTTGGCGCGGCGTCGACCTGATCCGGAGGCGACGGGGCTTCTGCCGTTTCTCGTGGACAAGGTCCGGCACCATATCCTGTTTCTCGCGATTCCGATGTGCGTCATCGTCTTCGCGAAGCACCTGATCGATTCCTACAACGACAGCGGCGCGACGTGGCTGATCAAACTGCCCGGCGACAAGAATGCGCGGATGCTCATTCTGCAGACGGCCCTGGGGACGGTCTCCTTCATTGTGCTGGCCATGGCGCCCGTGATGCTGCGATACATCTGGGCCACGGAACGTCTCCCGGATGGTCCGCTGCGCAGGCGCTTCGAGCGGACGTGCGAGCGCATCGGTCTGAAGTATCGCGAGATCCTGCTGTGGCACACGCACGGCATGGCCGTGAACGCGGCCGTCATGGGATTCATTGCGCCGCTTCGCTACATCATGGTTTCCGACGCGCTGCTGGAGACGATGGACGACAGCGAGATCGAGGCGGTGTTTGGTCATGAAGCCGGGCACGTTCGCCACTGGCATCTGCCCTTCTTTGGCGTGTTTGCGATCGTCTCCATGTATGTTGCGGGCGGCGCGACGCTGCTCGCGACGTGGTTGTACGTCAAATTCAATACGCCCGTCGACTACGGCGTCGTGCAGCTTGTTGGGTTGACGTCGCTGCTCGGAATGTGGCTCTTCGGATTCAGCTGGCTTTCACGGAAATTCGAACGGCAGGCCGATCTTTACGGCGTTCGATGCGTGACACCGGACATCCAGTCCTGCGTGCAATACTGCCCGGTTCACGGCGAAACGCGGGGGCCGGGTCTGTGCGTCTCGGCGGTGCATCTTTTCGGCGCCACGCTGGGCCGCATTGCGGATTTGAACGGGATTCCGCGCGAGGCGCCGAGCTGGCGGCATGGCAGCATTCAGTCGCGTTGCGCGCTGCTCGAACGATTCGCGACAGACGCGGCGGCGCTGCGCAAGTTCGATGACTATGTGCTGCAGATCAAACTGGGGCTGATCGCCCTCGCGCTGATCGGATCCGTCATCGCCGCGTGGCTGTACTACGATCCGATACTGCGGCTGTTCGGGCTTCGATAGGCGATCGCCGGTCAATTGCGCTGAGAATCGCCCGAGCGAACAGCGCGTGTCCCGCCTTGTTGAAATGCAGATCCCCGTTCAGGTAGAGCGATTCACCGCGGGCATACGCCGCGCTGAAATCGGGCGTCGGGTCGACCACGGGGATATCATTCGTCGCACAGAAATCCGTGAGCAGACGCATCGGCGCCGAGAGGTCGAAATCGCTCGCCTCATATCGCGTGTATGCGATCGATTTGGCCAGCTCGTTCGGATCGATGGACTGGATGCAGGGAATCAGGGCAACCAGCGTGGTCGCGCCGTCGGCCGCAACGGTATCACGAATCGCCAGCAACTGGCGGCAGACACTCTCTCGGCTGCGCTGAACGCCCGGTGGCGCGTCGATCAGGGCCGGGCGCAGATTGTCGTCGAGCATTTCAAACCCGGCGAGTTCCTCTTTCAGACCGATGCGCACGGAGAATCGGGCGAGTGACCTGTTCGTGTTGATCGTCTGCTGCGCGAGCTGGTAGAGGCGAGAATGCGTTCGAAGCCACTGTTTGACGCCGCGCGACGCGGGCGCCGTTGAAGCGGCGTTTGTCGCCGCCGCGGGATACGATGAAGTTGTCGCCGAGGGTCGGTCCGCCGTGTCGCGGACCTGAAAGTCATTCTGGCAGACTGCGACGATCACGAGATCGGGTTGATAAGCTCGGCCGACGCGTTCGTAGAATCGCAGCGATTTCGAGAGGTCATATCCGGGCACGCCGAGGTTGATGACATCCGCAAGAGGCAGCGCCGCGTCGATGACTTCGGGAAACGCCAGCCCCGTCGAGACGCCATGTCCCCATGCGAATGAATCGCCGAGAACGACGATACGTCGTCGGCCGGCGGCGCGATCGACGCGCTGTTCGGGCCCGCGAAGCCCCGCGCTGTTGGTCGAGAAGACGGCGTTGTAGGGCGGGTATTCGACAATCACACTGGCCCGCGGAACATAGCCAAGCTCGTCGTCGCGCCGGAGCGCTTTCTCGAAGTCGAAGGAATGCGTGACCCGATCCGCGGCGGGCGACCAGACAAGTCGCAGCGCCACTTCCGCCATTGCGATACCGACGATCGATGCGCCCGCCAGGACGCAGATGGCCAGCGCTGCGCGTCGGCGTCGTGATCGAGGTCGTCGGTTCGAAGTCAGTGTCTCGTGGCTCAAGGTTCCGCCCTGCGAACATGGGATCGCAATGGGCGCGCAACGACAGCGCGTCCGAATGAATATCGGCTCGCGCATGGGGTTGTGTTGATCGTGTGCGGCGGGGCGTCGCCCGCGATCAGCCGGCGACGTCGATTTGTCCGCCGAGAGCGCTCGTGTCGACGCCCGTCGTCTGCTGGTAGGTCGCGGATTGGCTTGTCAGGGACTCTGTCGCGGACACAGACTGGGAGATTTCCAGCGAACTCGAGTCGAACTGCAGGAACTGCGTGCTCTGCGCCTGCTGCTGCAGCGCTGACATCAGCGCGAGTCCGACGAGCGCCATGAAGGGATTGGACTTGTTCTTGTCATCGTCGTCGGACATGAAGGCCGCCAGAAACAGCAGGAGGCCGAAATCCGACGCGGCCTGAGGCTGCGTCTGCTGGCTGGCAATCGAAATCGACGACTGCGACTGACTGACGCGGGCGTTTTCGACGATACGACTCGACGCTGTGCCGGACGTCGCCTCCTGGATCGAGCCATCGCCTCGAAGCGGCTGGGACGTCGAGAGTGACGCGGACTGCGACGCCGTGACGCCGTACCCACTGATCGGTGTGATGCCGGATGAAATATCGCCCATGTCGCGTCCCTCCAGAAGCGCTTCCTGTACGTGGAGGGGGCAATGGGCGATCCGAATCGCGACGATCATCCGCGATTCAGGCGCCCGATCGATAATGCGCCGCCTGGCGCGTCGTCACGCGGGGCGTCGGCGCTTCTGCGGTATTCGCCAGGCGCGGATTGAACTTTGCGTGTTGTGAGGGCGTGTTGAATTCACGCCACGTCGATGTTGTCCAGACGCATCACGTGTTGCAGGAAATCAACACTCGGGCCGCATCGAGCGGGCCAGCGCGCCAAGCGTGACAGGGGATTCGTCCAGCACGCCTATGTGGGCGGGTGTCGGCGCCGGCGAGATTCGCTTTTTCGCTGGGGGCCTGGCGGGGGCATTGGCTTTGGCGTCCGCCTCAGTCGTCTCGGCCTCGAGGAACAGACCGTGCCGCTTCAGCTCACGACGCGTGACGACGTGGAGCGCCACGGCGAGCCCCAGCACTGTGAACATCAGCTCAAGATACTCTTCGTTATGGAACGCCCCGTGGACCGCAAAGGCGATCAGGCTGAGCATCAGCGCGCGGGCGATGTAGTAGGGCCACGCCATGTCCGGCGGGAGGCGCCGGGCCTTTCGCGTGAATCGCCAGAGACTGGCCATGGTTCCGAAGATCAGGAACAGCCACATGGGATGCCCCAGCATGCCGAGTTCGCTCATGTTGGACAGGTAGATACTGTGCGCGGCCTTCTTTCCGCCGAAGACGGCGTCCTTCGCCTCTTCGAAGTTTCCGAAACCGACACCGATGATGGGATTCTGCTCGACCAGTGTCTTGGCAATCGTCCACGTGAAGAATCGGGAATACGCCGACTTGTCCTCGCGATAGCCCATGATCGATTCGATTCGATCGATCATTTCGGGACCGACCATGATGGAGACGGCCGTGACGACGAGGGTCGTCGTCACAAGGGCGCGCATGCGATAGCGACTGCCCCACGCCATCATCATGACCACGACGGCGAACGCCGCAAAACCGGCGCGGGAACGCGATCCGATGATTCCGATGCAGATGAGGGCCGTACAGGCCAGGATGACGAATCGCCATCGCCGGTTTCGGACAAGTTGTGCCGAGTAAAACACGAGCGGCAGCGACATCACGCTGATCAGCGCGAAGAGGTTGTTGTCGTAGGACTTTCCATAGACCTGGTGAGGACCAATGATAAGTACCTTGACGCCACCTTTGATCGCCCAGAATGCGGCGGAAAAACCGATCACGATGAAGAGGACCCGTAATCGCGGATAGTCGGTGACGAGTCCAGTCAGCAGCCCCGTCACGAGGAAGATCTTGCAGAGGCTCTTGAACTGGTAGGAGGACGTGGACGTCGGATACTCAACGAGTTGTCGCGTGATGGCGATGTAGAAAACGAGCACCGCGAAGAGGGCGATGATCCAGTGCGGCGTGAAGATCGGGCTGCGATCGATACGCGTGATGATTCGATTCAGCTTGCCGGATTGCGTGTCTCTTTCCGCGATCAGATCGCGCTTCTGCGTGCCGAACGCGATGGCGCCGATGACCAGCGGCACGCCCACGATCAAGGCGTCCTGAAAGTCGCCGCGCCAGCAGAGGATCTTCGGCTGCAGAATGGACACGATGTAATACACGCACAGACCGAAGAACGGTCGGTACAACACAATCGGCAGCGCCATGAACAGAATCGACGCATACAGAATGAAGCGCATTGACATCCTCGCGGTGTCCTCTTCGGGCGGTTCCAGGGGGCGTCGAGACGCCTGCCGCGAGGATCGCAGGTCGGGGCGATCAGACGCTGGCGGTCTCAGACGCGCATTCGGCGAAGGCGCCCGAAACGCCCTCATGAGTGGCGCCTTTTTCGGACAGACTCTTCGCCTGTCCTTTAGATCGGCAAATGAAATGGGTTATTAGACTTTCGAAATCGCGCGACGCCGCAGTCCAGTCGAAAAAAGTGACGGCGCGGCGCCGGGCGGCCAGCGCGAGATTTGCGCGTTGGTCGGCCGAATCGAGCAGCCGAACGATTTCCGCGGCGAACGCCTCGGGCGTGTTCTGTTCGACGAGGGCGCCGCAACGCCCATCATCGAGAATCTCGGCGGCGGCGTTTCGGACACGGTCCCCATCCGAGCGAAGCGCGATCGCGGGCAGATTGCAGGCCATCGCCTCAATCAGCGACAGCCCGAGCGATTCGGAGACGGATGGAAAGACGAACAGGTCGGCGGCGTGGAGCAGCGGGCGGACGTCGTCCACATCGCGCAGGAACTGCACGCTTCTCGTCCGCGTGTCGTCGCCGACGGCGAGGGCTCGGGCTTCGATCGCTGAGACGAGTTCCTCGAGCCGTCCGCGCTCGGGACCGTCGCCCGCGAGAATCAGCCGAAGTTGACGCCGACGACAGAGCGGAATCGCTCGAATCAGCGTTTCGAGGTTTTTCTCGGGGGAGAGCCGACCCGTCCACGCCAGCATCATCGTATTGTCGTCAAGGCCGTACGCCGCTCGAGCGTCGGCGCGTTCCGCAGCAGTCGGGGGACGAAATGCGTCGATGTCGACGGCGCCGCGGATTGCATGGCTCTTGTCGCCGTTGATGGCGTATTCGGCGATCACGCGGTCTCTGGTCGACGCGCTGTCGAAAACGCACGCGTCGGCCAGGCTGAACCCACGCCGTTCGTTGCGTCGTTTCAGGCGGCGATCGATCGCATACGCGGGCGCCGACATCAGATGTCGAAGGCTCGATGTGTCGCGACGCCGTCGTTTCGCGTCGGCGGCGTCATGCAGCAGCGTCGTTCCGCCGCAGACAAAGACGACGGGCCGATCCGTTCGCTCTTTGAATGCGATCACGGCTTCCGGCTGGCAGGTGATGAGCACGTCGACGTCGAGAGCCAACTGCGAGACGGCGACGCGCGCCATGCGAACACGTTCCAGGGATTGCAGGGCCCAGTGCGCCGGTGGCCGCGGGGGGACATCCAGATGTATCAACGGCAGGCCTGCGATGTCGGCGCCGTGGCAGTCGGTCTTGTCACGGGCGACAGCGAATGTGAGATCATGCCCGACCGCGGCGAGTCGCCGCGCAAAGTTGATCGCGCGGATGGAGAGTCCGCAGGAAACACGTCGCAGCGTCGGCATGTGCCAGAGAAGCTTCATGTGGCGACGCTCCCGAGCATCGGCGTCAACCTCGCCTCTCGAACGCACGAAGCGATCAGGTCCGCGTATTCCGTCGCCAGCCGATCCCTTCGAAACGATTCGACGAATGACGCGTCACGCCGGACAGCCGGGCTCTGCGCGTGATGAGCGTCGTAGGCCCGTTCGATCTCGTACGTGAGCGATTCGACATCGTCGTGGTACGCCGTCGCGCAGCCGCCGGCGGTCCGCGCGATGCGTTCGACACTCGACCCGCGATGAACGAGTGCGATGATTCGCCCGCCAAATGCGAGGTACTCGAAGAACTTGGCCGGGATGCAGTGGCGACCGTTCGCGTGGGAAGGCGTCATCAGGAACAGGGCGTCGGCGCCCGCCATTTCCCGCGTCGCTTCCGTGTGAGACTGATAGCCGATGCGATGCGTGAAGGTGTCGTCGCCGGGTTCGAAGTGAGTCGCCTGCTGACGCGAAACACTTCCGACGAGTCGCAGCGTCAAGCGGGCATCGGGACGCCGCCGGCGAAAGGCGCGGCAGGCGCCCAGCAGGGGCGCGACGCTCTGAGAGTGATAGAACGCGCCGACGTGTGACAGCGTGAACGCCTCGCGAGGCTTCAAAGCGGCGCGAGCCGGCCGATCGGCTTCGTCGTATCCATTCGTGATACAGCTGAGTCGTTCGACGGCGCCCTGTTCGGCGAGGCGCGACGTGTAGTCCGGACACGTTGTGACCACGTGATCGGCTCGATCGAGGACGTCGCGTTCGAGCGACCTCCAATAGCGATCGGTGATGTCGTCCTTTGGCGCGTAGGCGAAATTGTCGACGATCGGATCGCGCAGGTCCGCGATCCATGGAATCTGAAGAACGCGCTGCAGGTCGACGCCGACGCGTTGCATGCTGTGCGGCGGCGACGTCGTGAGGATCGCATCGAACGGGTGCGTGGCGTGGAGCCGGCGCGCGGCGCGGATGGCGCTGCCGATCCACCACTGCTCGGGTTCCGGCGTCGCCCAGCGATCCGCCGCTGACTGCAAACGCCAATAGACGCGTTGCTGAAGCGCCGACATCGCCCGGGAAAGTGGGCCTCGGCGCCACTGCGGCGTGACGCGGTCGGCCAGGCTGGCCGGCTCCAGACCGCGAACGCGATGGATCCGTAATCGCGGCTCGTCGTCGATTTCGTGCAGCAGCGAGTCATCGATGAGGGGATATCGCGTGTGGGCGCATGTCAGCACATGCACCTGCAGACCACACTTCGGCAGGTATTTCGCCAGCTTGAGGGCGCGTTGGACACCGCTGCCCGCAATCGGCGGGAAGTGGTAGGCGACCAGCAGTAGGCGATAGTCCTGCATGGCGGGGCGTGACCTGCGATTGTGGTTCGACGCTGTCGAGCCATCGACACGCCCGACGCGGGCGATTCTAGATCAGATGCGTGCGGACGAACTCACGGACCCGCCAGGGCACTTTCGAGCGATTCGTCGGCATGATCAGGGCCGAGAGCTTCCGACGGATCAGCCATCGGGCGCTCGCGCGCTTGGGCCGCGACGAGGCCAGCGCCGGCAATCCGATCTCCTTCAGCGCCGACAGCGTCCTTTTCACTACATGTTCTATCGACGGTCGCCAGCCGCATTCATCATACTGGCAGGCGACGCCGAAGGGATTCCAGATCGTTTCGTAGCGCTGGCGGTTCGTGATCCGCATCGGCGTCCACGTCGCCTCGGGGCCTGGGCCCCAGACGTAGTGCGGGCAGTCGCAGAGGTTGGCCAGATGCAGACCGCCCGTGGAGGCGCCGATGGCCAGCCGCGAGCGGGAGAGCGTTGAGATTGCGGCGTTCAGCGGGGGCTCACATCGGACGACGTTGAGACCGCAGAGTCGCAGTTGGTTTTCCAGCTGGTTCCACCACGCGTCGGGCTGGTTGCGTTCCGGGGCGATTTCGCGGCGGCGTGTGACGAGGGCGACGTCGATGTCGATCGGACCGGCGCGACGCAGCGAGACGATCGCCTGTTCCGGCGGGCTCGTCAGCCACATGGAGGAATCCATGGGGGGTGTGAGAATTTCGCCCGTGGGCTCGAAGCCCGCATGGCGACACGCGGCGCGTGTGAATCGCTCGAGCATCGACGCGACGAATTCGGGGTTCATCTTCGCGCCCTGCGAATCGATGCGATGATCGTCACAGGCGGCGCCCGGCAGATCGAGGGGGCGCGCCGGGCAGAAGCGCACGCGCTTGGGCATGGCGCGAAAGATATCCGTGTAGAGGGCCCTGCGATCCGGCGGGCCGACGATGGTCATGACGCCATAGGACGTCGAACGCGCGATATGGCGCACGCGGCCCTGCCAGTTCATCAGCTCCCATCCGAATTCACCGGGATAGGGCGCAACGATCAGATGGGGGCGTGTCGTGGCCGTCATGGCTTCACTACGGGTGGCGCGCCAAGAGTGTTCGCGGGCCAGTCCTCGACGAGTTTCTCAAAATCCGTCTGTGACGGGCACACGGCCGGTTTGCGACTCAGTTCGTAGGGATCCACGATCCCCAGGTTCATGCGCCGGCGCATGTCGACGGTTGCGAGATGTCCCGTGGCCTCGGCAATGGAACGACTCCTGTCGTTGTAATGCGGTTTGAGACCGAAGGGATAGGCCAGCGTCGTCGGCGCACGGTTCGTCCATTCCATGAGCTTGCGTGAGGCGGCGCCGATTTCCACGAGCTGCTGATGGTCCGTGATGGCCGAGAGGACGGGATGCGTGTCCGTGTGATTGCCGAACTCCACGAATGTCGAATCGGCCCTGGCGATTTCATCGGGTTCGACGTACGGGCGGAGCTTCTCCGCCAGCGAGCGAGACGTGACGCCCACCTGCTTCATGACTTCTTCGAGGATGTCCGGGATGTCCACGCGGAAGTGTCGTCGGACGAAACCCTCGACGTCGTGTCGGTCTTCCGGTGTCGCCCAGCCTTCCGCGGAGAGGGCGTCCCACACGCGATCCGATTGATCCTGTGAGACGAGCCAGGCGAGCTTGTGCTGCCAGATCAGTCCTGTGTTCCCGACAACGCTCGTGACGGGGAAAATCGTCAGCGGCAGTCGCCGGCGATAGCAGATCTGCGCGGCGCAGGTCAGGGCGTCGGCGTAGCCGTCGTCGAGTGTGATGGCGACGGCGCGTCGTGGTTGTTCACCGTTGCGAATCATCGAGACGAGTTCGGACAACGCGATGACATTGAAGTTCTCTGCAAGATACTCGACTTCGCGTTCGAAGGCTGCGGGCGAATGGCGCAAGCCCGGTCCCGTCGAGAATACGCTCGGTTCCCTCGCGATACTGTGATAGGTCAGAATCGTGAAGCAGCGTTCGTTGTGTTTGCGCCGGAGCGTCCGCACGAGACGGCCCGTCCACGCCTCGAACCTGGTGTTGGACAGAAGGGAATTCATCGTGCGATCGTCTCCCGGGCGGCGATGGGGCGGATCTCATCGAGTTGCGCGGCCAGCAGTCGGGCCTGGGCGCGTCGCGTGTGCGGTTCCATGGCCGATTCCGACCGATGGAGCCGCGCGTCGCTCACGCGCCAGCGACCGTAGAGCGTTGCAATCGCGGTCTCAATCGCCTGCGCATCATCCGGATCGCACAGGCTGACGCCGTCGAATTCCCGCAGAACACCTGCGGCGGCGCCGTTCAGTGGCACTGCCGCAAGAATCGGACGTCCGCCGCCCAGGCATTCGTAGATCTTGGCCGTTGTGTCCTTTTCACTGCCCGGCAAATTCGGCAGGAGCACGACGTTGACGCTCGCGTTTGCCATGGCTCGGCACGTGGCGGCGTGGGGCAACAGGCCGCGATAGTGGATGGCGTCGGGCCGCCGCCGCAGAAGCGAATCGATGTGGGGTCCGGGGCGCCCGACAAATTCCAAAGTGGCAAATTCCGCCGCCTCCGGCGTCGAATCGAGAAATGCGCAGAACGCGTCGATCAGCTTGTCCGGGCTGCGCGTCTGGTAGAGCGAGCCCGCGTAGAGCAGCGTAAACCGGCGATTGGGAGCGACAGTGTCGTTCGCCGAGGCGACTGCGCGGAAGTCGGCTGGGTCGAAGCCATTCGGAATCGTGATGAACTTGTCAGGCGATTCCTGCGCGTAGCGCGACCTGAATCGTTCTGTCATGTGATCGTTGACACTGATCACGCGGGCGGCCGCGGAGACAACGGCGCGCTCGGCGCGTCGCGTGGCGCTGCGCCCCCAGCGACTCGTCCACTGCTTCCAGTGGATGTACTCCACCCACGGGTCGCGGAAGTCGGCCAGCCAGGGTATCCGCAGCGCTCGCCGGACGGCGAGCCCGATCAGGTGATCGCTGAAAGGCATGCCGCTGGAGAACACGGCGTCGAACCTGTGTGTTCGATGGAGCTTTCGCGCGAGGCGCACAATGGTTGGTAATCGCCAGATCCCTCGATCCGGGAACGCCAGTCGATCGTGGATCCTCTCAAATCGCCACTTCAGGCCGTCCTGCCAGCGTTTTTCGCTCAGGCCGATCAGACGCGTGCATGCGCCCAGTTTCGCGCCGAGACTTCTGCTCACATGTGTAGGCCAGTGATCGAGCGACGGGCTGAGCCGATGGACATTCAGGTCCGTTGGCAGGTCCTCGAGGCTCTCCCGATCGATGGCGCGGCGGGCGTCGTGGCTGCTCTGCGTGTCCGCCCGCATGGCGCCGGTAATGACGATCGGCTCCCAGCCGAATTCGCGCAGGTACTTGGCGAACTTGCGAATTCGAATCGCGCCCACAGACGCAACGGGGGGGAATCGACTCGCGATGACGAGCACATTGCGCCGCTGACCGTCAGGCGACGGCGCGGGTCGTCGGGACGGCGTGTCGTTTTCGATGGACCTCCGCGCCACGGATTCAGCGTTCGCCGGCGCCGTCAGATCGATCAGGCCCGCGTCTACGCGTTGGTTCGTCGTGAATGCCGTCACTTTGCCGCCTCCGAACGCCTGCGCCGCGCGCAGGGGTCGCGCGTCCAACGTCTCATAAAGTTATCGAGCGGGCGCCGCTGCGACTGAAGAAATCGGCCGGCAATTACGAGGGCGAGACCGCGAGCCGTCGCGCAACAACTGCGCGTTTGTCCGCTCACGATGCTGGAATCGCGGCGCGATGCGCGAGGCGGGCGGCGGATGTTACATCACACGCCCCGGAGGTCAGCTCATTCGTGGATGTGAACGTCGCTCAGGACCGGCGAACTGTCGGCGAACGTGAACGCGCCGGGCGCCGACGTCATGACGTCGCTCGATCTTCTCGAGCGGGGGGATGCGGCGAAATCGCCGAGAACAATTCGTTCAAACTGGTCGAGCTCCGTGTCCCAGTCGTGATGGGCGCCGACCCATCGATAGGCGTGATCCGCAATTCGTCGACACATCCCGTCATCGCGCAGAAGTTGCGTGACGCTGGCGGCGAAGGCCTCGGGTGAGTCGCCGACGAGCAGGTGCGTATCGGGGACGGCGCTCAGGCAGTCGGCGCCGGCGGAGGTCGTGACGACAGGGCGTCCCGCCGCCATGGCCTCGATCATCTTGTTGGGGAGACCGCGGGCAACGCGAAGCGGCGTCACGACGATTCGGCATCGTTCGAGATGCGTTCGCATGTCGCGAACGCCGCCTGTGACGTTGATCCCGGGCCGGCGTCCGAGTCGTCGGACTTCGCGGGTGGGCGATCGACCAATGATGGTGAACTGCGCGTCATTGTGTTTCGCCTGGACGAGCGGCCAGGCGTGGTCGGCGAACCATCGGACGGCGTCGACATTGGGTCGATAGTCCATCGTGCCGAGAAACCCGACGACGGGACCGCAGCGGGCCGCGTCCGTGGGATTCTCAAAGCGTCGCACGCCGTTGCTGACGACGTGAATTCGAGGATTCTGTTCAAAGGCGTCGAGCAGCCGTCGCTCGCGCTGCGTAATGACGATGGTTTCATCGAACCGCGTCAGCGCCTCGCGTTCGTAGGTCGCCAGTCTGCGGCCTTCGGATGCGAAGATGCGTGAGAACGGAAAACGCGATGATCGCGCGTAGTCATTCCACTTTTCGCTGTCGACGTCACAAAGGTCGAGGATCCTGCGTTTGGCCGGAATGAGCGCCGCGTAGGGCGCCATGATCGATGAGAAGCACACGACGACGTCAAAGCTCTGACGCTCGGCCCATCGACAGAGCTGCCGCGCCATGACGGGATTCCAATAGGCGCCATGCGTGAGCGTGCCGCCGCGAATCCAGGAGGTGGCGGCGCGAATTCTCGCCGCGTTTTTCTGCCACGGAATCGCAAGGACGTCCCGGCACCATCGGCGGAGCTTGTTGACGCGGGCGCTGTCCGATGGCGACTCGGTAAACGTGGCGCAGAAGATATCGGAGTGCAGGGCGAGACGATCGATCTGATGAAACGTACGGATGCGATCGCCTTTGTCCGGCGGATAGGGCGCCCGGTTTGTCAGGTAGAGGATCTTCCGCCGCTTCGATTCCGCCACGATCTTCCCCTTTCATCAGCCGGGTATCGACTTCGCCAGCCATCCGCCCAGTGGGCGTGTGATCGCCAGCGGCAGCCCGCGCCAAACGCGTCTGGCCACGGCCCACTTCGCGGAGCCGGGTGACAGATCGGGCGCTCTAGCGCCCGGCGCTACGTAGCGCTGGTACTGAAGAATTGTCGGCTCAAACCCGCAGTGCCTTTTGAAGTCGAAGGCGCCTTTGTTTTCGCGGCGTGATCTGCCGAAATCAAATTCGCGATATCCGTTCGCAACGCCCCACGCCATGCACTTCAGATAGACGAAGTGACTCAGACCGTACAGGGACCGCCGTTCGTCGAGTCCCAGGAAGTAGGGCATCATCGTCCTGCGATGCAGGAACGTGATGAGACCGGCAACCGGCTGTCCGTCGCAGCGCACAACCTGCGTGAGAAATCGATCGCCCAGGGCGCCGCGAAGCGACTCAAAGAACCGCAGCGGATAGTTGGGTGACGCGAGTCGACGCATCGATCGCGAGTAGAGGCGCCAGACGATGGGCAGGGCCCCGGAATCGAATGACACGTCGAGCCGGAATTTGGTCTCGGCCTGGCGAGCGGCGGCGCGGGCCTTTCGCGGGAAAATGGATGCGACTTCATCCACATGGGTCGGCAGGGGGCGGCGAAACGTGGCGTGCGATTCGACGATGGGCGCATTGGGCGCCGCGGCGAATTCGGATCGCAGATCGATCGTCGTGGCGCCCACTTGATCGGCCAGCTGAATGGCGGCCTGAATCAGGGCGCCGCCCGCGTCCGCGTCATCCGCCAGGACGCCGCCGTAAGTCGCGTAGGGCATGCTGACGAGCATTCGGGAGGCGACGACACTGCGAACGTCGAACATCGGAAGGACGCCGATGACGCGTTCGTCGCGCCGCGCGATCAGGTAGCGGGGGCGATGGCCGAAGGTCCGGGCGACGGCCCGTTTCCATTCGAGACCGTGGAAGAGGGTTCCGTTCGGGTGCGAATCGACGTAGGTCGTCCAGGGGCCGGCGTCCGCGTCCTCGACAAAGTCCGAGACGTTTGGCGCCGCGGCGTCGGGGATGTCGTCGCGCAGGGGCCGCCGGTCGCGAATCCCGGATTCGCGAATCAGGCTACTCCTCGTCAGCGTCGAGATCTTCGTATTCGTAGCGAGCCCCCTTGGTGCGGCAGTCGGACGCGATGCAGCCGAGCACATTCAGATGATTCGACTGCAGCCAGTGCAGGGACTGTCGGACCAGGTGCGAGGCCGTCTTGTTCATACGAACAACGAGGATCACGCCGGTGCAGAGGGCGCCGATGGCCCCCACGTCGGACAGGGACTGCACGGGAGGAGTATCGACCAGAATGTAGTGAAATCTCTCGCGCAGCTCGTCGAACACGCGGGTGGCGGCTCTGGAATTCATGAGTTCGCCGGAATTCAGGTCGTGGCGGGCGCCGGCGGGGAGGGTCCAGAGATTGGGGATCGGCGTCGTGGCGATCGCCTCATCCAGGCTGACGCGTCCCGTCAGGACATCCGCAAGACCCGGGGTATTCGACATCTTGTAGAGTCGCGCCATGGAGCCCTGTCGGAGATCGCAGTCGACCGCCAGGACGTTCAGATGTCGCACTTCGGCCATCGTGACGGCGAGGTTGGCCGTCGTCACGCTCTTGCCTTCCTTGGGAATGCTGCTCGTGATCGCGACACAGGCGTGCTTGCCGGCCGTGTTCCGGCGGAGCAGCCACGTACGGGCCGCGCGGTACTGCTCCGTGATCATGCTGTTTCGTTCGCGGGCGGCGACGACAGTGCTGTGGACGTCCCAGTGGGGCGTCGGCGCCACGATGGCGTCGTCCCTGCGAAGACCCGCCGGCGAGAATCGATTCAGTTCCTTTCGCGCCGACGGCGTCCTGATGCGAGCGCCGGGATCGGCCGTCAGCGTCGAATCGCGCAGAGGCGTCTCGAACGCCGGTGGCTCCATCGTGGCGACGCCTGCGGTTTCCCGCTCGACTCGTTCGGAGGAAGTGACGTTCGCGTCGATGCGGGCGTTTCGGATCTGGGCCCGTTCCCGTTCGGCTTTCTTGATGGCGTCAGCAATTCGTCCCATGGCGTTGATTCCGTAATATCGGCGCGGGGCCGTGCGTTACTGATTCCCAAGCATTTCGTTGACCGTTCGTCTTGCGCTGTCGGCCACGCGACCGTACTTCGCGGGATTCTCCAGGCTCAGGTAGGCGAGCAATCCGGAGGAGGTCGCGGCCGTGATCGCGATGGTCGCCGCGACCGGCATGACGAGCACCTTGCGGATCATGCGGCGTCGCATGTTCGCCGCCGTCATGATTTCGCCGACGCTCTCGATGACGGGCAGTCCGAGCGAGGTCGTGAGCTGCTTGGCCGTTCGATAGGAGTGATCGAGGAGTTCCGCGATCAGGACGACCAGCACGCCGACGGCGCCGCCGATACCCATGCAGATCAGCATGACGAGCGACGATTTGGGCGTGACGGGTGTCGGCGAAACCCAGGCGCCCTGGATGGCGCTGAATCGTACCGAGCGATTTTTGTTGTCGAGATAGAGCACCTGGCTGACCGGGGCGATCTGCTCCTGCCACTGGTTCAGGTCCTCCTTGAGCCGCGTCATTTCCGCCTTGGCCTTGTGATAGGCCTGTCGATGTTCCATGGCGGCGGCGCGAACCCGCTCGATCTCGGCGAGGCGGCCAACGACGGCCGCGAGCCGGCGGTCCTTGCTGTCGACCCGGGTGGCCAGCTTGTCGGACTGTCGCTGTGTTTCCTCAAGGGCCGCGTAGCGGTTGGTCTCGGCCTCGGCGCCATTGAATTCCGGGATCGTGGGGGGCGTCTCGTCGTATTCGAGCTGACGCGCCGCGAGCAGTTCCTTGATTCGAACGATCGTGGGATGCGCGTCGGTCATCTCCTTCTGGGTGACGCCGACACGGATCTCCTCGCGAAGTCGCTGGATTTCCTCCAGGAGCTCTGTGCGACGGGGATTGGGAATCTCCCGCGCGGCGCCCGGCGCCTCCCTGCTGTCGCCGGAGAGCATGGCCAGGCTGTTCTGAAGCTCGGCCTCAAAGAGGCGCAGCTCCTGGATTTCTCGTTCGATGTCCACCTTCTCGATGACGAGTTTTGTCTGTTCCGCGTCGAGATGGTCGGGCTTGTCCGGATCGATGCCGGGGTACTTCAGTTCGTACTCGACGATCTGCTGATTGAGGGCGGCGATTCGCTGCCGGGACTTGTCCGCCTCGGTTCGCAGGAATGACTGCACGTCTTCCAGAACGCTGACGGCCATTTCCGTCGCCTTCGGGATGTAGCGATTGCGAATCTCCCGAACGACGCCGGGGATCAGCTCGCGATCGGCGTGTCGCATCGTGATCTGGACGATCCGTTCATTGTCAGACTCGCTGATCGTCTTGACGGACAATCCCGCCGCGATCGTGGAGATGAGATGGTCCCGCTGGCGCTTGCCTTCGGGGGTCAGCGTTCCGTCCGGGAAGCGTTCGAGCCTGTCCAGGCGTCCGCAGGCCGCGAGGGCCTCCTCGATGAGCGCCGGATCCTTGATGACGCTCTGCATGCGATTCTTGATTTCCGCAAAGGGCTGCGCCCAGATGCTCGCGTTGACGATGGAGAAGACGGGATCGTGTTCGCTCTTGACAATGGCGCCGCCGTCGTAGAGTCGCGGAACCAGGAGTGAACACAGAAACGCAACCGACGACACGAGACAGGCGGGCATGACGAACAGCCAGCGGCGATCGCGAACGACGCGCCAGATCTCGTGAAGCGTGTGACGAATATCCGAGACGGAAAAATCGTCGATGTGGTTGTTGTGGCCGTGATGCTGCATCGCAGTAGCGTCCGTTCTGTGCGTCGAAACTCGCCGACGCGAACCTCGGTTTACGGATTCTTGTTGTAGTACGTGTCCCCGGAGTTGAGGGCGTAACCCGGCGCGATGTACGCCTGCGCCGCCGGCTGCATCGGCTGCAGCAGCTCCTGGAACTTCTGTCCGACATACGCCAGCGGCGTCGGCGGCACGTAGAGAATGTCTCCCTCAAGCAGGTGGAAATTCTTGTCCAGGCGGCCGCGCTTCATGATGTCGTTGGCGTTCACGATGATGACGTGCCGTTTGCCGTCTTCGTGGCTCGGGCGTATCACGTGAACCCGGTCCGCCCAGGCCGCAAAGGTCGGACGCACTTCGCCGAGGACCGACAACACGGTATCCCGGCCGGTGTACGGAAGCGGTCCCTGTCCGGCGACTTCGCCGAAGACATAGATCCGCTTGCTGTCCCGACGCGTCATACGGACGCTGACGACGGGCCGTTGATAATATCGTTGCAGGTTGGCTTCGAGCTTTCGGGCGATCTCGACGGGGGTCATGCCGGCGACCTTGACGTCGCCCACGAGCTTGAGCGTGATCTTGCCGTCTGCGTTGACCGTGACGGCCTCGCCATCGACCTCGGGACAGTTCGGTGACGTGATTTCCATGGCGTCGGGGGGCTGAACGATGTACTCGCCGCCCGTGACATCCGCTTCGTAGTCGTGAACGAACGCGTTGATCTCGGCGTCGGAGGGACCGCAGCCCGTTCCCACGATGGCGTAGAAGATCGCGCAGACGAGGAGTGTCAGCGCGATGATGCCTCGGCCCGAGGTTCCCTTCGTTCGTTCATCGTCGTATCGATTCGTCATGCCCTGGTTCTCTCGTATTTTCGACGCGGCGCGGGTTGGCGCGGCGCGTCCTGAAACCCAATCGCTTATCGGGTGGGGCGCCGGGTGACTGAATCTCGCGTTATCGCCAATCTGGCGATAACAACGGCCTCGCGAATGCGCGGCGATGGTTCCTACCAGACGTTGGAGATTCTGGGACGAAGGCGAATGCGTCGGCAAAAACTGCCGATCGACGCGGACGGGCTGGAATTCGACGGGATTCGGGGACCTACGGATACGCGTACGAAGCTCAAACAACGTCGCTCCGCATCAAGCGGCCGCTCGGCTGATTCCGATAACTCTTTGTACGCGCCGCAGATTCCGCCGCGCCCGCGCCGTGATTTCGTCGTCGAAGCGGCGCGAAATCCCGATGTCCGCCGCTTCTGGAGCCGGATCGAATGTACTGCGAACACTTCGGGCTGAAGATCGCCCCGTTCAACAACACGCCCGATCCGCGCTTCTTCTTTAATACGCCGGATCACGAGGAGGCGCTGGCGTCGCTGCTCTACGCCGTCGAGCTCCGCAAGGGATTCGTGCTTGTGACCGGCGAAGTGGGCGCCGGCAAGACGCTCCTCAGCCGCCTGCTCCTGAATCGACTCGGTTCCAACGTTCGCACCGCCGTCATTACGAACACGCGCCTCACGGGCCCCGAACTGCTCCAGGCGATCTGTCGCGAATTCGAGATCGACACGACGGACGCGACCACGTCCGCCGAACTGACGCATCGACTGGAGGAATACCTTCTTGAGCAGTACGCCCGGGATCGACTGGCCGTCGTCATCGTGGACGAAGCGCAGAATCTGCCGGTCGAAGCCCTCGAAGAACTCCGCATGCTGGGGAATCTCGAGGCCGACGACGCCAAGCTGCTCCAGATCCTGCTGCTTGGGCAGCCCGAGCTGCAGGAGGCGTTCCGTCATCCGTCGTTGCGTCAGACGTACCAGCGAATCTTCCGGACGTTCCATCTGCACGCGCTGGATCACGCGCTGTCGTCCGGCTACATCGCGCATCGATTGCGCGTCGCGGGGCTTCCGTCGGACAAGCGGGTCTTCGCCCGTGACGCGATGGACGCCGTCTACCGCTACGCCGAGGGCATTCCCCGGCTGATCAACCAGATCTGCGACAACGCGTTGCTGTCCGCCTACAGCGCGGGGCGACAGATCGTCACGGCCGCGATGATCGATGAAGTCGTGACGCACATGCTTTCGCTGAACGTGAAGAGCACGGAGGCGAAGCCGCAGGGCGACTTCGCGCGCCACATGCTGGGAACGCCGGAGCCGGCGGCCAGCGTCCAGCCCGCCACGGTCAAAGTGCCGATCGCGGCGCCGACGGAGGGAATCGCAAGCGACGAACTGGCGCGCATCGATTCAAAGCTGCGCTCCTTTGAGATCGCCCTCGCCGACGTACGTGGCGAAACGGTTCAGGACAAGAACATCTCCCGGGACAACAGCGAGATCCTGCGGCACCTGTCCGATCGTCTGCAGACGCTTGAAAAGGGCATCCAGATCATCCGCGAGCAGCAGAGCGAGATTCGCGACCAGCAGGAGGCGATCGGGGCGACGAAGGAGAAGTCTGACGCCGAGCTTCGCGACCTGCAGCGCTTCCGCAAGGAAACGCTGACGACGCTGGACGACGCCACGCAGAGCGCTCGCGAAACCGAATCGCAGATCCGCGAATTCCTCAAATCCGCCGAAACCCGCGCGGTCAGGCTGGAGGAGCGAGCGGCCGCGGCCGTGAACGCCGCCGACAAGGCGCAGCTTGAAGTCGAACGACGCACGCGCGAACTGTCCGCCGAATTCGAACAGCTCACGACGAGCCAGAATTCGCGCGTCGAGGCCGTTGTCGGGGAGACGCGCGCCGAAGCGGAGTCGATTCGAGAACTCAGGAAGGACATGGCGGCGCTTCAGGAACATGTGATCGAAGCGCAGCGCGCGTCCGAGGCGCGCGTGGGAACCGCGATCGCCGAGGCGTCCGAGCTCTCCAGGTCGCTGGAGTTGCGGGCGCGCGAGTTCATTGCGGCCGCCAAGGGCCAGACGGGCGAACTGCAGGAACAGCTCAAGAAGATGCTCGATGAGCTGCGCGAAAAGAGTGACGCGTCGCAGGCGCGAATGATCGAACTGATCGCCCAGCAGCGCAGCGAGATGGAGGCGGCGCAGGTCAGCCTCGACGAATGCGTCCGAAGCGCCTTCGCGCGCTCCAACATCATGGACCGCGAGAGCAAGCGGCTCGTGGACGAACTGAAGGACCAGGCGAAGAGCGTCCTTGAGACAGTCCACGGCGTTCGCGATCGCACAGTGGCCCGCGCGGAGGAAGTCGCGGCCAAGTCCGACCAGCTCGTGTCGGACATGACGGAACGTCTGGAGACGGCGAACACGCGGATGCAGGGGCTTGTGCGTGAAGCGGAAATGCGCGTCGGCGCCGCCTGCAGGGAATTCCAGGAAACTCAGAAACAGATGGTCGAGGACGCGGAGGCGTCCAGCGAACAGGCGCAGAAGACGAATGGTGAAACCAAACAGCTGCTCACCGAGACACGTGAGCGCTGCCAGACGCTGCTGGACGAGCTGACGACGCACGTCGCGGAGCAGACGAAACTGGCGGAGCAGGCGTGGCGCGAGAACGCCGAGCGCGGCGCGAAGTCGATCGGCGAGATTTCGAAGCGACTCGACGCGGCGCGGGCGGCGGCGGACGCCTCCCACGCTCAGCTCGAGGCCGTGATCGCCCAGACGGAAGACCAGATCAGCGCCGCGCGGCGATCGCTCGACGCGAGCATGACGTCGCATCGCGACCAGGTCGATGCGATGACGGCGCAGAGCGCCGCAATGCGCAGCGAGTTCGAGGAGCGCTTCAGGGACGCTCGCGAGGCGCTCGACTCGCTGATGAAGCGCCACAAGTCGGAGATCGGCGCCCGCGTCAGCGACATGGTTCGCGAGACGGACGCCAGCGTGGGCGAGGCCGAATCACGATTTCAAACCTATCGAACGGGGCTCGACGCGAAGGTCGGCGAGCACGCGGCGTCGCTCGACGCCAGCTTTGCCGAGCAAACGGCGTCGCTCGAGGCGGGATTTGCGGAGCGAACGAATTCGCTTGACGCAAAGATGCGGGACTTCGAGACGGGCGTGGAACGGCGCGTCGACGCGCTGCAGAGCAAGGCGACGGCGGACCTCAGGGCGGCGGAGACGCAGGCCGAAGAACGCGTGGCGATTCTGCGGGAGCAGCTGGCGGACACGTCGAAGCACGCCGATCGGATCTATCGGGATCTGAAGGAGGCGATCGATACCGTCGAGTCGCACGCCGACAGCTGCCAGAAGCAGTTCGGCGAGTCCTCGATGACGCTGCGGAAGGAACTCGAGCAGCTGATGGATCAGCAGGGCAGGATCGTCAGCGAGAGCAAGGCGGACATCGAGCGGCTCACACAGCAGGTCGACGGGACGACGGGGCGGTTCCAGCACGAAATGCGTCAGCTCAACGAGATGGCGCGCTCGCGGATCACGAACATCGGCAAGGAGCTGGCGGACGTGCTGGCGAAGGCGATGGCCAAGGCGGACGACGTCCAGAAGGGCGCCGAGGCGTCCAGCGTCGAGATCGAGAAGCGCGTTCAGAAGACGAGGGACGACGCCGAGAAGAGTGTCAAGACCGCCGAAGAGGCGATTCGCCGCGTGCGGATGCAGGCGAAGACGTCACTGGAGGAAGTGCGGCAGTGCCTGGCGCAGATGACGGAGCGGGCGGACGTCGTGCGGCGCGAGCTGGGCAACGTCGGCGACGAGATCCGGCACGCGTCGAAGGAGACTGTCGATCAGCTCGCCAAGACGGGCGATCGCGTGACGTCGCAGATCGAATCGCTGCGTGATTCGGCGATGGAGGACGCGGACAAAAACTACAAGCGTCTCAATGCGGTGCGGCTCCAGGTGGAGCAGGGCGCCGAGCAGATGCGGCAGAACGCGGCGAAGCTGCTCGACCAGGTCCAGAGCGGCGCGTCGGCGCTGCGTCGTCACGCCGACGAGATGCTGATGCAGGCCCAGAGCGGCGCCGAGAATCTGAACGAGTCGGCCGCCAACATGATGCTCCAGGCGCAGACTTCGTCCGAGCGATTCCGTGAGCAGGCCGAGACGCTCCTGCACAATGCGGAGAAGATGTCGCAGGGCATTCGCGACGAAGTGACGAGCCTTCGATCGCAGCTGGCCGAGGAGACGGATCGCATCCGCCGGCAGGTCGGCGAGGCGCGCCACGAAATCGTCAACTCCCGCCAGGAGACGGCAAAGATCGTCAACGACGCCGCCGAGTCGCAGCGTCGGGCCGAGACCCGGGCGGGCGACTTGATCAAGCGCGCTGAAAATGTGCAGTCGCAGGCGGAGTCGCTCCTGGCGATGCCGCGCGACCTGATCGACGAGGCGAAGCGACAGGCCGGAGCGCTCTCGGAAATGTCGCGGAAGGTCTCGGCCGTTGTCCGGCAGCTCAACGACGCCGGCTCGTCGGCCGAGCGCAATCGCAATGAACTGGTTCGCGCCGAGAACGACGCGGACGAAAAGATCCGGCTCCTCAAGGCGCATACCGAACGCGTGGGGCAGCTTCTCGGGATCGTCCGGCAGCTCTACGGATCCATGGACGCGCGCGTCGAGCGGCTGCGTGGTCGGTTGTCACAGTTTGATGAACTCTTCCGCACGGTGCCGCGCGAACTCGATGGCCTGCGCACCGTGCTGGATACCGAGATTGCGAGGGATCGCGGCGTCAGTCCGTCGCGGAATGTCGCGCCGCGCATGGCGCCGCCGCAGACGGCGTATCGTGATGAGGCGCCGATGGCGCCACAGACCGTCGCGCCGGAACGAACGCCGCGCTCCGGCGGCGGTTCGTTCGAACGGGAACGCAAAGACCTTCCGGATCTCCTGCACGATGACGCTGGATCGGACGCCGGCGTGGCCGTGGCGACAGCGCCGGTAACGCAGACGGTGGCCAGGGTGGCGCCAACGGTTCCGGCGCAGGCGAAGGCGGCGCCGCGAGCGGCGGTCGCGCCTCAGACTCCCGCGACTGACGGGATGTCGAAGCCGGCGGCGGCGGGTGGTCTGCGAACGGACGCGAGCGCCTCGAAGCGAGTCGTGCGCGAGCAACTGCAGGCCGGATCGCTCGGTGAGATCGTTCAGCGCAATGAGAAGCTGCAGAAGTGGCTGAAGGACATGCTGGGCGAAGACGGCATGTCGGGGCAGGGCGGCGCGACGTAGTCGGCGGCGGATTTTTCTCAGGATTTCTACGCAACGTTGTCGACCGGCGCGCGGTTCGCCGTCGGTCGATGTTTTTTTCTACGCGCAAACGCCCGCAAAGGGTCGCAAACCGGCGCAAAATCCGCAGAGTTCTTTGCCGCGAGGAATCACGCATCTCGAACTCCTTCCGCAGGAGTGGTTTGCTCGGCGCTTCCTGGTCGTGAGTCGTGAGTAATGAGCACTGAGTTGTGTGTGGGGCGGCTTGTCAGCGTTGCTGGGAGACGGAGATGACGAGGTTGTCGGGGTCGGCGTATTGGGCGATGCGGGCGCCGAACTGATCTTTCGGCGGCTGAACGCACGTGACGTTGTGCTGAAGCATGCGGGCGTGGAAGGCGTCGAGATCGGGGACGCTGAAGCCGGTACGGCATCGCCCCGCGGGTTCATCCTCGGCGAGGCCGCTGTCTGGATTCGGGGCGTCGGCGATGTGCAGGGCGAGGGTGGAACCTTCCGTCGCGAACTCCGTCCAGTGGGGCGTTTCGAATTTGAGGGGGAGACCGACGACGTCGCGATAGAAGGCGACGGACTTCTTCATGTCGTGAACAAACACGATGGCGTAGTCGATTCTCATGAGGGGCTCCGATCTCGATCGGGAATTGCGTGGCGCCGCCGGCGTAAACACGCCCGACGCGGCGAGGATCATTGGATCGTCGCGTCGAATCGAGGTCAACGAAAAAGTGGTCCATGTCAGAACGACGCCTCGATCCGGAGTCCCTGACACGATTGCTGGCGTGTGACTGCCGAGTGACGTAGAGTAATGGCCTGAGACGTCGCGGGGATCGTGGCGGATCATGTTCGGAAGCGTCAGGGTTCCTGGTGGGCCCCGCGGTCTTCAAAGCCGTCGAGGCGGCGCATTGCGTCGCCTGGTGGGTTCGATTCCCATCCGCTTCCGTCCATTTCTGGCGTATTTTGCGGGTTGATACAGTAAGGGATGCAATTACATGGACTCTAACAACGAGGGTTTATGTGATGCGTCGTGGTCCCCAACCGAAGTTCGTCCGTGACCGACATGGAAACGTGGTCAACGGGCTTCGTATTCAGAAGAAGAAGACTCGCAGCGGCAGAGACATCGAAAGGTATTACTCTCTTTGGAGTGACGGGCCGGAGAAAAAGAAGAAATACCACGGCAACAGCGACGACCGACCGGCGGCGATCCTGCGGTTCCGACAGTGGGAAGCTCAACAGGACGGGGATACGGTTGCGATCCGTCGACGGCGGCTTCGTCAATCTGAAGTTGACGGAGGGCTGGAGGAGGCGCTCAGGCGGCGTGAGATCGAAGTCACGATTGACAAGGACGGCGACTTTGAGATCGAAGAGCTGATCGGGTCCGATGCGTATTGGGAGTCGGTCCGGGATCAGATTCTCTCGTCCCCAAAACTCGCGGCTCAGAAAACCGGCATCGAGCAGCTGGCGTATCTTCATCGTCTCATTCCACCACCACCATCGAAATCGTTGGAGGAGATCGTCAGTCTGTATCTTGACGACAAGGAAGATGAGCTGACTCCGAAGGAGTGGAAGAATTCACGGACATGGTGGGACGAATTCTGCGAGATCACCAAGGCGAAGTTCGTGGCGGACCTCGATCATGAATCCTTCCGACTGTATCGACGGATCATCAAGCAGCGTCAGGGCAATCGCGATCGATCCCCTGTCTGGGTGCGTTCTCGATTCGGGAAGATCAAGACCATCATCAATCATGCGATGAGCGGCGAGATGGAGTTGAGCGTGGAGGACCGATCCATCCTGGAGTTACGGTCACTGTTGAAGCAACCGAGTAAGCCGTCCCCCTGAGCCCATCGACATCAGTCGGGACGAATTTCGGGCCATCCTGAAGCATGCGAATGACTGGCAGAAGGCGTTGCTGCTCGTTGCCCTGAATTGCGCCTATTATCCGGTGGATTGCAGCCGACTCCAATGGTCGATGATCGATTTCAAGAAGGGGACGATCCGATTCAACCGGACGAAGGCGGTCGGTCGTGCGAAAGGGGCGGTGCCGAGAGTGGCTGTGCTTTGGAAGCGGACGATCATGGCGTTGAAGAAAATTCAGAAGACTCACGATCACGTCTTTGTATCGACGTTCGGGCGACCTGTGCATAACGATACGATCAGGCGAAACTGGATCGAGCTTTGCCGGAAGGCGAAGATCGGTCGAAAGCTGACGTTCGCAAACCTGCGTGACTCGGCGCTGACGGTCGCAGCAGGATCGAAGTCTCCGGTCGTGCCGTCACAGCAATATCATATCCTTGCGGGTCACGTTGCGAAGGGGGTGGACGACAACTACATCAGGCGGCATCCACGGATCGTCGAGTTGGCTTGTCAGGCGGTTGAGCGGTTTTATTTTGGTCGTTGATTAGTTGGCGGATCGTAATTCGTCATGACTCTGGGATAACTCAGCCAGGTATGTCGGCGTCGGTCGGGCCATCCGAGAGTGTCCCTTTGATCATTATTGCGTGACCGAAGAACAGGTCTCCGTCGTTGTGCCAAAATGCGAACGAACCGTCCGAGTAGACCGTAACTGCCTCAAGTGTCATCCGATCTTTGAATTGGTCTGCGGTAACTTCCAATTCATCGTCATCGAGCCACGTGTCATTCTTGAGTGGAAGTAACTTCTGGACGGCAAAATCGTGTATGCGTTGGTCCCATTCATCTTGCGATTGCCACAATGCGTGAGCCGTTTTCAGCGATTCTCCTGCGTCGTCCTGTTCGTTTACCGAGAGTTGAATTTTGACGTGTAGTCCGTTCCACATTGCTTCTGCTTCATACCAATTCACGCGCTTATTGAGCGTCAATTTGCCAAACAGTTCGTCCTCAAGGGTGACGGGCTCTTGCAGGCGAATTACCCACTCATTCAGTGATTCATCGGACTCCAAGATGTCAGCGTTGTCGATCAGCAATCCGTGAGCTTTGCCGCTCTCCGTTGCTTCAGCAAGATGTATTCGTGCTCGCAGAATCTTGTATGGCTTGATCCGGTCCATGTGCTGCTTCAGTTCGTCATCGGAGACCTGGCGTTGAATACTCAACCTGTCGGTTCTCACTTCGGAATCTTCGAGATGCCATGCAGCGAATGCGAAACTTAGCGTCCAAAGATCGTCTCCGCGTCCACGACCACCACCGGAGCCTGTCGCGTCAACGATGCCGATAACGGTGACGACCGGTGAAGCGGCGAGCTGTTCCAAAAGGCGGTCTCTTTTCAGGTCCAACTCGGCGAAAATGTCTGGTTCGTCTTTCATCGTCATGACATATCCCACGGCAACAGCTGCCGAAATCGTGATGAAGGCGATAGCGGCAAGTTTCTTCATACTTCGGTATCATATCGGGGGCATCTCCCTGAGATAAGGGGTTGCTTCGGGCCGAGGGATCGGTTGGTTGTTCTCGTCCTTCGGATCGTATAGCGATTGTGAATGGTCTTTCAACTGCTCTTCTGGCGGGTTCCGAGATGCATTGGAGCGTCGTGATTCGGCACGACGACCTTGTAGGATCAGCGTCAAGGAAACATAGCTGACAAGTCGCAAGGGAATAACCCACGGAAAAAAAAGGGAGGGTTACGATTTCTACCCCACCCCTGAATTGCTATGTGGGTGCAAAATCGATTTCGTTTTCGTAAGGAAATCGTGACCCTGCATCGAAGGACATACGGTTTTGGCGGGTTTTGGGGACATCGTAGGGTTCTGTGCCAACGTTTGCTCAGAAATCTGTGTTGTCAACTGGCGAGTGCGTTGTAAACCGACTGTCGAGCGAGCCGTAACCTACTTGCAATTGTCTTGACCGATTCACCTTCGGATCGCAGACGGCGGATCAACGACGAATCGACCTTCGATGGGCGTCCGAATCTCACTCCCCTGGTCCGGGCGGCGGCGATGCCTGCTGCCTGCCGTTCACGCATCCCTTCCTTTTCGATCTCAGCGACCCCCAAGAGCAGGCTGGCGACCATCCGACCGAGCGGGCCGGACAGGTCGATCTTCTGCGTGACCACGACGATCCTGACGTTTCTCTCCGTCCAATCAGCGAGCAGCTTGATGCCATCAACGATGGAGCGAGAGAGTCGGTCGAGTCTCCACAAGACGACCGTATCGACTTTTCCGTCGACAATCTGGCGCTGAAGACGACCGAGGGCGGGACGGTCGAGAGTCCTGCCGGATACGGCTGCATCTTCATACCATTCCACGGGGCCGCAGATGACCTGGTTTGCGAGATACTGATCCAACTCGAATTTCTGGCTGTCTGTCGTCTGGGACGTTGACGAGCATCTCATGTAGACGGCGGTCGTTGGCATCGTTCAGGTCTCCATTGTCATCGGCGTAACATGAAGACTACGGCGTCGTGGGTTGGCGCGCAAGCGGGTTCTGTCCAAAAAAGTAAACTTTATTGGGTTGCCGAAATCGGTCAGAATGTCGACGGTGCAGAAAGGACTTACGGCGGATTTTCTGACCGGCTTTTTTGGACATCCCTGACGGCGGAATTCTGACATGTTCAGCTACGAGCATACGCATGCGACTCGTCCTGATCTCAACTGCCACATCGAGGTTGGCGTCGATACTATCCGTATCGGCTTCTTTGCCTGGGAGCAGTCGTGGCTGCAACGGTCTCGGCTCAAGAAGAAGGGCTGGAAGTATCGAAGCGACTGGAAATGCTGGCTCAAGCATCACGAATCTACCGGGATGCGGTGGCGTCATTGGCGGCAGTGGATCGATGTTGAGGTGTCGTTGCCGAGAGTCATCGGTCCCAACAACAGCAGCATGAACTACGATCCGTGGGCGGCTCTGGCGTCGATTCGGAAACAGCTCGATGCTGACATCGAGTTGGAGTTGACCGACTCCGAGTTTCGATCACCTGATTGGGACGAGTGGTGCGTCAGTCGTGTAGATATTACGGCAGATTTGACGTTCGAGCAGGCGACGGAGGTCTCTCGAATCATGAAGGGGTTGCCGACGGCGAAGATGACGCATCGTCCCCATCGGTGGGACAGACCTGATAGCGTGAAATGGTCGTCCAAGGCGAAGCGAGTGGCATTCTCGATCTACGACAAATACAAGAAGGATCAGCGTGAAATCGATAAGGGAAAGCTGCGGGCGACCGTGATTTTCAATGAGCGGAGAAACAAACCCCACTTGACAGAGCATGGCATGCGGCGAGTCACGGGGCTATTCGACAGTGATGACATCAAATTTCTGGACATCATCGTCAGTGAGATCAACCGAATCCGACCCAAACTCAGGGTCGCATCGTTGCGGTATCTTCTGGAGCAGGCGGCGAAAAACGGCGAAAATGCGGGTTCAAAAAATAAATCCTAATAACTGGTGACGGCTGTTTAGTGCTGGCGGCGTCGGGCCGCAGGGGCGGACGTTGATATAGTTAGGGATAATAATTCAATATTTTGCCGCATTTTTTGGCATCTGGTGCGGTTGCGGTTGGGTTCGATTCCCATCCGCTTCCGTTGGGTCGGATCGCTATTCGTCCTTTCATAATCTGCGGCGCGGTGGCGGTGTGTTTGGTGCGCGCGGCGGAAGTTGAGGATCTGGATTTGAAATCTGATACTTGATATTCGAGATCTGGGATTCGGGATTCGAGATCAGTAATCTGAATTCGATGTGTATTCCCTGTCGCAGTGACTTCAAGGCGATCGGGCGGTTGTCGTGTCGTGTCCTGTGGGGCTGCGTTTGCGTGCTTCGATGCGCGCGCAGTTCGGTCGCGTGGTCTCGTGATTGTGGCGCCTGGCGGCGGATGGATTGACGCCCCTGAGTCGCCTCGACTTGTTGAGTCTTGTTGATACACACGCGCGCATGTCCTCCGACTCTCGGCATTCTGGGATTGATCGCGGTCTCAGCGCGCTGGCGGGGAGGGGATTCCGGGGCGACACGTGAATACCCGCAATCGGAACAACGCGCATACATAGTTTGTTGATTTCGAGTAGCGCAGACGATTCGCTCGGTTCCTCATTGGCGCGGAAGTACGGGCGGATCAATCGGTCGGCAGGCGCCTTTTAAAGCGGCGGCCCAACGAGAGGCTGCGGCATAGCTCCCTGGCGATGGAATCAGGAGACGGGGCGATGGATTCGAAGGATCGCAGGCTAATGATCATTGCGGCGGTCGTTGCGGGTGGCTTGTTTTGCGGCGCCCTGACGTGTGCGGTTGTGGTTCCGCGAATGCTGAAGAGCTGGACACAATCGGCCGTCTCGCAAATGCAGGGACCGATTCCAGTTGGGCCAATTGTCGTTCCCAACGAACCCGTTGTGACGATACCGGCGCCGAAGGCGTCGATTGCGTCAGCGTTGTGGCGCCGGTGGATCGCGTGGAAGCGGGCGCCAGCGGCAGGACCTGAGATCGTTAAGACAGGCGAGCTTGTCCTGCCGACGGGCCGTGTGTTGGTGACGGACATCAACTTCGTGGATGAAAACGCGCCATTGCGAAGGACCGTCGATCCGGGGACATACCCGGTTTACGAGTTTTCGGATCGAATGTCGAGCGCCGCGATGATCGTCTTTCGAAGTGATGGCGCCCCGTCGCAGTGGGTGATCGCGGATTCCTTCGGTGACGGCGGATCGCCGATATCGGGGCTCGCGCCCAGGGGATCGTTCGGCATCGACAGCGGTGTGATCGTGGTTGATGCGGGCGCATTCAGCGCGCAGTCGAACTATGACGCGTGGCCGATGATTCGAGAGGAGACGAAGAGCGTTGTGCAGGATCCGAAAACGGGGGCGAACGTCATTCTTCTGACTGCGTTGAGCAATGTGGAGGTTGACGCGCAATGGGGGCTGGACGCGGAGGGGCGACCTGTCGCGCTGGTTCTGTATAACCCGGATCTGCATCAGGCGGCGCAGAGAGGGGGAAACGCGTCACGGAGCACCGGAGCGCCGGAGGATGAGGCTGCGGAGGAGGAAGCGCCGTAGGGACAAGACAGGGAGTTTCGCAGTCAACGGGAATTTTGATGAAGGCCACATCCGTTTCAATTCTGTTGACTTCGTTCTTTTGCCTGGGATGGATGCTCAGATGTTGCCGCGTGGAGTGGGCCGTCGGCGGTCTCTGGTTTCAGCTTCACGAGGGAAGCTCGGAACTCACCCGCGTCGAGATGCCGGACGGTGATTGTGAATGCACGTCATCTGGCTTCCGCGCCTATTCGACCGGGTTTGGCGCCCGGGATCCGCGCGCCGGGCCACGGTCATCTGATCGACGTCGTTGTGCCGTCCTGGATGCTGATCATGGCGTCGTCTTTTCCGATTTGGCGATGGCGAGCGTCACGCCTGAGGTCAGGCGTATTGCATTGGTGGTTTGTGATCACAGAGCGCCCATGGCGCCGACGATGGCTGAAGGTCACTGAGGCAATTGTCCATTTGCCGGGGGGGCGGGAACGGATTCCCGCGGGGAGCGGGTACGAGAAGGGAATCTCGTACCAGCGGATGCGGGGAGCGGGTTCGAGAAGGGAATCTCGTACCAGCGGATGCGGGGAGCGGGTACGAGATGGGAATCTCGCACCAGCGGATGCGGGGAGCGCCAACGGAGAGATTGAGGGGCGCGGCGTGGTTGACTACGCTGGCTTGCTTCCTTGCGGGCGCAGTTCGGTCGCGCGGCGGTCGGGTGGTCTCGTGATTGTGGCGCCTGGCGGCGGTCGTATTGAGGTGAGAGAATTGCGGTGCAGACGATTGTGATCGATTCGGGTCGGACGCATGCAGCCTGTTGAGAAACGTCAGCGACTTCAGAGGGCGACACAGGCGCGTGCGCGGATGTTCCTTAAGGCGGACATGGGCTGGCTGCCGGGGATACCGATCCGACGCAGGGGAGTTCGCGTTTGCTGGCTGGCGGTCTCGCGCGACGGCGACAGGGCGATCGAGTCGATTGAGATTGATCGCGCGACACTTCATCGGGCGTCGCTGACGCGAAGCAAGCTGCTCCATCGTTTCCCGAGGGCGCTGCCGCGGGTGGTGGACGACGTCGCCTGGTGGGAATGCGGGACGCGGAACCTGTTCGAGTGGCTCAAGGGGGCGATTCACGACGGCGGGCCGACGCCGGCGTCGCTGCTGGACAGGGAGCATCGATTCAGTCGGGCCTCGGTTACGGCCGCAAAGTCACTCATCGAAGCGTGGCCGCGACTGCGTCGCCTCGTGGACGCGCTGTCGTGGCTTTATTACCTGAACCCCGGCGACTTTCGTCGGGCGATTCTCTGGGCGCAGGACAACTCGGCGTTCCTCGATCGGCTGTTGGCTGAATCCGGATCGACGACGCGGCTGAATGAGGCCCTGACGCTGTGTGAACTTGTCCGGCGGGACTCCGAGAAATCGCTGCGGCCGCTGATGGCGGCGCTCGCGGATCCGCGGTGCTTCACCTGTTCAACGACGCGGGATCGACAGTTTGTCGAACAGATTCGATCGGCTTACGCCTCGCTGAAGAAGCTGGGTGACGTCAAAGCGCTGCCGGCGCTACCGACGGCGAACAATGTCGAAACGCTCCTGTCGTATGCCGGATGGCTCTTTCTGCAGGAACGTGGCGCGCGGCGACGGGCGATGGCGCTGTTTGAACGGGTTATGGCGCCGATTGCATTCCATGCGTGGGAGCGATACTGGACGGCGGCGGGGGCGCTGATTGAGCGGCTTCGCGTGATGCAGCGGAACAGCGGTCGTCAGATCAGCAAACGGGAGTTCGGCGAAGCGCGTCAGGCGATCGAAACGCTGGAATCGATTCGGCCCGGCGATTTGTCCGTCGAGACGCTCGTCGAGAACGTTCAGTACGCGTCGCTGGGCGTTCGAGCGCCGTTTCAGCAGGTGGCCGTCGCCTGTCTGGATCTCCTGCCGCGCGATCCGGAGAGAAACGCGCTGCGTTCCCAGTTTCTGCAGTATTGGCTTCGCTCGGAAGGGGAGTTCGGCGGCGCCATCACGCCGTATCTCCGCGAGTTCCGGCGATACCTGCGGAACGCGGACGATACTGATCTCTGGCTGACGCCGTGGCGGGAGGTCTACGAGAAGAACGGCGGAGAGCCACGAGGCCGGTGGACGATGCCGGATATGCAGATCATCGAGGAGAAGCCCGCGCCTCGACTCTGGCGCCGCGTGTTTGACGCCATGGGCCTGATCATTCGGGCCTCGGGCGCGTGGCCATCGGATCGGACAGTGAGTGGCGTCGTGACGCTTGCGGAAGTCTCCTCGTCCGCGGAAGAAGCGCGTGATCGATATCTCGCGCTCCGTCGGCTGGATCCGGCGCCGGCTTATTTCGACGACATCTACTGCGCCTACGCTGCGCGGTTGTCCGATGACGCCGACGGGTTCGCGTCGCTGTTCGCATTGTTCAACGCCCAGCAGGATCACATACCGTCAACGGCCACGGCGTTCATCCGGTTCTGTGACGTCGTCGAACGGGCGGGCTGGCCGACGCTGGTCCGCGACGCCATCATCGACGGTCAACTGAAGCGAGTGGACGAGCTGCGGCGCCTCTCAGGCGCGCTGGCGTCGCTGGGGCGCGTGGTGGGACCGACGCTTCGGCCCGATCGAAATGTCGTTCCCGACTGGGCGAAACGCTATCCGCCGGCGTTGCATGCGCCGTTGGCGCTGTTGAACGCGCTGGAAGGCGACGCGGAGGGCAAGGCGCGACGGCTCCTGGATCGCGTGTTCCCGGATCAGGCGAGGATCGCGCGGGAGATCGTGGCGCTTGAGGCGCGGATATTGGACGCGACGGCGCCCGCGGCGCTGCGCGTGCGTCTGGATCGTTTGCGGGCGAGCGAACGCGACGGGTATGTCGCGGATCGTTCGCAGGAGCGAAAGAGCCTGGAACGGATCCAGCGCGCGATTCGCGACATTGTGATGGACGGATGGCGGCGGGAACTGAGAGCCGGCGTCGCGGCCGCGCTGAAGGCGATGTGGGGTGAAGTCGGAGACGTATCGGCGATTCTATCGCCGCGCGATCTTGAAGGGCTCGTTGCGGCGCTGTCGCTGAATGAGAATAAGGCGCTCGCGCTGGAGTTGTATCGTCGGCGTTGCGGCCCCGCGCCGTGGGACATGCGCGATCATCCGGCAAACCGGGCGTTTCTCCGGCGGATGGAGCGACGGAACATTGACATGGCGCCGTGGCTGGAAACGCGGTCGCCGTGGGAATGGCGCGCCGACGACAGGACGCGGCTGACGATGAACTTCGAGGAGGATCCGCTGGAGATCTTCCAGATGGGGGCGCTGTTCGGGACCTGCCTGACTCCGGGGCGATTCAGTTATTTCTCCGTGTTTGCGAATGCGGCGGATGTGAACAAGAAAGTACTCTACGGGCGTGACGACAAGGGGCGAATCGTTGCGCGATGTTTGTTGGCGGTGAGTGATCACGGCGGTCTGTTGGTGTTCAATCCGTATTGCCAGCTCTCGGACATCGACTTCTGTGGATACGTTCGCGGGCTGGCGAATGATCTGGCGCGGCGCATGAACACGGTCGTCGTTCCACGCGGTCAGACGTCGGCGC
>DAOPJV010000025.1:5979-84021 GCA_035399845.1 Phycisphaerae bacterium | reverse complement strand
ACTTCGACTTGATGACAATCCGCTCGCCGCCTACCTGCGTGACGTGAATCTCGGCCGTCCGCGTCTTGCCGCGCCGATCCGTCCAGCGTGCGAATCGCTTGCCGCGCTTCGTGAACAGCTCGGCTCCCGCGGGGACTAGTTTCAGGATGTTGCGTCGGTAGATTGTGCCCATGCCTAGTCAAATTCCGAGTCGAGTTCGAGTCGCCTAAACACAGCCTCCGCTACATTATCGTAGGTGGGCATCAACTTTGCTTTATAAACGCCTTCTGCCCATAAGAGCCGGAGTACTTCCTTCGCCTGCTCTATGGGCAACGTAATCAAACGTATCGGGTCGTTTGGAGTTGGGGAGTCAAGTTCTATTTCGTCGATCGCTCGCCAACGTTTGAATTCACGGAAGTACTTCGACGCATCGACATCGAATAGGAACACACCGTCTTGCGCATGGATATACTCGCTCTCCGTCTTGGGGCATAGAACGCGTCCGCATTTTCCTCCGCGCTCCAAAGCGATGTAATTGACTGCCCAAACCGCCAACGTATCCGACGCCGTTCCACCCGTCATTAACCGACATGCGGATTCCGCAGCAAAATACGCCGCAATCAGCCCGTTGTATGTAAAGTCCAGCAAACATGTCGGGATACCGTGATGTTGCGCAATCGCATGCGCTAGACTCGGACGGCACGCTCTTCCGCCCAAGGTACTCGCAAACGCGTTGATTGTTCGCTTCTCAAAAAGTTGATCCAACTCAGGGACTCTTAGGCCAAGTGCGTCCGCCTGTTCGGCAAATTGCACAACGGCGCGATGTTCTGCATAGAGTTGCGTGAGGATTTCCTGATCGATCGGATTCCAGCCCGACCTCTCCAACGACGGACGAATCCGATCGATTAGTGGCATTAACTTGTCTTGCCCGTCTTGTCGTCGTGCGCTTGCGGTCAGTTTCCAATCTGCTCGACCATGGCCTCTAAAAACCCATGGACTCTTTATGGTATTGGGAGGAAGCCACACCGGATTCGATGACCTTAGACAATCGAGAAAATCCCTTGCCGTATCGCAAGCGGTCGTATGTGTCACTGGCGCGGCCATGTCACAGCCCCCCCGCTTTGTGATTCAGCGCAAAGCCGAAGTGCTCTGCCAAAATGTCCGCACTATCCAACCGAATCGTCTGCTCCCCGCGCATGAATTTCGCCAGCGTTTGACGCTTTACGCCCGTTGCCTTTTCGACGGCGTTCAGCGATTCGCAGTCGCGAAGCGCCTGCCGAAGCAGTTCGGTCATCGTCGGATTTCGTTTACTCTTTCCAGCCATGTAACAAACCTTACATCCTGTCGATTGCAATTGCAATCACTTTCTGAGCGTCGCCTGCCGCAAGGCGCAGCGACGCGCTTATGGTCCCTTTTGGGATGGCGGACACAGCTCTGTCCGTAGCAAATGCGCCATCCTGACCGGTATCAGCGGACACAGCTTTGTCCGCCAGCGCTTACGCCATCGAGTTGCCGACGACGGCATAGACTGACGGCCCGGCGTTTGGTCCGCCGCGTTTCACAATCCGCAGGAGTCCCGCCGCTTTGAGCCGTCCGATGGACCGGCGGACCGTTCGCGCCGATATGCCCGCCCGGCGTGCGATGTCCGTTTGTCCCGTCCGTGCCGTGCCGTTGCGCGTATCGCGAAACAGGATAAGCCAGACCGCGATATCAGGTCGCCGAAGCTCCCGAAGCGACAGGTCCACAAACGCATTGAGCGTCGCGAACCGATCCGCCGTCGCCCTGCGCCGCTTCGGCTTCGACCTGCCCGGCCTACCCTGGCGGTCCGCGCCCCGACTGGCGGCGCGCTTCGGTGCGTCCAGCGGCGGCGGCTCCGCGCCGACGTCAATAACTCCGCGACCCGTCATGCGTCGCCCTCGGCGTCATCCGCAGCGGCTTCGGTGCGATTCCACAATGCCGCCAGCGCCGACGGCGCGACACGCTTCCGGGCGCAGTTTCCCGCCCTTTTTTTCGCGCCTGATTTTGTCTGGTTTGCGTCGAGAGGCCCGAACCGTTGCAGCGACTTGTCGAACCGCAGTCCGATGTCCCGAGTCTCGCCGTGCCGAGATTTCAGGTGCCGCAGCGTGACGTGTTCGGCGTCGTCATCGTCTGGCGTCAGGATGAAGGCGTCATCGGCCCCGTATTCCAGCTCCGACGATTCGCGGAATGACGCCAGCGACAGACCGTCGCCCGCGTACGAGCTGCGGCCCTTCGAGTCCCTTGTGCGCCCGACGGCGGCGACGACGATAACAGCCGTGCCCGCGTCGGCGAATTGGCGGATGTAGTCCATCGTCTCATTAACCGATGACCGCTGCGCGTCATGCTTGCCCGGCGGTGCAATGCGTTGGATGTAGTCCAACACTATCAGCCCAGCGTCGAAGGCGTCCGCCGTCGCCGCAACATTCGCTAGATCAAATGGCGGTCGGACGAATGCCAGCCGATCCGCGAACGATTCGAGCGTGTGCAGCGCCGTGTCGATGCGTTCGGCGTGCGCGCTGTCGAGTCGCCGATATCGAATCGATGTCAGGTCCACGCCGCTCAGCCGTGCGAGCTGCCTGTCGAGCAGAATGCCCGGCGGCATTTCGACGTTGCAGACAATTGCGCGAAGCGTCGGCGTCAGCCGCAAGGCGTCGATGATGGCTTGCATGACGAATGCCGTCTTGCCAGCCCCCGGCGCGCCGCCGAACAGCGTCACCAACTCCGGACCGACTTCGATCCGCGACAGCTCGCCCGGCCCGATTGGAAAGAGTGTCGGCGGCGTGCCTGTCAGCACGGCGTCGCGCCAGTCGTCGAAGGCATCGATTGCGGTCAGGTATTTTGCCGCTGTCATCGTTCCTCGCCTCCGTCATATTCCAGTCCGCAGTCAATCTGCCGCCGAACGTCCGACGGCGAAAGCCCGGTATCGAGCGCCGATTCCGTCAGCAAGGCGTGCGCCAACTCCGGCGGACAATCGAATTCCGCCAAATTCGCCGCCGCCGAGAATAGGCGTGCGTGCCGTTCGCCCGTCGTCGCGCCGTCTCGAATGAAAGCCAACGTTGTGCGATTCAACGTCGCGCCCTGGCGTCGGCGTTCGGTCTTGGCAATCTGTCCGCGCTCAATGGCCTCGGTAGCTTCCCGCCAATTGGCGGCAGCCTGTTCGCTTCGAGCTGTGACCATTGGTATGTCGAAGACGTCCGGCGACTCGGCAAGCTGTCGAATCGCCTCCGGCGACAATTGCAGCAGCTCGTCCGCCGTCAGTCGCCGCTTGTAGAGTCCCGTTTTCGGATGCCGCGAATTCGGCGAGCGGAATAGCCGCTGTCGGTCATAAACGCTGCGGTCGATGTCAATATCGAGCCGTTCGGCCAGCGTGATTGCGAAGCGTTTGCAGGTATCGTTGAACCGATCCGACGGCGACGGCGTCCACAGCGCCGACGGGATGCCGACGTGATAGCCTTTGCCGCCACTGAAAAAGAGCAGCAGTGCGTCGGCGTCGATGCCGTAGCGTTCGGCGATTCCGACGACAAGCCGCCGCGTATCGTCCAACGCCTGCCGCAGGTCGCCTTCGCGGTCGATGTCCAGCCAAAGCCAATCGGCGAAACAGCTCCCGCGATAGCCCTTCGGGGAGCCGAAGCGCTTTAGGTGTGTGCGGAAGTCGTCGCCGAAGCGATAGACACTCAGAAATGATTGCCGGTCCAGCTCAGCGCGTTCGTCGCATGCGGCATGCGCCGCGAAGGCGGCGGCCCAATCTATGAGCCGCCGCGCTTCGGTCGCATTCCCGACGACGCGAAAGCCATACGGCGCCGCGTTCGTCATCGTCATCATGCCGCCCGCCCTTCGCTTTCGCCGTCCTCGGCCGCCGCCGCTTCGGCCTGCAATTCGGCTTCGAGCTGCGCGACATCGAACGATGTCGGGTCCGATGCGTCAGTATCGGTATCCTGGCCGACGTCGTCGGTCGGCGCGAACGGATCGGCCTGGGGCGTGTCGATGCCAACGACGTCAAACTTGCGAAGTCGATTGAATTCGTTGCCGTCGTCATCGCGCCGGAGCGTGACTTTGCATCGGCAGCGGATGCCCTGCGGCAAGTCGCCTTCGAGTTGTTCCAACGCCGTGATGCCGAGTTTCGCAAGGTCGCGCTTTGCCATTGGCAGCGCCGCTGCGGTTAGCCAGAGGTCGGACCAGAATAGCCGCCCGGTGTGCGGTCCATCGCAGACGCGAAACGACAGCTTGACGCCCGGCGTGCCGTTGCGACTCTCGAACAACTCCAAACCGACGACATGCGCCTCGTAGTCGCCGCCTGGTAGTGGCTGGAAGTCCTCGGCGGCGTCCGCCCGGTCGAAAACGGCCGCGATGCGTTCGCGGTCGCCGCCGTGTAGAATGTCCGTCAACTTCTTACGGGGTGTCATCTAATGGCCCTCCGCGCCGAGCCCGACGGTTGCCGCCGCTGGGCTCGGTTTTTTGGGTGGATCATCCCGCAACACGCCCGCCGCCGCGTCATCGTCATCCGGCGGTGCGGGGTTCGTCGCCAGCCATCGCCGAGCCGCCGCCGCATCCACAAGCCGCCAGACCGTCAGAATCGAAGCGTGCCGCGCCGGTCGCGCCGACATGGCGTATCCGCCGCGTTCGATGATGCCTGCCCTTGCAAGCGGTCCTGGCACGGATCCGAGACATCGGCCATCGACACCCGGTGGCAACTCGATTGCGTCGCGGACATCATCCGCCGTCGCCGTTCCGCTCCGAAGCAAGACTTCGAGCAATGCCAGCCGCCCGCGTCGCAATATGTCGTCGCGGTTCGCTTCGTGAAGTTCGAGCGCGTCCCTTTTCCGATGCTCGCCGATTGCCCGACCGTGCGTCGGCGGAATCGCGGGATTGAGTCGATCCGTCGGTTTCATCGGCCCGCCCCCTTTCGCCGCGAAGCGCTAAGGTCGCGGCAGTCGCCCGCAATCCATTCGAGAATGTCCGCCCGACGCCAACGAACAAGCGAACCGACCTTGACCGGTCGCGGCATCCGTCCGGCGTCGGCGAGCCGATAGACGGTTCGCGGCGAGCAGCAGAGCTGCACCGAAACGGCTTTGACATCCAGCAATTCGGACCGTGCTGGATCGGTCCCGACGGTGCGCCCGTCGGTGGCGTCAATCGCGGTTTGCATTGCGCAATCTCCCGAAATCGAGACTTCGCGCCCGCATTCGATAGCGGATCAACACGAATCAATCGGGATCATCGCAGGGGATTGGCGTGGGTGTTGCCGAGTAACAATTGAGAAATGAAAACGGCGTGGAACAGCGACAGCACAGGTCCGCCGTCGGCGTATTCCGACAAGGAACTCGTTTCGAGTTACATTTGAGTAACGGGCGTTACTCAACAGGAACGCCGGCATACTCTCGGATGATCGGCGCAACGGCCCGTGCATCAAAGAGGTACCTTGCGCTGCGATGGCCCGGATTCTGAATCTCGTTCCATCCCGAATCAGAACTATCACGAAATCGATATAGTTTTACCTTGAACGCATTGCGCTTCTGTTCTGCTACATCGTAATAGTCGGCTAGGTCTGACCAACTGTGAAGTCCAATCAACAACGGCTTCCCGCGGGGATTGATTGCCAGCAACCGCTTTCCTTCTGGACGCAGCCGATAGATCTCCTGATTGCGATCTGTCCTGATTCCGCATGGCGACTCGCCATTTATTGACACCCAAAGCAGATTTAACGATCCGTCATGTATAGGGTCAATCCAGATTCGTACATTGGCGGCGTTTGTTGCCGCGTACTCACCGCGCCCGCCGGCAAGCTGGTGATAAATAAACTGAACCGCGATTTCCTCCGCCGGCCTGCGAGCGCATTCGACGTAATCGCAGCCTTCCAAGTGCCGAAGTTCAGCCTGTAGGAATCTCATATCTCGACCATGCGGCGGCATCTCCGGTGCAACTAGGCACCAAGGGACTCCCGCGTCCAGCCGAATTGTGTTTACTAGGCCGCCGCCTCCGTTGAATCGAGTTGGCGTGCTGCCGTCGTTGGGTCTGAATTCGACGGATTCGACAGTCCCGATTACGAAATCAATCCCGTCATATTGCCATCGGTCGATGGCGCGAAGCATAGCGAGACGATCTTGAGAAATCGGCAGAGTATGGGCGCTTCCGTGCGGCATTTTTGATGATCCTCGATAGGTTGCGCGCCCTCGGACACAACCGGATCATCGTGAGTCGCATCCGGGGCGCGCGTCGCTCGACCGTCGCCGGGCTAACCTTCGCTGCATTATAACGAGCCATCCTAGTCGGGAGCGATTGTGAGTTTTGGTAAGACCGCCGAATTGCACCCAGCTCTTTTTTTGCGACTAAACGTGGAGAAATTCACGGATTCGTCTAATTAAGGGCTGTGCAAATTCTCTCCCTCTCGTCACCTGGGGCTGTTCCGCCATCGACGCCGCTGAGTCAATACAGTCCCGACAACCAACATAATCGCCATGGTATTCGGCTCGGGAATCGTCACGACCCATGCCTCGGTAAACCCGTCAGGATTCATCCCATCCCCGACAATCGTTCGACCGTCCGGCGTGATTCCGAAGGCGACTGAGAGCCGCCAGCCCGAAAGCGAGTCACCTAAACCGTAGTCTTGAACCAGTACGTCTTGCAGATTCCGAATCCCGTTCGTCGAATCCCAAATGAACGCTTCGAGCCCAGCGTCGGAGATACTGGACCCGACAATAGCGGCCCCGTTGCCCGATACGGAATATGCGATTCCCCAAGTGTCCCCCCCCGGAAGGTCGCCGAGACTTTCGATTCCGCCGTCAGTCCAGCGGACAGCCTCATATCCCGCTGCCGACAATCCCTGACCGACGACAGTCGCGCCGTCTGCCGAGATAGCCCGCGCTTCGCTGTCGAATCCGCCGCCCGGTAGGTCACCTAGTCCGGTCATCCCGTCATTCGCATTCCAAGCGAATCCTTCAGAACCCGCGCCACTTGAGCCTTTCCCGACGATCGTCTCGCCCGAAGGTGTCATGCCGTACCCGACGCTTCCGAATCCGCCCCCCGCCAGATCACCGATGCCAACCATTCCATTCGTAGCGTCCCAGCGAAACGCCTGATTGCCATCCGAGCTGCCTGCTAGACCAGTGACGATAGATCCATCCGCCGAGACAGCGTATCCGTAGCTATGCGACGACCCGCCCGGCAAATCGCCGAGCCCGACCATGATTCCATCGCTCCCGCTGCGAAATGCTCGGTAGCCGTCATCGTCCTGCGCGATGCCGACGATTGTCTGCCCGTCCGGCGTCACAGCGGTCGCCAAGCTGTACGGCAAACCGCCGGGTAGATATCCGATTCCGCTAAGCCCGTCGGCCTTTGTCCAGCGAATTGCTTGCTGATCGGCCCCGACAGGCGCGCCGCCGCCAACGACGACCGATCCGTCCGCTGATACGCCGTATGCCGTACTCGAAGTCATGCCGCCGGGAATGTCGCCAAGTCCCTGAAATTGCGCACTCGACGCAGACAGCGCTTCCGGGCCGGTGATACTTGCGACGATGTATAACGCAACGGCGACAAAGTGAATTCGAGTCATGCGATTGGCCCCTCTGATGCGGAGAAAGTGTCTGCCTTTCGATCGCGATTGTATCGAATTGCGGCGATCCTCCCCAAGTCTATCGGCGACAATTGCGGTAATGCGATGACAGAATGTGACAGAGGGGGAGGGGGCGAAATCGGTGAGAAATACTGCGAGCCTGGGGATGCGGTCAGGCGCGAATGCGCGTCAGAATTTCAACTCCCCCCCTATGCGGCGGCGTCATCCATCCCGCAGCAGCTCGGCGAGCTGTGCCCGCTGTTCCGCTGTCAGCGCCCGCAAGGCGTCGGCCAGCGCTTCCAGTGAATCGCGTCCCGTCGATGCGCCCGAATCAACCGTCGGCGGCGCGCTGTTGGCGGCGTTTCCTTTTTGGCCCTTTTTGTCCTTAAATTGCACGGAAATGGGTTCGGTGGTGGAAACCGGGGTGGAAACGTTCGTAGCTTCGATCGTAAGTGCTTTGTCCGCGTTGGTTAGAATTGGGGTGTCAATGCATGGGGTGCAGAAGGTCGCTAGTTCGAATCTAGTCGCCCCGATTCATAAGCCACAGAATTAAAAGGTTTACGTCATCTCTTGGCGTGAACCCTTCGTTGTTTATACTCCAGAGCGCCACCCAAACGCCACCTTTTTGCCAGCCGAACGCCACACCGCTGGCGTTTCTGCAATAGCGGAGCGTCGATACTCGCTGTGCTTCAAGTGGAAGGGGCGGCCGTACATTAGGGTGTTTGGCGTCAGCAGGGGGGGGCGTCAATCAGTCAGTGGGCCGCGCCGCTCAAGCTTCAACGCCGATGCTGACGCCGGCGATTTCAGAACGAGCGGGGTAAGTGAAAGCGCAAAGACTCCCGGAACATACGGAGGACGTGCACATCTTCGCAGCGTTGTCAGTTACCGGCGTCCTCGGGTGAAAAAGGAGACCCAGCCTCCCGGATCAGGAGGCTGGGCAAGCGCTGTTTCCCTTCTCTGTCGGCGTGTCACTGGCTGAGTAGAGTCTGTACGAAGATCTGGGTGTCGAGGCCATTGATTTCGCAGTCGTTGTTCAGATCGGCCCTCGGGCGACCTTCACAATCGACTTCAAGTCCGGGCGAATTCTCGGGACACTCATCTATCTCGTTCGGTACGCCGTCGCCATCAATATCTGGGTCGCACGCATTGCCGATTCCATCAAGATCAAGATCCTCCTGTTGATCGTTTGCGAGCAGGGGGCAGTTATCACAGTTGTCGATCAAGCCGTCCTGATCAGAATCGGGCTCGCACTCATCGGGAATCTCGTTGTTATTGCAGTCATTCCCGGCGAGTTCACATTCATCTGGAATACCGTTGGGCTGACAATCCGTGCCGAAGCCATAGCAGAAATCACGAGCGTCGATCTCGCCGTTTGCGTTGCAATCCATCAGTCCGCGTATTTCCTCCGAACTCAGTGGTCGATTGTATATTCGGAGTTCGTCAAGCATGCCCTCAAGGAAGTTCTCAATCAACCCGTTTACACTCCAGAAGCCGCCGATTGTCGTGATCTCGTTGTTCGCGTCCGGTGTGGGAAAGTTCCCGGCCGGAATCGAAGTCTCGTCAACAATCTGCCCGTCGATGAACAGTTTCATCCCAGAGGTATGGTCATGAACCACGGCCAAATGGCGCCACTCGGCGAGTACAACACCGGCTCCACCTCGAACATCATACTCTGGCGTGGGAGCGCCGTAGAACACGCTTAACTTGTATTGCTCTGGTGGATTCACCCGCTCGGGAAATACACCAAAAGAGTAAGACACTGATGTGTTACTTCCGTGTCGATCCTGGATGATCCAGTGTTCTCCGCTCTGACCCGATACCCGGACCCAAACACTGATCGTATAGGAATCCACGTCAATATCGAAGGTGAGCGCTCCTCCTTGATTGACCTGAATCCAGTCGTCTATGCCGTCAAAGTTAGCCGCCTGCCCCAGCACGCCCTGCGAGTAGGTGATGCCCCCGTTTGCGATTCCATCAAAGTGGTTGCCGCTGAAATCGAGGGCGTCTCCGTCGAAAGGGTAGTACGCGATCAATCCGTCGAAATCGGGTGTACACAGCGCGCCCAACGCGTCGATGTCAACAGCGTTATCATCGCCGGGCACATCCGTTAATTTCACGAATCGAATCTCGGACAACCCTGAGGAGCTGATGTCGAAGCCCAGAGGGCCGCTGTCGTCTCCGTCAACGATGCTCCCAATCTCGGCGAACACGACGCCATCCAAACTCACCGACACGGTCCCTTGTTCCTGCGATCCCCCGCCGACGAGCCAGATTGCAAAGTCGTTCCCAGGGATATCGAGCACTTGATTGTCAATGAACTCGTAGGTGACAAATCCGCCTTCGCCTGGAGACGCGACGAATTGGCCAAAACAGGGATCCGCGTAGCAACCCGGCCAGTCGGGAGCGCCCAGCCCATTTGCGAGGGGATGATCACCTGTTCCTGTCTGTGAATCGGCTACTCCATCCGCCCAGATGTCTCCCCGAAGGATGCTTGTCGAAAGTAGAATCAGCGTTGTTGCCGCGATCATTGCGATCGCTGACTTCTTCGTCACACATTGGTCTGACATTCGGGTTCTCCTTTGAAGTTCGATAAGAGTCTGGTCATTGTCCTGGCTTTCGGAACTCTCGCGTGTGCGACGCCTTGTGCCCGCGCCTCAGTTGATTGCATGTCGTATCCGCCTCCGTCTCGCTGATCGCTTCTTTTCCCGTCTTGGTCGACTCCCCGGGCGGGTATGGGTGGGTCAGAATCGCGATCTGCCAGGGGGCAAGTGTCCGGCGAGGCTGGCCACCTTAGCTTGTCGCTGATAGGCTCCTTACCAACGTGGTTGCCGAACCGGTTCACGATATGACCCGACCACAACACAACTCGCCAGTCGGCTCGGGATCTTTCTACTTCTTGTTGTGATTTACCGGCCAGGAGAATCAATCCGGGAAATCAGAATTCTGGAAAGATGGCCGCCTCAGCAAACGAGGTATGGAAAGGATGTGATGACTCCACCGAACCGCAATACTCAGTCAACAACCAGCCTTACTCTGCTCGAATCGCTGCGAGAAGGCTCGCAACCTGCCTGGCGATTGTTCTTCGACCGCTACGCATCCATGTTGTTTTCGATCGCGCGTCGCCTCGGTCTCAATGAGATTGACGCTCAGGACGCAGTTCAAGAAACGCTGATTGCTGTGCATAGGGCGTTCTCAAGCATGGAGGAGCCGTTTGATCGGCAAAGTGGACGGTTTAAGGCGTGGCTGCGAGGAATCGTCAAACACAAGATTGCCGACATGCACAGACGGAGAATCCGGTCTCGCATCCATGAGGGTGAGCTTCCTGCTGCTGGACTGGATTCCTCTCCGCTCAATGCTCCGATGGATGAAGCCTTTGAAATAGAATGGCAGCAGGCCAGATTGACAGCGGCTCTGGATATTATCGCCAAGGAGTCCGACCCCGCAGTCTTTCAGGCGTTTCAGCTTTGTGCCATTGACGGACGTGATGCGCGAGACGTATCGCGTTTGCTTGGGATTACGCGGAATGCCGTGTACATAAGTAAGACTCGGATCATAAAGAAGCTAAAGGTAATCGTTGATCGGCTGGAAGCGGAGGAGGGGTGATCGATGGCGGGTTGTCCTCCTGAAGACAGGCTTCGCGACTACCTGGCTGCAGTTGAAACCACACCTGCCTTGGAACCAATCGAGTACCATTTGGAAACTTGCACGCGATGTGCAGCTGCCGCTGCCGACATGGTTGAATCAGATCCTATGTTAGCGCGTCTTCGAATCGCCCAGAGAGCCCGCGACTCAGCCAAGAAGGCAATCCAGCGCCTTGAACATCAGATCTCGACGACCCTCAACGATACGGATGACGGGGGGTAGACTCTGAGATGTGAAGCTCGCTATGCTTGCATCGAGAGCTGTGGATTACGCGGCTGGCGGGGCGAGATTAGTTTGAATAATCTCACATCAAAACCTGATATCCCCAATTATGACCTGACTCAGTTTATTGCGTCCGGGGGGTTTGGAGAGGTCTGGCTGGCGCAGGAGCGTCTCACGGGGCAGCGCCGCGCAGTCAAGCTGCTCGATAAGTCTCACGCGAGCCGAAGCCACCGCGAGATTGAAGGCGTGCGTCAATACCAATGCTGCTCAAACGCGCATCCTCATCTCCTGCAGATATTGACCGTTGGGGAGACTGACTCACATTACTACTACGTGATGGAGACAGCGGATTGCGATTATCAGGCGACGAATGACGGATATGTACCAAGAACGCTTCGCACGTACATTGAGGAATCCAACCAACTCGATGTTCGGGGCGGGTTGACAATCTGCTCAAAGCTCTTGTCTGCACTGGAGCGTCTGCATGGTCAGAATCTCGCGCATTTTGATGTGAAGCCTGAGAACATTCTCTTCGTTGATGGTGAGCCTAAGATCGCGGATCTGAGCCTCTTCGGGGCAAAGGACCGCGAGACTGTCAGAGCGGGAACGGTAGGATACCGCACGCCGACGGGCGAGGCGGATGACCTGTACGCGGTGGGTCGCGTTCTTTACGAACTTGTCACGGGGTTGCCGGCGGCTGAATTCCCACGGCTCCCGGGCGATCGGATGAACCATCGCGTAAAGGGACTCGCGGAAACCATCCGAATCATCAATAAGGCGTGCCACACTGATCCAGGCAGGCGCTTCACATCGGCGACGCAATTAATGAAAGAGATTGAAGATGCCAAGGCGCCAACATTGCCGTGGTGGCAACGCTCACGGGCCTCGGTTGTTGGAGGGGCCGCAATAATCGTCTTCGTGTGCCTGATCATCCTCATGTCTTTGGGCTTGCGCTCGCCGGAGCGCATTCAGTCTGTGGAATTCGATGCGGCTTCAACAAGAAACCGTGAGATACATGTTATCTATGAGTCATTTGACAAATGGAAAGAGATTCGTGTGGAGGGAGAGTACGACCTTTCTCTGGTGAGATTGCTGTCAGGGGATGATCGCGCGAGCGATATGGTACTTGTCGGCTTATCTCGTCATTCTGGTATCCACGCCTCAAGCCTGCTTTCGTTCAATTCAAATCTGGATTTGAATTGGGAGGCGAGCGATGTCCTGTCGCCGCCACCCGATATCGCGAATATGGTATGGCCGGACTGTGGGGAATATGGGCATTGGCAACCGATGCACGTAATTCAGGCGGATCTTGATATTGATGGCACGCCGGAGATTGTGGTGGTTGCGAAATCCGCAGCGCGATGCTATCAGTGGTCGATTCTCGTTCTGAACAAGAACTCAGGGGAGCGGGAGGAAGGCTTCGGGCGGTTCCTGCATTTCGGTAACATCGACGGGATAGTTGCAGTCGAGAATTTCTTTCCAGACAACGCGGGTGTCTGTGGTCGGCCAGCGCTCGTCGCATGGGGCGTCAACAACAAGCTCGACGGATTTGGGCAGGGCGGCGGATTGGAGGATATCCCTTCCGAAGACTATCCAGTTCGCTACACATCTTACGACATGGTTCCGTTTGTCATGATCCTCGATCCGACAGAAATTGAGGGCGTTGGTCCACCAGATGCGGCGTCGGTTCTTGATACCGCCTGGTTCAAACGTCAAAGCTTGTCACAGCAGGACTCTCTTGCCGCAGTCGCAACGCGTCTGACGCCAGCTCACATCCACGCATACGCGTTCCTGGATATGCCGACCGGACCCCATCGGTACAGGCCATGCAATGGAGATCCGATCCGCCTGGGCAGCACCATTGATCAGATCGATACCGCGCATTTTGGAAAGGGCCTTGAGTGTTCAACCACATTCCGTCGCCCGGGATTGGAAACTCCGCTGTTGGACTTGCAGGTCCGCCCCGAAGAAATATCGATGTTTCCGAACCGTGCCATGCAACAGGTCAACCATGTCACCAATCTGATTGTTGATCGGCGTCTGAACCTTGTTGATCATCGACCATCGGCAAAAGATCTGGAATGGTCGAAGAAGGTTGCCGGCCGTTACAGAGTGCTGATCCAGGAAGGCCAGATTGTCATGTCCCCGTGTGATGACAATGAGCGAGCCTCCTCGGTTTCTCCCTGATATGATGAGCCAATCCTGACGCTCGCTCGCGCCTTCGTGCCATCCAATGTCATCGACCGGGAAATTGCCGCCTGATTGCTCAAGGGCATTCAGCTGTGCATCGCAGATCTTGAGCGCCCGCTTGATGGGTGGCTTGGCGACGCGAATGCAAAGCGAATAAGGTCGATGTGTCGGCTGACAAGCCGACCGGTGGCACGCGTGCGGTTTGAACGCAGCCCCGGGAAAAAGGCCAAGACCCCGTCAGATGTTCACAAACGACGTTCCATCGCCCCCTTCACATCGACCGTCGCCCTGACGGCGCCTGTTCAGGGTTGGCCGCCCGCGCCGTGGCCTGGTCCGCCTATTGCGATCCGACCTTCGATTCTATATACTGAACCAAATGGTGCAGTTTACGCCGGCCCAGCTGGACGCCTCGTTTGCCGCGATCTCGGACGCCACTCGACGCGGCATACTGGAGCGCCTTGCGCGTGCCGACGCTTCGATCACGGACCTCGCCAGGCGGTTTCGCATGACCCTCACGGGGATCAAGAAGCACGTTCGTGTCCTGGAGCGGGCGGGGCTGGTCACCACGGAAAAGGTCGGGCGCGTGCGGACCTGTCGGCTGGGCCCGGGCCAGCTGGATGGGGCGCTGGCGTGGATCGATCGGCATCGCCAACTCTGGGCCGAGCGCTTCGACGAACTGGATGTCGTCGTCGCCGAATTGAAACGGAAGGAACAAACCAATGGACGCAGGCGGGGAAAGTGAGCCCACTCCCATGAATGAACGCACGAAGGTGGAGCGGACGTCCGATCGCGACGTCGTCGTCACACGGACCATCGACGCGCCCGCGCGCCTCGTGTTTGAGGCGTGGACCAACGCGGAACTGTTCAGGCGATGGTGGGTACCCAGGTCGTATGGCCTGAACCTGCTTTCCTGCGAACTGGATGTCCGCGTCGGGGGCCGGTATCGCCTGGTGTTTCGCCACGAAGATTCGACGATGGAGTTCTTCGGAACGTACCTCGAAGTGACACCGCACTCGCGCCTCGTCTGGACCAACGATGAAGGCGACGAAGGCCAGACTGTCACGACGGTGACCTTCGAAGAAAGCGCGGGCGGGACGTTGTTGGTTGTGCACGATCGCTATCCTTCGAAGGAGGCGGTGGACCTCGGATCGACGGGCGCGATGCCGGAGGTTCTCGACCAGCTCGACGAGCTTCTCGCCAGCATGGGATGAAGCGAGGAAACAGAATGACGCTGTCAGTTCATCCGGCAAACGCGAGCAAGCGGCGTTTCTCGGCGCCGAAATCAGTGTTCCTCCTGAGCACATTGAGTCTTGTCCTGATCGTGCTCGTGGCCGCTGTTGTGTCGGCACAGCCGAAGCCGGCGACGGGTACCGTGACGGGTTACGCGCCGGTCAACGGACTCCGGATGTACTACGAGATCCATGGCAGTGGCGAGCCGGTTGTGCTACTCCACGGCGCGTTCATGACGATCACCAACAACTGGGATGGATGGATCGACGAGCTTGCCAGGACGCGAAAGGTGATTGCCGTCGAAATGCAGGGCCACGGCCGCACGGCGGACATCGCGCGCGACATGACCAGCGAGAATCTCGCCGGCGATGTGGCGGCCCTGCTCGACTACCTCAGGATTCCGCGGGCGGATCTCATCGGCTACAGCATGGGCGGTGTCGTGGCGATGCAGTGCGCGATCCGGCGACCGGACTGCGTGCGGAAAGTCGTCGTCATCTCGTCCGCGTACCGTCGCGACGGCATGGGCAGGGAAGGTCTCGACGCGATCTCGAAACTCTCGGCGGAGGACTTCAAAGGTTCGCCGATCGAAGTCGAGTACCGGAAGCTGAGCCCCACGCCGGACGACTTTCCGAATTTCGTCAGGCGACTGCTCGCCTCGAATTCCAAAGGGGACGACCTGGACGCCGACCAGCTGAAGAACACGCCGGCGCCGATGTTCTTCATCTTCGGCGACGCCGATGGAATCCGGCTTGAGCACGTAGCGGAAATGTTCCGGTTGAAAGGGGGGCACGTCCACGGCGACCTGCGACCACGCTCGGCCTCGCGTCTGGCCATCCTGCCCGACACCACTCACGTGACACTGATGCGGCGCTCGCCCGTCATTGTCCCGATGGTCAACGACTTTCTCGACGCAAAGCCGTAACCGCCGCCGATTGAACGGAATGCGTGAATATGCCCCTCGGCGCCAATTCGTTACGACACTTCAGACGGACCTGAATGAACCGTTCAGTCGTGCTTATGCAGCGGATCGGGCGCCGCGACCAGCGTTCGAGCGGTTCCAGGTCATTGCACACGCGCTGATGCGACTCTCCAGTTGGCGCCAGGGAACATCAATGGGTTTATCCCCGTGTTCCGGCTCGTCCCGCTCAGCCTTCATCTGAGTCAACATTCACATTCGCATCGGGATCCGAATCCCAGATGCGAACCGTGTTGTCTCCGGAGCCGCTGATCAGGCGTTGGCCGGTTGTGTCGAACGCGATACTCCATACATACTCCGTATGGCCGCTGAGTGAAATCAGGTGCATCAGCGAGACTGCGTCCCAGATGCGGATCTTCTCGTCGCGACCACAGCTCATGATCCGAGTACCGTCAGGCGAGTACCGGGCATCGAACACACCGCCGACGTGCGCCTTGAGGTCGCCAATCCTGGCGCCGGTTCTGACATCCCAGACGCAGATGCGATCGCCGTCCTGTTTGTCCCTGCTGCTCCGGTAGATGACAACAATCCGATGGCCGTCCGGGCTCCATGCCGCATGCATGGCGTTGTCGACGATTTGATGAACGACAGCGCCTGTCGCTGTTGAGATGACGCTCAGCGTCTGGTTGTCACCTGCGATGAGCAGCGCCATCGTCGCATCCGGGCTGATCAGCGGGGACTCGACGTGGCCCAGTTCGCTGACGGGGCGCTCTTCGATCTCTCCGGTTCGGTAACGCCAGAACCGGGCCGTCGGACCGGGCGTGCGGGGGAGCCAGATGAGATCGTCATCCGTGTGAAAGGCGGGGGCCATGCAGGGTCGCTGTCGTTCGCCGGTGATGCGGTATTGTCCGCCATCCCGCAGGTCGTTAACGATGACTTCGTTGACGGTACGATCGCTGTGCCCATACGACACGAGCCGGGCGCCACGACGGTCAAAGGCAAGAAAGTAAGGTGGATAGGCCTGGCCGGTCATCACGCGCGTTGTTTCCGCCGTCTGGGCATCCCATGTTCGAATCGTTCCATCCCACGACGCCGACGCGATCTGTGAACCATCGGGGCTGAAGACCACAGGATAAACATAGCTTTGATGGCCTCGCAGCACCTGCGTCTGGCGGGCCTTCGAAATCGGCCAGAATCGGATGCACCCGTCTCCGGCGCCGGCAACGATGAACTGTCCGTCCGGCGAGAAGGTGATTGATTGAACGGGGGATTCGTGTCCGGTGAGGATCGTGACAGGCTCGAACGTGTCGGCATTGAATACGTGTACGGCGCCGATGGAATCCCCAACGGCGATCAGGGCGCCGTCGGGGCTGATTCTCGCCGAGAATGCCGCTCCAAAGTCCACCTTCAGCGTCGCAAGGAGTTGGGCCGCGCCCACATCCCAGAGTCGTGCAGTGCCGTCATGTCCGGAAGTCAGCAGCCGTTCGCCGTCCTGCGCGAACTCAATGGACTGGGGCATCCGCGTGTGTCCGATCAGGGGGGCGAGTTCCTTCCCGTCGTCGGCGTTGACGCGGCGGAGCTGGCCAACGCCGGTGAAATCCGTGTGGTTGGCCAGATACACGATTCGGCCTTCGGGATTCCAGCGCAGCTCGCCACGCTTTTCATCGTGCGTCATTGGGACACGCGCACGGATGCGGTTTTCGTTCGCGTCAAAGAGCGTCAGATGGTCCTCGAGGCGGACGGCGAGTATGTCCTGAGTCGGCGACCACGCCATCCGGCGTGAGCGCTCCGGGAGCCGGGCGTCGAAAATGAGCTCCCCGGTTTGAATTCGACGAATCTGAAACTGACGTTGCGTGGTCGTCAGTGCGATCAGGTCGTTGCGACGTGAGATTGCAAGCGACTCGACCTCCTGCGGCGCGTCGTCGATCTGAAACCTCTGATCGAGCGTCACATCGTGGATCTGGATGCCGCCGGTTGCATCGAGACCTGCAAAGCAGGTGAAGTCCGGACTGGCGACCGCCTCACAGCTCGCCACGCCGCGGTAGACATCGATGGACCTGCCGGATTGCAGATCCCAACGAGCGTACGAATGCACGAAGTGACCGATGAGCGTGTTTCCGTCGTCGGAATAGCGGAGCATGTCGATGGAGTCGACGTTGGTCCTGATGGTGCGCACGCTCGTGTCGACGAGCGCACGGAGATACCACCATTCCCAGCCGCGGTACACCGATGGCGCCTGTCGCAGCAACTGTCGGGCGGCAAGCACATTCCGCCCTTCCAGGGCGTTTGCCGCCGCGGCGACGCTGACGCGATAGGACTGCCGCTGCGCTTCTTCCTGGGCGCGTTCGGCAAGCGCCCGCTGGCGGGACTCGCGGTAGGCAAACGACGCGGCGCCAACAAGTCCGATCAGCAGCGCGAACATCGTGGCGACGACACCGCCGACCAGCGCCTTGTTTCGGCGCGTGAACCTGGACAGCTGATACAGCGTGCTTGGCGGTCGCGCGCGGACCGGCTCGTCAGACAGAACGCGCTGCAGGTCAGCGGCCAGTTCATGAACCGTCTCATAGCGACGAGCGATGTCTTTCTCCAGGGCCTTGTTGACGATCGCTTCGATTTCGCCCCGGTATCGGATATTGACCGAGCCAAGCCGGGGCGGATCCTCGTCCTTGATGATCAGTGTCGCTTCGGGAATCGACCGCGATGACAGGTCAAACGGCGGACGGTCGGCAAGCAGTTCGTAGAGGACGACGCCGAGCGAATAGATGTCAGAGCGACGATCCAGCGTTGCGCCCTGGCCGGCGACCTGTTCCGGACTCATGTAGGGCAGGGTTCCGAGAAGCTGACCCGCGGCCGTCTGGATGGTGGTGAGCTGGAGATCGGAATCCGTGACACGGGCGATGCCGAAGTCGAGCACTTTGGGATGCCCATTCATCGGAATGACGATATTGGCGGGTTTCAGGTCACGATGAATGACGCCATGGTCATGCGCATGTTGAACCGCCTGGCAGATTTCGATCATCAATGCCAGCCGGGCGGGCGTATCAAGTTGCTCTTCGCGAGCAAATTGCGTGATCGGCCTGCCATCGACCAACTCCATGGCGAAATACGGGAAGGTCCCGTGTTGCGTTCTCTCGACGCCGGCGTCGTAGACGTGACCAATCCCCGGATGATTGAGCTGTCCCTGAATCTGGACTTCGTGCGCGAATCGACGCAGCATCTGTCCCGTCGCGAATCGGGGCCGCAGGATCTTCAGGGCGACGCGGCGCGCCGGATTCGTCTGAATCGCCTCGTAGACGACGCCCATCCCGCCTTCCCCGAGTTTGCGAAGGACCTTGTAGGGACCGATGGAGGCCGGCAGGGGCGGCGTGTTCTCGTCATTCGCCGCGTCATGAAGAGAAACGACATCGGAATCGCCGAGGATGTTCTGAACGAGTCCGCCCGAATCGGCGGCGGCAAACCCCATGCCGTCGTCGTTGGCGAGCAGCGCCTCGACGGCCGCGATGAGGTCCGAATCACCATCCGCCTGATCTGCAATAAAGGCGGCGCGATCGGATTCCGGAATATCGCAGGCCAGGTGAAACAGGTCGCAGACCCGCCGGTATCGTTCGGGCGTCACGAGTTCAGTCCTCGCTCAGCTGGGTGCGCAGCCAGGCCCTGGCGACGCGCCATTCGCGCGTGACAGTACGCGGCGACGTCTCAAGCACGTCGGCCGTTTCCTCGATGGACAAACCCGCGAGGTATCGCAGCTCGACAATGCGCGCCTGCCGCGGGTCAAGTTCGCTCAGTCGCGTGAGCGCCTCATCCAGCGCGATGAGGTCAACCTCGGCCATCACATCAGACGGCACATCGCTGAGAGTTAACGACATCTGCTGAGCCTTACCGCCACGTTTTTTCGTGGCCCTGCGGCGGGCATGGTCGGTCAGCAGCTGTCGCATCGCCATCGCGGCGACGTCAAAGAAGTGCTTTCGGCTCGACCAGCCCGCATCGGATCGGACCAGCCGCAGGTAGGCTTCATGAACGAGGGCCGTGGGCTGAAGCGTGTGGTTTGCTCGAGCGTTTCGCAGGTAGCTGCCGGCGAGCGCCCGGAGCTCCTTGTAAACAAACGGTACGAGCCGCTCGGCCGCGGATCTTTCGCCATCCGAGAGCTCGCCGAGGATCTGAGTGATCTGAATTTTCTGAACTTCGTCCATCCGCACACCACGCGTCGAATCATGCTCCCCGAATTGTAGGTTCCGCCGATTGATTCGTGCAAATTCTGTTCCAGAAGGGAATTAGGGGTGGCTGAGGGCGTTGGTCACGTGACTCGAACAAAGGGATTTTCGGAATCTCGGGAGGCTTGTGGCCGATTCTGGACGCGAATCTCGTAATCTGTACGCGGACAGGTCGAATCAGCCGGACACGATTCATCCACGGGAGCCACGAAGTGAATCCGTGACGCGTACGCGTCGCGGAGCCCAGGGATTGTGGTTCACATTCCGCCGGTTTTCTCTGCCGCCGTTTCCTGCGAATTCGTGAATTCAATGACGGATTCGTCTGCGCCGGTATCAACCGCTAATCGGTATGGCGTAGACTCTGCAGGAGGAAAGTGAAAAGGGCTCAGTGGTCCGGGGCGCACTCGATCAGGGCGGGTTATGCGCCAGGTTCAGTGAGATTTCCCGCCAGCGAGAATCAGATGACAAGTGTCGCGGCGCCCCCCGGCTTACAGTGCAGCCTCCCGGGGGACCAGTCGGAGCCGTCGGCGGCTCACGGGAGCGGAGATCGCGATTCGCACAGGCGGAGTATGGCGTGGCAATTCGTGACTACCTGATGGAGTTTCTTCTGGGCGATCGCGTCCTGCTCGAGGTTCGCGACTCCCAGGAGCGCGAGCAAAACCCCGGGCGGGATTTGATTGCCCTCATTCTGACGCAGGCAATCAACGACGGCGCCGTTTGTGTCCACTTCTCCGCGGGCGGAGTGGATGGGGAGTTGGAGGTATGGGAGCTTGTCAGGGATGAACGTCCCGAGCAACGCGGCGGCGATGGAACTCCGCTGGAGCGAGAATCGACGCCGGAGGCCCGCCGTGGAGGGGGAGCGGCCGAATCACACGCCACTCTGACGGCGCCACACGCACGCCATTCACCGAGCCGCTGGTACTGGATGAGGCCCATTCCCGCCGACCTGTCGTCTGCGATCGCGAACGAGTTGCGTCTGATCGCCGGGATATCGACGGCGCAACAGGTGGGAACGCTCTGGTTTCGACGTCTCGGGCGACTGCGCAGACTTCTTGTGGTCTCACGTGGATCGGATGTCTTCGTTCATCTGATCGCCGAGAAGCCGAATCCGTCAGCATAGACTGAGTGGGGCGCCGCGCGGGCGCGCCTGTGTCCGACTGGCCCGGTTTGACCGGACCTCGATCATCCGCCGCGAACGCCGCGTCTGAAGAATGCCAAAAGCCGGGGGCGGGACGCGTTGGTCCCACCCCCGGCCGGGCATCCGCGCGCCGGAGCGCGCGCTTAGTCATTCGTTGTCGTCATCGTCACGTTGCCTCGCTCGCTCGGCTTCGCGTCCTTCCAGTAAGGCTGGACGTTGAAGTCGCGATGGACGCCGGCGCTCCAGGCCTGGTTCATCCAGTTCGGATAGGCGTCGTCCCTGAATTTCGGCATGGCGAGGAATCGTTCCTTCGTCATGTCGATCACGCACTTGTCCTCCGTGTGGCGAATGGCGGAGGCGGGGACGGCGATCATTCCGCCGTCGCAGGTGACGATCGCGTAGGCGATCCTGCGGGCGTCGATGTCAACGACGAGATCCTCGATTTCGCCGAGCGGCTTCTCGTCGGCGCCGTAGAGCGCCTTGCCGTAGATATCCGTGACCTTCGCGATCCGGGCGGCGTTCGCTACGTTCGTCGACTTCGTCAGATGCGAGTCGCTCTGCGTGGGCCACTCGTCATTCTTAAAGCCCTTCATGTCTTTCAGCGCGCTGGCGCTGATATCCAGGCACATACGATCCTGATTGCAGTTCACCACGGTATCACAGGGGACCGCGTACATCGTCGTGCCGATGCCGATGAAGCCGCCGCGGGCCAGGGCGAGGTAGACGACATCGCCATTCTGCGGATTCATGGCGATGTCCTCAATGTCGCCGAGGTCGTTGTTCTGCGGATTGACGGCGCGAAGATTGATAATCCGACTCGCCAGCAGTGTCTGTCCCGGATTCGTCATCGCGGCGTCATGGTCGTCTTCGCCGTGGGCTCGGCGCTTCGTCGTCGCAGTCGCGGAATCACCTTCGCCATTCTGCGGGCTCCGTCGCGAGTCGCGCTCGAGACCGTAGCGGCTCGTGCTTGAGGTCATGAGAACGGCGCCCGTCTGCGGGCAGACGTACACGTCCTGGAGTTTCGAGCGGTTGACGAGGCAGGTCACGCGGTAATCGAACTTGTTCTCGTCCTTCGCGGCGCCGTTGGCGTCGGCGGCCTTCTGGTTGTTCTGTTCACGCCAGTTGCGATTGATCTGTCGCCGTCCTTCGGAGTCGACGAGTTCGACGCAGACCGCCTTCCCGCCGCTCTTCTCCTCGGCGGCGCGGATGATATCGGCGAGGGATCGGCCCCCTCGCCGCATGTGCTTCTCGACAGTTCGCGCCTCGCGGGGGGAAGGTGTGTCGGCGAGGACAGACGCGGTGGATGCGCTCAGGGCGACAGCGCCACACGTGATGATTCTGAGGGTTGTTTTCATCGAGGGTACCTCCTTGCATTGGAGTTCACATGGATTCGGCGAAGTCCTTCACTTCGTCGTTCGTGACTTCATTGGAGACTTTAGGGGGCGCCGCTGACGCGCCCGTGAACCCGCGTTCAACAATTGTTTAATCGCCGGCGTTAGGGTTACAGGGGCGTTGGCGGCGGCCCTTATCCGTTGTCGCGGCGTGAAATCGCGGGTTGCGACCGGCAATCCCGGAGTGGAGAAGTCAGAAAGCCATGAGCCAGAAAACAAAACGGGAGAGCACGGCGGCCGATCCGATGGTGGAAGCGAACGCAGGGGAGACGACGCGCGACCTGGGCCAGGGCCGCGAAGACGACGCGCGTCGACAGGAATCCGTGCAATCCGAGAAGGCCCACTCGTTATTCAGGGGACCGATCGATATCCGTTCCGTCGCCTTGACCGGCGTATTCCTCATCGCGGCGTTTCACACGTTGTTCGTCGCTCGGGCGATCTTCATTCCGCTCGTGCTGGCGGTCCTGCTGAGCCTGATGTTGCGGCCGCCCGTGCGCTGGCTGAATCGGGCGGGGATTCCCGATTCCGCGGGATCCGGGCTGCTGTTGTCGGGGCTGTCGATCGTCCTGGCGTTCGGGTTCTATTGGTTGTCCGCGCCGGCCGCGACGTGGCTCAACGAACTTCCTCGCGGTGTTCGAAAGATCGAACAGAAACTCCACAGCCTCGAAGATCCGATCAAGAAGGTGAAGGCCGTCTCCGACGCCGTGGAGAAGGTCGCGGATGTCGGGGAATCGGGCCTCAAGGTGCAGGTTCGGGGAGAGGGCCTGCTCGATTACCTGTTAGGGCAGACGCAGGGCGTGATGCTGATGTCATTTCTGACAGTGGCGTTTCTGTTCTTTCTGCTTGCGTCGGGTGATTCCTTTCTGAGAAAGCTCGTGCGCGTGCTTCCGCGATTGCGGGAGAAGAAGCAGGCCGTCGAGATTGTCCACAAGATTCAGAACGACATTGCCACGTACATCTTCTCGATCACAGTCATCAACACGGCGCTGGGGATTGCCATTGCCCTGGCGATGTATGCGCTGAAGCTGCCGAATCCGGCCTTGTGGGGCGTGATGGCGTTCTTCCTGAATTTCGTGCCCTATCTCGGGGCGCTGACGGGCGTCGCCGTTGTCGGCGTTGTGGCCATCATCGAGGGCGACACGATCGGCTACGCCGTGCTAGTCATGGCCGCGTATTACGGGTTGACCACGATTGAAGGAACGCTCGTGACGCCGATGATCCTGGGGCATCGACTGCGGCTCAGTCCCGTTGTCGTGTTTCTCGCACTGATCGTCTGGGGCTGGTTGTGGGGCATCCCCGGGGCGCTGCTGGCCGTGCCGATTCTGGCGACGTTCAAGATCCTGTGCGATCAGCTGGAGCCGCTGCATCGGATTGGCGAGTTTCTGGAGCGCTGAACGCCTTTGCCGCGCGTTGATTGTCCCATCCACACTCAGAGCAGACGGAAGTCGATGACGCCTGATACTGGTACCCACACTGTGTACAGCGACCGGTTCGCATTCTGACGGCCATACGGGCGTACCACGCAAGCGGGAGTAACAACGACGCCACGAGCATCCACAGGGGTACCGAAACCCGAAGCGGGCGCCTGTACTTCAGGGCGCCTCGCGTCACGTGCGGCGCCCACGATCCCGTGTCTGTAAAGTCCGCACGATTGCAGACTCCCCAACCGACGGGCCATCTCAGTTCGTTTTCCGAATGCAGGTAGACGACTGAACCCGCCACAATTTCGACAGCGTGCGTCCGGTCCCCGGCAAACACATCGACGCCACAGAGGTTGATTGCCCATCCAAGACACGCCCCGACCCCGCATGCACAACAGATCCAACGCTTGATTCGCGCTGTCAGGTGCGATGGCGCCCAAAGGCCCACTTTGCGCAAGGCAACACAGGCGCCGGCGACGAGAAGACACGTCGTGAAGAACAACCCTGATACGATCAGTCTCGGGTTGCGCTCCGGCAATGCACAATCAGATCGCGTTGCGATTGCAATTCCCTTGCAGAGGTTGATTTTCGGCCCAACGACTTCCTGCTGACTCGGATTCTCCGAATCGGCTTCAGTGATTCCGGCCCGATCCTGCCAGACGACCGCATTTCCCTGCCTTGTCAGCAGGACAGCGGTTCCATGCGAAATCCCATCACGCTGAACAACGACCTCGTGTTCGCTTCCTTCGAACATCGGGCGCCGCAGGATACTGTCGCCTGCAACGCAATAGAGCGTGTGGCGATTCAGATCGATGACGAAATCCGTGATATTCCCATTGGTAGACAGCGGTGTGTATCGTGTTGTTCCATTCAGGCTCATTCGACCGATGGCCCCCCAGGACACATCAAGAAAGTACACAACTTCGTTCACCGGATCGACCTGGATTCTCTCAACCTTTTGCAGATGCGGAACCGCGATTTTCTCGATGCCGCCGGTTCGCAGGTCCAGTCGGCATATGATCGGCGGCCCTAACACGCTGTATGTTTGGGGCTCGCCCCAGTACAGGACGTTATTCACTGTGTCGATTGCGAGACCGGTGGGGTGGCTCAGGCCGGAGAGCAGCTCGCGCACACCTTCGCCATGTGTATCGGATTCCCATATGCGGCCATTCGCATCGTCGGCCCAGAACAGTCTGTCGTGCGTGGCGTCAACTGCAATTGAATTAGCCGCCACGGGCGAGTGTATTTGCCATTCCTCACCCGTCACACAGTCTCGTGCCAGGATCCCCGTCCATGGGACTAACTGCGTCGAGAAGATCACTCTGTCCAGCGCCTCGTCAGAACTCACGCGCCCTGTCGCAAGCGCGCTTGTAGCGACGAACATCTGGAAGACGACGGTAACGGATCCAATTCGTGAAGCTATGCGCATCGAAGCGCCCCTCGTCAGCCGTTCGTCGTGAGATTGACCCATTGTCCGCCAGGCGGCAACTGGCAATCACCGACGAAGTGTCTCTCGCTCCTCGGGAAGTTTGTTTCGCAGGGCGCCAGCGCGACGCGGGTCAATGGGGAATCCTGGTCGGACCCGCAAGGCGCCGTCCACATCCGTACGACCTGTACTGATCAGGACAGGGCCGAGTTCGAACGGATCGCCAACCGCGGCGGGCGTTGCGAAGCGAACGCGAGTAGCCTGATGGCGTTCGGTGAGCGTGGGTCTGGAGCGATGTTCGGTGAGGCGTTTGGCCAGTCCATTGTCAATCCTGTTGCGTGAGCGGAACCCCTGCCATCGATACCCGCTCCTCCATGATTCTCGCCCGGCGCCGGATAGGGGCGGGGGGGCCTTCCATTGGCGGCTGTAGGGACGACATGGCGACATTTAGGATTCGCTGCGACCAAGTGGAGCCCGCTGCACAGGATTGGCGAGCTTGTCGAGCGTCGGGCGCCTCAGAGCGCGCAGAGAGTCATACCAGTGGCAAAGGCGAAGACAGTGAGTCCGGCGACAATGAGGTATCCGTCGCGCGTCGTCAGCCCCAGGGCCAGGCAACAGACGCCAAGTCCCGGCACGAGAACCGCGAAAGGGATCAGCGCGAGTGGGTAGAAGAGGATTCCCAGCAGAACACAGCACGCGGCAATGATTCGAACAAACGGTGTTTCCGTCAGCGCGGGGATCCGTCGTTGAACCAGACGCTCGGACCTGCGAATCCAGGGGCCGACATTCTCATAGCCCCTGACCAGCCGTTTGCGGGGGAAGCTGAATGAAAGCAGCTTGCCCGGAAGCCAGGGTTGTGATCGTCCGGCCGCCGCCTGCGCTGCAATCAGGATTATGAGAGAGCCCGCCAGGATGGACACGCCTGGTACGCCACCGACCACGGGAATAATCGCGATCAGCGCCGGGACGAGCAGAATCGGTCCGTAGCTGCGTGACTCCAGCGCGTCAAACAAGTCACCGAGCGATACGCGCTCACTGCCCTCCGTCTTGTCGATCATTGTCTTCAGGACCTCACTCAACTTCGAGGGAGCGCTGGTGTCTTGTGACATGGTGATTGGGCCCTTTTTCATGGAGAGGCATGACGCGCGAACACCACGCGACCGCCGCGATTCAGGCGACGTCATTACTGAACGCCCTTCTTCTCGGAGAAGGAGTATCTCGCGCGGAGGTAACACGGGCCCGAATGAATGGTAAATCGCTGTTCAGGTGCGCCTGACGCGTCACGTCAGCAGTCGCGTCGCCAGTTCGACCTCGTGGATGTCGCGCCCGCGAACGCGAACCCGATAGCACTTCGCGCCGGCTTTGGCGGCGACGCACGCGTGGACTTTGCGGCCGATGTAGTGAATGGCCGCCCAGTCGTCCGCCGCGACACCGCCAGGCAGAGACTTGCGAAGCAACGCGTGGTAGATGGGGCGTCGATCCGTCTCGCCGTCGTAGTGCGGGCAGGCGCTGCCTTTGAGGAGACCGAGCCCGTCGTGGATGGCGGAGAGCGGTCGGCCGAAGGAATCCGTCACGCCACCCTCATACCAGCACAGCATGCCCGCGCTCACGCCGGTCAGCACGATTCCGCGTCGCCACGCCTCTCGCAGCAGCCGATCGACGCCGTGAACGCGCCAGACGGCGAGCATGTTGGCCGTGTTGCCGCCGCCGACGTAGATGACATCCTGCGAAAGCACAAAATCACGAATGTCCGTCCGCGGCACACCGAAGAGGCGTAGGTGCGAGGCCTCCGCCCGCGCGCCTGTGAACGCCTCATGGAACTTCGCAATGTTGTCGGTCTTGTCACCGCCGGCGGTCGGGACGAAACAGACGCGCGGTCTGCGCTTACGGGCAAGCGACAGGACATACGCGTCCATCCTGTCGAAATCCCCGGACATGAGAAATCCGCCGCCGCCCATCGCCACGATCTGTCGCTTGATCATGCCGGGAGCCTATCAAGGGCGCGGACCATCGGAAACTCGCGATGTCGAGCCGGCGTTTGCACGCGTCTTCCGGCGTCAAGTGTCCGCATGGTCTGAGATGAGCGGGGGAGGTGGATCGGCGGTCGCGGGATGAACCGGCACGCCACACGGCGCCGATCGCAATCGGCGCCGCGGGCATGCAACGGATTCGTACAGCAAGGGGCTAACTCACTGTACTTAAGGAGCAATCATCAATTCGACAAAGCCCTGGATGTCGAGGCCATTCACAGCGGCGTCGCCGTTGGTATCCGCGGCGCAGAGCTCGTCGGGCGTCGCGGCGTCCGGATCGAGGAGAATCGCGGCGAAACCTGCGATGTCACCCGCGTCCACGAACCCATCGTCGTTCACGTCGCCCGTGGCCTGATTGGGGCAGGCGTCGCAGCCGTTGGGGAGACCGTCATTGTCCGCGTCTTCGTTGTCGTCGAATCCGGGGCACGCGTCGATCGCGTCGCCGACTCCGTCATCGTCTGAATCTGTCAGCCCCTGGTATTCGATGGCGCCGATGTCGAGGTAACTGATCGCGCCCGAGCCGGTGTCGAGCGTTCCAAGGTCATCGTGCGTTCGTGGTTGATGACCGACGTCCTGCAAGGCGCCGCCGGCGGCGACGTAAGCGTCGTAGTCGGCGGCGTCGATGCCCAAAGAGCCCTGGGCAAACAGGTACGGATTCCCGGGCTGTTGATAGGTTGGCAGGCCATCGATGTTGTCGCCCGTGGCGCCCTGATAGAGACAGCGAAACGCGTTGATGGCGCCGCTCCCACTGGTTGAGACACCACCTTCGAAGATCGAGTTGACCGCGTCCACTGTGACCCCGTCCGCGGCGTGGATCGAGTCATTGGGGCCGCTGATCGTGCAGTTGACGACTCGCGGCGATCCCGCCTCAGCGCGGACCTCATGCGGCGTCGTATTGGCGTATGTCAGACATTGAAGCATCGTCGCCTGCTCGCTGAGTCGTACGATCGCATCCGTCGCTGTGCATTGGCCGAAGAGGCAACTGTCGATCAGCGTCGAGCCGCCGGCGGCAATCACGTGGTCCGCTTCGACCTGTGGGAAGGTCAGGCGCCGGAGCGTGGGTGAATTGCCATCGGCCACTGTGATGGCCGGACCGCCCACGTTCCGAATCGTCATGCCCTCGATCACGGGTCGCGCCTCGAAAGCGCCGCCATCAATGACGAATATGGGATCGTTGTCATCGTCTCCGCCGTCGATGATTCGATCGCTGCCGCCACGGATCGTGACGTCAACGCCGGGCGTAAACGTGATGTTGTCTTCAAAGAAGACGCACTCAGCAAGCTGAAGAACATCGCCGTTGTTGGCGGCGTCGATGGCCGACTGAAGCGTCGTGTAGTACGTGTCCTGCGTCTCGTTATGAACCTTCTGGTTGTCGTCGATGAAGTCGCAGACGTCGCACCCGTCCGGCACGCCGTCGTTATCATGGTCGACGTTGTCGTCGAAGCCGGGGCAGGCGTCGACGGCGTCGCACACACCGTCGCCGTCGCTGTCGCCGTCGCCAACACATGCATCGACTTCGTCGGCGCCGAGATCGACCACGCCGCCGATGATGCGGGCGTCGCCGTCGATGTCGAAGGTCAGTCCGGCGTTCGTCGCGGCGGCGTTGTCGCCGAGGTTGATGGCGACACTGCTGGTCGTGAGGTGATAGTCGCCAATCGAGGTGGGCGCGTTCGCCGCGTCGATCGGATTGACGAAGACCACGTCCGCGTTCGTGAACGATTGATTGCCGCCGTTGTCGTTAAGCGGGCCCTCGACGGCGGCCAGACCGCCTTCAAGACCATTGAAACTCAAGTTCATCGTACCGCCAGCTTCTGTATAGATTTGCGGGCCGGATGCGGACGAATTGCCCCATACCAGACTGTTGATCAGCGTGGTCGTAGATCCGGTGGCGGTGTACAACCCACTGCGGCCGGCATCGCGGCGGTTGCCGGCAATCGTGCAGTTCACCAGCATGAGCGTGCTGTTGCTGTTGTAGATCGCACCGCCGATATTCTCGGCGAAGTTGCTCGAGAAGATTGTATTCGTCACGAATGCCTGAGCCATGTCAGTGACGGATATGGCGCTACCCGAATCCGCGGTGTTTCCGGCAAATATAGAATCGCGAATCACCAATGTGCCGCCCCACATATCGACGGCCCCGCCGTATGCATTGTCTGTCCTGTTGCCTGTCATTGTGACGCGTTCAAGCGTGACATCGGAACCGCCAATCGCATAGAGTGCGCCAGACCGGAAGTGCCCGCGGTTATCCATCACGTGACAATCGATCATCGAGAGCGTTCCTGAATAGACGCGTAGGGAGCCGGCACGACTCGCGGCGCCATCACGCAACGTCAGTTCGCGCAGAGTGAGGTCGCCCCCGTCGACGCCGAAGTGACGGAACACTCCGACTGCGCCGGCGCCGCGTTGTATGACGTGGCCCTGTCCTTCGATCACGATGGGCGTCGTCACACTGGGCAAGCCGTCGTCCAACAGGTTGTCGTACGCCGACGTAAGTCCGATGTCAGCGTCGATGAAGATCGTACTGATGTTCGGAGAGTAGTTGGCGCAGTGGATGGCGTCGATCAGTTCCTGCGCCGTGGTTACGTGGATCGGGGCATTGGTGCAGTCCTCGTCGCAGCCGTCTGGGATGCCGTCGTTATCGGCGTCCAGGGCGTCATCGAAACCGGGGCAGGCGTCGATGGCGTCGCCCACGCCGTCGTTGTCTGAATCGGTCAGTCCCTGGAATTCAAAGGCGCCGATGTCGAGATATGTAATCGCGCCCACGCCGGTATCCGCTACACCGTCGTCGTCGTGGGTGCGGGGCTGATCCTCCACATCCGTCACAGCGCCGCCCGCCGCGATGTAGGCGTCGTAGTCCGCGGCGTCGATGGCCGGGGAGCCCGCCACGAGTCGATGTGAATCGCTCAGGACCGGATCGGCGTCGATGTTGTCGCCGGTCGCGCCGACGAACATGCTGCGCGAGGCGTTGAGCGTTCCCATCGATTCAACGCTAAGGGGCGCCTTCACGATCGAGTTAATCAGGTCCAGCTCTGCGCTGCCAGAGACAATCACGCCGGCGGCCGAGTTGATGGTTGAGTTCACAATCTGCGTCGATCCGGAAGGGCAATAGACGGAGAATTCCGATCCCGTGTTCACGATGACACACTGTCGAATGATCGAGGATGGACCGACCGCGATGCCGATGTCCGTGGCATTATCCACAAAGAAGCAGCGATCCAGGACAACGTTCGCACCGCCGGCGATAACTCCGACGCCACCCCATTGTCGGACAACCACGGATTGAAGGGTCGGCGCATCGCCTTCGCCCAATGAAATCGCGAGCCCGGACGTGCCGCCAGTGATGGTGAGGTCGCGGATAACGGGTGAGTTCAGTGGGGTGCTGCCGAATAAGTTGATTGCGGGGCCAGCGCCGACACAATTGAATGTCGTTTCGCCGGCTCCGGCGCCCTGAAGCGTTAGTTTGACACCGAAAGGAAATGTCAGGCCGCTTTCTTCAAACGTACATGCGCCGAGCTGAATCAGGTCGTCATTCTGCGCGGCGTCGAGCGCCGCCTGAATCGTCGAGTAGTACACGTCCTGCGTGACGTTATATACGTTGGGCGAGTCGGGGCAGAAGTCGCAGGCGTCCGGCGTACCGTCGCCGTCGACGTCGGCCTTGTCGTCAAAGCCGGGGCAGACGTCGACGGAGTTGCACACACCGTCGCCGTCGTCATCGCCGTCCAGCGAGCACGTGGCCTCATCCGCCCCCATGTCCACCGTCAGTCCGATGATGCGGTCGTCGCCGTCGATGTCTGTTGTGAGACCGGCGTTTGTCGCTTCGGTATTGTCGCCCTGGTCGATTACGACGCTGTTCGGGACGATGTGATAGTCGCCGTCTGTGGTCGGGGCGTTTGCCCCATCGATCGGATTGACGAATACGTCGCTCAGATTCGTGAAGGACAGATTGCCTCCGAGGTCATTGTACGAGCCCGCGACCGAAGCAAAGCCGCCCTTCAGCGCGGTGAAACTCGTATTGAACACGCCGCCAATATCCGTATAGATCTCCGAGCTGGGACCGGAATCAGTCGTGGCGCCTCCCACAATGCAGTTGATCAAGTTGCTGGTAGCGCTGGCTGTTGTGAACAACCCGCAGCCGTTGGTGAGGCCACGATTGTTGACAAGCGTACAATTCACCAGCGTGAGCGTGCCGTTCTTATTCCAGACGGCGCCGCCATTACCATCGGCGTAGTTACCCGAGAAGATCGAGTTCGCCACGAGAGCTTGATTGACTCCATCGATGTAAATTGCGCTGCCTGAGCGCGCCGTGTTTCCGGCAAATACCGAATCGCGAATTGCCAGAGTACCTCCTACCATCTCGAGGGCCCCGCCATTACCCGAATCCGTCACGTTGCCGGTCATAACGACACGCTCAAGCGTGACATCGGAGTTGTTCTGGGCGAGAATAGCGCCAGCGCCGAAGTGGCCCGAGCTATCTGTCACCTGACAATCGATCATCGTGAGCGTTCCTGAGGTGACGCGTACCGCGCCGCCGTGACCTGACGCGCCATTCCGCAACGTCAACTCGCGCAGCGTGAGTTCGCCAATGGTAGAGACGAATATCAACTGGTTGAGGTTCGCTCCGCTGTCACGTTCGATGACGTGTCCCTGTCCTTCAATCACGATGGGCGAGGATACATCGAGTTCTGACGTGAGTGTGATATCGGCGTCGAGGTAGATCGTGCCGCTGTCCGGGAGGTAGTTGGCGCAGTCAATGGCGTCACTCAGCTCCTGCGATGTGGCCACGTGGACCGGGAAGGTCGTGCAATCCGCGTCACACGCGTCCGGGACGCCGTCGTTGTCCATGTCGTTGTAGTCGTTGAAACCCGGACAGACATCGCAGCCGTCAGGCGTGCCGTCGCCGTCGGCATCCTCGATGTCATCGAAACCGGCACAGACGTCGCAGCCATCCGGAACGCCATCGCTGTCCGCATCCATGTTGTCATCGAAGCCCGCGCAGGCGTCGCAGCCGTCGGGCACGCTGTCGTTGTCCGTATCCACGTTGTCATCGAAGCCTGGGCAGATGTCGAAGGCGTCGCCGACGCCATCGTTGTCGGAATCGCTGAAGGACTGAAACTCGGCGGCGCCGATGTCGAGGTACGTGATCGCGCCCACGCCGGTGTCGCCGACGCCCAGGTCGTCATGCGTTCGCGGCGCGCCGTCAATGTCTGTCGCGCCGCCGCCCGCCGTGATGTAGGCGTCGTAGTTCGCGGCGTCGATGGCGGGCGAGCCTTCCACGAGCTTATATGAATCGCTGAATACCGGATCGGCGTCGATGTTGTCGCCGGTCGCGCCCACGTACATGCTGCGCGAGGCGTTCAGGGTACCCGTTTCGTAAACAAGAACGGCGCCCTTCACGATCGAGTTGATCAGGTCCAACGTTGCAAGAGGACCGGCGTCAATGCCGCCGGCTGAATTGATCGTACAATTTACGATCTGAGCCGCCGTACCAGCCAACAAGAGGACGGACGAGCTTGTCCCCGTGTCCACGATGACACACTGCCGCATGACCACGGAATTGAGAGCCACGACGCCAAATTCCGTCTGGTTGTCCAGGAAGGAGCAGCGATCGAGCACAGACGCCGAACCGGCTACGACGATTCCTTCACCGACCCATTGATGGACAACGACGGATTGAATGGTCGGCGAATCGCCTTCGCCCATCACAATTGCGAATTTATCACTACCACCTCCCGTGATCGCGAGGTCACGGATGACCGATGTGCTCGGCGTAGCGCCGCCGTTGATCGTGATGGCGGGGCCGGCGTTGTTGCAGTCAATTGTCGTTGCGGCGGCGCCCGCGCCCTGCAGCGTCACATTGACGCCTTGCGGAATCGTCAGGCCGTTTTCTGTAAACGTACATGCGCCGAGCTGAATCACGTCGCCGTCCTGTGCGGCGTCGAGCGCGGCCTGGATCGTCGGATAGTACGCGTCCTGCGTGACATTGTGGACGTTGGGCGAACTGGGGCACGTGTCGCAGCCATCGGGAATGCCGTCACTGTCTGCATCAGACGTGTCATTGGCGCTGGGGCAAATATCGTTCGAGTCACACACGCCATCGGAATCGGAGTCGTTGGGGTTATCGAGCGGGCACGGATCGCAAAAGTCCGGGACGCCGTCGCTGTCGGTGTCCAAGGTATCATTGCCGCCTGGGCAGATGTCGCAGCCATCGGGCACTCCGTCGTTGTCGGCATCGACACTGTCGTCGAAACCGGGGCAGATGTCGCAACCATCCGGTACGCCGTCGCCGTCCGCGTCGAGATGATCGTCGAAGCCAGAACAGATATCATTTTCGTCGCAAACGCCGTCATTGTCGGAGTCAAGACAGATTCCGACACGAACCTCGCCCGTAACTCTGTCATAAACGACATTCCATAGGGAACCGAAGGGCGTGATAATCTGGTCGAATGTACCGACGAGGTTGTCCGCCGTCAGGATGACGAAGGGATTGCTCGGAAGAGATACTGAGCCACTGAGTCTGGTGATGTTCAGCATCCCTCCGAGGGTCGCGGTCCCGTTTACGACGAGCTTGTCAGATTGGACTGTCGAAGTTCCCGCAAAAAACTCAATGTTCAAGTTTGAACCACCTTCGAAGGTCGCGTTGCCGACCGTCAAAGTGCCGATCGACGCGCCCGGCGCGACAGTACCGCCGGAATGGACGGTCACCGCGCCGGCGCATGCGCCCGTGCCGCCGAGCGTCGCGCCGCTGGCGACAGTGACATTGCCGGGGCCCGTCGCGGAGCCGGACGTGTTTGTCGCCAGCAGGGTTCCGCCGTTGACCGTGACGCCACCGGAGAACGTATTCGCGCCGCCCAGCGTCAGCGTGCCGGCGCCTTCCTTTCTAACTGAGCCGGCGCCGCCGACGTTATTCTGGATGACGTTGTTGAACGTTGTGCTGCCGCCGCTTCCGCCTATGACCAGCGCTGCGCCAGGTGAGCCGTCAGACAATGCCATCGGTTCCGTTGATCCTCCGACCACGATCTGGTCCGCGATGACCTGACCGCCGGAGACGAGCAGCGAGCCGCGTGGGAAAAGGGAGATCTGGTCGGCGTCGATGACGCCGCTATTGCTGGCCGCCGCGGCGCCCGACGATCCGTCGTCGGGTGCAATATCACCGACCTGAAGCAAGCCGACATCCGCCGCGCCGCCAGCGTCCGCCACGAAGAGTTGTGAGCCGGTACCCGATGGGCCGACAGTGATTTGCGGCGCGGTGAGCGTGCTGCCCGAACCGCTGACGTTGAACGAGCCTCCGCCTGTTTGAATGACGCGCGGCGGCGGATTGGTCGCCGTTCCAGTCAATGTCACGTCGGCGCCTTCGCGGATGAAGACACTGCCGCCGCCGTTCAGGAAAAACACGTTCGGGCCATCGTTGGCGAGGTTGACCGTCGCGCCGCCGCGAATATCGATCGTGCCACTGTCGGCTTCAAGTCGCTGCCAGGTTCCGCCGTGGAGGATTTCCACCTCGCCGCCGCCGGTGTTGTAGAGCGTGCCAAAGTTGGTGATCTGCCCGGACAGCGTGAGGATTCCGGCGCCGGCCTTCGTGAAGTTGCGGGCCTGGGAGTTGCTACCGGTACTGCGAAGCACGCCGGAAAAGGTGGTATTCGAGTTGGTGGTCGTGACGAAGTGGCTGGCCTGGAAGTCGAGCCGCCCCGTGCCGCTGAGCGAACCGATGTTGACTGTCTGGCCGGCCAGCGTCGCGCCGTCGATATCGAAGCCGTCGTCATAGTTGATCACGACGTTGGCATTCTGAAACGCGTTGCGGTTCTGGATGTCGACGTAGACATCCTGAATGATCAGCGTTCCGGTGAACGTGTTGGCGTTCCTCCAGATCGAGTGTGTCCGTCCCACGCCCTCTGCGTTCGCCGTCGCGGTCAATGTCCCCGCCCCCGAAAGGACGCCGAGGAAATCGACGTAGTGATTCAGGCCGCGTGACCACTCGCTGGCATTCACGACCTCGACATTGGTCTCAAACACATGCGCCCCGGTGGGGGCGTTAACGCCGTTGTTCCCGAACCGCACGTTGCCGTGAACACGAATCAATCCGGGATTGTTCTCCGATGATCGAAAGGTCAGCGGCTCCTCCGCCGCGAACATCTGGAGATTGAGGATGTCGAAGGTCCCGCCGCGCGTGTCGATGACCAGATCGCTCTGGCCGTAGTTCGAGGAGTCGAAGTTGGCGTTGTGCATCGGGTCATCCGGGTAGCCCGAGGCGCCTCCCCAGTTGCCGCCGTTGTCCCAGTTGTTGTTCTGGTTGCCCGTCCAGTTGTATGTCGTTTGCGCCGTGAGTGTCGATGCGTTTGACAGGAGGAAGGTGAGCGCCAGCGCGCACGCGCAGCGTCGGATGATCCGCAGGCGCAGCGACTCATGGTGAACTGGATGGGCGACGGATGGCATTTTCGAGCTCCTGCTGTTGGCAACCTTGATCGAGGACCTGACGGCGCGCCCAAGTTGTCGGCGGGCGACGTAAGAACGGCTCCGGACGCCGGCTTGCGTCCGAAAAGATCGAAGACGGCCAGGCGCCGTGGGGTTGCCTGACCGTCTTCGTGAGCGGGCGACATAACGTCTGTCGCCGCCCGTTTCATGGGGTAGGGTGTGGGCCATTCACGCATTTGCGACGACGATGACAATCGCGGAGAATCGCAGTTGTCTCGGCGGCGCCCCCCAACGTGGCTTCCACGCCTTCGTAGACGCCTTTTGGGGGCGCCCAGCGCAAAACAATCTCGGACGATCGCCCCGAGATTCCATAAGCTATTGGGATCTACGGAGTTGAGTCGCCGATACGTCGGATGTCGGAACGAGGACGCGGGAAGTCGGGGATTCGTTCGATCGAGGATCGTCGGTGAGCGAGAGCGACGTCACGCAGATGCTGGCGAAGGTACGGGCGGGCGATTCATCCGCCGCCGCGGCCCTGCTGCCGCTCGTCTATGAAGACCTTCGGGCCCAGGCGGCGGTCCTATTTCGGGCCCAGAACCCGGAACACACATTGCAGCCGACGGCGCTGGTCCATGAGGCCTACCTGAAGCTCGTGAAGAGCGCGAGCAACTCCTGGGAGAGCCGGCGGCACTTCATGGCGGTCGCCGCGACGGCCATGCGACAGGTGCTCGCGGACCATGCGAGGGACCGACGGCGGCTGAAGCGGGGCGGGGGCGCCGCAAAAATCACGCTTCACGACAACTACCTGACGGATCAGACCGCTCAGATCGACCTCGTCGAGCTGGATGACGCGCTCGCGGAGCTGTCAAAGCTGGACCCGCGCCAGTCGCGGATCGTCGAACTTCGATTTCTTTCCGGATTGAACGCCGAGGAAATCGCCGATCTGCTGGGTGTGTCTCGTCGGACAGTCGAACTCGACTGGCGCATCGCCCGCGCGTGGTTGCGAAAGCGAATCACTGAAACGAATTCCTGATGAACGAACCCAATCGACACGAGCGCGTGAGCCGGATCATGCGGGCGTGCCTGGATGCGGCGCCGGAAGAACGCGACGCGCTGCTTCAGCGTGAGGCGGCGGGGGACACGTCCATCATTCGCGAGGTCGAATCGCTTCTCGGATACGACGCCCTGTCGGATGACGACGTCTTCTCGGACAACGCCATTCAGGAAGGCCGCCACGCGCTGCATCAGCTGATCGACGAGGCGCCGCAGTCGTCGCACGGCGTCGTCGAAACGCCCGTGACGATCGCCAACTATCGCGTGATTCGGAAGATCGGCGAGGGTGGCATGGGCGTCGTCTACGAGGCCGAACAGGAGAACCCGCGCCGGCGAGTGGCCCTGAAGGTCATCCGCACACACATGGCGTCGAGCCAGCTCATCAAGCGATTTCAGCGGGAGGCGCATCTGCTCGGCAGACTCCAGCATCCGGGCATCGCGCACGTCTATGAATCGGGATTCGCGAGTGTCGGGACGGACTGGCTGCCGTTCTTCGCGATGGAACTGATTGAAGGGCTTCCGCTGGACGAGTACGCGCGCCGACGAAACCTGGATGTCCGGCGACGCCTGCGACTACTGGCGCTGACGGCGGACGCCGTGCATCACGCGCATCAGAAGGGCGTCATCCATCGCGATCTGAAACCGGCGAACATTCTTGTCGTCGCCGGGAGTGACGACGAAGCGCCGGGGACGAGCGAGGACTCATCGGCGGACAGCGCGTCGGTTGGCGGCGGTCGGCCGAAGGTGCTCGACTTCGGCATCGCCCGATGCGTCGATCCGGAAGCGACAGCGAATACGATTTTCACCCGGGCGGGGCAGGTGGTCGGCACGCTCTCCTACATGAGCCCCGAGCAGCTGAGTGGCGCCGGCGGCGACCTTGATACGCGATGCGATGTCTATTCGCTCGGCGTGATCGCGTACGAACTGATGTCGGGCAGGCGGCCCCATGACCTGACGGATGTCTCGATCTTTGAGGCGGCCCAGGTCATCAGGGACAACGAACCCGCGCGGCTCACGCTGCACGACGAGCGACTCCGCGGCGACATCGAGACCATCATCGCCAAGGCGATGGACAAGGCGCCCGATCGGCGCTACGCCTCCGCCGCCGAGTTCGCGGCCGACATTCGAAGGTATCTCAACGACGAACCCATCGACGCCCGGCCGGCGAGCGCCCTGTACCAGGCGCGGAAATTTGCCCGGCGACATCGCGCCGTCGTCGCCGGCGCGTTTGCCACGCTGGTCAGTCTCGTCCTGGGGCTGGCCGGTGTGACCTGGCTCGCGGTGCGGGAGGGCGCCGCGCGACGCGAGGCGCAGGCGTACGCGAAAGAGTCGGCTGTTTCCGCCTATCTCGGCGGGCTGGCGGCGGCGAGCGGCGCCATTCGGGATCAGGACATTCCGGGCGCCGAACAGCATCTGCTTCGGGCGCCGGAATCGCTTCGCGGCTGGGAGTGGCGTTATCTCTTCGGCCAACTGGATCAATCCGTCGCCGTCGTTGAGGCGCCGGGCCATGGACTCAACTCGCAGATTGCCTTCAGTCGGGACGGCGGCGAGGTTCTCCTGGTCAGGCAGGCCCACAGCGCCGAGAAAACCGGGCGGCTGGTTCGCCTGCGCTCGCCGGATCTGGCGATCATCGCTGACGAGGGATTCGATACAGTTCGAAACGTCGCGATGACGCGATGGGGAGACGCGCTGATTCTGATCGAGCCGCAGGGGCGCGCCGAGCTGATGTCGCCGATTCGCATTGCGGCCGAGCGTTTATCGATTCCGCTGTCGCTGCAACTGAGTGTCGAACTTTCGAGCGGCCGATGCGCGCTGAAGAACTGGCCGGACGCAGGCGCGGCGACGGCCCAGCTCCTCTGCGCGCATCGCGCGATCGAGGCGACGAATGTCAGGCGCGGGAACATCCGCTTCAGCGACGACGGGCGCCTCATGGCGATCATGAACCTGCGTGAGCCGTTTGACGCCTCGCTCTGGGATGTCGAGGGCGGGCGACGGATTGCCGATCTTCCGCCGCATCCGGAAGGTGTCGGCGATGCGGCGTTCAGTCCCGACGATGCGCGATTCGTGACCGCCGGGCGCAATCGCGAGATTCGCATGTGGCGCCTGTCGCCGGGCATCGAGCTTGAATGGGCCATCGACGAAGCCCACACGGACGCGGCGCTGGCGATCGCCTTCAATCGGGACGGAACGAAGCTCGTGAGTGGCGGGGAGGATCGGATCGTTCGGCTCTGGGACGCCGCCACGGGCGCATCGGCCGGCGTACTTGTCGGTCATCGCGAGCCCGTCAACGACGTGGCCTTCAGTCCCGACGGCCGGCGGGTGGCCAGCTGCGATCGCAGCGCCCTGCGGATGTGGAACGTCGACACCGCCAGCGATCACGGCGTTCTGCGCGGTCATACCTATCAGGTTCGCGACATGGATGTGAGCCCCGACGGGGCCATGCTGGCGTCGATCGCCAGCGAACTGATTCTCTGGGATCTGTCGCGACGGTCGCCCGTGACAACGATTTCACGTGAGAACATCGACGGCGCGACGCCGATCGCCGTTCGTTTCGCGGATCAGGGGGCGATACTGATTGTCGCATGGAAGTCGGCGGACAGTTCGAAACTGATGCTGGAAGTTCACGACGCCGACGCGGGCGTCACGCGAGGATGTGTGATCGATGAGTGGATCGGCGAGAACGTCGGCGGGATCAGTGTGGATTCCCGCAGCAGGCGATTCGCCGTTGCTGTGAACAGCGAGACGCACATTTTCAGGATGGACGACCTCAGGGAGGTCGCGCGGCTGCGCGGCATGTACGCGGAATTCAGCCCCGACGGACGCTTCATCGCCACGGGCGAGTCCATGGATGGCGGCGTGTGCCTGTTCGACGCTGAGTCCTTCGACATGATCCGCTCGTGGCCGAAAGCGAGTGGACAGATCGCCTTCTCGGCGGATTCCCGTCGCATCTGCGCCGCGCTGGCGCAGGTGAACATCATTGACGACATCGGTTCGGATGATGTGCGGAGCTTCGGTGAATCCGAGGGCGTCTTTCGATCCGTCATCGTGTCGCCGGACGGCTCTCGAATCATCACGGGCGGGCGGGATCGCATGATCCGCGTCTGGGACGCCGGCAGTGGCGCTGAACTCGTTCAGCTTCGCGGACATCTGGACAGCGTGGACGGTCTGCGTTTCTGCGCGGGCGGGGAGTGTCTCTTCTCCTGTTCCGGAGACTACACGATTCGAATCTGGGATGCGCGCGGCGAAGGGACGCGATGTCGCGAATTGAAAATGACGCCGTCGACGTCAGAGGAAATCCGCCGATTCGTCGATCTGTTGTCGCCATCCGATTGATGTCGATGCGGCGATGGTCCGGAATAGGCGCCGTCCGTGGGGCTGTCAGTTCGGAATCGGAATCGAATCGACATCGACGTCGGAGTAGCCGAGGAGGGTGCCCGTCGCGTAGGCGAGGTCGATCTGCGCCTCCTGGTAGGCGATCATGGCCTTGATTTCCTTGAGTTGGGCGTCCCCCAGCGATGTCAGCGCCTCGAGCACTTCGCGCATCGTGCGCTGGCCCTCGTCGAACTGCTTGAACTCGATTTCGTAGTTCATGCCCGACACGATCACATTCTGACGCGCCGCCAGGATGCGCTGCCAGTTCTGTTCGAGGACATCCAGCGTGTCGAAGACCTCTCGGCGGATCGTGATTTCGCGGAGCTTCTTCGTTGCGAGCCGCTGGGAACGCGTGAGCACGGCCCGTCGCAGCTTGGATTTTCGCGCTTCGTTCGTGATGGGAATTTCGCCGCGAAGGCCCAGCTTGTAGTCGACGTTGTCGAAGTCCCAGGCGCCGCGAAACGCCGATCCGAATGAGTCCTTTCGATCCAGGACGCCATATTCGAAGTCGACCATGAACAGGGGCAGAGTCTGGTTGCGGGCGAAATCGATCTTGACGGCGTCGGCCGCAAGCTTGACTTCGAGTTCGAGCATCTCCATGCGCTGCTCCAGCGCCCGCGCGGCCAGCGTGTCCCGATCGAACACGTAATGAAGCAGTTGTGGTTCGCTCGTGATCCGGATCGTTGTCGGGGAGTCCAGATCGATATTGTCCATGTTCAGGAGCAGCTTCAGTTCGCGCTCGGCCAGACGACGATTCGTCTCGGCGACAATCAGCGCCTCCATGCGTTTGGCAATGCCGACTTCCGAACGCACGATCTCAATTTCCGCCGTCAGCCCCTGTGTGACGCGCTTGCGAACGAGTTCGAGGTTGTCGAACGCCAGATCGTACTGCTGACGGCGGACGTCCAGCTCCTTTGTCGCCGCATAGAGTTTCCAGTAGGCCTTCTCAACTTTCGCCAGAACGCGAATCGCCTTCAGTTTCGTCTTCGCTTCGATGGCCTTGTCGTTCAGGCGCGCGATGCGGATGGCGGCCGTGTTCACGGCGACACCCGCTCCGCGAAGCAGCGGCTGGCTGATGGAGAACTTGCTGGCGCTGACGAACTGATCGAAGAAGGCGGGCTGATAGAGATTCTGTTCGCTCCAGAGCGAGCGGAGCTTGACCTTGCCGCCCGTGGGCAGCGGGACATCGAGTCCGACGCCGAGATCGAGATTGTCCTTCGTCTGCTCGACGCGCGTCAGCTTCGCCGTCTTCTTGTCAATTTCCTTGCTGGCGGATGTGAACGTGACGAGATCGCCGTCCAGGGCCGGAGAATCCTTGCGCGACAGATCGAGATTGACGCTGATCAGCGCGTCGAACTTCGCCTTCTCCTCCGTGATATAGGTCTTGGCGAGTTTCGGATCAACGAAGGCGGCCTGGAGTGTCAGGTTGTTCTGAATCGAAGCCAGCCGCGCGTCGGAGACGCCGAGCGACAATGACGCCGGCGGGGGCGACGTGTCGTTCGGGCGGCGCTGCGTGAACAGGTCGATCTTCTCGTCGACTGTCGACGGCGGGCGCGTGGCCAGCGATCGCAGATCGACAGGGCGAATGTCACGAAGCCGCGCGCTGACGGAGCGTTCGAGCTTGTCGTCGAGGGCGCCTTCCCATGCGGCGCAGCCTCCGAGAGGGCCGACAATGGCGGTCGCGATGATCGTCATCGCAATCGATCGATGTTGGGTCTTCATGAATCTCGAGTCCCGGCAGTCACTTCACGCGCTTCCGCGCGATGTCGTCCTTGGGCGCATCCGGCGACGTGACGGGCGGGAAGCCGTTGAGCTGCCGCCAGATTTCGTAACCGATGCTGACTTCGTTGAGCAGCACCCAGCCTTTGGTCCGAACGCCCTGGCGAAGGTAGTGAGCGCTCGGCCAGGCCTCCTCGTCGGAATCGTCCGGGAGCACGAGTATTCGGAATTTGCCTTTGCCGTCATCGGTTGCATCCACGAGGTCCACAACGCCGCCGAAGGTTCCGACAGCGACGCTCGGCCAGCCGGCGAACTGGACCGCGGGCCAGCCTTCGAACTGGAGCCGGACTTTGGCGCCCGCCGTGACGAGCGGAACGTCATTGCCGTCCACCCAGAGCTCGACGGCGCGATTGTCCGTCTGCGGCACGATCTCAAGCAGCTTGTCGCCCGACTTGACGATCTGCCCGAACAGGTTGGCCGACAGGCGAAATACCACGCCGTCCATCGGCGCCGTCAGGCGCTGTGTCTGCGCCTTGCTGATCTCCCCTTCGATCTTCGCAAGGCTGTCGCGGGTGTCGGCGACCTGACCCCGCGCTTCCTGAACCTTACCGCGCACGTCGTTGATTTTCACGGCGGTATCCTGCTCGATCTTGTGCAGTTCCGTCTCCAGGGCCTGCTGGTTGGCCAGTTCGGCCTGCAGGTCGGCCTCGGCGCTGATCCTGGAGGTTCTGGCGATTTCGAGGTCGCGCTGTGCCACTTCCAGGTCCCGCTTGGAAACCGCCTTCGCCTCGAAGAGATTCTTCTTCCGCGCGAACTGTGCCTCCGCCGCGACGAGCGAGGCCTCGGTGGCGGCCAGCTTTTGGCGCGCCGCGTTGACCTTCTCCTTGGCCGTCTCGACCTTGAACTGCGCCGCCGTGATCGTGAGGTCTCTGACCGCCTCGAGATTCTGAATCTGGGATTCGAAGGTCAGAACCTTCTCCTCGTAGCTGCTGAGTTTCGATTCAATCGCCTGCCTGCGCTGTTCCAGTCGCCCCATGAACTGCGGATCCAGGTCGGAGACAACAAGCAGGAGGTCGCCTTTCCTGACGATCGAACCTTCCTGGACGTGAACATCCACGATTCTTCCGCCGATCGGTGCGTCGACGGACTGCTGTCGCTCGATCGGCAGGTAGGCGACGACGCGACCTGCGCCGGGCACGTTCTGCTGCCAGGGCAGAAGTCCCATCAGCAGGGTTCCCACGACGAGACTCGCGCCGATGCCGAGGGCAAGCCGCATCGTCCATTTGGACGACTGCGTCATCCGCATCGCGGACAGTTCGCGCCGTGTTGTTGAAAGTCCCTTCGCCACGTCGTTGCTCCTTGCGATCACGATGCCCGCACGAGGGCGCGATCGCTCTCGAGCGCCACGCTGCGCGTCAGTTCCTTGATTTGGTGCGCCGTCTGGCTGGTCAGGATCACGGTCCAGGGGCGATCGGGCGACAGGATCGCGCGGACGACATCGGCGCGGGCGGACGCGTCGAAGTCGTCCAGCAGGTTGTCCAGTACGAGGATGCGCGGGGTTCCGGCGATGGCCCGGGCGACCATCAGGCGGCAGGCCTGACCGTAGGACAATGGTCTTCCCAGGTGATTGAGCTGCGTCTCAAACCCGTTGGGCAGCTCTCGGATGTCATCCAGCAGACCGACGGCGCGAACCGCATCTCGCACCTGCTGGTGCGTGATGTCTGATCGATCAAGGCGGATGTTCTCAGAGATCGACCCCTCGACGACCTCGATTCCCTTGACGATGGCAATGTGGCGGCGGATCGCATCGAGACTCATCTCGCGCAGATCCACACCGTCGAGTTCGACGCGACCCTGCGTCGCCGTCCGAACACCACAGATCAGTTCGCACAAGGTGCTCTTGCCCGTTCCGTGGTCGCCGACGATCAGCAGCCGCTCGCCGGCTTCGACATTGAGGTTGATATTCTCGATCGTCGCGCCGGCGCCACCGTAGTCGAAGCCGACGTCGATCAGGCGCAGGGCGCCGGGGCCTGTCCGAACGGAGATGTCCTCGCCGCCCTGGCGCTCCAGCGGAAGATCGATGAGCTGCCCCAGTTTGTCCACGCCGGCAAGCAGATCGTAGATGCTCTCCAGGTGCTTGCCGAACTTCGCGAAAGAGGCGAGGACGACAGACACGATCAACTCCGCCGCAACCAGCTGTCCGAGCGTCAGCTCGCCCTGTATCACGAGGAAGCCGCCGAGCGTGAGCAATGTTGTCGCCGCGATCGCCTGCAGCGTCACGGCGCCAACGATCTGCCGAAGCACGACGCGAAAGTGCTTTCGTCGCGCGTCGACATAGTCCGCCGCCAGCGCGTCCGTGCGTCGCCATGCGTAGTCGCCGCCGCCCGCCTGCTTGAACAGCAGGGGATTCAGCGCGATTTCCTCCAGCGACGCGGCGACGGCGTACTTGGTTTTCGACTCGCGGATCGCCGTGCGGACGGCGCCGCGACCGAGGACGAACACGACGAACAGAATCGCCGCGATCAGGACGATGTCGAACGCCAGCAGAAACGGATGGTAGAACGCGAGAATGATGAGACCGATCAGGGCCTGGAGCAGGACGCCGACGCCGTCCAGCAGGAACGTCGCGCTCGCCTTCTGTACCGTGAAGACATCGAAGAACCGATTGACCAGTTCCGGACCACTTCGGGAATCGAACGCGTCGAGACGCACCCTCGGGAGCCGATGGGCCAGGTCGCCGACGACGCGAACGAACAGGCGTCGCTGCAGGACCTCGACGATGTACGACTTGTACGCCCCGATGGCGCCGGCCATCGCGAGGAACGCAAACAGGAGAATCCCGATGACAAACAGCGGCTGGACGAGACCACCAAACGCCACGAAGTTCACGAGCGACTGGACGGCAATCGGCGTCGCGAGCGACAGGATTCCGACGCCGACAGCGAACAGGATAACGACGGCGATATCTCGCGCGTCGGGGGCGAACAGCCCCATGAGTCGACGAAAGGGCGTGAGCTCGTGATTCCCGTCGGCGTCTTCTCGCGCCGAGTCAAGATTCGCATGGGGTTCGAACGAGAGGAATTCAACGTTGTCCCGGGGCCCGAGTCCGAGCGTCGTATGGACCGTCTCGATGTCGATCGGCGCCGGGGATGCGGCGACGTCGCGGCTGATCAGGCGGAGTTTTCCGTCGAGGATCGCCAGGGCCGCGCCGGGATCCGTCGGCTTGCAGAGGTAGAGAAAGCCGCTGCGATGATCGGTCGCCTTCAGCGCGTCCTCGAAGGTCATCGCGACGCGTCGCGTGCGGACCCCAAGCCGGATCAGGCATCCGGATAACACGCGAACGAGCGATTCCGACGCCTCATAGTCAGAGACGGCGCCTCGAATCTGGGTTTCCGATCGACGAACCCCCAGCGATTCCAGCACGAACTGGATGATCCGAACGGTCGTTAGGCTCTGCATTAATGAGACTTCCGGCTCTCGGGTGATCACTCCGCGTCAATGAATCGGATTCCGATAATCCGAAATCCGCTCGTATACGTACAATGCGTTCGCCCACAGGGGCCAGTCGGATTCACTAGAATTCAGGGAATCCCGATAGATCAGGGCGGCGCGCATAGCTTATTGGCGACACGACGTTTCGGCGTGGGGTGCGAGCGCCGGCGCCGTTATTATCGGGTGGAAGTCGTCGCCCGGGCCGCGCCGTCCGGGTAATGTGACGTGTTCCGCGATCGGGCCGATTCGTCGAAGGATGAATGGAAGAGGGGGGCGCCACTGATGGACTTCCTGCGTGACAACGCCATCGCCAACATGTACGGGCCGGACTTTCTGAAGGTCTATCTCGTCGTGTCGTTGGTTGTCGTCGTCTTTGGCTGGATCGCCGCTTATTTCGCCGATTCGACGCGTGACCTTCCGACACCGGAGGCGCCGGAGTCGCTCGATCCCTACACCATCGCCCATCTGCGCGGCGATGTGCAGGAAGTGGTGCGGCTGGCGGTCTTCAACCTGGTGCGGCGCGGCGTACTCGTGACGGACGCCAGTGGCTCGAAACGGCTCGTCCGTCGATCGTCGGCGCCCGTTGATCTCAACAACCTGAGCCCGATCGAACGTGAGGTGTACGACTTCACGGTCCACGCGCGAAAGGCGAAGGACTATTTCGGCGCGAGCCTCGCCTCGGCGGTCGATGCGCATCTTCGCGAGGCGCGGCGACAAAACGAGGAGGCGAAGTACCTTCTGCCGGCTGAGTCGCGAACGAGGCGCCGGATGATCGGGTTTGCAGGCGCGGCGGTCATTCTCGCGCTGGGCGGATACAAACTCGCCATCGCGCTCTCCCGCGGGAAGCACAATGTCGGCTTTCTGATCGTTATCGCCATCGGCGCCACGATCACACACTATGCCGTCAGTCGGCCTCGCAGACTCTCCAGTCTTGGCAGGCGCTATGTCGAACGGCTGAAGGTTGTCTTCGGCGGCGCCAGGTCGTCACTCGGAACGGCCCTGACGCGAGAGGACGACGCGTCGTCGCTTCTTGCCGTCAGTGTGTTTGGTCTTGCCGTGCTCGGAACGACGGGCATGTCGGAAGTGCACGAACTCTTCAAGGCGTCGAGCGCAAATGCGGGCATGATCTCCTCGTGCGGGAGCAGTTGCGGAAGTAGTTGCGGAAGCGGCTGCGGTGGTGGGGGTTGTGGCGGCGGCTGTGGCGGATGCGGGGGCGGATGAACGATCGATTCTCCAACCTGCCCGCCCTCGGCGTGGGGCTCGGCTTTCGGGCGCCCTTCAGGGGCGATCTGTTTCTCCATCGGCGCGAGGTCGATTTTCTCGAGATCACAGTCGACCATTTTCTCGATCGTGGACGCGAGGGCGACGCCGAGCTTCAGCTTCTGGCGGACCATTTCACGCTCATCCCCCACGGTCTGGATCTCTCGCTCGGCAGCGCCGAAGGTCTGAACGAGCGGTATCTCGAACGCGTCGCCGACGTCGTCCGGCGCGTGCGTTGCCCCTGGTGGAGCGAACACATCGCGTTCACACGGGCCGGCGGCATCGACATCGGTCATCTTTCACCTCTGCCGTTCACCCATGAGGCGATCGATGCGATCGTTCGCAATGTCGAGACGGCGCGGAAGACGATCGATGTCCCGCTGATTCTGGAGAACATCACGTACACGTTGCGAATGCCCGGCGCCGAGATGAGCGAGGCCGAGTTTCTTCGGCGACTCGTCGATCGTACCGGCTGCGGGCTCCTGCTCGACGTGACCAACCTGTACACGAACGCCGTCAACCATCGGTTCGACGCCGCCGCGATGATCGATGAACTGCCGCTGGACGCCGTCGTGCAGCTTCACTTTGTGGGTGGGCGCTGGGACGGCGATGTTCTGATCGACAGCCACTCCGACGCCACGCCGCCCGAAGTCTGGGCGCTGTTGGAGGAGATTGTGCGCCGCGCCCCGGTCAAGGGCGTCATTCTGGAGCGCGACGAGAATATTCCGCCGTTCGCCGAACTGCGGGATGAGCTTACGCGGGCGCGGTCAATCTGGAAGGCGGCGCGATCGTGAATTTGCAATCACTGCAGGCGGAGTTCGCGCGGCTCGTCACGGATGACGCCGCAAGACGCAAGGCGCAACGCGCAGACGGCGCCGGAGGTTCGTCTGAAACGCGGGTCGAATCGCTGGCCCGACTGCCCGGCGTCGATCTGCACGCCCTGACGCTGAAACGTAAACGCCTGATCGCCGCACGGGCGAGACTTCCTCTGACTGTCGCGGTACTGGGGGACGCATTTGCATCGCTCTTTATGCGTTTTGCCGGCAATACCGTGCTCGCGCCCGATCGCCGCTATGAACGCGACGCCGCGGCCTTTCTTGAGTGGGTGCGGAAGGAGATCGTGTCCAACTCTGGTGGGGTCGCGGGGGTGGACCTCCGGGCGCTGCGGGACGTCATGCGCTATGAAATTACGGATCGTCTGGCCCATTTGCGCCGGCGCGTCCTGAAGATTGCCCTGGTCGACAACCGTCGATGGCCCGACGCGCCGCCGGGCGCGCGACGCCGACGCGTGGTCGTCTGGCTGCGTCTGTCGCCGACGGGACGACTGCGACGATGGATTTTGTAGTCACCTTCGTTCGCCCACACTGATAAGCCGACCTCGTTACTACGAACGACAACGACCCCATCGAGCGCGCAGTCGATGGGGCCGTCCTGTGTTCCGCGTTGATGTGCGAGTCAGCCGCCGATGAGGCTGACAAACATCTGGATATCGTCACCGTCCGTTGATCCGTCCTGATTCAGGTCGCCACGCTGAGCGTGGGTCGGATCCGTGTCGAGGCCGCTCAGGACCGAAGCGAGCAGCTGCGCGTCAGTTGCGTCGACGACGCCATTGCCGTCGATATCGCCCGGCGCGGATGCAATGACAGTGATATCGGCGCAGGCGGAGAATTCTGACGTGTCCGCGGTCGAAGCTCGCGTCGCCGTGGCCGTCACGAGGCCGTCGGGCGCTCCGAGGGCGATGGGCAGATCGGCTGAGAAGATCGCCTGGCCCGCGGCGTTCGTCTGGACGTCGATCCCGCCCACGAAGAACTCACCTTCGCCATTGCCGGAGGCGGAGCATTCCATGTTCGTGAAGAACTCGATCCGGAAGGACTCCGAGGCGTGGCTGGCCAGGGCGCCGTCCACCTGCAGAACTCCCGCGGCGATGGTCGCGGGAGCGAGCGTCGGAAAATTCTGCAGGCCGTTGCCGCCCGAGTCCGCATCCAGCGCGTCGTTCGGTGTGACGCCGATCGTATTCGTCGCCGGATGCAGATCGATACCGAGTTCGACGTTGGCGAAGATCGAGTTCCCCGAGATCGTCGCGCCATTCGTGCCGTTGCGAACGCTGACGCCGGCGAATCGATGGCCCGCGACGACGTTCGCGTCGCCCGGCGCATCGCCGCCGATCTTCACGGCTCCCGCGGCGCCCACGCTCGTAACGTCGATTCCTGTCACGCTGCCAAGGACCGGCTCGTCGTTGGCGTTGAGCCCGATCGTATTGCCGAGGATCGAAATGTCGGAGACGTCGCCGTCGACGTAGATGCCCGTCCCGAAGACGAGTCCCGTCGCGTGGGGACCAATGCCGACGGCGCGAATCGCGGCAATGCGATTGTTCCGAACAACGACGTTGTCATTGTGCGCCTCGAAGCCGACGCCGACCGTGGAAGCGGCGCTGCCTTGTGAAAGGCCGTCAGGCGTCGTTCCGATCCAGTTGTTCTCGACAAGGGTCCCGGCCGTGTCGAACAACTGCACGCTGCTTCCGGCCGGAAAGCCCTCGCCGTTGAAGGTTCCGTACCCCGTGATGTAGTTGCGATCGGCGAGCGCCGGTCCCCCGATGCGCGTGTTCAGGACGGGGCCCGTGCCGAAATCGCTGACGAATCCGAGAACGCGAACGCGCATCGTCGTGTTGCCGACGATCACGTTGTCGTTGGAGCGATCGATCTTGATCGTCGATGCGTGGTTGTTTCGGATGATCCCGCCGTTTCCGCCGAAGACCGTGATGTTCATCGTGCCCGTGTTGTCTTCGACGACGCCGTTGGAACCCGTGAGCTGTATGCTCGTGCTGTCGAATCCGCGAATCACGCTGTTGTCGCCGTTGATGAAGATCTCGCCGCCGAACAACGCGACTTCGCACCCATCGGGATTTGTGTCGCCGGTGAACGCCGTCTGGGTCGTGCCGTCGATCGTCACGTCGTCGAACGAACGCAGGTAGAATCCCGTGATCGTTCGCAGAACGGCGCGCCCGGGATACACAAACTGAAGCGTCCACTCGTTCTGCGGTATGGCGAAGGCGATCGTCTGATGCCCCGGAGTGTTGTTCGTCGCGATCATCGCCTCCGAAAACGAGACTTTTCCGTCCGGGCCCGGCAGGTCCGCGACTGTCGCCGTGGATGCGTTGATGTCAATGACATCCTCGGCCGTCGTGACGGTCACTGTCTGAGCGGAAGCGACAGACGTGATGAATGTGAATGTGAGCGTAAGGAGTGTGAATCGCGCCATTGATGCCTGCCTTTCTGTCCCTGTTTATGCGATGTGCCGCCCGACTGCGATTAATGAAGTTATCCATCGGGTTCGTCAAGCGGTATTGGATTGATGCCAATTCCTGTTCATTCATTGCAGCGCTGCGCATGTGACAGAGGTCGCACGACGCATCTTGCGGGCGCAGCGGTTCGACTCCTCGTGAGTTCATTGCAAGCCGTGTGCCGAGCCACAAAATTGGGACAAGTCTATGGGCATAGGTGGATGAAGCGCGTCGTGAGTGTCGCTGACCCGCTGTCGCTGTGTGTCCGCACGCATCGAGTGTTGTTCAAATCCGGCGTTCGTGTGTGTGGGGCCACAACTGGCGCGAGTCGAACATTCGCGAAAAAAAAGCGCCGACGGCGGGGCCGCGGCGCGCAGAGAGGAAGCGATGATGGATGATCGGCGTTTGCGCAGTCGCGATTACTTCTTCGCGGCGGCGTCTACCTTTGCGATGTACTTGGCCGGGTCCTTGTCAAAAGTCCTGAAGCAGCCGGCGCAGCAGAACCGGATCAGTCGGTTGGCGACGATGCGCTCGGCCGGTTCGCCCATACCGCCCAGCTTCTCGCCGGATACGGGGCAGGTTGTCAGCGCGTACTTGTCGCCCTGCCTGGCGCGAACCGCCTTATCGAGTTCGGCGGCATACTTCGCCGGGTTCTCTTCCACCTTTTTCGCACAATCCTCGCAGCAGAGGCGATAGAGTCGGTTCTTGAACACGAACTCGAAGGCCGTGTCCTTCCCCCTGCGTTTGAGCGGTTCGTGAGACACGACGCAAGTATCCATCGGATAGTGGCTTCGCTGGTCGTCGGCCATCTGCCTGTCCATCTTCGCGAAGTACTTCTTCGTGTCCTTCTCGATCTTTTTGAAGCAGCCGGCGCAGCAGACGCGCACCTCGCGGCCCTCGATGATCCGGATCGGCGGCTCGCCCATCGAGCCGAGTTCCTCATCTGTGACGGGGCACCTGGTCAGCGTGTAGGGATCGCCCTTGAACTCCGAAACGGCCTTCCCGCTCTCTTCGGCGCTCTTTTTGAGGAACGCGTCCTTTTTTGCGTCATCCCACGCAAGGAACTTGTCGTCGCACGACGGGCAGCAGAATCCGACCCGACTCCCCTTATAGTCAACAAAGGTCTTGCCATCGATCGCACGACCCGAGATCGGACAGACCTTGTTGACCGCCGCCTTCGCGTCGGGCTTGTCGTCGGCGAGCGTTGCGTGGCTCAGGAAGGCGATCGCCGCGATCGCCGGCAGGGCCAGTAAATGGGTCGAGTGTTTCTTCATGATCTTGCTCCTTTACAGTTGGATGGGCGTCTCCCATCACGAGTTCAGGTGTGTCGCATCGCATTCGATGCGACGTTTCCTATGCGTGCGCAAGTCGCGCAAAGTCCTGGTCCGGCAGACCGAACCGCCATTTCAGTTGTTTCAGCCCGCAGTAGCACACGGGGACGACGAACAGCGTGACAAGTTCGACAAGCATCCCGCCGAAGACGGGGATCGCCATCGGAACCATCACGTCGCTGCCGCGGCCCGTGGAGATCATGACGGGCACGAGCGCCGCCAGCGTCGTGGCCGTTGTCATCAGGCACGGACGAATCCGTCGAAGCCCGGCGTCGACGACGCGCTGTTCGATCTCCTCATATTCACGAATCGGCCTGCGGCTGAATGTCTGATCGAGATACGTGCCGAGGACAATGCCGTCATCGACAGCGATTCCGAACAGGGCGATGAACCCGACCCAGACGGCCACCGTCAGGTACATCGCGTCGCCGGCGAAGCCCCGATCCATCAGACCCGCCGCATAGAGCGCGTTCTGTATCGCCGGCCAGTAGTCCAGCAGGATGAAGCCTCCCGCGAAGGCGACAGGGATCGCCAGGAAGACGACGAAGGTCAGTGGCAGGCGTTTGAACTGGAGGTAAATCAGCACGAAGTTGATCGCCAGAACGAGCGGCACCAACAGCAGGAGTCGCTCCTTCGCCCGGAGATTGCGCTCGTAGCTGCCGGCCCATTTCTGTGTGACGCCCTCGGGCAGTCTCAGATCGCCGTCGACGATGGCGTCGTGAATGATGGCCTTGCCGCGTTCGACAAGCGTGGTTTCGTCCACGCCGACGTTGCTCATCGTCACGTAGCTGACGAACTTGGCGCCTTCCCGCCGAACACTCATCGGTCCGACGACCCACTGAACATCCGCCACCAGCGAGATCGGGATCTGGGCGCCGCCCGGTGTTGCGATCAGCGTTCGTTCCAGATCGGGGACACTGTCGCGCAGCTCGCGCTGATAGCGAACGCGAACGGGATACCGATCGAGGCCCTCATACGTCGTCGTCAGGTTCATTCCGCCAATCGCCATCTCGATGACATTCTGCACGTCGCGAATGTTGACGCCGTAGCGCGCGATGGCCTCCCGATCGATATGGAATTCGAGATAGGGCTTGCCGTTGACGCGGACGGCGTTGACGGCCTCGGCGTGATCCAGCTTTCGCCGCAGCAGCGACTCGATCGCAACGGCCGCCAGCTCACAGCGTTCGATGGAGTCGCCATAGAGCTTCAGGCCGATTTTGGCGTTCAGCCCCGTTGACAGCATTTCCACGCGCGTTCGGATCGGCTGCAGCTGCACGCTCGGCAGGACACCGGGAAACGCTCCGGCGCGCTGGATCTCCGCCCAGATCTCGTCCATCGTGCGGCGGCGTTGGCGATCGGAATGATCCGGGTCCTCGACCAGCGGCCATTCGCTTCGCGGCTTCAGCGCGATCACGGTCTCCAGCATGCCGACGGGCGCCGGGTCGAGGGCGGAGTCGACGCGACCCAGCTTGCCGACCACGGTCAGGACCTCGGGGATCCGGGCGAACTGGATGTCCTGTTTGCGCATGACGTCCATCACGGTATTGATCGATCCGGCGGGCAGAACGCTCGGCATGTAGAGGAAGTCGCCTTCGTCAAGGGGCGGCATGAATTCCTGACCAATCCCCCGCGCGTCGTCGGCGAGTTTCCTCAGCAGCGGAATTTCCGATGGTGTCGAGGCGGCGTCACTTGGCGCGAACAGGGCGGCGGCCGTGGCGCGATGTCGATCGGCAAAGTTCCAGTGATGCAGCATGGCGGCGATGGCGACGCCCGCGATCACGCCGGCGACGCGCGTCCAGCGACGGCCGACGCGCCTTTTTTCCTTGCGCCGGCTGGAGACGTAAACCCCGGAATCCAGCGCGAGCGGAATCAGCCAGAGTCCGGCGACGGCGCCCATCCCCAGGTGGATCCAGAATGCCAGCGACCAGTCGGGCGCCCCTGTTGGCGCTGTGAGACGAACGACGGGGCGCAGCAGCGCGCCCCAGCCCAGCCATACGCCGAGCCCCCAGACGACGATGGCCGTCGGCAGGAGCAGGAACCGGCGTTTGTGTCGGAGCAGGACTCTCAGCGTCGGCTCGTAGATCCGAATGATCCGACGGCTGAAGAAGTTGTCCTCGATCGGGCGAAGTCGTTCGCGCAACGTGAGGTAGCAGATAACGAAGCTCAACACCGCCACGATCAGCGCGTCCAGTGGCGCGCCGATCCCGAGGTAGTGACGCAGCGCCTCGCCGATATGCCCCAGCGACGCGTCAGGTCGTGAGACGGTCCACCAGCCGGCGCCGGCGCCGATTGCCGCGAGGGATGCGATACACAGGGCGCGGCGTCTTGTCGGCCGCCGCGAACGGAGCATGAAGGCGGCCAGCGGCGGCACGATCACGAGCGCCATCAGGACGGCGGCGGCGAGGCAGAACGTCTTGGTCCAGGCAAGTGGTGTAAAGAGCCGCGCGGACTGTCCCTCAAGGAAGAAGACAGGCAGAAAGGAGACGATCGTCGTGCTCACGGCCGTCAGGATGGCGCTGCCGACTTCCGTCGCGGCCTCCCTCACGACGGCGTTGCGTTTGGACACATCGACGACCTCGTGCGATTCTCCGTCGGGGCCCGTCTCGACGCGGGTGAAATCGTCACGCTGGTCCGTCAGGTACTGGTAGATGTTCTCCGTCATCACGATGCCCATGTCGACCATCGTGCCGATCGCGATCGCGATCCCCGCCAGGCTCATGATGTTTGAGCCGAGATCCAGCGCCTGCATGCAGATGAAGGCGAGCAGGATCGCCAGGGGGAGTGTGACGGCGACGACGAGGCTGCTGCGAACATGGAGCAGGAAGAGCACGACGACGGCGATCGTGATGGCGATTTCCTGCCAAAGCGCCGTCGCCAGGGTTCCCATTGTCTCGTCGATGAGTCCCGAGCGATCGTAGAACGCGTTGATGCGAAGTCCCGGCGGCATGCCGGCTTCAATTTCGGGCAGCTTCGCCTTGATTCGTTCGATGACATCCAGCGGGTTTTCGCCATAGCGCATGATGACGCTGGCGCCGACGGCCTCGGCCCCCATCTTGTCGAGGGCGCCCCGTCGGAAATCGGGGCCCGTCGTCACGTCGGCAATCTGCCGCACGTAGATCGGAGCGCCATCGACGGCCTTGACGACGATGTTCTCGATGTCGCGAATCGTCGCCGCCTCACGCTGCCGGCGATCCCCGATGTTTCGATCGACGCCCCCGAGAAAACCGACACCGCGGACGAGCACTTCCATGCCGTTCTGTTCGACGACCTTCGCTCCGACGTCGACGTTCGACTCACGGACGGCCTTCGCGAGACTTGCGAGCGTGACGCGATAGGCGCGCAGGGCCTCGGGCCGGACGTCGATCTGGTACTGCCGCACGTAGCCGCCGATGCTGGCGACCTCGCTGACGCCGGCGACACCCTCCAGCGCGAGTTTGACGTCGAAATCCTGTATCGCGCGCCGCTGATCGAGCGGCGCGGCGCTGAAGGTGAGCGCGCGACCATCCAGCGGGCACTGCCGCGCTTCGGCCGCGTCCAGGCGCGCCGCGGAGGACGGGTCCGACTTCAGCTGCGCCGTTCGCGACGCGTGCGAAAGACGGCCGTCTTCGTCAAACCGCAGGCCCGGATGCGCGTCGCAGGTCCAGCCGTTGTCGATCGTGTACCAGAAAATCTGTCCGAGCGCCGTTGCGTCGGGGCCCAGGGCGGGGCGTACGCCCTCCGGCAGCGACGACTGCGCGACGTTGAGTCGTTCGAGGACGCGGCTTCGCGCCCAGTAGAACTCCGTTTCGTCGTTGAACACGATGTAGATGATCGACCAGCCGAAGCCGCTCGTCGCACGGACTTCACGCACGCCGGGGACGCCCTGCAGCGCGACCGTCAGCGGATACGTGACTTGTTCGTCGACGTCCTTCGGGCTTCGGCCCATCCACTCCGTGAACACGATGGCCTGGTTCTCCGCGATGTCCGGGATCGCGTCTTTCGGATTCTCTTCGTAGGCCCGCCAGCCGAAGATGGCGATCGCCACGGCGAGGATGAGCGCCAGAATCGGCGTGCGGAGAAAGGTCCGGATCAATCCGTCAATCATCGCGACGTTCCGCCTTTCCCATCGCGGCTCGAATCTTCGACGCCAGCGCCGCCGGGAGCTCCGGCAGGTACTTCTCCGGGTCCTTTCTGAATCGCTCAATGCACGGCGGACAGCAGAACCAGACGCGAACCCCGTGGATGTCGGCGAACACCTCGGGATCGATCTCGTTCCCCATCACGGGACAGATTGTCTGTTTGTCGTCGTCGGCCTGGTCCCGCGCCGTCGATGCATCCGTGTGCGCCATGTCAGATGTCGAGTCAGCCGGGGCGTCGTTTTTCTCCCGTGGCGGGATCGGCGCCCGACCGAACAGGCTTGGCCTGCCGGAGATCTGCATCTGGCTGTCGATGGCGAAATTGCCGCGTATGACGATGCGCTCACCCGCCTGCAGACCGGAGAGAATCGGATAGTACTCGCGCCCCTCATCATCCTCCGCCAGCGAGCCGACATCGACCTCCGCCGCCACGTACGCGCCGGGACGCGTTTCGAGATACACCAGCGAGCGCTCGCCTGTCTGAAGGACCGCTTCACGCGGAACCGCGAGGACTTCGCTCGCGGCCCTGGGCTCCCGATATCCCGGGGCGCGATCGACGGCGATCAACGTCATCCCGCAGATCGAACAGACGCCGGGGACGTCGGACGTCTCCCACGGATGCATCGGGCAGACGAAGGCGCCGTCCGCGATGGGGATGGCCGGCGCGTTCGCTTCGGCCAGTGACACGAAGAGCTCCGCATTGACGAACATGTCCGGCTTCAGCAGTCCGGCGCCGTTCATCGCATTGACGCGGACGGCGATCGTCCTCGACATCGGATCGACGACGGGATCGATGAAGGCGACCTGTCCGCCGATCTCGACGCCCGGCGCCGCGCTTGTCGTGATGCGGACGCGCTGCATCGGCGCAATCCAGGGCAGGTCCGATTCGTAAACGTCGAGCAGGATCCAGACCGTCTCCAGGTCCGCGATCTCGTAGAGGGCGTCGCCCGTTCGGACGTACATGCCCTCCATCGCCGGCTTCCGCACAATCGTTCCGCCGATCGGCGCGTAGATCGTCAGACGCGTGGATGAGCGGCGCTCCTGGCGAATGTGCGCAATCTGCTCGGTCGTGACACCCAGCAGCTCCAGCTGCCGCTCGGCCGATCGCACGAGTCGCTCGGCGCGCTCGCGTGTCGCGGCGCTGGCGCCGCCCAGCGCGTCGACGCCGCGCAGGGCCGTCAGGTATTCCTCCTGCGCCGTGACGAGATCGGGGCTGTAGAGTTCAACGAGGTGATCTCCCTTCGCGACGCGCATGCCCGAATAGTCGGCGTAGAGTCGATCGATGCGGCCGGCCATCCAGGCCGTGACCATCTTGTGGCGCGTTTCGTCGTAGCCGACTTTGCCGACGGTCCGAATGTGCCTGAACAGTCGCCGTGGCGCGACTTCCTCCGTCGCGACCTCGGCCAGCTTCTGCGCGCGTTCGTTCAGGGCCAGTTCCACGGAGGACGCGTTGCCGGCGTCCGTCGTCCCGATCGGTTCTCGCTTCATGCCGCAGACGGGGCATCGACTGTTCGGATCCTCGCTGGGCGTGTCGTTGCATTCCGGCATCGTGCACATATAGAGCTGTTTGTGTGGGCCGGACGAATGGGCGTTTGAAGCGCCAGGCGCGGGTGGGACGCCTGGCGAGTCGCTCCCCGCGTACTTCGCGACGAGTTCCATCCCGCAGATCGGGCAGTTCCCCGGCCCGTTCTCATGGACCTCCGGATGCATCGTGCACGTCCAGTAGTCGATCTTCGGCGCATTGTCCGTTGATGCGCCGCCGGCGCCGCTCGCGGTCTCCAGCGACAGGCGCGCCTGATTCAAACGGCATGTCGCCCACGTCAGCATCAGCAGCAGGCAGACGAGCGTCAGCGCCCAACGCGCCAGCAGTCGCCGGCCTTCATGGGTTCTTTCATTCATGGCTGCGCCTCCTGCCTTTCAGTGTCCGTCAGGACGAGGCTGGCGCCGACCTCGCGCTGGAGATCGGCCAGCGCCGTCTGCATCGAGGCGGTGTCGCGATGCATCATCAGTTCGAACATCAGCACCTTGCGCCAGTTGTCGATGACGCTGATGAACTTCTCCTCGCCCTCCTGATAGGCGAGCACCGACGCTTCGTACGTCTGCCGGGCCTGCGGGATGATTGTCGTTTCCAGCAGCGATACGCTGGCGCGATCGGTCTCAGCGCGTGCGAACGCGTCGTGGATTCGAAATTCGATCATTCGCGCCATGGCGCGGCGATCGTTATCCGTCGCCTCGATGCGCTTCAGCGCTTCTCGCTTCGCGGCTTCGTTGCGCTGGGCCCAAACCGGAATGTTGACGCCGATTGTCAGCGCCCAGTTGTCGTCGCCCTGGGCGCTGGCGTCGTTGTAAGGGGGGCGAACGCGCGTCTGGGGATTGACGGGGGGGACGAAGGGCGCGCGACCGTCGGCGTGGTTCCACTCGAAACCGAGCGTCAGATCAGGGACATACGCGAGCGTCGCCAGGTCCGACGCGTAGCGATCACGTTCGGCGCGATGTGCGAGCGCCGCCAGCTCCGGGTTGTGGCGGGCGCCGAGTTCGAGCAGCGTTTCCAGTCGGGCGTCAAAGTCCGCGCCGTCGAGGACCGGCAGCGTGTCGATGTCCGTTGTCGTGGGGCGATCCAGAAGCTGGTTCATTGCGGCGACAGCGCCGACGCGGCGGCCGCGATGCTGATTCAGGGCGTTGTCCAGCTCGGACAGTTCCGTCTGAACGCGGAGCACGGCCTGCTGATCCGCCTTGCCCACTTCAAGCTGAGCGCCCGCCACGCGATCCAGTTCCTGCAGCAGCGCCATGTTTCGCTCAGTGATCTCAATGGCGCGATCGCTGACATAGATGCCGTAATACGCGCGCTGGACGTCGGCGATGACGCGCAGACGCAGGGCGTTCAGGCGATCGATGGCCTCGCGGACGTCTTCCGCGGCCATTTTGCCTTTCAGATCGAGCTTCCTGGGCAGCGGGATCCGCTGGGAGGCGGCGAGCGTGAAGACAATGTTGCCGGCGGCCGTCTGAATCGGCTCGGGGCGGGTGACAAGTCGCAGCATCGGATCGTCGAGCGATGTGACCTGAGGAATGCGCTCCAGCTTCGCCTCGACATCCGCCAGCGCCGCCGCGATCGCCGGGCTTCGTTCCAAAGCGATCAGCGTGAATTCGACGAGTCCGTCCGGCGTCTTCGCCGCGAACGATTCGTGGGTTTCCGCGGGCGCCGCCGGCCGGGCGATCGGCGTCGATTGGCGGCGAACATCACTCCGCCGCCAGAGTTGCGCGACGGAAACTTCGCGCCTGACTGTCGAATACGTGTTCGAGCAGGCAACGCCCGGCAGCAGCAGCAGCAGCGTCGCAATCGGCATGATTCGAAGCATGTGGTTTCTCGTTGTCTGAAGGATCAACCCGAATGCGCGTGTTCAACGGCGCGCAGACGCAAAGACCTGGCGCACGTAGCTTGTGGCGCGCCAACGTCATCAGGACAGCGCAACATGGAGGCGCTGTCAGGTCAGGTGGTTCAAACGAGGAGAATCGTGGATTGAACGATGCGGAGATCCGGGGGAGGACCTCGCAGATGGGGATGGACGGCAATGGCGTCGGCGCCGCCATGCGTCGCTGAGGAGTCCGCATTGATGATCGCGACGCATCGTACCGGTTCGTCGCGCGACGCGCGCGGCGGGATGACGGCGGGCGCGTCGTTACAGGCGCACGCGGAGAACGTCGAGCCGCTTTCCGTTTCGTCGGTCGTGGAAGGACGCTCACAGCCGCACTTGCAGGTCGCCGCCGAGGCGCAGCAACAGCATCGATCCGACTTGCGATCGGCGGCGCCGTCCAGGGGACGGACCGTCGGTGCGAGCGTGTGGACGCTGAGCCACAGGATGAGCAGGACGCGGGTCATCGTTCTGTTTCAGGGTAGCGAGGCTGGACGGGAACGGCAAGGAATTCCCCGCGGCCGTTGTCGGGATCGGACGTCGCGGCCGCGAAAACGGGGATCCGCGGGCTCAGAAAGGGGAACGCGAACCTCGGTGGCGCCTCAGACGACAGTTTGAAATGCATGGCCCGCCCGCCGCCTGTCCCGCCAATTCGCACGACGTCGGTCAGGCCTCTGACTCAATGACGGTATCTTCTGTCTGTTCGATTGGGCGACGTCGTCGCCCGATCGTGGCGAACCGGAGATTCGCCACCATCAAGGCCTCCAGTCGCGGAACGGACAACGGCGTTTCCGTGAACGCCGAGTACTCGGCGTCGATGCGGGCCTGCGCCTCGAGCGTGAGTGGTCGCTGGGGTTGTCGATACTGCAACCAGGGGCGGGGGCGCTGATGGGCGTTCCGCTCGAGGAAGTACCGCTGCATCCTGATCAGGTCCAGCAGCAGCGGCGGCGTCCATCGCGATTGTCCGCACGCGTTGGCGGCGAAACCCCATTCAGCGAACAGGAAGAGAAACCCCGAGTCGGGCTCGGAGACGCGATAGGGGCGCCGCGCGTTTTCATGTGTGAAGTACACGGTTCGCCCGAGGGCGCCTCGCGCGAAGTCCAGGAGTGTTTCGCCGAGCGTCCACTTTCCCGCGAGCGCCGCGATGGCGTCATCGAAGATCCGGCAGAGACGCGCGATGTCGTCTGGCGGCGGTATTTCGATCGATCGATCTCCCGAGAGCCGCGCATCGACACGACGAATCAGACACTCGCAGGTTCGTCGGACGAGACGCGTTCGCTCGAGTTTCTCAGGGGCCGTGAGACGAGGATTCAGTTTCAGGAAGTCGCGATGCGTCTCCAGTTCAAGTTCGTGCAGAAACGCCTGGCGAGCGTCCTCGCGGTCGACGATTCGCAGCCGGGCCGAGAGGATCTGTTCGAAATGTTCGTCCGTCCATGGTTCCATAGCAATGCCCGTGCGCGAGCGGTCCGGCGTCCGCCGGGGCGGCGTCGGATCTGCCGGAGTCGATTGGCGCGGACTCTCCACGGCATCAATGTCGATGCTCGGCGCCGTCGAATCGTGGCGCCGCCGGCGCGGCTGAATTGTGGCTTCGAACTCCGGCCCCGTTGGGTTCAGGCTTGATTTCGAAGTCGCTTGTTGCGACGCGTTCGCCCGAAGAGAGGACGCGACGCGTCAGACCTCGAAGGTGCAGGACGCGGTCATCTGGTAATCCTCGCCCCCCACGCTGAACGTCCACGGCGCCGACGAGGGCAGCTTGACGTCAATGTCAACGGGCGTCGGTGTTCCATGACCGCCGCCTCCTGTCCACGCGGAGGTTGTGAATGCGATCACCTCTGTTACGTTGAGCCCTGTGTCGGAATCGAGATACGACTTGCAGTCGCTGAGAATCTGGCCGTTAAGTTGATTGGCAAGACTCGTCAGCGTCGAGGCCGACATCGCGAGGGATTTCCACGCCGCCTCCAGCGAAAGCGGAAAGCGCTTGCGGAATTCCTCTTCGGCGACGGATTCCAACGGCGTGTAGGACAGCCACATCGTTACGTCATAACTCATTGGGCAGACTCCTTGGCTTTGGGAGCTTGAAGGCTCCTGGCGCAACGAAACCCGACTCTCGCGGAGCCGGGACTGAAGACGCCTCGGACATTGTCAGATTTCTCCACGGGATACGTCCACTGGAATGGAAGCGTCTGAAACTCCGGGTCATCACAGAATGAAGGGCCCATGACATGGACTGCGGTTGTCACGCCCACATCAATTGTCTCCGTGAACTCGCGGACATTGGTTGCGCCATGGAAGAGCCCCGTGACGGTCTGAAGTTCCAGATGGGATCGCACCGTCGCCGCCCGTTTGACATAAATCTCGAATGCCGCAGGGCCCCCCTTCTCCAGGGTCATGCAGTCCCGATAGTCATAAGGAAGGACACTCTCTGGCGCTTCGCCCGTCCAGGGTGTGAGACGATTGTCCGGAGATCGCATCGCGAATTCCCATTCGGCGCGTGTGGGCAATCGCTTGCCCGCCCAGCGGCAATAGGCGTTTGCGTCATGCCAGCCGATGAGAACCACGGGGAGGTCGTCGTACTCGTCCGCCGGGCGACCTTCGGGAGACCAGCTCACGGGCTCCGGATAGCCCGTCTCATCAAGGAATCGCTTGAACTCGCCATTCGAGACTTCCGCCTCGTCGATCAGAAATGGGTTCAGATGGACGCTGAGCGTGATGTTGTCATCGCCAAACGGATTGAGTCCCGTCGTGTAGTCGCCGCCGCTGAACTCAACCATCCCGGGGAAGGTGTCATTCTCCGGGACCGGCGGAAGATCGATATTGATGGACTCGCCAGTCCGTGTGATCAACTGTGTCGTTTCGACGAAATGCGTTTCGTCCTGGGTTGCGACGATTCGGTACTGGCCCGGCGTCAGGTCGACGGACAGCGGCGCTGCGCCCAGTCGAGTGGCGGGGCCGGGTTCCGTGGAGGTACTGTCGAATCGCTGAACCATGACCTGAACGTCCGGCGTTTCACATGTAATGATCAACTGGGCGACGCGGCTCCGCCGGTAGAGATCGTATTGCCACCAGCCGAAGACCACGGAAAGGCTCACGACGAGTACGCCGATGACGGGGGCGAGCCATTTGTGGCGTCGCAGAAGGGTGCGTGCCCGGCGATAGGGCGAAGGCGGCCTCGCCATAATCGGATCGCCCGATAGATAGCATCTCAGGTCCGCCGCGAAGTGTGCGGCTGTCTGATAGCGATTCTGTGGGCGGCTTTCGATCGCCTTCATGCAGATGGTTTCGAGATCGACGGGGATTCGGCGATCCCGCTGACGCAGCGCGACGGGATCACCCTCCGTCAGCGCTCGCAGAACGCTCTGCATCGAGACACCGTCGAACGGGCGCTCCAGGCACAGCAGCTCATAGAGGACGACGCCGAGCGAAAAGATATCGCTGCGATGGTCGATCGGCGTATTCTGCAGTCCCGCCTGTTCCGGGCTCATGTAGTGATAACTGCCGACCATCGTCGTGTGCTGGGTAACGCCTTCTTCCAGCACATGCTTGGCCACGCCGAAGTCCGTCAGGCGCGGTCCCTGGTCTTTGTCGAGCAGGATGTTGGACGGCTTGACGTCGCGATGAATGATGTGGGCCCGATGCGCGCAGTCGAGCGCGTCCGCAATCGTCGCGACGATGGAGGCCGCCTTGCGCTGCCACGCCCGGGCGTCCTGCGTCGTCGCCTTCTCCAGTGACGCTTTCTGCGTCTCGATGAAGTCGGAGAGGGTTTCGCCGTCGACGAATTCCGAGACGAGATAGTGGTAGTCGCCGTCCCGTTCGAAACGAAAGACGGGAACGATGGCCGCGTGGCGCAGCCTGGCCGCGGCGCGGGCTTCATCCTTGAAGCGTTCGAGCGCTTCCTCGGAGTCCACGAGGTGATGGGCGAGGACCTTGATCGCGACCTTTCGGTTGAGTTTCGTATCTTCCGCAAGGTAGACGACGCCCATGCCGCCGAAGCCGAGCGGTCGGATGATCTCGAATTCGTCCAGCGTTTTCAGTGACGCGCCAGCCAGCGGCCGCTCTTCGATCCCGACGACCAGGAAGTCATCCGACGCAGCGCCATGGTGCTGCAGGAGCGTCTGGATCTGCTCGAGTGACGCCTCGTTCGGGCAGGACGACTCAAGGAATCGTTCACGCTCGGCGCCGACAAGCTCGAGGGCCCTCAGAAAGACGGCCTTTTCGTCAAATTCGGGGTTCGCCATGGTCTCAGATTTCGGCCGCCGATTCTTGTCCCGTCACCCGCGTTCAGCCCGTATGCAGGGTCGATCGACCCGTCAGGCGGAGGGGCCTTCCGGCGGTCTCTTTCGCGTCAGTCGGGCGTGCAGCCACGCCTTTGCGTAGTCCCAGTGCTTACGCGTCTGGGCGAAGGACTCATCCATCGTGTCGGACGTGTCCTTGATCGTTCTGCCCAGGTAGAACCGATGAATGGCGACGCTCGCCGCCTCCGGATCCAGTGCGCCAAGATCCGCCAGCGCCTCGTGAAGATCCAGGATCTCGATTCGGCGCGGTGTGTCGTCAACGCAGATCTCGACGTACGGCACGTGCCTGACACCACCACCGCGCTTGGCCGCCAGATCGGAACGGACCTGTTCGACGAGCACATCGTGCATGGCGCGACTCAGCACGTGAAAGAACTGGTGTCGATCCGTGAGCTCGATCGTCTCACGTTTCTTGATTCGTTCGTATGCGGCGTGGACCAGCGCCGTCGCCTGCAGATCCCCTTTCGGCCGATGCTGCAGAAAATCCCGGGCGATCTCGCGGAGATCGCCATAGACATGCTCGTAGAGCTTGCCTTCCGCGTTCTCTTTGCCGTCGCGAATGTCTCGTAGCAGCGACGTGACTGTCCCGGCTGGTTCCATATGATCGGTGGCCCTCAGAATGCGACGATTATATGGATTGATGATGGCTGCGGCAACCAAATGGCGCCAATGCAGGGCGACGCCGCAATCATTCAATTCCGGCTCACAGCGCCAACAGGGTCGGCGTTGATCCGGGGTCGTATCGACTTCGGCTCGGCGGACCAGGGGCATTGGCAAACCTGCCGAGTTGGTGGCATCATTGGAGAGATGTGTCAGCAACTGTCGCTGCAGATTCCGGTGGATGGCGATTTCATCACCGCCACAATGTACCGTCCCGACACGGATCGCGCCGGCGGCCGAGTCCCGATCGTCGTCTGCGCTCACGGACTGACGGGCTCGCGGATCGGATCCTGTTATCGTCTGGTCGCACTGGGGCGTCAGCTCGCCGAGGTCGGCGTCTCGTGCCTGACTTTCGACTTTCGCGGATGCGGCGAGAGTGGCGGCCGGTTCATTGATGTGACATGCGACAGACTTCAGCGCGACCTGCTGGCCGTCCTGCGGTTCATGGAGCGTCGCGACGACGTCGATGGTCAGCGCGTGGGTCTGTGTGGAAGCAGTTTCGGCGCCTTCAGTGTCGCTCGGGTCGCCGCGCGCGTCAGCGGCCTGAAGACAGTTGTCTTCTGGGCCGGCGTCGCGAGCCCGAGAGACCTCTTCAATCGCGCCATGACGGACGACGCCTGGCGACTGCTGGACGCCCAGGGCTGGCTCGACCATCGCGGATGTCGCCTGGGCAGGCCCTTTTTTCAGCTGGATCCGGGCCTCGATGATGGTCCTTCGGCGCTGGCCGATGCGGCGACATCTCTGCTGATGTTCCACGCCGAAGGTGACAGCGAAGTCCCGATTGAGCACTCCGAGGCCTATCAGCGCGCGCAGGAAAGCGCCGGGCTGAAGGTCCGCTTCCATCGACTCGATCTCAGCGATCACGGAATGCGGAACGCCGACGCCAACGATCAAATGATCCAGGCGTCTGTTGACTGGTTTGCCGCGGCGCTGCTGGGTTAGTGGCAGGCGATGACCTGACCGTCGTAGGCGAGCGACATCCCCGGCGGCAGCGACGCGTTGGTCTCGGCGTGCCCGAGTTCATGCGCGATATGGGTAAAGTACGTGGATCTGGCCGCGATCTTCTCGGCGTGGGCAACGGCCTGCTCCAGGTTGAAGTGCGTTGGATGCGGCTTGCGGCGGAGCGCGTCCAGAATGAGGACATCAAGATCCTCCAGCAGTGGCCACGAGTCGGGCGGAATTTCGCTGACGTCCGTGCAGTAGGCGAATCGGCCGACGCGGAAGCCGAGGACCGGCAGCGTTCCGTGCATCAGGGGAATCGGCGTCACGCTGCAGTCGATGACCCGGAAGGGACCGTCGATTGCGTGCATTTCGAGCTGCGGAATGGCCGAAGGGTGCGTGCCCACAGGGTCGAAGACGTAAGGAAACATCGATCGAATCCGATCCAGCGTCGCGGGCTGGCCGTAGCAGGGGATGGCGCCATCCTGCACCCAGCAGAATCGTCGCAGGTCGTCGAGTCCGGCGAGATGATCAACGTGGAAGTGTGTATAAAGAACCGCGTCCACGCGCCGAACGTCATTGGCCAGACACTGAAGGCGCAATTCGGGCGACGTGTCGACCAGCAGAGACGTGTCGCCCCTGCGAATCAGAATGCTGGGTCGCGTCCGACGATCGTGAGGATCCCGCGACGTGCAGACGTCGCAGTCGCACGCGATCATTGGCACGCCGTGCGATGTGCCCGAACCCAGAACCGTGATGCTCAGCGCGTCGTTCGTCATCCTGATCAATTATAAGCAATTGGCGGATACAGACTTCCGACGAAGCCCGTGAATTCACAATCGGATGGCCGCAGGAATTGCCGATCTAAGGATAGCGATCTCCCAACTTGCCCCCTGGAGGAGGCTGCGTCATGCGCCCGAATTTCAAGACCCCTCAGATGCTGATCGTGGCGTCCATTGTCTTCTGCGGCGCGACGTCGTCGGCGTCCGCCCAGTTTGTTCGACCCGCCGCCCGCAAACCCGGCGCGTCCGCCACGAAACGACCGTCAAAAAAGACAGACGCGCCCAGGCCCCGCGAAGTCGCAAAGGCCGTTGCCGAAGATCCGTCAGCCACGCTGGAAGCGGGCCTCGCCCTGCAGTTGGCGCTGGAGCGAGCCTGTTTCTCCCCCGGGATCATCGACGGTGTCATCGGGTCAAAAACGCGCTCCGCGCTGATGGCGTTCCAGACGCTGGAGGGGCTGAAGCCGACGGGCGAACCGGATGCGGAGACCGCCAGACGCCTTGGGCTTGAAGGCTTCATACCGACTCGGCGCTACACGCTGACCAAGGCGGACGCCTCTCGCGTGGGTCCATGCCCCACGGACTGGATCGAACGCGCCGAGGCCGAACGAATGCCGTTTCGATCCCTTCTGGAAGTCATCGCGTTCGAGGGCCATTGCACGCGCCGACTGCTCGAGCGGCTGAACCCGGCGCTCGATCTGGATCAGCTGTCAGTCGGCCAGACGATCACGCTTCCCAATGTTGAAAAGCCCGATCGCTCGCCGCGCGCCGCCTCCATCGAGATCGACTTCTCGAACAAACACGTGCGCGTCGTGGATACGCTGGGACGGCTGGTCGCCCTGTTCAACTGCTCGATCGCGCGCCAGCGCACAGACAGGCCTGAGGGCGACTGCTCGATACAGTCCATCGCGATCAATCCCGTGTACACGTTCCGGCCGGAGAGCTGGCCGGAAGTGAAGGGGATCGATCGCGTTCTGCTGATTCCGCCCGGTCCCAGGAACCCCGTCGGCCTCTGCTGGATCGACCTCAGCATCGACGGCTACGGCATTCACGGAACGCCCGAGCCGGAGATGATCGGCAAGACGGGTTCGCATGGCTGCATCCGGATGACCAACTGGGACATCCTCCGCCTCGCGGAAATGGTCAGGCCGGGAATGCGTGTTGCGCTGCTCCAGGGCGATCAGCAGGTCGCCGTCGGCGCACAATAGTCATCTTCAATACTGGAAATGAGGATCGGTCCGGCGCGATATTGTCTTTCTGAGGCCGACTTCGTCGGCGCCCGCCGGGGTTGCTCGCGCCCGCGATCCACCTGTTCCCCGCTACAATCCCGACCATGCCGCAGGCGCCCCGGACATCGACGCCATCCGCTTCCGCATCCTCCTCCTCCTCCGGGCGGATGGATGTCCTCGCATTCGTCGTGATCGGCGTGTCCGCGATCTGGTTCTGCCTTGCGGCCAATCGGTACACGGTCTTTGATGACGAAGCCTTCAGCTGCCGACTCTACACGGCGCCGATGAGTGAGATGCTCAACCTGCAATGCGTCGGCGCCGATCCCGATCCGCCCGTTTACTACATTCTTCAGAATGCGAGCGTTCATCTTCTCGGCGTGGCGCCGTTCGCCCTGCGGTTTGTCTCAATCCTATGCGCGCTGGCCTCGCTGATCACGATCCGCGGCGCCGCGCGGGCCTGGTTCGGTAATCGCGCCGGGACGATCGCGATGCTGGTGGCGGCGTGTCACCCGGCCCACCTGTTTTTCGGCTTCGCCGCCCGCTGGTACGCCCTGTTTCTCCTGCTTTCGACAGCTCTGCTCTGGCTGACGGGGCGGCTCTATCGCCGGAATGCGATGGCATCGCGGGACGCCTTTGCCTGGGGGGGGCTGGCGGCGCTCTGCGCCCTGACGAATTACTTCGGTCTCGTCGTCGCAGGTCTCCTCGGCCTGACGCTCGTTGTGCGCTTCGCGGGACGCCGAGAAGGGCGGACGTCGCTGATGAAACTCGCGCTGACGGCGGTCGTCCTGTTCGCGATCTGGATCAGGCCCTTTGCGACGCATCTGGCCACATTCCGACACAGCAGCCCGAGCGGGTCGGTTCTCGCAACACTCGCCAGGATGCTCATGGCGCTGACGACGGGGAATCTGGCGTCCGTCGGGGCCTGGTGGGTCATCGGGCCGATGGCGTTTGTGGCGATGATCGGTCTCCTCCTTCTGGTCCAATCCTGGAGTCGCGTGGCGCCCGTCGCCTGTGTCTTCATTGGCTGCGTTCTCGTCGGGGCGCTGACACGCACGATACTCGACAAGTACATCCTCACGATCAGTGGCCTCGCCTGCGTGCTGCTCGCGGGTCTGCTGACGCGCGAAGGCGCCGGGGGATCGCAGCGCGCCATCATTCTGAGGGCCGCATGCGGATCATGCCTGGCGCTCGCATGGATGGGCTGCTTCGTGAATCTGGCGTCGCAGCGACACTGGTCCAGCCTCCGCTGGCTGGATCCGATCGAGTTGGCGATCGATCGTGCGATTGCGTCGGGGGCGGGGCCCGACCTGCCGATCGTCGCGACGCATCCGTCCGTGCGATATTACGTCGCGTGTCGTGTCGCCACTGAAGCGGGCGCCGCAACGGGCGGCGGTTCGACGGCGAGGGCCATCGACGCCCGTCGCTGGCGGCTCGCATTCATGGCCCAGGAGGATCCGTCCACGTCGGCGTCGCCGCTCGTCACGCCCGATGTCATGACGGAACGACTGAAGACAGGGACCGGCGCCGGCGTCGTGTTCACGATCCAGACGAGCGGGTTCGAGTCCCTGCCCGACTGGAGCGCCTTGATAACCCTGCTTGACGCCGGCTACGAGCCGAGCAGGCGCTCTCGATTTCTGAAGGATGATGATGCGGCGCTCAAGGACAGGCTCGATCCGACAATCCACCACGCGCCCTGGCGCATCACGCTGACGCAGTGGCGCCGCCGAGACTCGGGGTCATGAGGTCGATGTCGCCGGCGCCCGCGTCTCGGGGCGCGGGAATCGCTCGCCGCACTCTGGACAGATTCCTGTTGTGTTTCCCCAGAGGAGATACTCACATTGGCGGCACTTCGCGAGGCGAAGGGTCGATTGAATCTGCTCAATCAGCAGGTTCGTGCGGCGCTTTGAACCGAAAATCGTCGCGCCCGTCTCGGAGGTGAAATAGTGTTTTTCATTCAGGCCGGAGATGATCAGCCAGGGGATCACTCCGTTCCGAAAGAAGTCAGGCGTTTTCCACTCGATTGTGTAGTCGTCGGGATGGAACGCGAGTTCCTTTCGTTGCTTTCCATTCGTTGACAGCAGGTGCGCGTCAATCCCATCGTCACGAACGACGAGGACGCCGACCATCTCCCACGGGAAGAGCTTCAGCGCCGACCTGAATCGCCGTTCCGACGCGTATCGAACATCCAGCAGCGTCGCGCCGCCGGCGGACGCGTCAAGTTCGAAATGAAGCGAGGCGAGACGGCGTTTGCGCCGCCTCGCCCCGAGGATTGCAAGAAAGATGATGGAGATCCCGGGCGTCGCGGCTGCGACACACGAGAGAATGATCAGAACAATCAGGCTCACGGACACCCCGCGCCGTTCAGCAACATGCCGACAAACGACGCGATATCATTTTGCCCAACACCGCCCTGACCGTCCACGTTCGCACAGGCGCAGGCCGTCTCAGAACCGAGCACGCAGTCGACAAACATGCGAATGTCGTCGCCGTTGATGGCGGCGTCGCCGGTCAGGTCGCCGACACAGACGCAGTAGGGCGCCTTCATGCTCGCGGCGACGACGGCCGTCATTGCCGTCCCCCCTCCGACGAAGTTGTCGAAGGTCAGCGACGACAACTGCCTGCCTGTCACATCAAAGCTCAGATCCGCCAGCAGCGAGGCCGCCGTGATGCGCGCTTCGGCGATGCTCAGCGGACCGTCGACCTGCGGCGTATCAATGTTGCCCGCCGCATAGAAACCGATTCCGCCGGACAGGGGGCCGGGCAGGTACGTCTGCGAGGCCAGGCCGGGGCCGGCCGCGGGCATCGCCGGGCCGAAGTTCGCAAACCAGTCCGGCGCCCCGAGTGTCAGAGTGACGCTCGACGCGTCCTCGAACCCGAGCGTCACGTCCAGCGTGCCGCCGCCGTTGGAGATCTGATAGAGGAAGCCGATGTCGAACGTCTCGTCCAGCGGCTCACTCGGCGTGAACGCCGACGTCGCCGTCATGACGATTCCGGTTCCACCCGTCGGATCCCAGGACGGGACGACGCCGATGTTGTCATCGTCGTCCACTGTGTCCCAGCCGTTCGTGGCGCCGGCGCGATCGCGTCTTCCAAGGACAACGGCGTCCAGCGTGGGGCCCGCCTCCTGAACGAGTCGATAGGTCAGACCGGACGACGTCAGCGCCAGACCGCCGCTGCCGAGCGAGTCCGCCGTGTGCAGGATCAGGCCTCGATCAGAGATCGATCGATAACCGTCCGGCGCGTCGGCGTCCGTTCCTTCCGTGCTGTGGATCAATGCGTTCCAGTTGCAGGTCAGCGGAATGGCGATCGACGTCGGATCGACGATGAGCTCCTCCAGCGTGATGTTGATCGTGGACGTCGCTTCATCGTTCGGCAGGGGGATGTGCCCCGGCGCCACGAGCCACGCCGTGATCGTGTGCGGTCCCGGCGCGACATTTTCAAACGTGTAGGAACCCGTGAAGTCGGGAACCATCACGATCGGATCGCTGTCGAGCTGCAGGTGAACGTGGTGGACACCGGTCAGGTCGCCTGAAGACTCCCAGAAAAGTGTGACCTCGTTGTCGATCAGCACCTGTCCGTTGAGCGGGCTGGTGATCGTGAGCGTCGGCGCGGCCTGAACGGCGCCGGCCGTCCAGAGGATGGCGTTGTCGAAGATCTGAATCGTCTCGGCCGTCGCGTTCAGCCAGGTCGTGTCTTCCAGGAACAGAAAGACGCGCTTCGCCGGAGCGATGTGACCATCGAGCAGTTCGTTGCCTTCGTCGGCGACCATGATCGCGTAGTCCGTCGCGGCGCCGCCGCGCGTCGCAAGCACCTGAACGTCGGGGCCTGTCGTTCCCTGGCCGAGGCTCATCGCCGACGTGGCGGTATAGACATCCACGGCGCCCAGCGAGATGCCGGTCGTGACGGGATGCGTGTTGTTCAGAACGTCGATCTGCGTCCCCGTCAGCACGGTTCGGCCGCTCGACAGCGGTTCGCGATCCGTCGCGTTCAGCGCGCTCTCCCAGTAAATCAGCGGGACGGGCTGATCGCGGAACTCGCCGGCAATGTTGCCGGAGCTCGCCGTCGAGGAAACGATGACGAGGTTCTGCGAAGCCGCCAGCTGCGCCGCCGTCGGGCGACTGGCCGGCGAGTCATTGTAGAACGTCACGTCGTAACCCTGTGTCGCCAGGTGGTCGATGATCGCCTGGTCCGAGGCCGACGGCGTGAGCCCGGCGCCGAGCAGCGCGATTGGAACACGATCGCCGACAAAAATATGCGCGGCCTTCTGTATCGTGCTCACGCCTGATCCGCTCGTGACCTGCAGGCGAACCGTGAAGGCGCCATTCAGCGTGTACGTGTGCTGCGGATTCTGATCGGTGCTCGTCGTACCGTCGCCGAAGTCCCACAGCCACGCCGTCGGATTCGGAACGCTCGACGTGTCCGTGAACTGCACGGTCAACGGGGCGAGGCCTTCCGTCACATCCGACGTGAAGTCCGCCGAGCCGACGAACTTGATGCGAAGCACGTTGGCGCCCGTTTCCGTCGGTCCGCTGTAGTCCTGATCCTTGTAGAGATCCGTGAAGTAGAGACCGTCCGGTCCGGCGGCAAGGCCGGCGACAGTCGCCCGCCCCGTTCCGTTGTACTGCAGGAACGTCGTCGGTCCGGCGGAGAGATCGCCGTTGGCGTCGAACTTCCACATGGAGATCTTCTTGCCGATCACCTGCGGTCCCGAGCCCCACGTGGCGCCCGATTCGGTGACAAAGGCCGTGTCCATCATCTCCGCGGGGAAACCGCTGCCACCGAAGGTCTCCGGCTGGATGAACGCCATGTTCACGGGGCCCGTCGAGGGATCCCAGACATAGCTCGCGAAGTTCATCATGCTCGCGTTGGAACCACTCCAGAGGTAATTGCGGCCCGGAACCAGGTGCGTGATGCGGTCAACGCTCGGACCGTTTTCGACCCAGTAGTGCCGGCCGTCCGACGCGCGCCACGCGCCGCCGAACGGATTGCGCACACCTGATGCGCAGATGTAGTCGACGGAGGAGATACCGTCGCCGGCGTCGTAGAAGGGGTTGTCCGTCACGGGTGATCCGTCGAAATTCATGCGAAGGATCTTGCCGCGATAGGAGTTCATGTTCTGCGCCGTCGCGGCGTCGAAGCCGTCGCCCATGTGGACGTAAAGCTTGTCGTCGGGACCGATCGTCATGTTGGAGATGAAGTGCGACTGGCCCTGTGACTCGCCCGGCATGTCCAGGATCGTCGTCTGTGTCGCCGCCGTGAAGCCGCCGTCGTTGCTGGTGAACCGCACGACCTTCGGATAGTGCGCCGGTCCGCCGTTATAGAGCATGCCCGCATACACGTCGCCCGTCGCCGGATCGACGACGATGCCCGACACGCCCTGTTCGCCCGAGCCGGGGAAGGCGCCTGTCGGTGAGAAGTTCAGAAGGTTCGACGCGTAGCTGCTGACGTTGCCCTGATTGCTGACGACCTTGATGCCGCCGTAGAGCTCCGTCACGTAGTACAGGGGAACTTCGGGGCCGCCCATCGACGCGCCCGGCACGAATGCGATGTTGACCGGCAGTCGGAGACCCGTTGCCACGACATCCACCTGGTAACCCGGAATCGGCGTCGTCCACGGGACGGGCGATCCGCGCGCCAGGGTCGAAAAGTCCGGTGTCGTCTGCATCACGTCGCCGACGAAGGTCGAGCCGGCCGCAGAAATCCAATAGACGTCTTCGTCGGTACCGCTGACTGCGATGGCGGGGATATAGACCGTCACGCTTGCGCCTTCGTCCGTCATGAAGACGAGGTTGGTCGCGGGCAGCGCCACGTTCGCGCCATTCGCGCTCAGCCGAACGCGCGTGGAGAGGTGCTGCGGCAGGGGCGCGGGGTTCGTGATCGTCGTCATGCCGCCGAGGCCTGTGTAGCCGAGGATCAGCGATCCGTCCGTGGCCTCGATTCGCATCGTTGCGCCGTCCGGAAGGCTGACATCCGCGCCGAGTGTCGTGCGCCAGGTGGGCGCCGGCGTGTCGATGATGTCGTCCAGATCCAGCGGGAACGTCTGCGTCTGAGGACCTGTTGAGAACATGCGCTCGGCGTAGTCGCTCCACTCCGTGGCCGCGTCACCGCTGCTGTCGCGATGGCGGACCCGCAGCAGGTAGTCCTTCTCGTACTCGAGCTGGAACTCACCCGCGAGCGAACCCATGAAGGTTCCGTCGCCAAAGTGGGCGTGTACCGCTTCGGGGCCCGTGACGCACGAACCGAACCAGACACGTTCCGAAGGTGTGACGGACCAGATCTCCCAGTCCGTGCAGGAATGCGTGTCCCCGGCGTCCGGATCGGAGAAGGGGGCCGTCTCCATGTGAACGTCCTGGGGGTTCAGAATCAGGCCGGGCATATTCGGCTCGGTAATCGTCGGCGTGACGGGCGGAGAGTTCACACCGGCGAGCGCGGGCTGCACCGAGACCACAAGCGATAGAAGGATGACAAGCTGTCGCATAAGGATCCTCTGGGATTAGGAACGGTGAACGACTGATATAACCCTTGATCGGACCATTCTACCAAACAGGCCTGCCGTTCTTTTCAACTTGTGGAATGAAGATTCGTGTCATTTGATGGACGATTGATGCGGATCGCCGTTGGAAGTCCCCGCAATCGTGGAACTTGCGCGGGTCGGCGGCGCCGCGGACAGGCGTTCGTCATTCCGACGACCGACCAGTTCCCGGGCCGCCACAGCGTCTGGTTCGTCTCCGCGCAGGTGTCCAATAAGTTTTATCGATGCTCATGTCGTCTAATGGAAATTACGAATAACTCTCCGGGTCGTTGGGGGATTTTTCGAGGTCGCCGGGATCGCAGACTCGACGGCGTCGTGATCCGTGAACCGACTGGGGTTGCGGGGCGTGTGAGGTTTGTCCGGGGAACTGCAGGGGCTGACCGACGCCGCCCGGCGGCGATTGTGAGCGAGCCGAATGATCAGTGGACCGGCCGGTGCGCCGCGACGTGTGGTCCTGGACCACAATTGGATCGCAGTGCGCGATCGTCTGGTCGATGGCAAACGAGACGAGCGGTGAATGATGATGCACTCGCTGCTGGAACGCCAGCTTCGCACGCTGAACCTGTCGATGGATGCGCTTCCGGGCGAACTCGCCGGCTGGCGGGCGTTTCTGGACGCGGTCGGCGCCGCCTATCGGCAGTGTGACTCGGATCGCGAGCTGCTGGAAATGTCGCTCGACCTGACGTCACGCGAGATGCGCCAGCTCTACGACGAAGTCGAACGCCACAACGAACAGCTCGAGACTGAAGTCGCCGCGCGGACCGCTGAACTGGAGGTCGCCAACGCGCGGGATCGACAGCGGATGGACGAACTGGAGGATATTGTTGAGGCGCGGACCGTCGAGTTGCGCCACGCGGCCCTCCACGACAAGCTGACAGGCCTGCCGAATCGATCGATGTTCTATGATCGACTCTATCACGTCATTCGTCGCAGGCGTCGCAACCCGGACCTGGTTTTTGCCGTCCTCTTCATCGACTTCGACAAGTTCAAGTCGATCAACGACAGTCTCGGACACGCGGCGGGGGACGCCTTGCTGCGCGCGATCGCCAGTCGACTCCAGGAGGGCCTTCGAGCGACAGATACCATCTGCAGCGCGAAGGCGCCCGAATTTCTGGCGGCGCGGCTCGGGGGCGATGAGTTCTGTATCCTGCTTGAAGATCTGAAGAATGATGGCGATGCGAAAATCGTCGCCGACAGGCTGCTTCGGCGCCTGAGCGATCCCTACGACCTTGACGATCGCTGCGTGACATCGACGGCGAGCATCGGTATCGCCCACTCCTGCGTCGGCTATGAGACGGCGGAGGACATGATTCGGGACGCGGACATCGCCATGTATCGCGCCAAGCGGCTCGGACGCGGTCGTGTCGTCCAGTTCGATCAGGAGATGCACGGCACGACGATGCGGCAGATCGACATTGAGTCGGACATCAAGCGCGCCGCGGAGAACAACGAGCTCTACCTCGTCTATCAGCCGATCGTGTCACTTGTGACGGGTTGCGCCATTGCCGTGGAGACGCTCTGCCGCTGGAGGCATCCGGTCTACGGCGAAATATCACCCGAGGAGTTCATTCCGCTCGCCGAAGAGCTCGGCGTGATCGATTCCATCGGTTTGTGGGTTCTGGACACGGCCGTCGCGCAGTTCGCCCAGTGGCGGGCGCAATGGACGGCGCGGACACCGCTGTCGTTTCTGACGGTCAATGTCTCCCCGGCGCAGTTGACGGGCGACGAACTGAGAACGCATGTCGAACAGGCGCTGGGCCGTCACAGTCTCGATCCGGCGTCACTCGTCCTGGAGATCACTGAGACGACGCTGATGCGTAACGCCGTCGAGTCGCTGGCGGCGATCCAGTCAATTCGCGATCTGGGCGCCCGCTTCTTCCTCGATGATTTCGGATCGGGTTACTCCTCGCTGGGCATTCTTCACGAGTTCCCGCTGGACGGGATCAAGCTCGATCGCGCCTTCCTCGAGTCCGCGACGTCGACGCGCCGCGTCGCCGCGTGCATTCACTCCGTGGTAACGCTCGCGCGAACGCTCAATATGGACCTGATTGCCGAGGGGATTGAGTCCTATCAGCAGGTCGCGTTGCTCCAGTCGCTCGGATGCGAGGATGGCCAGGGCTATCTCTTTTCCCCGCCGATGCGCGCCGAGAGCCTGCCCGAGGGCCTCGCCTCGATATCGCCCGATACGTGGCGTCGTGAGGCCCTCGTCAGCGCCGACGCCGGTAAGAAGCCCGGGCCGGCCGCTGAAGTGAGACCGCGTCGATCGCCGCCGCGTCCGATAGGCGGGGGCGCCGGCGCCCCGCGGGCCTCCTAGTTCCTTCATCAATCGTGGGTCTAGACGTCAGCGCGCCAGGGCGAACGCCCGTCGATCTTCTGCGCATGGCATTATCGAACGATACGAAATATCCCGGCCCGAATTCGTTGTCTGATGGATTTGTATCTTAAGTTTCTTGTGTCGGCGAAACGAATGCACGGATCGCCGGCGGAGGATAGGACAAGAATGCTTATCCCGCGGATTCATCTTCGCTCCATACCCCCGGTCGTCACCTGATGACCTGAACTCATCCCTAATTCACGCGGGGTCCGGCTCTGGCTGCCTCCTACAGAGCCGGGCCCCCACCTTTTTACACTCCGAAACGTGAACGCCGGGACAAAGAGCCGAACGCTGGGAAAGGATTCCAATCGAATACTGGGACAGGATTCCCTTCAATCGCTGGGACAGGATTCCCATCCTGTCCCCACAATCCGCTTGGACGAGATTCCTATCTCGTCCCCTCGTCCCGTTCCCGTCTCACGGAACATCGATCGCAACGATGTTGCATAATCCCTGTCGCGTCTTATGCCGCCTGTTCCCGATTGACGCTGCCGTTCTGTCGTCCCTAGAATCGCTCCGATATTCGTCGCACGCCCGCGCAGAGCGCCCCGTGCGAATAACAACGAAGGAGCGTTTCCCATGCCATTTGCCAGAGCCGCACGGCTCGACGAATTGCCGCCGTACCTGTTCATCGAAATCGATCGCATGAAGAGCGAGGCGATCGCCGCCGGTCGCGACGTCATCAGCTTCGGCGTCGGCGATCCCGATAAGCCGACGCCAGGTTTCATCGTCGATCGGATGCGCGAGGCCGTGGGCAAACCGTCGAACCATCCCTACGCGCTTGGCATCGGCAGCATGGCGTTCCGACAGTCCGCCGCCGCCTTCATGCAGAAGCGCTTCGGCGTCAGCGTCGATCCGAAAACGCAGGTCGTCGCCCTGATCGGTACGAAAGAGGGGCTCGGCCACCTGCCGCTCGCCGTCATCAATCCGGGCGATGTCGCCCTGGTTCCGTCGCCCGGCTATCCCGTCTACCAAAGCGCCACGATCTTTGCCGGCGGAATACCGCACGAGATGCCGCTGCTCGAACGCAACGGCTTTCTGCCGAATCTCGACGAAATTTCTGAGGACGTTCTCGCCAGGACGCGCCTCATGTTCATCAACTACCCGAACAATCCGACCGGCGCGCCGGCGACGCTCGAGTTCTGTGAGAAGTGCGTCGCCCTGGCGAAGAAGCATGATTTCCTTATCTGCTCCGACGCCGCCTACACGGAAGTCTATTTCGATGACGCGGACAGACCGCACTCGATTTTCGAGGTCCCCGGCGCCATGGATGTCGCCATCGAGCTGCACTCGCTCAGCAAGACCTTCAACATGACGGGCTGGCGAGCGGGCTTTGCCGTCGGCCATCCCGACGCGCTCTCCGCTCTCGCCAAGATCAAGGGCAACATGGACTCAGGCATCTTCGGCGCCGTCCAGGAGGCGGCCATCGCCGCGATGGACGGGTACGATCGCGAAGAGATCGTCGGGATTCGAAAGCTCTACAAGGAGCGCGCCGACGCCCTGGTTCCGCTGCTCCGCTCCGCGGGCTTTGAAGTGGAGTCGCCGCGCGCGACGTTCTACGTGTGGGCGAAGTGTCCGAAGGGCTACGACTCGATGGCCTGCGCCAAGAAGCTGCTCGACGAGCAGGCGATCGTCGCGATTCCCGGCGTCGGCTTCGGCCGGCATGGCGACGCCTATGTCCGCTTCGCGCTGACAGTAGACAAGGAACGCATCCTCGAAGCGGGGCGACGGCTCGCGGAGATCCGTTGGTGAGCGATCAGCCGCACGTCGCCTACATCGCGCTCGGTTCGAACATGGGTCGGCGCGAGAAGAACATCGCCGCCGCCCTCAACGCCCTCGAACTGACGAAGGGTGTCGACATCGATGTCGTGTCGCCGCTTTACGAGACTGAGGCCGAGGGAGGTCCCGACGATCAGGACCCTTTCATCAACGGTGTCGCCCGCGTTCATACGAGCCTGTCGCCCGAGCGCCTGCTCGCCGTGTGTTTGAATATCGAGGATTCGTTAGGCCGCAAGCGCGCCGTACGATGGGGACCGCGAACGATCGATCTCGATCTGCTGCTCTTCGACAACGAGATCCGCAGCGAACCCGAACTGACACTGCCGCACCCGATGATGCACGAGCGAACGTTCGTGATGCGCCCCCTCTGCGATATCGCGCCGGAGGGATTCCACCCGGTCTTGGAAGAATCCTTCTCAGCGATCCTGAATGCGCTGGAAGACGACGCGTAAGAGGGTGGGCCATTCCTTCAGGGATGGGGTCACGATGATGGCGTCGCGCGATGTCGAAACCACAACCGACAAGCCGTCGCCACATGCCGTACCGAGCCACGCGCGTCAGCAAGCGGCCTGGCGTCCGATCGCCGCTTCGCGAAATTCGATCCAACTGGGTGCGTCGATGCGCGCCATCGGCGCTTCGCTCGTTGATTCAGAT
>DAOPJV010000025.1:1269-5879 GCA_035399845.1 Phycisphaerae bacterium | reverse complement strand
GCGACCTCGCGGTTCGCCGATCATCGCGACCCCACCCCTGAAGGGGGTGGGCCACTCAACCAATCGTCGGATCGCGCGGGCGCCGTACCGAGCCACGCGCGTCAGCAAGTGGCCTGGCGTCCGATCGCCGCTTCGCGAAATTTGATCCAACTGGGTGCGTCGATGCGCGCCATCGGCGCTTCGCTCGTTGATTCAGATACGCGCGACATGTTCGGCTCCGCGCGCCCGACTCCCTGACGGTCGCGGCTCGGATCGCGGCGTGCGCTGATGGTTACTCAGCGACCTCGCGGTTCGCCGATCATCGCGACCCCACCCCTGAAGGGGGTGGGCCACCCTCTTACGCGCGGAGTTCCATGCCTTTGGCCTGCAGCGTGTCACGCAGTTGTGACTGGAAGCCCTGGATCTCCTCGTCCGTCAGCGTGCGTTCGTCGTGACCGATCTCGGTGCGAAGCGTGAGGCTGCGTTTGCCGGCGGGGATCGAGCCGCCTTCGTAGGCCTCGACGAAGCTCATGCGTTTGAGCAGCGGGTGGGAATAGCTCGACAGGTCTTCGCGCACCGCGGCGAACTGGCGCGCCGAGTCGATCATGACGCTGAAGTCGAGCTCGACCTGCGGGTGCTTCGGGACCTTCGGCAGTTTCTCGTGATGGCCGAGCAGGTCCAGCATCACGTCGAGCCGCAGTTCCGCAATGGCGAACGACCAGTTCTTCAGTCGCTCGTCGATCTTGTTGCGCATGGCCAGGGGCAGCAGTGTCACGCGGCCCAGTTCGCGATCGGCGACGTGGACACTCGCGATGCGGTCGGCGTCCTCCCAGGGATACGTCGCGTCGCACGCCTTGTACGCCAGCGATCGCTCGAAGACGTGTCGCGCCCAGTCGGCCAGCGCCTCGTGCAGGTCGTTCCACACGACGCTGTCCGCCTTCTTGCCCTGCCGCGCGACGACGAGTCCCATCCGCCGATGCTGCGACGCCTCGACGCTGTCCTGGCCGGGCTCGAAGACACCGCCGATCTCGATCAGGCGAAACGCGTCATAGTTGTGGCGATTCCGTTCGGCGAACTGGATCAGCCCCGGCGCGAGCGCCTTGCGCAGTCGCGAGCAGTTGGCCGCCGCCGGGTTCTGGAGCGTGATGCACTCGCCCGGTTCGTAGCCGAGTGTCCGGAGCCAGTCATCGTCGTACCAGATGTAGTCGTGGACTTCGACGAAGCCGCTGCCGGCGCAGAAGTAATCGAGCGTCTTCTCTTCCAGCACCAGGTCGCTCTGCTCTTCGAAGTGCCGACTCGTCAGCGTGGGCAGCGACGGCTCGATCGAGTTGTAGCCGACGAAGCGGGCGACTTCCTCGATGATGTCCGCTTCGATTTCGATGTCCTTCGTCGCGCGATAGGTCGGCGGTGTCACGTTCAGGAACCTGCCGTCACGCTCGCACCTGAACTCGATGGCTTCCAGAATCCCGACGATCTCGTCCTGCGAAATCGCCTTGCCGATGAACTTCGCCGCGAAGTCACAGTCGATGCGGATCGCCTTCGGCTGTTTCGGCGCCGGGTAGCAGTCGCTCAGTGTGCTCGCCAGCTCCACATTCGGCAGCGACGCCGTCGCCAGCTTATGGAAGCGGGCGATGCCGATGACCGTATTCTCCGGATCGAGCGACTTCTCGAATCGCGCGCTGGCCTCCGTGCGATGGCCCATCTTTGTCGCGGCGCGGCGGATCGTCGGCGCGTCGAAATTCGCCGACTCCAGCAGGACGGATTGCGTTTCGGGACCGACTTCCGTCTCGGCGCCGCCCATGACACCGGCAATGGCGACGCTCTTGCGACCCGTCTGGATCATCAGCGTGCCATCGGGCATTGATCGGTCCATGCCGTCCAGCGTTTTGAATTTCTCGCCGCTCTTTGCGAGGCCTACCTGAACGTCGGGGATCATGGCGCCATCGAAGGCGTGCATCGGCTGGCCGAGTTCGAGCATGATGTAGTTCGTCAGGTCGACGAGCAGATCAATGGGGCGCATGCCACAGAGGGCGACGCGAACCTGCATTTCGACGGGCGACGGGATCGGCTTGAGACCGGTCATCAGTAAGGCGCTGTAGCGCGGACAGATGGTCGCATCGTCGATTTCGATCGGAATGGCCGGCTTGTCGCACCTGAGCTGTTCGAGCGGCGTGATGTCGTAGGGCTTCAGCGGGAGCCTGAGCATGGCGGCGACTTCGCGCGCGACGCCGTAGTGCCCCCAGCAGTCGGGCCGATGGGTGATGGACTTGTTATCGATTTCGATCAGCCAGTCGTCGAAGGGCGCGGGATCGATCGGCGAGCCGGGCGTCGTGTCCGGCGGCAGGAACATCGCGTTGGCCCCGACCTGGGTCAGACCAATGCCCTGGCCGGCGACGATCATGCCCTCGGCCCTGCGTCCCTTCGGATCCGTCACGCCGACTTCGTGGCCGGCGACACTCGCGCCGGGTGGGGCGAACATGACGAGATCGCCGACGCTGAGGTTGGGCGCGGAACTGAGCGTGACGTAATCCCTGTCGGCGTGGAGTTTTACTTCGCGGAGTTTGGCCTCGCCCGGGACCTGTTCCACGGCGTCGATCCGGGCGGCGACGAGCCCTTTGAAGTTGGGCGTCACGTGCTCGACGCCGTCGACTTCGGCCGTCGTGACTGTGAAGTCCAGCGCGAGTTGTCGCGGGTCAATCGTGGCGGGGATGTCCACGAAATCCTTCAGCCAGTTGAGTGAGATATACATAGGGCGTTTGCAGCTCCGCTTCGTTGCAGTTGTCTCGCGCGCCGATCATCGTGAACCCATCCCTGAAGGGATGGGCCACCCGTTGGGCGGGCATTGTAGGGGCGTTCGCTCGGGGCTCCAAAGGGTAGAGGATGAGAAAAAGCAACGTGCAAACGCTCGCAAACGGGCGCAAATTCGGGCGGCGAATCGGGTGGCGCGACGGTGCGCGGGGGAGACGATGGGCGCGTGGTTCATGGCATTTGAGTTATCTTGTTCGGGGTACCGCGTTGAACCTGTTAAGGAGGCCGGGCATGGCGCGATCGAAGAAGAGTCTTTTGTACATCGGAACCCATCGTTATGTCGCCGCGATTGATCCCGCGACGGGTGAGGAGCTCTGGCGGACAAAGCTGCCGCACGGCGGTTTCTCTGTGCCGTCGATTCTGATCAAGGGGCCCTTCCTGTACGTAGGGCATGCGGGCTACGCCTATTGCCTCAGCCGGCGATATGGCGAGATCGTCTGGGAGAATGGGTTGAAAGGACTCGGCTACCAGACCGTCGTCATGGCGATGGAGGGCGCCGAGGGAACGTCATCGCACGTGGCGGCGGCCGTGGCCCAGAATCAACAACAAGCGGCGGCGGCGGCGAGCGCCGGGGCGTAGTTCTGGCGCCGCGAAGCGCCGAAAGGCGCGGCGCGTAGCGCCGGGAACGCGAATCCGAGCCGCGACCGTCAGGGAGTCGGGCGGGCGTATCTGAACATATTCCGCGTACCTGAATCAACGAGCGGCGCCACGATGGCGCGGATCGGCGCGGCGCATTGTCCGGAGTACGCGAACAGGATCGTCGAACGCCAGGCCACTTGCTGACGCGCGTGGCTCGGTGTGGACGCGCGTGGCTCGGAATGGACGCGCGTGGCTCGATGTGGATGCACGTGGCCTGAGGTGATGGCGTTCTTAGTTCTGTGTCTCAACATCTGACACGCTCGCCATGAGGCGAACTGTCATGGTATCTGGACCGCCCGTTTTCGGATCCGTAGTCGATGTGACGGCGCCGGTGGAAACGCGTATCGGATAGGTACACGTGGCGATCTGTTTCTCGATCGAGACCGGGGCGCCGGGATAACCCGATGCGAATATGCCTTCGAATTCGGCGACGCCGGTACCCACAATGCGAACGCCCTGCGGCGCATTCAGGTACAGATAGGCGCCATTCCAATCCACGACAGAGGCGAGACGCTCCCCGGGAGACAGAACATTTCCCGTGACGCCGCTGAAGATGCACGTCGCCGCGTCGCGCGCGTCGGCCGACTGACTGATGATGGGTTTGGACCGCGTTATCTGTCCGTCGACGTCCAGCTCGAGCCAGAGCCTTATCTCAACCGGATGCTGAGGACTCGCGAGACTGTATTCCGTGAGCATCGATCCCTGGTGTATCGCCAGCGCTTCGTTGGCGCTTTGCCGTTCACAATTCGGCATGATGCTGACCATTCGTTCGTGGTTCGCGCCGCCGGAACACGACGTCGCCGACAGCAGCGCGACAGAAAACAGTAATGAACTTCTGGCGTTCATCGGTATTTCCTTTCCCATTGAGATGAACTGGCTCAACGACGCCACTTAGCGTCTCCCGCTGTGGGCGCAATGTCAAGTTCCGACGCAAGAAGTTGGACGGGATTCGGCGGGCGAACGAACAGTCGCCAGGGCCTTTGCTGACGCGCGTGGCCCGGAACGAGGTTGCGTTGCTCAGTACGGTATTCAATCGCGACGAGCCTTGGCCCTTCCGAGCCGCGACCGTCAGGGAGTCGGGCGGGCGTATTTGAACATATTCCGCGTACCTGAATCAACGAGCGGCGCCACGATGGCGCGGATCGGCGCGGCGCATTGTCCGGAGTACGCGAACAGGATCGTCG
>DAOPJV010000025.1:0-1169 GCA_035399845.1 Phycisphaerae bacterium | reverse complement strand
GACGCGCGTGGCTCGGTGTGGACGCGCCGGCTCAGAACGGACGCGCGCAGTTCGGCGTGACGCGCGTGGCCGGGCGGCAATGAATGCGGCTTGAATCCGTTTGCGGCGCTGTCACAATGGCGGGCGACGATGCCAACACCCAATGAAGCCAACCTGCGTGAGTACATCCGTCGTGTCTGCAGGGCGATGGACTACATCAGTGCGCGTCTGGCTGAAAACCCGTCGCTGGACGAGATCGCCGAGGCGGCGTCCTTCAGCAAGTTTCATTTTCATCGTGTCTTCAAGGGCGTCACGGGGGAGACTGTCGCGGAGTTCACGCGGCGACTCCGGCTGGAGCGGGCCGCACAGCACCTGCTCTTTGATATGAATCGCGACGTGACGGACATCGCCTTTGCCGTGGGCTTCTCCAGCTCGCAGAACTTCGCGACGGCCTTTCGCAGGCGATTCGGCAAGTCGCCCAGCGAGTTCCGGCAGGAGTACGCCGAGAAACAAAGCAAGAAATCAAACGCGATCGGCAACGACGCAAACGCGGATTCGCTGGCGGCAACGTACCTTTCGAACTGGATCAATCAGATTTGGCCAGAATTCGAAAGGAGCCAGAAGATGAACGTTGAGGTCAAGGACCAACCCGCCTACTACGTCGCCTACGCGCGAAACCTGGGACCCTACGGCGCGGAAGGATCGGCCGCGGCATGGGGCAGGCTCATGCAGTGGGCGGGGCCTCGGGGACTCGCGATGATGGGCGCCAAGATGTTCGGTCTCTGCTGGGACAGCCCGGAGCTGACGCCCCCCGAGAAGGTGCGATACGACGCGTGCATCCAGATTCCCCCGGAGACGAAGACAGAAGGCGACATCGGAACGCAGACGATTCCCGGCGGCAAAGTCGCCGTCTACCACACGGAAGTGACGAGCACAGAGTTCGGCGAGGCATGGAACCGAATGATGTGCGAATGGCTGCCGCAGAGCGGGTTCCAGCCGGACGATCGGCCGTGTTACGAAGTCTATTACAACCACGCGGACATGCATCCCGAGAAGAAGTGGATCGTGGACATCTGCGTGCCGGTGAAACCTCTCTAGGCGTCGTACCGTACGGCCGGGTGGCATGCTCCCCCTCCAAGGGGAGACTGTCCGGGAATTGTGTCGCCCTTTCAGGGCTAAACCCGAGGAAA
>DAOPJV010000024.1:37926-84931 GCA_035399845.1 Phycisphaerae bacterium | reverse complement strand
TCTATACTGAAGATTCGCGGAATTGGGCAACACGCCCTCACTGCGGCGGCTCGGATCTGATGGCGTAGCCGCTCGGACCTGATGGCGTGGCCGCCTGGACCTGATGGCGTGGCGGCTTGATACCGGTGGCGGTTTTGTGGATCGAAGGGCGCGCGATTGTGCCGGCTGCGCTGGCCTGCTCCTTTGCAGTCGCAGTTCGGTTTCAGCACGGACGCGACTTCCGAGCGCTCCTTTCCGAGCCGGGCCAGTCATGGCCCGGTCGTGAGGCGCGACGATGTTCGATTCCACCCGGCGGGCTTTGGACGCGGGCGATTGCCTTGCTTGGCTGGCAATTGCGCGACTTCGGACCGCCGCATCACTGCGGCGGCTCGGAATCGGCGCCGCGCTATTCGTTCGTCGTCGTCGCGGCGGCGGTCTGGTTGGTGGGTTTGCCGTCGGTCGTCAGGATGACCATCGTGTTCGTTCCGTCGGCCTGCTTGTGCAGCTCAAACGCGTCGAAGACGCGGCCATCGGCCGATCGGGCCTCGTAGCGGAGCGTCATGCCGTCGATGTGAATGATCTGGTAGAGCTGCACGCGCTGGCCGGTCTTGCCCATGCGCTCGCGGGCCCTGTCATCGACGACGTACATCTTCGGACCGCTGACGGAGACAACATAGACTGTCCCGCCCTTTTCCGATCGCCAGCTCAGGCCATCCGGCACGTTGTCATCGCGCCGGATGAGATTGCTGCGGCCATACGTGTGATCGTGCCCCGTAAGGACGAGATCGACGCCATGTTTGTCGATCGTGTCCATCCACTCGCGCGTCTCGGAGAGACCGCGTTGTTCGGCCATCGGATAGATCGGATGATGGAACGTAAGGATGTTCCAGGTCCGCCTGCTGCGATCCAGCACCTTGTCCAGCCATTTCTCCTGGATCGCGAGCTCCTCGTTGGAATTCAGCGAGACGATGCGGGCGCCCTGGTAGTCGATGTAATACGTCGCCTCTTCCAGGCCATCCGGACCATTGAGCGGAAAGGCGAACTGCGGTCGCCAGTACGGCGTGAGGATGCGGTTCGCCTTGACGCCCAGAATGCGACGGCGCGTGTACTCGTGATTGCCCGGCGTGGCGATGACGGGCATCTGAGCGTTGACCCAGCCGCCGGCGTGAAACCACTCGCCCCACTCATGATCGTTGTTGGGATCATTGATCAAGTCGCCGGCGTGCAGCATGAAGGCGGCTCGCGGCGCGTCGGTAAAGGCCTCGCGAACGATGCGCGACCACATGCTGCGGACCTCGTTCTGGGCGTCGCCGAAATAGACGAACGAGAAAGGCTCGGGCTTGTCCGAGGCCGTGCGGAAGTGGAACCACTCGCTCCAGTTCACGTCGTCACCGACGCGATAGCCATACTTCGTATTCGGCTTCAGGCCCGTGAACTCGACGGTATGGAAGTGACACTTGCCCAGGTCCGTGTCGAGGGCCTGCGTTTCGGCCGTCAGCTTGACGCGCTCCCTGCGGAAGTCGGGGCCTTCGTTCAATGGCGCGATCTCCGCGTAGGCGCGTTCGATCCTGTCCGAGGTGCGCCACGTGACAGTCTGCGACGTCGCCGGATCGCGCGTCCAAGTGAGGACGATGCGATCGGGCATTTCGCTGGCGCCGTACTCCGCCTTGTCATCGCGCCTGGGCGGCGCCGTGTCGTGCGCATGATCGTGATCGTGGTCATGATCGTCGTGCGCGGTGGCGACGCCCGTCAGGCTGACGACTACGAAACAGGAGAGAATGAAAAGAACGTGACCGCTAATGCGACGCTTCATCGGGCGACCTTCACAATGGAGGATGGCTAATACACTGAATCCGCGCTCCGATCTCACAATCGGGGACGAATTCACCCCGCGGGATGGCGATCATCCTACACGGAAGGTTCGATCATTCACATTCGGATTTGCCAGGAACTTCGTGAACATTGCCTTGCAGATCGATCCAGGTCCCTCCATACGCCCTGCAGGGGAAATGCGTGAAGGGCTGAATGCGCGGGACATCGCGGAATTGGATATCCTCAAATCGTACAATATTGCAAACCCGCTGCGCCGACGCCGGAAGCTGCGAGATCACGCACGGTGTGCGCGGTGTTTCGATCCGATCGTAGGGACCGCCGTTGTATTCATCGCAGGCGAAGTAGTAGAAGCCGAATCGGGCCATCCATGGAGCAAACGTCAAATCAACTGTCGCAAAAGAGAGGACATCGCCGACTCGGAACATATCAGCCAGGTTCGCAGTCTCGACCGAATCAAAAAATGCAAACGTGTGTTCCCGCGTCGGCAGAACCAGGCAACCCGCTCCCAACCGCTCCGCCACAGTTTCATCCCGCAGCCAGCAAAAACCCCGGAATAGTGATGGGAGTCGCGTTGTTTCGCGCCAGGTTCTGCCGAGAAGCATGTCAATGAGTGACCTGCGCCGTGGCGGAGATCGAAGCTCGTGCAGACGAATGAACTCTTCCAGCGAAATCACGCTGCGGGCGAGCGACTTCGGTTCCTCGCCGTACAGACCGTGGAAGATCCTGCCCGGCCCCATCGCGACAATGTCGGCCACATCAAAGGTCACATCGCGCGGCTCATTTCCCTTTGCGATCAGGCCCACCAGATCGAGATGATGATACTCAGACAATCCCGCATCGAACCAGTTGCTCGGTGCGACACCCGGCTCAAATGAATCGAACAGCGCCACATGGCCTTCGGCGTCCACGGCGAACCACTCCGTGTCCATGCTGTGGGCGGCGGGAATCGTGGCCGTCGATATTACGCGACCTGGCGACGGGCGATCCGCTTCATCGAAAGGGTACGTCAACAAATCCAGCCCCGTGCGCGTCGGCTCGTTCAACGACTCGGCGCCGCAGGTCTTCAGACCGAGACCATCGAGCGCAGCGCAGAGGCCCGCGAAATCCAGGGTTTCGAGGCGCCGTCGCGACGTTGTGTACGAGCACCAGCCGACGCCGCGACTCCAATCAACGGAACAGAATCGCTCGCTGGGACCACAACGCGTCAGGCAGGTCATCGACTGGAACGCGCGAACGCCCGTCGCCGCCGCCAGTTCCTCAGGCGAGGGTGTGTCGGCGCCGCGCATCGGCAGGAAGACGATGCGATCCTCCTCAATGCCTGCGCGGTTGAGCGCCCGAATCACCCGCGCGACGGCGGAAAGCTCACTGCGCCGAACGAGCAGGTTGACGCCCGTCGCAACGCCGCGCGACGCCAGTTCGCCGATCCGGCGGCAGACGCGACCGACTTCCGCCCTGTTTCCGGGATAGTGAATCGAAATGTGAACCTTGTCGGGTCGCGCCGCCACGAGGCGATCGATCGTCGCGTCGTCCAGCGGGAGACCATTGGTGGTCAGGGAGCGGAAAACGACGCCTTCCAGTCGTTCGAGCACGTCGTACAAGCCGACATATTCCAACGGCTCGCCGCCGCCGAAGGAGACGAATCGTGTTCCGTGCGCGGCGCAGTCGCGAACGAAGGCCACGACATCATCGGGCGTCCAGGCCGATGCGCCGCCGGCGTGGCTGCCGTTGTAGCAGAACGCGCAGCCTTTCGAGCATTGGTTCGTCAGCTCGATGGAGATGCGCTCGAATGTTGGCCCTGACGTTGCGTTCACAACGATACCTCGAAATCCAGGCCCGGCGACGCATTCAGACGAAACACGAATACGTGACGACAGGATTCTAACCCAATACAATCGTCGCGGGAGCGCATTGAGGGCCGCTGATGAGACTTCGAATGTCGAAACAGTCACGGGAGATGCTGACGATCGGGCTCTTCGTATTGGTTTGCGGATGGGTCATCGTCGGGATTTCGTTCGATCTGTTTGGGAAGATCGAATACGCCATCAACTTTAATTCGATGGCCGCCCCTCTGGGCGCCGTCACAGGCCTCGGCGTCGTCATCGTTCTTGCGCTGGTGCGATTCGTTATTCTGATGCGACATCGCGTTCCCCATGGGCACTGCCCGCATTGTGGCGGCCGGATCGACGGGACGCCGGATCGTTGCGGCGCCTGTTCGGGGGTGATTCGCCGGTCCAGTGACGCTCATGAGAAACGAACGCATGGCCGCGGCTTGTTTCGCTTACTCGCGACTGCCGGCGCATGGCTGTTTCTGATCCTCTGGGCGTTGTCATTCAACCTCGGGGCGGAGATCGAGACAAAGCGCTATTTCGCCGGCGATGGCTATTCCCTCGAACTCCGGACGGCCGACCTGCGGACATCCGCACGGGCGGCCTTCATCGATGACGGCTCAGCGGCGCCGACGGGCATGGTCCGGGACATGGTTGCGATCGGGCGAGTTCGTAACGACCAGATCAGCTGGAAACGCAAAGCCGCCGGAAGGACGTACTACTGGTGGCCCTCCCGATTCGATACCGGTCGTTTCCACACTCCTACGGACCTCGTGCGACCTTTCAACAAAGAAACCTATCGATATGACCGCATCAGGATCAGCCCGGAACAGGAGGAGGCGCTGCTCGCCAGGTACAACGTCGGCTACGGGGAATACAGTTACACCGAGCACGGCCTGATCGTTCCGCTCTGGCTACCGACAGTCCTCTTGTTCGGCGTTGTCATGCTGATGCGGTTCCGCAACCGCGCGTATCCGCCCGGCTGCTGCCAGCATTGCGGCTACGATCTGGATCGCGTGGCCGGTCACGCCTGTCCTGAATGCGGCACGCCGAAAGTGGAATCGACCTACGGTATCCCCACACGATGGCGGCGGCGAACACAGGATCCCAGCGAGCCGGCGTCCTAGATCGTCGGGCGCCCGCTCCTGTCCAGTCGCGGCTGCTTCCAAACGTCATTCTGATAGCCCAGATAGACGTCGGCCTGAACGGCGTCCGGGTAAACCCACAGCATGGCGAAACCGGGAACGCGCGCATAATCAAACGAGGTGATCGAGGGCTTTTCCTCGAGAATCAGTTGTTTGCGCCGCTCTCTGGTATCAGGTGAGAATTTCGGTTCCAGTTCGAGCAGGCCTTCGTTGTAGTCGTCCAGACCGCTCCGGGTTTTCTGAGGCTGTTCGCGCTCGCTGCGGATGACGCTGCAGACGGCGAACTGCGTGAAGTCTCCGCCCGTCGTTCGTCGCGTCAGCATCGCGTATCGATGAAGGTGACCACTCAGGACGATTGCGCCATGCCGCCCCAGCCACGCCAGAAGACGCTGGCGCGACTCCCTGTCGGACTCCGAATGGAATACATGCCAGTTCGATCGGGCGTTGTAAGGCACAACGGGCGGATGAATGACGAAGAAGACGCGTTTTGCGGCGGCCGCTTCCTTCGACTTCGACGCGAGCCAGTCGAGATCCGGCTGGTAGGCGTCGAAGAAGACAAACAGGTCGTTGCCGTACGTCCACGTGTAATTCGACGACGCTGTCGCCCTGATGTCGGCGTTTTTCATCATCCAGGGAAGGAGAACATCATCGAACGCCTCCCTGGCGCCGGGGCCCGTGATGTCGTGATTTCCCTTGGTCATCAGGAAGGGCGTCCCGAGCTTCGAATCGCCCACGAATTTCATGGCGTCGCGGAACTGCGTCGTCTGCAGGGCCGCGCTTCCGCAGAGGCCTTCGACGAAATCACCCACGTGAACGACTCCGGCGATTTTCGACGGCGACGTCGCGATCATCTCCCGAACACGTGAAAACAGTCGGGGCGTGTGTTTCTCCGTCGACTCGACGTAGCCTTCGATCTGCCGAACGTCCTTGCCCTTCTCGCGCCGGACCCAGTCCATGTCATGATGGTCCCACCTGTCGTAGTGCAGGTCGCCGAGCAATGCGAATCCGTAGAGCGCCTCGCTCCTGGGTCGCACGATGCGCGGCGCCGGAGCGGCGGCAAACAGTTCGACACGCCGGGGCAACGCGGTGGCGGCCAGCGCCGCGGCGGTCCCCGAAAGAAACGAACGCCGGCTGATGATGTCGTTCCCGTTCATCAAATCGGTCCTCCAGTGCGCTCTGCACTCAGTTGCGCGAGTCAGTTGGCGGGATGTGTCACGCGTGGGTCGAAGAGACCGAACATGTCACCTTCGTTCGCGACGATCGCCGCGTGCCGCATGGCGGTGGCGTGACCATCAGCGAACGCGATGTTGGCCTTGCGATCGTGCCGAGCCGCGACCTGGTCGGACTTCGGATTCAGCCAGTTGAATGGCGGGTTCAGCGTACGCATCCAGTTGACGTAGTAGAACGGCGTGCCGCGGGCGTTGTAGAAGTCCGGGCGCCCCGTGTCGCCGACGAGCATGAGCGTGGACGAATCGCGAATACCACTCAGCTTGGGAGAGCCATCGGCGAACTCGCTGGCGCCCTGCGCGTAGCCAATGACATTGATGGCGACACCGTAGCCACCGCCCCACGTCGGCGTGGAACCATGCACGTCGGCCATGTTGCGATTGTCCACGGACGGGCAGAGCCAGACGCCGACGCGTGGATCGTTGTGATGGCTGATCTGGGCCTCGAACCCCTCGTAGGCCGCGCCGTGCTCGACGAGCAGCTCGTACCAGAGTTTTCCGCCGGCCTCGCGCGGATCCTGCAGCGATGTGTACGCGGGCGAACCCGCGTCGCCGGGAACGCCTTCACTGAAATAAGGGAGCTGGTCGTCGTAGTCGGCGGCGTAGAGGATGAACGCCAGACCATGCTGACGAACATTCGACAGGCACTTCACCTGTCGCGCCCGGCGACGCGCGCCATTCAGCGACGGCACGAGAATCGAAATCACGAGCGCGATGATGGCCACGACAACGAGCAGCTCGATCAACGTGAACCCCCGACGCCTTGTCTTGAGCATGTGCAGAACTCCCATGATTGAATAAGGGCGCCACCGTTGCGTATCGGCGGCGCCCTTGAACCCCATATCGGGCCGAGCGTCACGCGCGACGTCGGCGCACAACGGCCAGTCCCGCGATCACAAGCAGCGACATCGTCGCCGGTTCCGGAACGACAAGACCGGGGCTGCCGACATCACTGGCGCGCGGCGCGTTTCCGAAATGCGCTCCGTCTATCCCGTCCGCGCTCAGGGCCCAGTTGGATCCGTCGTAGGGATTCGCGGCGCCAGGATCGAGCATGTAGATGGATGACGAATCGTTGGACACCGGGTAACTGTTCGAAGGTCGGTAGTCCACGGAGGCAACGACCGTATTGAACGGGTCATACAGAACGACCGTGTCGCCGCCATTCGTGTAAATGGGCCAGGGCGTGACTTCGATGAAATTCAGTCCCGCGCCCCAGGCGTTCTGATAGTTCGACAGGAGTCGCGACCCGTCGATCCTGACGAGCAGCGCCGTTTCGCCCGGATCGATCGATCCGCCTGGCAGCGTGTACGTGTTCGGAATCGTCTGGCCCGGATCATCGGACAACGTGTAGCCCGTGAGGTCGATCGTCGTCGCGCCGCTGTTGTAGAGCTCGACATACTCGTGCTCGTTGCCGCCCGCCGGGTCATACATCACTTCCGTGATCAGAAGGTCGGCATTGGCGGCGGCCGTCAGGCCCAGGATCACACTCAGCGATCGCAGCAGGTTTCCAGGGTTCATCATTCGTCTCCTTTTGAAGCTTCTTTCCGATTTCACTCCGGGATCAAGGGACCGGCGGGCGTCTGGCGCCCCCCGTCCCTGACACAGACTTTCCGATTACTGGCAGCCGCCGTTCAGGAGCGCGGCGACGAAATCGGCGAGATCGCCGACGTTGACGATCGTGTCGGCGTTGATGTCGTTGTTCGTGAACGGGCACGGCGCCGATCCGCCGAAACGCCCGGACCACGCGGGTTCGCCACCGATGACGGCGTCGATGAAGAAGCCGATGTCATCGCTGTTGACGAGACCGTCGCAGTTCGAGTCGCCGCAGACACCGACGATCGGCGCGCCGGGAACAAAGCCGGGGCTGCCGACGTCGATTGCGGGAAGGCGAAGCCCCTGATAGGCGCCGTCGATTCCGTCGAAGCTCAGCGCCCAGTTCGCGGCGCCGTAGAGATCCAGGGCGTTGATATCGAGCATGTAGATCGAGGACTGATCGTTCGGGAACGGGAAGCCCGTCGTGACGGTGTAATCGACGGAGGCGATGACGTTGTCGCTCGGATCGAGGAGCTCGACGACGTCGCCGCCGTTGGTGTAAACGGGCCACGGCGTCACTTCGACGAAGTTGATGTTCGTCCCCCAGGTGTTCCGGAAGCCTTCGAGCGTTCGCGCCGCGTCGATCCGGATCAGGACGGCGGTTCCACCCGCCGGCACGACCCCCGCTGTCAGCGTGACTTCATTCGGGACCGCCTGCGCAGGATTGTCGCGGAGCTTCCAGCCGGAGAGGCTGATCGGCGTCGTTCCCGGGTTGTAGACCTCGACGTACTCGTGCTCGTTGTTGAGGTTCGGGTCATACATGATCTCGGTCACCAGCAGCAGACCGCTCTCGCCCGCCGGCTGGCAATCGGAATCCGGCAACGCCCCGGGACTGCCAACGTCGCCATTGCGCGGCGCGCTACCGGAGCGGCCGCAGTCAACGCCGACGGCGCTCAGCGCCCAGTTCGATGCGGCGTACGGATCCGCCGCCTGGCGATCAAGCATGTAGATCGATGACGAGTCATTCGTGAAAGGGAAACCGCCCGCGGGCGCGTAGTCGAGCGACGCGATCAGCGTGTCTGTCGGATCGAGCAGCTGGACGATGTCACCCGCGTTGCTGAAGACAGGCCAATCCGGAATCTCGACGAAGTTGAGATCCGTCCCCCAGGCCAGCTGGTAATTCTCGAGGGTGCGCGACGCGTCGATGCGGATGAGGATCGCCGTTTCGCCGGGCTGGACGTTACCGCCGGCCAGCGTTGCGGAGGCGGGAAACTCCTGTGCGGGATTGTCCCGCAGCGTGTAGCCCGTCAGATCGACGGCGACGTCGCCGGTATTGTAGAGCTCGACGTATTCGTACTCGTTGCCGAGATTCGGATCGTACATGACCTCCGTGATCAGCAGCGTCGGCGCGCCGGCAACCTGGCAGCCCGAATCGGGCAGCAGGCCCGGGCTTCCGATATCGCTCGCCCTCGGCGCCTGGCCGCTGCGGGCACAATCGACGTCGACAACGCTCAGGGCCCAGTTGGCGGCGCCATAAGGATCGGCGGCCTGTCGGTCCAGCATGTAGATCGAGGCGGCGTCATTCGCAAACGGAAAACCGCCGGCGGGCGAGTAGTCGAGCGACGCGACCAGCGTATTCGACGGATCGAGAAGCTGAACCATGTCGCCGCCGTTGCTGTAGACCGGCCAGTTGGGCGTCTCGATGTAATTGAGATCCATCCCCCAGGCTGACTGGTAATTCGCCAGCGTGCGCGAGGCGTCGATGCGAATGAGGACGGCTGTTTCCCCCGGCGGAATGATCCCACCGCTCAGGGTCGCTGACGCCGGCGTCGCCTGGTTTGGATCATCCCGCAGCGTGTAGCCTGTCAGATCAACGGCGCTGGGGCCGGCGTTGTAGAGTTCGACATACTCATGCTCGTTGCCGAGGTTCGGATCGTACATGACCTCCGTAATAAGGATCTGTGCGTTCGCCAGTTGCGCGAACCCAACGATCGACAGGAAACACGCGAGGAATCTTTGACACCGCATCCGCTTCTTCTCCCAAATCTCAGGAAAGTGACAACACTGCTCTCAACAGACTGCCACAACGTAGTCAGTGCGCAATACCCACTCAATGAGCGCCGGGCGAATTCACGAGCTCTTTGTCGTCTTTTAAGGAATTAGGAATCGACGGCGTGGCGCGGCGCTGTGCGCCGCCATAGGAATTCATCCTAAGGCAACACAACCCATCGTCACTTCCGTGACGAGATCAGCGTCTTTGTTGTGACAATCGGAATCGCCAAACGCAACACTAAGCGTCTCTTCACAGAAGCGGATTCACGCGAATTTAGCGCTGTAAGCGACGACGCCTGAGCCCTCTTTCGGCTTCCGCCCCCCAATCGCCGGGATGCCGCACGCGTTTCAGGTCGCGGGCGGATATCCCGCGCCCAGCGCGACCTCTCACGGCCGCCGGGATGCGGTGGAGATCGATTCGGGTATCGTACGCCGACGCCATCGCGACAACCGCGATCGCGAACAGCGACCTGACCGGACAGATAACGGGCCATTCCTGATGACAGACGCGCCACGCCCGACATCCCGCACGAACGCCGCGACGCTGCGCACGCGTCAGATCGTTGTCTGGCATGCGCAGGACACGTTCGTCGACAAAGTCGTCAACGTTCTGTCCATCCTCATGTCGATCATCGCGTATGTCGCCCTGATCGCCTGGCTCGATCTCTTCTCATTCCCGGCGGATCGCCCCCTCATGCTGGGCGTTCTCTACCTGGCGCTCGCGCTCGTCGTCGCCTGCACGCCGACGCTGCTCTGGATCGGTCTCGGACATCATTTCACACGACGCCGAATTCGCAGGCGGCGAGGCAGGCGGTATGAACGGCTGTGCCGGGTCGTTGAGCATCCGCAGGCCGCTGCGCGGGCGCCGCATCGCGTGCTGGAGCATGCGATGTACGCCAGCTTCAGACCCCACAAGGTCATTCGCAGGTTCGCAAAGCGCCTGCCCCCCGGCTTTGCGATCATCGCCCGACCGCCGAAGGCGCCCGCCGCGCCGAGCGTCGGACCCTGCGACATGTCGTTCGAGCCCATAGATATTGATCGGGACGCCGAGCAGCTGATGTGGCTTCTGCATCGGTCGGACCCCGAATCGCGGGCGAAGATGGACGACGGAACGTTTGACCCGGTTCAGGCCGAGCTCGACTCTGTTGACGCGAACGCGCAAGGCGACGCGACGGACGTCGCGCCGCAGGGGTTTTCCTGGCGACGCATTGTGCGGCACATCATCACGATACCCGTCGGACTCATAATGCTGGCGCTGGTCCTCGTCGTCACGCTCGCGCCGATCGTCCTGCCGGGCTGGCTCATCTATCGGGCCGTCCGCAACCCGTCGCCGGGGAATCTCCTCTGGGCGGCGCTCTTCTGCGCGCTGCTCGCGGGTGGCGCCCTCTTCGATGTGTTTCGCAGGCGGCGCTTCTTCCTCATTCCCGGCGGCGTGGCGGTGCAGTCAATCAATCTGATCGGCCGCACGAAGCGCGTGGAACGGCTGACGACGGAGAACGCGTCGCTGCTCATTGTCGCCCAACCCGAACAGGCCATGCTCGTGGTCGATGGCCGGCGCGTGATCCCGTTTCGAACGGACTGGCATTTACAGGCGGCGCTGCTCGCCGCGTGGCAATGCCCGGCGCCCCCACCAAGCCAGGCGCAACTGACGCTGCTGCTGGATCCGCGACGGGGATGAAGCGAATCACGGTCGCATTCGTGTGCATCGCCGGATCAGATCGGCTACCTTGATGTCGATGGCGCCGGAGACATCACGTTCCAACCCTGTTCGGATTCACCAGGTTCGCATTCGCGACGCGCGCCTTCGCGCCGTCGATAGTCTGCTGGTTCTCACCGCGCTCGCGGTCGGCGACTGCTTCTCCGTCAACGTGGTGACGAGCCACAATCAGGTCATCCGCGGAAACGCGCCCGGCTGGCTGGCGACGACCCGGCTCGCACTTGCGATCGCGAGTCCTTCGCTGTTGTGCGGCCACGTCGCGCATCGACTGCTTGTTCGGCGGCGATGGCGACTTTCGAGGCGGGAGGACGCGTGGCGCCACGATCGCCTTTGCCGAGTCGTCGCGCATCGTGAAGCGATGTCACGACTGCCCCATCGTGTGTGGGAGTATTTCCTGCGGGAGCGCACATCGAGCCCAAAGGAGCAACGACGGCTTCGGATGGAAACGCCGCCCGGACATATCATCATCCTGCTGAATCGGGCAGGCGATCGCGGGGCGCAGCGCCGGAGTCCGGCGATTTACCAGCGCCGACTCAACACTCATCATCACGACGCCGGCCAACGCCGCCATCACCACGTCGGCCGCGGAGATCCTGCGGCGTGATGAAAAGCCGTGCTTCGTCGGGGCGCCGCTCAACGCAATTCTGACCGCCTGGACGGCGGAAGCGCCCACACCGAGCGAACAACAACTGAAGGAACTACTGGCCCCCGGGACGACGACAAAGTGAAGCCACCGAGGCGAGTCGATGACGTGCGTCGCTGATCCGAATCGGGTAGATTCACCACAATGGCGCCGGAGCGTTCACAATCTGATCGCGTTCGCATTCACCAGGTGCGCCTGCGCGCGGCGCGCTTTCATCTCGTGGATGCGCTGCCGGTCATCCTTGCGATCGCTGTCTCTGCGCCGACGGTCTTTTTCGCCAACACGAAGTTCCTGGCTCAGTACATCCCGGACCCCGCGTGGTACACTATGATACTCATCGCGCTGGCCAACCTGGCGCTCCCGTTGGTATTCGTCTCGCTCGCATTTCGATGGGCGCTGAATCGGCGGCGACGGCTCACGAAAGCGGCCGACGCGTGGCGCTACAATCGGCTTTGTCGTGTCGTGGCGCATCCTGAGGCGCAGAGGCGACTGCCGCATCGCGTCGTCGAGCACGCGTACTTCGGCTCGATCAGCTCGGACAAGGTCCGTCGCCACGGCATTCCCGACCTGCCGCCGGGACACGTCATCATCCTGCTGGACCCGGGCGACGAACGGACGCCGATCTTCGACCCGATCGACATTGTGTTTGAACCGATCCAACTGGGGAGCGACGTCGAACGTGTGAACTGGCTCACATGTGTCAGTGATCCGGAGGCCCGTGCGCTGCTCGACGATGAGACACTGAAGTCAGGCAGTCCACTGTTGCACCTGGACATTGCGAACCACAGGGAACAGCACCATCCGGAGAGTGATCAACGACGCCGCAGCGCGCGTTCGCGCTATCGACGGTTCATTCGATCCCGCGTGGCGCGCGTCCTGTTCACGCTCTACCTCCTCGCCGGTGGGGCCTACCTCGTCGTGCAATTGCTGTGGAACAGATCCGGCGTCCAGCGGGCGTACTGGATCGGACCTCTTCTGGGTGCAGCCATCGCCCTGACGATCCGATTCGTTCGCCATCGAACCCTCTTCTTCATTCCGGGCGGCGTTGCTGAACGAACGACCTACTTTGCCGGGCGGCGGGCGAGCGTTCGCCGATTCACGAACACCGACGCATCGATTGTCGTGACGATGCCACTGAACACCATGATGCTCATCCCGATGGCGCAGGTGTTTCGCGGCGACGAGAAGCCGTGTGCCATGCTGACGCCGCTCAACGCCCTGCTGACGGCGTGGACCGCGACGGCGCCGACGCCGAGCGAGAAAATGCTGAAGGAGCTTCTGGACCCCTGACGACGACAAAGTACAACGCGAAGAGCGTGTCGCTTCAGCGCGTCGTCGATCCGGATCGGTTACATTCGCGATGATGGCGCCGGAGCCCTCACAAGTCGGCCGGATACGATTTCACCAGGTTCGCCTGCGCTCGGCGCGCATCCGAGTTGTCGACCTACTGATGGTGTACGCCAGTGTCATAGCGGCCGCCGCGATCTTTATGTTGATCGCGTACCAGCTTCCATTATTCAGAATTGCGCTCTGGTCCAATGTGACAGGCGCGAGCATTGCAGCGCTCATGGCGACGTTGGCGTCCGGGACCCTTTCGTTCCAATGGGCGCTGAATCGACGGCGACGACTCGTGAGGCGCAACAGCGCCTGGCGTTACGATCGACTCTGCCGCGTCGCGGCGCATCCGGAAGCGAAGGCGAGATTACCGCATCGCGTTATCGAACACGCGTGCTTCGGCTCAATCCCGTTGGACCGTGTTCGCCGGCGATGGCTGCCCGATCTGCCCCCGGGACACGTGATCATCCTGCTGGACCGAAGTGACGAACGGACGCCGATTTTCGATCCGATCGACACTGCTTTTGAGCCGATTCAACTGGGGCGTGACGTCGAGAGAGTCAACTGGCTCACGTGTGTTTGTGACCCGGAGGCGCAGACACTGATCGACAACAACAATCTGAGAATGACGAGTTCCTTTTTCTTTCTGGACTTCACGCATCACAAGGAGAAGCAACGTCACGAGCGAGGCGATCGTCATCGCGCCAAAGGGGCGTTCTGCAGAAAGCTCATTCGTTCACGGCCGGTTCAACTGGTGTCGATCGCCTTGCTTCTCATGTGCGCGCTGCACGAGATTGTGAAGACGCTGCTCGGCGCATCCGCCCTGAGATGGCTGTTCCCTGTGGCGGCGATTCTGTCTCTCGTTCTGATCGCCCGATTCGTTCGTGATCGAACGATTTTCTTCATCCCCGGCGGTCTGGCTGAACGAACGACATTTTTCGCCGGACGACGGGCAACGGTCCGACGCTTTACGAGCGCCGACGCGTCGATCATCGTAACAATGCCATTCACGTCCATGATGTTGACCCCATTGACACATGTGTTGCGCGGCGCCGAGAAGCCCTGCACGATGTCGACGCCGCTCAACGCCCTGCTGACGGCGTGGACCGCGACGGCGCCGACGCCGACACCGATGCAACTGGAGATGGTTCTGAATCCATCGGCGTAAGGGCGTCATTCAGATGGGTGGCGAACAGTCACGGCTTTCTGATATTCTCCATCGCAAACCGCCCCTGCGCCGCCATTGGGAGGTCTCACGTGAACGAGTCCAACGAACCGGCCGTCGATCCAGATCCACCGCTTCTGGAAATCCAGGTACGGCACGAAGCGGATGACATGATCGCGGCGTCGCAGTTGATGACGCGGATCGATCCAGCCATGCGCAGAACGATCCGACGTGTTCGCATCTACGCGCCGATCAGCAGTCTGGTCATCGCCGCCGGCGCCTTCTGGCTCGGAGATCGGATCGTCGCGACGATCATGGTCTTCCTCGCCTGTTACTTCCTGTTTGTCGCCCGTCGCATGGTCGGCAGGGGGGCCATCGACAAACTGAAGAAGGACATCGAACAGGGCATGCATCGAAGCCTCGGCCAACCCATGACGTTCGTCATCACATCCGACGCCCTGCGCGTCAACGACGCGAGTACACAGGGGCGCATCGCCTGGGATCGACTCATCCGCGTCATCGAAACACAGGACTGCCTTTTCCTCTATACGCTTGACAAGACGGCCCTCTACGTCCCGCGGAGGTGCGTCGAAAGCGGCGACTACGACGCGTTTCGCGACGCCGTCGCCGAGCGCGTCCCGATTCAGTTCCTGAACGCGGGAACAACATTCGAGCAGGTGCGGGCGAAGGAGCATTCGGCGCGCGACCGAGATCGCAGGTTTCGGGTCATCAAGGCGTCGGCCGCCGGCGTCTTCGCCACCCTCGTGTCGGCGCCGCTGATTTTCGCCTTCACGGAACGGACCGCCCCCCGCCTTGCCGATTCGGTGGGGCTCTACGCGACGACGTTCGGCCTCCTGCCGGCGGCGCTGGGGATCGCTGTCGCCGTCTGGCGCGCGACGGCCACGGCGCGAATCGACTACGAAACGCGCTGCCGCAAATGCCAGTACATTCTGAAGTCGCTGGTCGAGCCACGATGCCCGGAATGTGGCGAGCGGATATGACAATCACGACGCGTTGGCCTCGACTTTCGACTAAGATAACGAGCGTGACAGCAATCCTGGAAATCCATGAGCTCGTCAAACGCTATCGCGCCCCCGGTGGCGCCACGAACGTCGTGGTGGACGCGCCATCCTTCAGCCTGGCGTCCGCCCAGCAGGTGGCGCTGCGCGGCGAGAGCGGTTCAGGGAAGACGACGTTTCTGAACCTGATCGCCGGCATTCTGGCGCCCGACGGCGGCGCCATTCGGATCGATGATGCTGACATCACGCGACTGGGTGAGTCCGCGCGGGATCGGCTCCGCGCGAAACAGGTCGGCTACGTCTTTCAGACATTCAACCTGCTCCAGGGTTACACGGCGCTCCAGAACGTCGAACTCGCCATGATGCTCGGCCGGGGCGTCGATCACGCCTTCGCCAGGGCGCTGCTCGAGAAGGTCGGAATGTCCGATCGACTGCACTATCGCCCCTCGCAGCTGTCGGTCGGCCAGCAGCAGCGAGTGGCCGTGGCGCGGGCGCTGGCGAATCACCCGAAGCTCGTTCTGGCCGACGAACCCACGGGCAATCTCGACGCGGCGAACGCCAGGACGTCCCTCAGCCTCCTGCGGGAACTCTGCGAGACAAACGGCGCCGCCCTGCTGCTCGTCAGCCACGATCGACACGTCCTCGAACAGTTCGACGACGCTCGCGACTTTTCCGAAATCAATCGCGCGGCGACATCGACGGAGGCGGCGGCGTGACGTCAGGCGACGCCCATCCGTCGCGCCTGCGCGCTGTCGCGCTGATCGTGCGGCGCAGCCTCGGCCGCCACGCCTTCGCGTCGGCCGTGACGATCCTCGCGTCGGCGATGGCGTCTGGCCTTGTCATGGCCGTGTTCGCCATCCAGCACCAGTCGGAACAGGCGTTCACGGGGGGAAATGTCGGATTCGACGCCGTCCTCGGCGCCCGCGGCAGCAAGCTGCAGCTCGTGCTGAACTGCGTTTTCCACCTGGACGAATCCCCCGGCAATATCCCCTGGTCGGTCTACGCGCGGCTGAAGGCGGATCCGCGCGTCCGGCTGGCGATTCCCTACGCCGTCGGCGACAACTATCGCGGCTTTCGCATCGTCGGCACAACGCCGGAGCTCTTCCGCGACTATCGATACAGCGGCGATCGCGAACTGAAGTTTGCCGGCAAAGGTCGCCCCTTCGAACCGACGTTGCGTGAGGCGGTCATCGGCGGCTTCGTCGCGGCGCGGACGGGCCTTCGCTACGGCGATCACTTTCATCCGAGCCACGGGATCAGCCTCGACGAGACAGATGACGACGACGATCACGACCATCACGCGCACGACGAGGAATACGTTGTCGTGGGTGTGCTCGAAACGACGAACACGCCGATCGATCGCGTCGTGTGGATACCGATCGAGGGCGTCTTCCGCATGGGTGGCCACGTACTCCGAGGGGATGGCGACGTCTATGTCGCGCGGCCCGGCGAGTCGATCCCCGACGAGCGCAAGGAAATCAGCGCGATGATGCTGAAGTTCGCGGCCCCGACGGTCGGCGCCGAACTGGACAACGTGATCAACAGGAACGGCAAAGAGATGACGCTCGCGTGGCCGATCGCGAACGTGATGCTGGGGCTGTTCGAAAAGTTCGGCTGGATCACGCGCGTGCTGCGGCTCGTCGCGTATCTCGTTGTCGCCGTGAGCGCCTGCGCCATTCTCGCGGCGGTCTATAACACGATCAACGAGCGGCGTCGCGAGTTCGCGATCCTGCGGGCGATCGGGGCGCGCAAGTCCATTGTCTTCTCCGCGATCGTCGCCGAGTCCGCGACGATCGCCGCGCTTGGCGCGATGCTCGGATTCGTGTTCTACGGCGTCATCGTCCTGGTCGCCGCGTCCATCATCCGATCGCAGACAGGTGTCGTCATCGACGCCTGGTCGTTCCATCCGGCCCTGGCTTTGACGCCGCCGGTCATGATCGCGCTCGGCGCCCTGGCGGGCGTGGTTCCGGCCATCAAGGCGTACTCAACGGATGTGTCGGCGAACCTCAATCCGCATTCGTGATCGATGGAGGGATGTCGTGCGAAATGACCGGGCCATGACTGGCCCGGCTCGGAACGCCCGCAACAAGCGGAAAATCAGCGACCGACGCGGGCCGTGACGGCAAGATTGTCGCGTGTGAGCTTGGGAATTCCGTCGAGGCGATAGTGGGCGAAATCCGTGACGCGGGCCCGAGCCTCTTCAAGTGTGCGCGGCTTGATGCGGCGAAGACCGGACCAGCGACCGAAGCCGTTGTAGCGTGACAGCAGCTTCTGGGTGCGCCACTGCAGGCCACTTGGCAGCCAGGCGACGAGGCCCTGCACTTCGGGGCGCGACGCCCAGGTTTCATATCGATGATTCGTGTAGCTGCGAACGGCGATGTCGCCGAAACCGGCGCGCGACAGGCAGTCGCGAATCGTGTCGGGTTCGAACAGGTTGATGTGATATCGATTCAGGGCGATCCAGTTGGAGCGACCGATCTTGCGCCAGCGGCTGGCGAAATTCGGCGTATCGATGCAGGCCACGCCGCCCGGCGCGAGCAGCGAGCGCACGCTCCTGAGAAACGCGACCGGCTGCGGCACGTGTTCGATCACGTCGCCGAGCAGAATCACATCAAACGGCGGCAGCGTGCCGATGTGTTGTTCGAGAACACCGGCGCGGGCGTCGATGCCGAAGTCGACGCTGGCGCGACTCACGGCGCTCGCCGAGATATCGATGCCCGTGACGCGCCATCCGCGGCGCTGCGCGAGGGCGGCGACATGGCCCAGCGCGCAACCCACATCGAGCAGGCGCTTCGGTGATTTTGTTTCATGCGGCAGAAGATGGATCACATACTGCTGCACGGCGCGCGCCCAGCGATCCTCTTCCTTCTCTTCGAATACGTAGTAGGCCGCGCCGTAGAGCGCTGCGAGTTCGTTGGCGGAGTATCGCGGAAACTGCTGGATGAGACCGCAGCTGGCGCAGCGGTAAAGATCGAAAGGTCGCGTTGCGCCACTGGCGCAGATCAGGGGGCGCCGAGGAGACTGCTGTGCGCCACAGTTGACGCATTCCAGGAGGGTGTCGGCGGCTCGCCGCTCGGCCTCAACTCGATTCGTTGTTAGCGCAACGCTCATGCCGCGTAATATCGACCATACCCTCGTCGCCGCGTGGGCGAAACACTTTCACGCCGTCGGCAATTGTTGCGCGAGGGCGTCTCTCAGTTCCCCATATGCGTAGAATGACGCCAAGGCCGGGATTGTCAATCGTTCTCCAGCCGCACGGCCGACGCACGGCGATAATAAGGCCCTCCCGAGGGGCTGTCGCGCGATTGACTCGACGCACAGAAGCGCCCCGAAATCGGCCCGCCACCATCACGCCGCGGCGAATTGACTTGAGGCCGGATGGCGTCCAACGTATCGGAAAACGAATCATCCGCGATCGCGCAAGAAGGCGGGAGGAACGAATGTCCACCAAGCAACTCAGCCTGCTCGAAACACTTGTCAATCTTCCGACGGCGCCGTTTGTCGAAACGCACGTCGCCGCGTTTATCCGGAATTTCGTGTCGAAGCGCAAGGCGCTTTCACTCACGAAGGATCGATTCGGCAATCTGCTCGTGCGCTACACGCCTCCGAAGCGCGCCAGGCTCGCCGGTCGCCCCGTGCTGTTCGCCGCGCACATGGATCATCCCGGTTTCGTGGCGACAAAGATGGAGTCGAAGGACCGCGTGCGCGCCGACTTCAGGGGCTGGGTGCGCATGCCCTTCTTCAGGGGAACGAAAATCCAGTTCTATTCCAATGGCGAATGGGTTCCCGCAACGATTGAAAAGGCGATTCCGCAGAAGCCGACGAAGACAACGGCGAGCGCCCGCGCCTTCGGCGCCGATTCGCCGCCGGCCGCCGTGATTGCAAAGACGCGCAAGGCGATCGAGATCGGCGCCCCCGGCATGTGGGGCCTGCCCGACGCGACGATTCGCAACCATCGCCTTCATGCGCGCGTCTGTGACGACATCGCCGGGCTCGCCGGCATTCTCTGCATGCTTGACGCCATCTGCCGCCGGAAGTCCGCCGCGCCGACCTACGCCTTCTTCACGCGCGCCGAGGAAGTCGGCTTCGCCGGCGCTCTCGCGGCCGTGAGCGAGCAGACGGTCCCGAAAAAGACAATTGTCGTCGCCGTCGAATGCAGCAAGGCGATCACGGGCGTCGGCATGGGCGACGGCCCCGTTCTGCGCGTCGGCGACAAGGCGACGATCTTCACCCCCGCCGCAACCGCCTACTGCCAGGTCGTCGCCGACGAACTGGCCAAGCGCGACAAGTCATTCAGATACCAGCGCAAGCTGATGGACGGCGGCACCTGCGAATCGACGGCCTACTGCCATTACGGTTACGAAGCGACGGGGATCTGCCTGCCGCTCGTCAACTACCACAACATGGACGATGCGAAGATGAAAATCGCCCCCGAGTCGATCGACACGCGCGACTTTCTGAATCTTGCCAGGTGGTTCGTGGCGATTGCCGAAAGCCCGCTGACAATGAAGTACGACGGCGCCCATCCCGGCCTCGATGCGCGCCTGAAGACGCTGCTGAAGACGAACCGCCCCCTGCTCCTGAAGTCCGCCGCGCGCTGACGGCGCCGGCCGACGTCGCGCGGATCGCAACGGCCATCGGCTGCTGACAACCCGCGCCGCATCCGATATAAAACGCTGAATGTCAAACCCGGCCGCGAATACCGACATCTGGTCCATCGGGCGACTGATCGACTGGACGCGCGCGCACTTCGACAGCAAGGGCGTGGAAGACGCGCGGCTCTGCGCCGAGCTCCTGCTCGCGCACGCCATGGGCTGCCAGAAGATCCATCTCTATGCGCGCTTTCACGAGGAGCCGACGGACGATCAGAAGATGCGGTTTCGGGAACTCGTGCGCGCCGCGGCGCAGCACGAACCGATTGCCTACCTGATCGGCGAGCGCGAATTCTACTCCCTCGCCTTTCACGTCACGCGCGACACGCTGATTCCGAGACCCGAGACGGAGCTCATCGTCGAGCACGCGCTGGAGAAGATGAAACACACCGAGGCGGACAGCTTCGACGTGCTTGATGTCGGCACGGGCTCGGGCTGCATCGCGATCACCATCGCCCGCCGAGAGCCCCGCGCGAATGTTGTCGCCACGGATATCTCCGAAGCGGCCCTGGACGTCGCGCGGCGCAACGCCGAACGCCACAATGTCACGGATCGCGTCGCCATGGAGGCGTGCGACCTGTTCGCATTGTCGAACGCGCATCGCCCGACAGAGGGATTCGACATCATCGTTTCCAATCCGCCCTACGTCGGAGAACGCGAGCGCGCGTCGCTGCCGGCGAACGTGCGCGACTACGAACCGGCCACGGCCCTGTTCGCCGGCGAGTCCGGCCTTGACTGCTATCGGCGCATGGCCGAAGGCGCCTACGACGCGATGAAGCCGGGCGGCGTTCTGCTGCTGGAAATCGGCGAGACACAGGGACAGGCGGTTCAGGATCTCTTCGTCGCCGCCGGTCTCGAATTCGTCGCCGCGCATCGCGACCTGTTCGGCGCCGAGCGCATGCTGGAATTCAAGCGAACCTCATGAACGAACTCGCCGATCGCGATTTCCGCAGGATCCTGCTGATCAAACCGAGTTCGCCCGGCGACATCATTCACGCGCTGCCGGTCCTTCGCGGCATTCGCAGGCGATTTCCCGACGCCACGATCTCCTGGCTGATTGCGAAGTCGTTCGTGAACATGCTCGAGTCCGAGACGACGCTGAATGAGATCATCCCGTTCGATCGCCGGCACTACGGCAGGCTGGGGCGCAGCTGGCAGTCCACGCGCGACTTCCTGAATTTCATGATGGACCTGCGCCGCAAGAAATTCGATCTCGTCATCGACCTTCAGGGGCTCTTCCGCAGCGGCTTCCTGGCCTGGGGCAGCCGGGCGAAGGTCCGCATCGGCTTTCAGGACGCGCGGGAAATGGCGTGGATGTTCTATACCCATCGCGCGCCGCGCGACGATGCGGAGAAGCACGCGGCCGAGCGCAACTTCGACGTCGCGGCGATCCTCGGCGTCGATCGCGCGCAGCCCGACTTCCGTATCGCTGTCTCGACGGATGACACGACGATGGCGCGGAATCTCATCCGCAGCCGACTGGGCGGCGATCAGCGATACATCGTCATGGCGCCCAGCACGCGCTGGCCGACAAAATGCTGGCCGGCGGAGCGGTTCGGACAACTCGCGGAGACGCTCCATCAATCGTCCGGTCTGAAGACGCTGCTCGTCGGCGGCCACGGCGATATCGAAGATGGTCGCGCCGCGGAAGACGCCGGCGCCGGCGCCGCCATCAATCTCTGCGGCTATACGACACTGCGACAACTGGCGGCCCTGATCGATCGCGCCTCGCTCGTTGTGACGGCGGATTCAACGCCGATGCATCTCGCCGCGGCCCACGCGCGACCGCTCGTGGCGCTGTTCGGACCGACGAACCCCGTGCGCACGGGACCTTACGGGCGCTCGCGCGACGTCGTCAGACTCGAACTCGACTGTTCGCCCTGCTACTTCAGGAAACTCAAACAATGCCCGCACCAGCATCGCTGCATGCGGGATCTCTCCGTGGCGCAGGTGGCGGCCGCCGCCCTCAGCCGGCTGGATGGCCGCAGCGCGACATAGAACGTCGAGCGCCCGGCAATATTTACCGCCCCGATTCCCGATCGTGAGTTCCCTGTTCGCTTGAACCCGCGCGCACGCGCCGATACCATCCGCCGCCATGCGCAAGCGATTCCTGTCTCATGCGATCGTCACTCTCGTGGCAATCGCCACCCTCGCCGGCTCGGCCGGCTGCGATCAGACGCTCGGCGATTACATCGTCATCCCGGGATTTCCCGGCTTCGAGCTTTCAAACGTCCGCGTGATGAACGCCTCCTCCGACATCGGCGAAGTCGATGTCTGGAACCGCGCCTATCCCTTCTTTCAGAATCTCGACAATGGCGCCGTCTCCGAATACACGCACATCAACGACGGCGTGCGCACCTTCGCCGTCGTCGATACCGATGCGACGACTGACAGCAATCCGATCATGCAGTCGGATCTCAAGTATCCCGTCGACACCTGGCAGACCGTGCTCATCGTCGGCGTGACGGGCGCCTACGACATGATCCGGTTTGACGACGATCGCACGCCGCCGATCGGCGACGGCATTCGTTTCCGACTCGTCAACGCGCTGCCGGCCGGTCCGTCGATCCAGGCCTTCGGCGCGGCGGACGAGATCCTCGCGCCTGCGATCGCCTACAGGGGCGCGACGGGCAGCGTCGAGTTCGCGGCGAACTTCGGCGACATTTCGATTCGGCGCACAGACACTGACGAAACGCTCTTCAGCGGCGCGACGATCGCCGACGCCGTTTCGGATCGACACACGTACACGATCGTGATCTACCCGAATGCGTCCAACGAGATCAGCATTCGGATTCTCGAAAACAACCTCGCTGTGGAATTCTGACAAGGCTGATTCGATGGACGCACCGCTCCTGATGCGCCGCCTCGGCGGCTACATACGTTCCATACATCCACGCAAGAAAATTGCCGCCGCAGCGATGTCGCTCCTGTTTGTCGCCAGTTGTGGCTACGAAGTCGGCGCCTTTCTCAACCTGTTCGTTGTCGGTCGCGCCGACGATCCCGGTCCCTACATGAGCGAAGTCCCGACGGAACTCGACGTCTATGTTCCCAACGCGCGCTTCCCCGTCGGCATGGCCTTTCTGCCCGACGGCTCGCTGCTCTACACGGAAAAGGACACGGGGCAGTTGCGCATCGTCTCGGCGGACGGCGTCCTCTGGCCGTTTCCCGTCGCCGATGTCCCTGTCGCTAATCTGGGCGACTCCGGTCTGCTCGGCCTCACGCTCGATCCGGACTTTGCGAACAATCGATACGTCTACCTCGGATTCACGACGAACGACATTCCGACGGACAACGCCCTGCCGCGCAACGAGTTTCGCGTGCAGCGCTGCACATTGACGGAGGACTATCACGGCGTCGTCTTTGGGAGCGACATGATCGTCGCCAATCTCGCCGCCAGCGGTCTGCCGGGCCACGAAGGCGGGGCGCTGGTCTTCGGCCCCGACGGCAGGCTCTACGTCTCGCTGGGCGATCGACGCCTCAACACGTTCGCCAACGAGGAGTCGCAGGACCCGAGCGTGCTCGCCGGCAAGATCGTCCGCATGAACAGCGACGGCACAGTTCCCTCGGACAACCCGTACGGCGCCGATCTGCTCGCCTGGGCGATCGGTCTGCGCAATACGTTTGATTTCGCCTTCGATCCGATGTCGGGTCTGATGTACGGCCCCGAAAATGGCGCGGGACCGGATGAACTGAACCTCATCGAAGCGGGCAGAAACTACGGCTGGCCGTTGGTCCAGGGCGCCGCGAACACGGAAGAGGAAATGCAGTTCGCCGCGGCGACACCGGAATACACGGAACCGCTGATCGGCATCAACGTCGCGCCGACGGGCGTCGGTTTCAATCCGACGGATGTCTTTGGCGCCGACCTGCGGAATCAGCTGTTCGTCACGTATTTTGAAACGGGAACCATCGATCGCTTCGTGCTCTCGGACGATCGGCGCAACGTGCTGGACAAGGTCGAATTCGTCGCGGGTATTCCGAACGGGCCCAACGACCTCGTCTTCGGGCCCGATGGCTGCATCTACATCAGCACGGAATTCAACATCTATCGCATCCGGCCTACGAGCGAGTGAACCCGAGGTTGCGCTTCGACCGCTTCGCGGTCTGCGCTGGCCCCGGGCTGCCTTGTGTCGCTCCTCCAGAGCGTCTACCCGCCAGGCAAACGAGTGCGTTTCTTCGCAGGTCGCCCACGATCCGTCGAAATGCGAAATCCTGTACATACTCCCCTAATGCGGGGCCGGCGCGCCATCCTGCGCTGGCGCACACACCCAGGAAATCACCCGCAATTCCTGCGCGACCTCGTCCGCTAAGCGCCGATAAAGCAAGTTACGTCCCCGCAGCGCCGATACGCCCGATGGAGGCAGAACGCTGCATGACGCCCAAGCCTGAAGCGAAAGAGCCGACGACAATTCCCTCCGCCGCTTCGATTTCCACGGCGAAGCGGCCGACACTCAGCGCCGAAACGCCCACACGAAGCGCCATGGCCATCCGCATGCAGCGGGCGGCGATCATTGCGCATTGTTCCGATATGACGCGACGACTCGGGCGACGTGTCTCGCTGGACGAAGCCGCAAGGGACTGGATTCCGATTTACGCGGAACTGTGGCGGGCGAACTTCGAACGACAGACAACGGCTCGATCCTTCGGCATCGAGTTGTCCGACGCGATCGCCGGATCGGCGTAAGCCGTCTCTCTATTCCGGCGCCGCCAGGCGCCCGTCCACGAGATGGATCGTGCGCAGCGCTTCCTTCGCCAGCTCGCGGTCGTGCGTGACCATCACGATCGTCTGCCCTCCCGCGTTCAGCTCCTGAAGCAGATCGAAGATCGCCCGGCCCGTTCTGCCATCCAGATTCCCCGTCGGTTCATCCGCAAACAGAATCTGGGGCGCATTCATCAGCGCGCGTGCGATCGAAACGCGCTGACGTTCGCCGCCGGACAGTTCGTTGGGGCGATGCTTGAGGCGCTCCTTCAGGCCGACGCGCTCCAGCAATGACAGCGCCCGCGTTTCCGCCGCGGCGCGGCCGTTAAGCCAGCCGGCCGTCGTGCTGCCGACCATGTGCGGCAGCATCACGTTCTCCAGCACGTCGAACTCCGACAGCAGATGATAGAACTGGAACACGAATCCGAATCGTCTGTTTCGCATCGCATTCCGTCGGGCCTCAAAATCGCGAAGGGCCGCGCGGGACTGCGTGTGTGGCGCCGCGACGCCCTGCTGCTCGATGGCGGCGCCATCGGAGTCCCGCCCGACAGGGATCTTGCGCACGCCTTCGGGCTCGAAGAGCGGCTCGTTGTCGTAATACACCTGGCCGCGCTGGGGAACATCAAGACCACTGAGCACGTGCAGGAGCGTACTCTTGCCGCTTCCACTCGCGCCCGTGATGGCAATCAGGCCACCTGTCTCAATCGATACGCTGACGCCGCGGAGGACGTGGAGTTCCGTGCGACCCAGGTAGTAGATCTTGTGGAGATTCTCGCCGTGCACGACGTATCGCCCCGACGGTTCGCCCTGATCGGGCAGGGTCTTTGCGAGGATACGTTTGCTGCGCTGAGCGGGACTTTCCATTCACCAGTTCTCCACGTCGCCGCCTGAAGGGCGATCCGCCATGCTAACGGCCCGATGCGGTTCTCGCCAAAACACGACAATGCGACTTCCACGCCTCGACGCTGTACCATGGTTCGCAGAGAAACCAACCCGCCAGCCAGGCCTCGCAGCCGACAATGACAGAGACCGCGACCATGCGACATTGCTCACGCCCACGACGAATCGGCTTTCACGTCGCCTTCGTCGTCGCCCTCGTCACGATCACGTCCGGAACCACCTGTCCGACTTCCGGCGGCGTGACAGCCAGCGGATTCCCGAAGACAACGGCATGGACGCAGCGGACGATCAACGACTCCGCCGGCGTCACGCCCAACGCGCTGACGATCGCCGATTTCGACGGCGACGGCGTCACGGACATCGCTGTCGCCTACGCCGGGCTCGACGCAGCGCCTGCGAACTATGTCATCTTCTTCCGGGCGAGCGACAACACGTTCACGGCGATCCCCCTTCTCGGCACAACGGCGAGTGTGCCCGTCGGCGCCGCGATCAAGGCGGCCGACATGAACAACGACGCGCGCCCCGACCTCGTCGTCGCCACGGATCAGGGGATCCTCTACATCCTGTCGCCGGCCGATCCACGCGTTGGTGCGGACTGGCAGGGATTCATCATCAGCGGGTCCGGCTCGGACTCCGGCATCGGTCCCTGGCGTGACGTCGCCATCGGAAACATCGACGCGACCGCGGGGCCGGACATCGTCGCGGCCGGGGGGACGGTGGGCCGACTCTGCTGGTTCCGCAGCCCGTCCGCCGATACGACCTCCGGCGCCGGCTGGGCGCGGATCGATATCGACACGACGACGCGAGCGCAGGCGCGATCGGTCGCCCTGCTCGATCTGACGGGCGACAGCCGCCTGGATATCGTCTCGACGGCGCCGGGCGAATCGACGGATCGCGTCGCCTGGTACGGCAATCCGACAAATCCCTCGACAGACGCGTGGCCGAAAGTCGCGATCGGAAACCTGCCGGCGGCCGGTCGTCTCGCCGTCGCCGATCTCAACGTGGACGGCCGCGAGGACGTCATCGCGATCAATCGCCCCGGGCGCCAGGTTGGCTGGTATGTCCGCCCGGTCGACCCGACGCAGGCGTGGTCCGGCTTTCAGATCACGCAGTACAACGCCGCGACGCCCGTCGATCTGGCCGTTGCGGACATCGACGGAAACAGCCAGCCCGATCTCGTCATCGCGACGCAGCAGCCCGGATCGCTGCGATGGTTTACGCCGGTCAGCGTGCAGACCAGCGTCTGGACGGAAAATATGCTCCGGGACCTGAATGAGGATGTGACGGCCATCGCGACGGCCGACTTCGACGCCGACGGGCGGCCGGACGTGACGGGGCTTCTGCTCGGCGCAACGGCGGCGGGCGACAGCGTGTCCTGGTTCGAAAACCCGGAGCCCTGATCGCGCCGAATCAGGCCCGATCGATCGACTGCAGCCACCAGCGCCGCATGGGATTCTCACCGGCCTTCATGTGGCGCAGGGCGTAGAGCGTCATTACTTCACCGGAATCGACAGTCACTTTGAAATACTGTTTTCGGTAATAACGTTCGCCGCTCGAGCGATGGTTGTGGGACTCACTGGACTTCCAGCTTGAGACCAGCGCGCGGATCTCGTAGTGCCGATCCCGCCAGGTGAAGCCCGTCGGCAGACCGGGCATCCCCCGCGCCATATTCGCCGTGTCGGCCGTTCCCGCGTCGGGCTGGACGGGTTCCGCCACAAACTCGCTGCTGGCCATGCGCCACCACCAATCCACACAACACATTATAAGACAGAATGTTATGCGGATGCAGCCAGGATCGGCCCACGTCTAGAATCGATATCGATTTCGCTGGCGCCGAAAATGCTGGAATCCGCGGAACGAGTTCCATTATACTGCGGCATAGTCCGAAATGCCGTTCTGGCAGCAAGACGTTCGGGAGATGAAGGGGTCAATTGGAATGCCGCATTTGGCCAATGGCCAACACGCAGCCTTTGCACGCCGCGCGAGAGCCTTCTCGTTGCTGGAGTTGCTTGTTGTCATTGCGATCAGCGCCATCGTGATCGCAATCGCGCTGCCATCCCTTTCTTCCGCGCGTGAGAGCGCCCATATCGCCGTCTGCCTCTCCAACATTCGCGAACTTGGCCAGACATCCGCGGCCTATATCGAGGACGCCGGGCTGCCGACGGAACCCTGGCATCTGGGATTCGATTACTCGGGCGGCGCCATCGAGAAAGTCAGCGAGTACGTCTATGGCGGCTTCCAGGCCGAGCTCGATCATCCCGTTCTCGGCGACAAGCTCGACACCCAGAAGATTCATACCAACGAACGGCCTTACAACAAGTACATCGCCCCCGGCATCTGCAACGGTCCCGTCGATACCTATATCTGCCCGTCGGACCGATTCACGGCGACGACCAAGATCGAGGCGCCCTGCAGCCAGCCCGTCGTCAATAACACGCCCTCGTGGATGATCAACGGCAACAGCTATTCGCTGAACTGGAACTGGCTGGACGCCCCGCCCTGGAACAGCAAGCTCGCCTACTACACGAAGATCTGGGACATGTCCGCCGCCGGCCGCGAAATGCTGCGGCTGAAGGTTGGCGGATCCGCCTCCAAATTCGTCCTGTTCATGGAGAACCCCATGAACGCCTACATGCAGGACGCCAAGCCGCCCAGCGGTTCACACGGCACGAGCTGCCAGACGCAGCTCGGCGTCGGCTGGCACAAGCAGGTCTCCCGCTACAGCGTCGGCTTCTTCGACGGCCACGCCGCCCATCGCTTCATCGACACACGCTACAGCAGCGGCCCCGGCTACGAAACGTGGCCCGAGCCCTACACGCTGTCCGGCTTTAATCCTTAAGCCGCGCCACCCTCCCGCGGGATCCAAGGTCCTTTCACAAAATTCCCTGATGATTTTCTTGAGTTCGTTTGAACGAATCCGGTCTGTTGCGCGCTGAAGCTTCCTGACGGAGCTTTTTCGCATGGACCCGAAACGCAGACAACGCATGACCCGGCGGCCCGATCCGGATGATTCGTCCCGCCTGACGGCCGACCTTCATCGGCTCTACGAACCCCGGGGCGGTATCCCCGACAGCGCCCGCGACGAGATTCGACATCAGGCGCGGACTGGCCTCTCCGATCTCAGCCGATCACGCCGCTGGGGTGGTCTCGCCCTCGTCGCAACGGCGGCCGCGATCATCTTCGGCGTGCAGCTCGTGCTGCAGCAGATGGCGGATTCCACCAACCGCCGAAGCGCGAGAGAGACAACGGCCCCGACGCCGATCCTTGCGCAGCGCGAAGACATCGACGGCAACGGTCGCATCGACATCCTGGACGCGTTCGCGCTGGCCAGACGCGTCGACGCGGCGTCGCCACTCAATCCCGCCTGGGACATCAACGCCGACGGACGTATCGATCGAAAAGACGTGGACGCCGTTGCGCAGACGGCCGTGCAACTGAATGGAGGCGCGTAAGCCATGCGAACGCTCATCGCCATCACGCTCGCCCTCGCGCTGTCGACAGCGCTCGTGCGGGCCCAGACACCGGATACGAAAACTGTGGATACGGACGTGCGATTCGTCGCCTACGACGTCTTCATCGACGCGGGCGCCGACGCGCTGGCCGCGTATCAGATCGAGATCAGCGATCTCTCGGGCCGAGCGAAGATCGTGGGCGTCGAGGGCGGGGAGACGACCGCCTTCGACGCGCCCCCGTACTACGACCCGAAAGCGCTGAACGGCGAGGGCCGCATCATCCTCGGCGCCTTCACGACGGAGGAAGACGGACCGACGGGCAGGACGCGCGTCGCGCGGCTCCACATGCAGATCGAAGGGGAACCCGCCGTCGATTTCGACGTCCAACTCGTTGTCGCCGCCGACAGCAACGCCCGTGACATTGACGCCAACGTGACACTTATTGAAGGGAAGCAGTAATGCGACGCATTCCGAAATACGCCTGGGTTCTGGCGCCCCTCTTCGCGATCCCCGTTCTTGCCATCAGCGCCATCCTCTACACGCTGGCGTGCTCGAGCCCGTATGCGCTAAGAAGTTCGGCGCCCGCCGGCGCCGGCTACTACGCGGACGCGGAGACGGCCGAGCAGAATTACGAGGACTGGGACGCCGAGGACTACTACGCATCCGCGGACGCCCCGGCGAGCAAATCGCCGTTCCCCATTGTCAATAATGAGCTGAAACTGACGCCAGGGGCGCCATCAGGTGTCGGGGCGCCTCTACAGCGAGATGTGAGGGCCAGACGCAGTGAAGTTGCTCGTGGCGGCAGAGGGAGACGGGGATTCATTTCCGGCCAGGACGATCTCCGCCAGAAGCTCGCCGCTTATCCCGGCGCACTGCCGTCCCAGGACGAAGAACTCTGGGTCATCCAGAAGGCCGACGCCGACGATTCGGCCGGAGGCCGTCGCGGCAAAGGGCCCTGCAGCGGCGCCCTGCTCTGCAAACTCCCCGAGCAGGAAGAGACGATCCCCGTCCCGCTCGAGCACACGGATGTTGACGCGTCGATCAGCGCCTACATCGCATGTGTCAACGTCACGCAGAAATTCTCCAATCCCTACGATCAGAAGATCGAGGCCGTCTACGTCTTCCCGCTGCCGCAGAACGCCGCCGTCAACGAGTTCCTGATGACGATCGGCGATCGAAAGATCCGCGGCATCATCCGCGATCGCGAAGAGGCGAAGAAGATCTACGACGCCGCCAAACGACAGGGCCACGTCGCCAGCCTGCTGACGCAGGAGCGGCCCAACATCTTCACGCAGAAAGTCGCCAACATCGAGCCGGGCAAGAAAATCGACATCAACATCAAGTACTTCCACACACTCGCCTACGACGACGGCTGGTATGAATTCGTCTTCCCGATGGTGGTGGGGCCGCGATACAACCCGCCGGGCTCGACGGATGGAATCGGCGCCGTCGCCGTCGGCGCCCGCGGAAAGAGCGGCCAGTCCACGGAGGTCGAGTACCTCGCGCCGCATCAGCGCAGCGGTCACGACGTCTCGCTCGCCGTCACGATCGACGCCGGTGTGACCGTCAAGCAGACGAAGAGCGTCAATCACGTCGCCGAGACGCGGATGGACGACCAGAATCGCACAATCGTGAAGCTGAGCGATCGCGACTCGATTCCCAACAAGGACTTCGTCCTGCGATACAAAGTCGCCGACGATCAGATCAACTCGGCGCTGCTCACGCATCGCGATGCGACGGGCGGCTATTTCACGCTGATGATCTACCCTCCCGAAACACTGCGCTCACTGCAGCGACAGCCCGTCGAGCTGATCTTCGTGCTCGACTGTTCGGGCAGCATGGGCGGCAAGCCCATCGAGCAGGCGAAAAGCGCCATCGAGCGCGGTCTGAAGAGCCTTCAGCCGAACGACACATTCCAGATCATCCAGTTCTCCAACAACGCGTCACAACTCGGCGACGCGCCCGTCATCGCATCCAACGAGAACGTGCGCCGAGGACTGAAGTACCTGAAATCACTCAAGGGCGAAGGCGGCACGCAGATGATCGAGGGGATCAAGGCCGCCCTGGATTTCCCGCATGACGAGGAGCGTCTGCGCTTCGTCTGCTTCATGACGGACGGTTACATCGGCAACGAAACAGAAATCCTCGGCGCCATCCACGATAAGCTCGACGCCTCGCGCATCTTCAGCTTCGGCGTCGGTTCGTCGCCGAACCGTTACCTGATGAATCGCATGGCGAAACTCGGCGCGGGCGCTGTCGCCTATCTGTCACTCAACGACAGTGGCGCCAGCGTCATGGATGGCTTCTTTGAGCGAATCAGTCATCCGGCCATGACGGACCTGAAGATCGACTGGGGCGGCATGGCCGTTCGAGACGTCTTCCCCGAGCGACTTCCCGATCTCTTTGTCGGCCGGCCCGTGATTCTCTCGGGGCGCTTTGATGGACAGGTCCCGAGCCGGATCCGTGTCAGCGGCGCCGCCGGTCCGCAGGATCGACAAATCGTGATCAACACGTCAAACGCCGCCGGCGAGCACGCGGGTCTGGCCGCTGTGTGGGCCCGCACGAAAATCGCCGATCTTGTCGATCGCGCGACGTGGGACATCGATCGCGATATCTCCGGCGATATCCGGCAATTGGCCCTGAATTACAACCTGATGTCGCAGTTCACGGCGTTCGTGGCGGTCGATTCGCTCTCACGCACGGCGGGAACGCAGGGGACGACCGTCCGCGTGCCCGTGGCGGTCCCGGATGGCGTCAGATATGAAACGACAGTCACAGAGTAGCCCGCCCGGCGGGGGCGCCAGCGGCGCCGGTCATTGAATTTCGAACTTTGTCGCGATCGGCTGCAATCGCCGATCGCCCCCACGAAATAAGGTAGTGCGAGGCGCGCGAGTCGCGCCTCCCCTCTTTCCAAGCCCTACTTCCCTAAAACCGTCCTGCTGACGACGCCCTCGGCGTCGTTGGCAGGACGGCCCTCTTTTGAGGGGGACAACGAGCCGCGAACAGCGGCGCGTCTCATGACTCCACTTCGGCGTAGAGAAGCACCCCTTCGCAGGTGATGTCGTGGCGACGAACAACGGCCGTCCGAAAGCCGCAGGGCTGGGCGCCTTCGCCATCGACAGCAACGAGGCGATGGACAGGCGACGCGATGTCATTTGTGTCGATCAGCACGACGAAACCGTCGAGGGATCGGGCGATCAGGCGTCCCGTGCGCGTCTGCGATTCGGATTCGTGACGCCAGTGGATGATGCGATCATCCCGCCATCGCTGGGAGCGACGTCGATCGCGCGCGTCACGGCGCTTCTTCCGTCGATCTTTGATGAGGTTGGACAGGGGCGATTGCGACAACATGGCTGCTTCCCACCTTCGAAACTCGCTGGATGATGAACCGGGAAGACCGTTCGCGGCGCGCGGCCACGATGGCGCCCTAACTCGAAAAACAGGCGACACAGGCGTCCACGGCGCGCGGATCGAACTGTTTTCCACGTTCCCGCTTGAGTTCATGAAACGCCTCGCCGGCGGAGTACTTTCTGTGGTACGGGCGCTCGGACGTCATGGCGACGTATGCGTCGGCGACAGACAGCGCCGCCGCCACGGGATCGACGACGTTCTGCGACTGATTGAGCTGGTCGAATCGGATATGGCTCTCGCGAACCATCGCCGCGACACGCGGTTCGACCCCGAGTTGCTCGCTCAGATAAGCGCCGTCGTCGGCGTGCATGTCGACAAGGAATCGTTCGGAAGCGTCCAGGGGGCCGGGCTTTGAGAGGACCGACTCCGGAATGGCGACTTTGCCGATATCGTGGCAGAGTCCGGCAATTCGCAGCGCTTCCAGCGCATTGTCATCGAAATCGGCGGTCATCCCCAGCAGCATCGCCGTCGTGCTGACACTGCTCGAGTGTGACGTCAGGTGCTCACGCTGTGTCGGACCGAGCGACGGCATGACGCGTTCCAGTGATCGATCGAGCCTCGCTTCGGGCGAGAGATTCGAGTCCCTGGGGATCTCGCTTTCGAACTGGCAGAGTCCCCACGTGCAGACACGATTCCGGCCGCGACGTTTCGCCTGGTACAGCGCTTCATCCGCCTGATCGATCGCCCCCTGGGCAAACTCGACACTCCGGACCGTGCTGACCCCGAGGCTGACAGTGACCGGGGCGCCTTCATCGCCGCCGCATCGAACCGTGCGCGACAGTTCATCACGGAGCTTCTCCGCCCAGCGCACGGCTTCGACCAGGCCCGTGCGCGGGCGTATGATGAGAAACTCCTCACCACCCCATCTGGAGACGATGTCTCGTTCCGTGGCGTGTTGACGCATCAGTTCCGCGACACCTTCGAGGACCCTGTCGCCCTCTGAATGGCCATACTCGTCGTTGATCCGCTTGAAGTGGTCGATATCCAGCATGATGACCGACGAGTCCGCCCGCCGATCCAGGGTGCAGCGGCCATCATCGTCGAACAGCCTGTCGACGGCGCGCCGGTTTGCCAACCCCGTCAGGGCGTCCGTCTCCGCCATTTCCCGAAGATGGGCCTCGCGTCGTTCCTTCCGTCGACGCTCCGCCACTTCACGGATTCGGCTTCCGACCAGCTTCTTGATACGTTCCCAGAGGTATGCGCCCTCCACGGCCTCATTCTTGTGAATGAAGTCGGCGCCACCGCAGCGAAAGCTCCGGACGGCGACATTCTGATCGTCACTGCCGGACACGACGATGATCGGACAGTCGGGCTGCGCTTCGACCAGACGCGAGACAAAGACATCCGCACACGTTCCGGCGGACATGTTGAAGTCGATGATGGCGCAGTCAAATCGCCTCGACGCGACTTCCCGTTCGAATTCGTCGAAGTCCCCGACGGGCGTGATCTGAACGAAAGGACGCCCGTCACCGATCACCCGACTCAGGAGGTATCGATGCCCCGGATCATCATCTGCGAGGAGGATGTTGATCGTCCGCATGGTTCACTAGGCTCCGTTACCTCCCTATCGGGTCGAATGAAACGGAATTTGAATCTCATACCATTATGTCGACATTCGTCGCATTTTGGGGGACGTCAACGACACGGCCTGTCTGATCCACAAGACGCCTGGTCGACTGGCGAAACTGTGTCCGCCGATTCGAAAAAACCGAAGGAATGCGAACATCGAGCCGGGTGGCCCCACAGGTGACCTCGGGAGAGGTACCTACGTTGTTGGCACGAATAAGGGGTTGGGAGAAAACACGAGCGAAACTTCAGGCGGCCCCCGATACACCGGACGTGCGCGATGCGCAAACTCGTCACATAAGGGCCCTTTGTCCGAAATCCGTCAGCGCGGACGCGAATTCCGCGAAACGCCGTCCGGGCTCGCACGGGGACTCAGGGCTTCGGCAGCGTCACAAGTTCGAACCAGTATCGCCCCAGCTCTCGAATGACGGAGACAAAACGCGTGACGTTGACAGGCTTCGTGACGAATGAATGACAATGCATGCCGTAGGCCCTGGCGATATCACTCTGCTCTTCGGACGTGGTCAGAATGATGACGACCAGATGCCTGAGCTCCGCATCCGATCGAATCTCCTCGAGGACTTCTCGCCCGCTGATTCCCGGGAGATTGAGATCGAGCAGGATCAGGTCAGGCCGCGGCGCGTCGGCCGGATTCGCGTACTTTCCGTCGCGCCGCAGGTAGTCCAGGGCCTCGCCGCCGCTGTTGACGATGCGAAGATCGACACGAATCATGTCTTCGACCAGCGCGCGACGCGTCAGTTCCTGATCCGCCAGATCATCCTCGACGAGCAGGACGACCGCGGGTTTGGTTTTCTTTTTTGTCTGGATCAGCATAAGACGTTCCTTCAGGCGCTTCCAAGAGTAAATCGAAAATGGGCGCCGCGTCCGAGTTCCGAGTCAACCCAGAGGCGGCCCTTGTGGCGCTCGACGACCTTCCTGCAGATGGAAAGCCCGACGCCTGTACCGTCATACTCCTCACGCCTGTGCAGACGTCGGAACGCGCTGAAGATTCGATCGTGGAACTCCGGCGGTATTCCGATCCCATTGTCCTTGACACCAATGACCGTCCGCTCGCCTTGTGCTTCGAGCGTCACTTCTATCTCGGGCGTCATTCCCCTAGAAACGAACTTCAGCCCGTTTCCTATCAGATTCAGCAGCAACTGCGTTATCAGCGTTGCATCCCCACGGACTGTCGGCAACGCCGGCGCGCGAACGCTTGCGCCCGTCGCCCTGATGCGATCCTCCAGCATCTCCAGCGCCTCATTGAGACATTCATTGAGATCGACGTCCTGAAACTCAATCGCGCTCTTTCCCGCTCGTGACAGCGAAAGCAGATCCTTCACGAGGCGGCGCATCCGCTCGGCCGATTCCACGATGAATTTCAGGTCCTTTTCCGCGGCCTCCGGAAGATCCTCGCCCAGATCGCCCCGCAGCAACTCGCTGAAGGATGTCAGTTTTCGAAGCGGCTCCTGAAGATCGTGGCTCGCCATATAGACGAACTCATCGAGATCCGAGTTCCGCTGCCCCAGCTCCTCGATCGCGGATCGAAGCTCCGCCTCCACGGCGCGACGCTTCGTGATGTCCTGGATCGTTGCGACCACCCGCAGTCCGCTATCTGTCTCCAGCACCCCGAGACCGATCTCCACGGGAACTTCCGATCCATCCTTCCGAAGCCCCAGGACAATGCGATCCAGTCCCATGGGTCGCGGCGCCGGCGCCAGGCAGAACTGGCGACTTAATTCCGCATGCCCATCCCGATGCCGCATTGGAATCAGATCGTTCAGCGAAATGGACTTCGCCTGTTCCATTGAATACCCGAACAGCCGGCGGCAGTTGTGATTGAGATACACAACCCGACCCTCCGCGTCGGTCACCAGGACCGCAACGGGGATCTGATCAAAATAGGCGTAGAGTCTTCGATCCGGCCCAGTTTCAGCATTCATGGATGAGCTGTTTCCGCACGCCGACGTGAGTACAGTCGCGTCAATTCCTGTTAAATCGGTTTCAAACATGCGACAGGGCGTTGAACGCCCACCCGCTCATTCAATTCAATGGTCGCCAAACAACAGAGTTCCCCCCACATGATATACGGCATTCCCAACGCCCAGCCAGCAAATTGTATTCGGTACCGACTGGTAAACACTCACCACGGACGAAATACGTAGCTTTACCGAATTACACCGACGACCCACGCGCCGCCTCAGCCACGCAATGAAATACGCCTCGCGACAGCCAACCGGCCGGCGCTGGCCAACTGGCCGGCGTTGGCCGGCGCCCTCCTGCGTCTCCCGTCGATGGCCGGTCGATTCAGCAAGCGACCTTTCGTCAGAAACGGCGCCCGGCATGCGCCCCCACGTGTCCGTGTCGCCGATTGCTAACCAGTGGAGATTCAGAAAGTAACGAATCGGCGTCGGCCCTGATTTTGCATGGTGAAATGGTTGGTCCGTCGCGACGCAGGCGGTAGACTGTTTCGGAACAAGGGGGGCGTTTTTTCACGCCCATTCATCATGTCTCGAATTGCAGGCGCCATACTGTTGTCGTTCGTTGCCGCGCAGGTGACCTATGCGCAGCCGCAGATCGGAACAGACGCGGCCCAGGAGCTGACCGTGCGACGCACGGACGTCGGCGCCGTCGCCGAGCTCGACGAGGACATCCGCACCATCCCTGACCTGCTTCACTATGAACTCGGCGCATGGGCGCCCGACAACCCCGCCACGAGCCTCTACGCCGGCGACTGGTCCGACGCCGGACAATTCCTCCGCTTCGACATGATCCTCAACGGACTCGTCAACCCTCCCGGCCCCCTCGCGCTTCGCGATGATACGTACGCCCCGTTCATGTACGGCCCATCCCCGATCATCGGGTTTGTCGAATTCAACGTGGACCTCAACGTCAATACAGGTGGCGAAGTCGCCGCACCCGAATATCGATACCTCGGCAACGTGGGACGCTTCGGCGGCCGTGTCGATCATCCGGACTGGTTCGATCGCGCCGCGGTCTGTGGCGCCGACATCGACCATGTGATCTCGACGGCCCCCCTCGTCGATCGCAGCGGCGAGGAGTTCCATATCGCGTTTACGGGCGACAACGTTCTGGCAATCAACCATCGAATCGGGGACAACGACGACGTGTTCGAGCCTGACGAGGCCTGGGCGGTCTCCGCATCGTGGCTGCATCGCGCGCACGCGTTTGAACGCTTCAGCAGCGCCGGCGCCGACGGAATCTACGAGCCGCCGGCCGAGTTCATCTTCAGGCATCGTCAGGATGTCGATCAGACAACCATCACGCTGATCTTTCCGCTGACCAACCTGGCGGCGGCGCAGGCGCGCGGCGAAATCGAAGAGCCCAACAACGGATCCGATGCGGATCAGGCGTCCATTTACGAGGGACTGAAAAACCTGACGCAGAGCGTCGCCGCCATTCCCATCGGGGATCCGACGCGACAGGACCCTGTATTTCAGACGATTCGGCCCTGGGAATCCCAATCGGCGTCGACCTATCTCGACCCCTCGGCCTGGGACGTGAATATTGTCATCGGCATGGCGTATGAGACGATCGATCCCTTCGGCGCGATCTTCGCGCCGACAGACGTGTGGCCGGGACCACTGCCGGGAGATTTCAACGCAAACGGAATCCTCGACGCGGGCGACATCATCGAGTTCGACGTCTTCCTGTCCGACAACGATGGTTCGTCTTTGACGGACGCCGATGGCGTCGTCAATGGTATCGTCATCATCCCGAACTTCGGACCCAATTTCTGTATGTACGATCTCGACTATGACGGCGATATCGACAATTCAGATCGCAAAGAGATCGTGATCATGGGCGATTTGAATTTTGATAACGCGGTAGATGTTGGAGATCTCGCAGAATTCGTTACGCTACTGCTTAGCTCCGCGACGGAACCGGACCCGATATCACCCAGCCCGTCTGTCGAGAAATTTCGTCGAGCGAATTTCTTCGCTGACGACATTATCAACGGCAAGGATATCCCGGGATTCGTCGATCGATTTCTGGCGGAGTAGGGAAGAGCCGTGGGAACCAATGCCAGTCCATCGCCCGCCGCGCCGATGCGCGCCCGTTTCGGGAATCGCCCCCGTTTCGCGTTCACACTGCTCGAACTGCTCGTTGTCATCGGCATCATTGCGCTGTTGCTCGCGCTGATGCTGCCCGCCCTCTCCAGGGCGCGCCGCGCCGGTCGCAATCTGAAATGCGTCGCCAACATGCGCCAGGTCGCCGAGCGGTTCATCGTGTTCGCCGATGATTTCTCCGTCGAATCCCGTGGCAATGTCTTTCCGGCGGATCGATCGACGTTCTACCTCGAGACGTTTCAGGAATCGATCTACCAGGTCAACAGCTTCTGGGATCTTCCCAACGCGCTGCCTCAGCCAATGGATCCGGCGAGGCAGCCGCTGATGTGCCCGGAAGGCCCCTATGTCCTCAAGCGCCGCGCCAACACGCCATGCAGCGACGGGGCCGTCTATCCGAAAGCGAACATCAGCGTCGCCTTCAATCGCCGGCTGCATCGGCCGACGGCGACGAGCTTCCAGAAACTCCTGAGCGCGCGCATCCTCGCCCATCCGGACGTTCCGCTCGCCATGGACGCCGACGCCGGCGCCGCCAACGCCCCGAGCGATCCGTACTATTCCGCGCCGCCGCTCGACAAACCGGACGGCTATGAATCCGGCGGCCACTGGATTCCGTCCACGCGTCATGACGGCCGGATCAACGTCGCCTTCATCGGCGGTCACGTCGGTTCATCGCAATTCCCGCTCACGGCGCCCGGCTGGCGCTGGGGCTTCACACCCGACTGATGAATCGACTCTGACAATGAGCCTACGCGTCAAATGCGCACTCCTGCTGATCGCGTTTGAGCTGACACTCGCCGTCACGCTCACGCTGACAGTCCGACATATCCGCCACTACTTCGAGGACGCCGCCAATACGATTGCCACGTCGAATCGCTCCAACGCGGACCTGCGGCGCCTTCGACAACTGCTTCGTGATGAAACCGGCGTGATCCTGAAATACGACGCCGATCCCGCCGCCGACGACAAGCTGAAGAATCTCGGCGAGCAGATCGACACGGCGCTGGCCGATGCGAATCGCACGCTCAACCCGTCGGGCGCGACGGACACGTCGTTCGACATCACGACGCTTCGAAGCCTGTTATCGCAGCGCGCCGAGGCCGTGCGGCGCTACCTCGCGCAGGCGTCGAGACATCGCGCCGCGGGTACGCCGCCGCCGGCGTTCGATCAGCGCGATCATCTCGCGCTGGATCGATTCATCGGACAATGGGAAACAGACGTCTTCAACCGAATGATCGTGGCGGCGGAGGGCTCCTTCGCGGCGCTCGATCGCTCCGTCATGATTCTCTCGATCAACATGATCGTCGCCGCCGTCCTCGGGATCCTCGGACTGCTCCTGGTTCGCCGCTGGGTGCTCGTCCCCGTCAGCGAGCTGACCAACGCCGCCGATGAATTCGGCCGGGGCCGCCTCGACCATCGCGCCGACGTGCGCACACATGACGAACTCGGCAAGCTCGCCGACGCCATGAACACGATGTCCGCGGACCTCGCCCGACTGGGCCGACAGATGGTGTTTCGCGAACGCGCCGCCGCCATGGGCGAACTCATTTCCTACATCGCCCACAACATTCGCAACCCGCTGGCCGGCATCCGCAGCCTCTCGGATTCCTGCCGACGCAGCGCCGACACAGGTTCAACGCTGCGCGACCAGCACGACGAAATCGTCGCCAGCGTCGAACGGCTCCAGCGATGGCTCCGCGAGGTCGAGCACACGTGCCGACCGATCGATATCCGCCCGACGCCCGTCGATTCGGCGGCGCTGATCGGCAATGTCATCGCCGTGTTCAGACCGATGGCGGATCGCCGCAGCGTCACGATCGATCGACATGTCGATCCGTCGGCGGGTACAATCCACGTGGATGAATCTCATTTCGAGCAGGCGCTGGCCGCCATCGTCGGCAACGCCATCGAAGCGACACCGGCCGGCGGGCGCGTCACGATCGCCGTCGAGCGCGACGACGACAGGCGCCACACGATCGTCTCCATCGCCGACACGGGCCCCGGCATTCCGCTCGAGCTGCGCGACAGCGTGTTTCATCCGTCCGTCAGCACCAAGCGCGACGGACAGGGCCTCGGCCTGGCGATGGCCCGCAAGATTGCCGCGTTGCACGCCGGCGAACTGACGTTTGTATGTCCCGAGTCGGGCGGAACAATGTTCCGCTTCGACCTGCCGTGGCCGCAGGAGGCGGCGCCGACGAATGCCTGACCTGCTGATCATCGACGACGAAGAGACGCTGCTCGCCTCGCTGAGCCTCGAACTGCGACGGACCGGCCACAACACGCAGACGGCCGGCACGGCGGCCGAGGCGCTGGCGCGTCTCGACACCTTCGAGCCGCACGTCGCCCTCGTCGATATCCGCCTGCCCGACGCCAACGGTGTCGAGCTCATCGAGAAGATTCGCCAGAAGGGGCACGACTTTCCGATCGTCGTCATGACGGCCTACGGCAGCGTCGAAGGCGCCGTCGAGGCGATGCGCCGCGGCGCCACGGATTACCTCCAGAAGCCCGTGGGCATCGACGAGATCGAACTCGTCATCGAACGATCCCTGCGCAACCGACGACTCATCGATCGGCTCGATGTCCTTGAGCGCGAGCGCCGGCAGCTCGGCGCCGAACGGGCCATCATCGGAGAAAGCGAGCCGATCCAGCGAGCGCTGCACATGGCCGATCGCATCGCCGCCGTGCCGCCCGACGATCACGGCCATCTGCCCACGGTCCTGCTCATCGGCGAAACGGGCACGGGCAAGGACCTGCTCGCCCATCGGATTCACGATTCGGGCCCGCGACGCGACGCGCCCTTCGTTCAGATCAACTGCTCGGCCCTGCCGGCGCCCCTCGTGGAGGCGGAGCTCTTCGGCCACGAACGCGGCGCGTTCACGGATGCCCGCGTCTCCAGGAAGGGACTCTTCGAGGCGGCGAACGAAGGCACCGTCTTTCTGGACGAGATCGGCGAGATGCCGCTGGAGTTGCAGGCGAAGCTCCTGCTGGTCCTTGAGAATCGCAAGTTCCGCCGCATCGGCGATACGCGCGAACGACGCGTCGAGGCGCGCGTCATCGCCGCCACGAACGTCGACCTTCGACGGCGCGTCGAGGACGATCGGTTTCGCCGCGATCTGCTCTTCCGGCTGCAGACGTTCTGCGTCGAGCTGCCGCCGCTGCGCGAGCGTGGCGCCGATGTTATTCTCATTGCAAAGCGCTTCATCGATCGCCAGGCCCGCCGGCTGCATCGCCCGGCGCCGACGCTGTCGGACGCCGCCGGCGAGCTCATGCGCCGCTACACGTGGCCGGGCAACGTGCGCGAACTGGACAACGTGCTCCAGCGGGCCGTCCTGCTCAGCGACAGGAACGAGATTGGCCCCGCCGACCTCTACCTCGGCGGCGAATCGAGCGCCGCGACGACGGCCGCCCCCGCCGCCCTGACGGACATTCGCTTCCCGTTCCGATCGCAGCCCTTCACACTCGAGGATATCGAGCGTCTGGCCATCCAGCAGGCGCTGGAGGCGTGCGACGGCAACGTCTCCGAGGCCGCCCGCCTGCTCGGCGTCAGCCGTGGCGCCCTGCGGCATCGACTCTCGAAGGACAAGTGAGGCTCGACGCGATCGCGCGTCCGGCCCGCATTGCCCGCATCCCGTAATCCGACGACAATCCGGGTTTGCCGCGCGAATCCGCCCCCGTCTGGCGAACGCGGGCCCATTGAAGTGTTCCCCGACCGCCGAGACTGCCAAGGAGCCAGCCTCTTTATGATCGATATCAAGCTCATTCGAGAGAATACCGACGCCGTGCGTCACGCCATCAAGGTCAAGGGACTCGCCTGCGACCTCGATCGGCTCATCGCCGTCGACAACGAACGCCGCGCCAACCAGCAGGAAGCCGATTCGCTCCGCAGCCAGTTGAAGGAACTTTCCTCACAGATCGGCCACTACAAGAACCCAAAGAGCAAGTGGTTCCAGGACCAGCTCGCCGGGGGCCGCACGGCGGACGATCTCAAGGCGGAAGGTGAACAGATCCAGTCGCAGACGGGCGCCATCAAGGACGGAATCAAGGATCTCGAAGAGAAGGAACGCGGCATTCAGGACGAGTTCAACGCCCTGATGCTGACAGTCCCGCAGATCCCGTCGGCAAAGACGCCCGTCGGCGCGAGCGACGCCGAAAACGTCGAAGTCCGACGACACGGAACGCCGCGGAAGTTCGAGTTTCAGCCGAAGGACCACGTCGAGCTCGGCGCGGCCCTGGGGATCATCGATCTCGAACGCGGCGTGAAGCTGGCGGGCTCGCGCAACTACCTGCTGCGCGGCGCCGGTTCGATGCTGCATCACGCGATCCTGCGCCTCGCGATGGACACGATCACGCAGCGCGGCTTCGAGGCCGTGACAGTGCCCGTTCTCGTGAATGACAAGCAGATGTATGGCACGGGCTACTACCCCGGCGGCGAGGAACAGGCCTATCGCTGCGAGCGCGACGACAAATCGCTCGTCGGTACGGCCGAAGTGTCACTGACGGCAATGTACGGCGACGAAATCCTCAGCGAGGAGCAGCTGCCCATCAAACTTGCCGCCGTCAGCACATGCTTCCGCCGAGAGGCCGGCGCCGCCGGCAAGGACACCTACGGTCTCTATCGCATCCACTTCTTCGACAAGGTGGAGCAGGTCGTGCTCTGCCGCGCGGATGAGGACGTGAGCGAGAAATTCCATCACGAGATCATCGCCAACGCCGAGGCCGTGCTGCAGGCGCTGGAGCTGCCCTATCGCGTCATGCAGGTGTGCACGGGCGACATGGGCCAGGGCAAAGTCGAGATGTACGACATCGAAACGTGGATGCCGTCACGCGACAGCTATGGCGAGACGCACAGCGCCAGCCGCTTCGGCGACTTCCAGGCGCGACGACTCAACCTGCGTTACAAGGAGACGGAGTCAAAGAAGAACGTCTTCTGCCACACGCTGAACAATACCGTCATCGCGAGCCCGCGCATCCTGATCCCGGTGATGGAGCAGTACCAGAACGAAGACGGCTCGATCAGCGTACCGCAGGCGCTGCGGCCGTATATGGGCGGGATGGAGCGGATCGGCTAAGACCGGGTGGCCCGCCCTTTCAAGGGTGGGGTCTCGATGATCGATCGCGGAGAGAAGCGCTCGATCGGATGCGAGCCCATGACTCGCTCAATGATCCGATCCAGCAATGCAAGGCTCGGCGTGCGAACCATCCGCCGATCACAGGACAGGGCCGCAAGGACATTCAGTCGGCGCATTCGCTCATTCGATCACGTTCTCGCATGGCGATCCGCCGGCCGAAGGCGATGGAACGACATTCGACATTGCGCTACACGCTTCAAACGCGGCGGCGTCTGAACGCGACGACCGCCATCGTCATCAGCATCGCGATGGATGCGGGCTCCGGTGTCAGCAGGACGGCGTGGCGCTGACCCGTGGGCGAGATACCCGTACCGGCGATCCAGCCGCGATCGTTGATGCTCCACGCTTCCGTGATATTCCAATTCGCAAAGGCGGGCAGCAGCAGATCGTTCAGGCTTCGCATGCCGGTTTCCCGTTCCCAGAGAAACGGCTGAGATACCCCGGAGCTGCTCAAACCGACAACCTGCCCCAGATTGTTGACGCCAGTCGCCTGGTTCTCGCCTGTGCCGCCCGGGAGAATCGGCAGCATGTTCATGCCGTGCGCCTGATCCCAGATGAAAGCGCGATTGCCGTTGGCGGTATTGCTGACACCGACGACCTGCCCGACATCGTTCATCGCCAGCGCCGAGCTGTAGCCATTGCCGCCCGGGAGTCCACCCAGCAGTTGAACCCCTTCTGTGAAGCTCCAAACAAAAGCGCGGACGCCGTTCGCCGTCGAACAACTGCCGACCACGGAGATGTTCTTGTTGATGTCTGTCGGAAAACTCTGAATGCAACCGGGAAACGTGGCGCCGATATCGATCATCGCCGTCCCGGGAACCCAAAGAAATGCGTGACTCGAACTGAGGGCGACGCTGCTCGCGCCGACGGCGTACCCCAGATCGTTGATGCCCGTACCGAAGCCGACGCCGGTTCCGCCCGGCAGTCCGCCCAGATTCTGCATACCATTCACGCTGTCCCAGATGAAAGGCTGCTGTCCCACGCTCGACACACTATCGCCGACTACCTGTCCATGGGCGTTCACGCGGAACGCGCGGCTCTGGTTGGTTCCACCCGGTAAGTCACCGAGATCCCGCATCCCGTTCACACTGTCCCAGATAAAGCCGCGGCCGCCTGTTCCCGCAATGCTGGTCCCCGCGACATATCCGTTTTCACTGAGACCGAACGCCTGGCTGACGCTCAATCCACCCGGCAGATCTCCCAGGTCGATAACGGAATAAGGTCCGCCGGCGTGCGCCGACATGGACGCGGACACGATGAAGAAACAAGACGTCAGGACACTCAATCGAGCAATGGGATTCGTTCGTTCGGTACACATGGCGGTTACTTTTCCCTGGAACTCAGCGTTCCGGCCCACGGCAATCGAAGGCGTCGCAACACGATCCGCGCTATTTGCGCAGCGTGCGACGCTTCGTTCCGACGGATGACGATGATGTACAGGCTCCGGCCGACATTCGCGCCACCCCGAGGATGACTCTGATGATCAAGGTACCGATCGGCGCGAGCGGATGCAACGTTCCATGCGACGCGGCGGCGGAAATTCCGACGGGCGCCCGCCGATCGTGTGCGGGGCGCGACCTTGTAACGCACTCCACGGCCCGATGATCCGAGGTTTCAACTCGGGCTCGCGATGATCCAGTGCTGTGCGACCCACCAACCTCGAGCGTCCGCACGGTCAGCGACAGCGCAAACCCCCGACGAGCGCAAGATTGCTTCGACAGCTGCGCGGTCCTCGATTCATCAACTGTGATGCACCCAGGAGCGACAGACTCTCGGCCATTCGACACTCGCGCTTGTTTCCCCGCTTCGCGTCGCGTTACACTCGATCGCGAAAGGAATTCGCATGGGCTTTCTGCCACCACCCCATACCGGCGACGGCGCCAATGACGAGGAGTCCGGTCGCCTCGGGCTATGGGCCTTCCTCGTCATTTTGTTCCTCCTCAGCGGCTGGCTCTCCTGTCGTGAGCTGAAGTACGCCGCATGGGGACGATCAGCGAACGCCGACGTCGTGCGGGTCAACAAGTACATAGATCGTCGCAAGTACGAATTCGATGAGATCCCCATGGCGGACGTGCGTTACCAATGGACGGACGCCGACGACGGCCAGCGCAAAGACGGCGTTCTCCTGCGCGCCGAAGACGCGCCGGCCGAGGGCGACATCATCGCGATCGAGTATCTGCCCGGTGTGAAAGACAGCCGCATGACAGGCGATCGGAACGCCTGGGCGATCGCATTCTTCGCAATTTCGTTCCTGGCCGCCCTGCTCTGGTTCGCCAAGGCCTGGCGAGATGGGTCGCGCCCGACGCGCCAAAAGCGAAAGGACCGCGACTGGGAAGAGGAAGACTACACCAACCCGCGCGACGACGCCTGGCGCGGTCTCCGCTAACGTTTGGGTGGCCCGCCCTTTCAAGGGCGGGGTCACGATGATCGACCGCGGAATGAAGCGCTCGAACAAATGCACGCGCCGAACGCGCTCAATGATTCGGCCCTCTGAAAACAACCAAAACGCGACTTCCCACGATCGACATCGCATCGAAACGTCTTCTCGTATTCGATCATCGCCCCCCAGGGTCAATAGACCCTGGGCCACCCCGGACTGGTGGCCCGAGGTTTCAACCTTGGGGTCACGATGATCGACCGCGGAATGAAGCGCTCGAACAAATGCACTCGCCGAACTCGCTCGAAGTGTCGGCCCTCTGAAAAAAACCAAACGCGACTTCCCACGATCGACATCGCATCGAAACGCCTTCTCGTTTTCGATCATCGTCCCCCCAGGGTCAATAGACCCTGGGCCACCTGATCACCATTCGATGGGCCAACGTCCGTCCCAATCCATACGCAGTAGCCCCGCATCAGGAGTTTCGTAGTATCGATAGCTGCTCCATCGCCATTCACCCGCCGTCGCGACGAGGCCGCGGGTGACGGGATTCTTGTGGCAGTAGTTCAGCTTCTCATGAAGCGTCTCTTCACGCGTGATGTTCCGGTCGTAGCCGCGGGTGAACCAGATCGATTGTTTTTCGAATCTCCCTGTTGCCCAGTCGTTCAGCGGCCCGGACCACAATCGCCCACGGCGCGACCAAACCTCACGCAGTCGCTGTTTCGCGTACAGCGCTGTGTACTGTTTGAAGTCGTGGAGTAACTCACCGATTGGGATGGGAACGTCACTCCCTCGCGCGTGCGGCAGCAGCAGTACATGGATGTGCTCCGGCATGATCACATAGCCGATCAGACAGATCGCATGTCTGTTCTGCAGCAATCGTAATCCGTCCAGCAGGACAAGCTTGATACCGTCATCGTGAAAGAACTGGAGACGCCTGTACGTCGAAATCGTCCAGAAGTGGATGTGTCCGGCTTCGTCGTGTCTGTGGAGGAGTGAGGGCATGGCGGACATGACGCTACAGCAACACGCCCGTGCTGAAAGCGCGATTTCAGTAAAGAGTGCCACCTTTTTGACACTCCCGAGTCCGGTGGCCCGCCCTTTCAAGGGCGGGGTCACGATGATCGACCGCGGAATGAAGCGCTCGAACAAATGCACGCGCCGAACGCGCTCAATGATTCGGCCCTCTGAAAACAACCAAAACGCGACTTCCCACGATCGACATCGCATCGAAACGTCTTCTCGTATTCGATCATCG
>DAOPJV010000024.1:5181-37826 GCA_035399845.1 Phycisphaerae bacterium | reverse complement strand
CGCGACTTCCCACGATCGACATCGCATCGAAACGTCTTCTCGTATTCGATCATCGTCCCCCCAGGGTTAAAACCCTGGGCCACCCGATCCGGGTGGCCCGTCCTTTCAAGGGCGGGGTCACGATGATCGACCGCGGAATGAAGCGCTCGAACAAATGCACGCGCCGAACGCGCTCAATGATTCGGCCCTCTGAAAACAACCAAAACGCGACTTCCCACGATCGACATCGCATCGAAACGTCTTCTCGTATTCGATCATCGTCCCCCCAGGGTTAAAACCCTGGGCCACCCGATCCGGGTGGCCCGTCCTTTCAAGGGCGGGGTCACGATGATCGACCGCGGAATGAAGCGCTCGAACAAATGCACGCGCCGAACGCGCTCAATGATTCGGCCCTCTGAAAACAACCAAAACGCGACTTCCCACGATCGACATCGCATCGAAACGTCTTCTCGTATTCGATCATCGCCCCCCCAGGGTCAATAGACCCTGGGCCACCCTGCATTGCGCCAATGGCGCCAACCCTTCCCTCCGGCCCGCGACAGTCGTATGATCCAGATCGACGCCGCGCGGGACGCAGTTCCGCCCAACGGCGCCAGCCACGTCCGCTGAGTTTCGAACCATGGGAAACGTCGCCTCGATGAATCCCGATTGCGTTCGCACGTCCGCGGGACCGACACGACGATCCGATCACACCGCCTCGTCGCCGCCCGCCCGCGATTCACTCTTCGTGCATCTTCACTTCCACATGCTCACACATTTCGAAAAGGACTTGCCATGATCACATTTGGTCCACGGAATCTTCGCATTCCGAAATTCGAGCGACCCGTCTATCTCGTCGCCGGTGGCCTCACGGACTTTCGCAAGAAGTACCCCAAGAAAAACACCTGCCAGCTCTGCACCGAGGCGCTGCGCATGGCCGTCGAGGAGAATGACCTGAAAGTCTCGGCGGAGGAATATCGGCGCAGCGTGAACTGGTGCGTCTATTCGCAGTTTGCCGATCACTTCGGCGACCAGCTGCTCGCCGCGGCGAAGGTGCACGACTATCTCGGATTCGATCCACTCGGCAATGTCGAGATCAAGACGGGCGGCGCGACCGGCGGTTCGGCCGTGCTTGCGGCGGCCCAGGCGATCGCATCGGGTTACGCGGACTGTGTGCCCGTTGTCGGCTGGGAACGCATGGACGAAGTCTCGACGAAAGTCGGCAACAGCTACATCGCCAGCGCCGCATGCAGGGACTTCGAAAGTGAACTCGGCTGGATGTACGCGAGCTACTACGCCCTGATGGCCCAGCGCTATCAATACGAAAATGAAGTCCCGCGCGAAGCGCTCGCAAAGATCGCCTGCAAGAATCACGAGTACGCTCGCTACTCCCCCTATTCGCAGAACCCGGGCCATTACACGGTCGAGGATGTCCTCAACAACGAAATCGTGTCGCATCCGCTGTCGTTCCTCGAGTGCTGTGTGATGAGCGTGGGCGCCGCCGTCCTTCTGCTCGCCGATGAAGAGACGGCCTTTCGAATGACGGACACACCGATCCGGCTGACGGCGATCTGCGGCGGAACCCACACGCTCCGCACGGCCGATCGCCGCAACATGCCGATCCTGCTGCTGCCGAACGAGACGGAGGCGACGTATCGCGATTACTTCGGAAGTCGTCGGCGGGAGTGGCCGGGATTCAGCTCGTTCCTCGCGGCGCGCATGGCGGCGTACCTCGCCTACCACATGGCGGGGATCAAGGATCCCGTCGAGGACTTTGATCTCCTCGAAACACACGACGCCTTCACCATCAGCGACGTTCAGACATATGAGGACATTGGCCTGCGACCCTACGGCCGAGGTCGCGAGTTCATCGAGTCCGGCGACGCCTACTACGAAGGCCGTCTGCCGACCAACCTCTCCGGCGGTCTCATCGGCACGATGCACGCCGTCGGCGCCACGGGCATTTTCCAGATGGTGGAACTCCTCTGGCAACTGCAGACCAAGTGGGACAAGTTCCACGCGGATCCCGAGCGATGGACGCGCTACGGCAAGAAGAAGCCGGACGAGTTCCGCAGCCTCCAGGTGAAGGGGGCCAAACGCGGATGCGCGATCTCCCACGCGGGCACGGGCAGCCATGTCACGTGCGCGATTCTGGAAAAACCGTAATCGACGAACGACACTGCATCGCGCCGGCCGCGCGATCGATCGAAAGGAAGTTGCATCATGGCAATTGAATGGCCGTCAACGAAAGCCGACGTGTTTCGCGACGATCCCCTGGGCATTCTGATTCCCAAGACATGGGCCCACTACCACAGCTACGGCGGCTGGGGAAAGTTCTTCAAAGGTCTCGCCGCCGGCAGGCTCCTGGCGACTCAGTGCACGAACCCCGAGTGCGAGGAACGCCATCTCTGGCTGCCGCCCCGCTGCGAATGCCCCGACTGCTGGCATGAGATGGCGTGGCGGGAAGCGCCGACGACCGGACGCATCTTCACATGGAGCGTCGTCCGCTACCCCGGTGAACTCTTCCGACTCCCACCCGAAACACCGCTGATCAGCGTCGAGATCGACGGCGTCTGCACCAAGCTGATGAGCTATCTGAAAAAAGGGAAGCCGGAAATCGGGATGCCTGTCGAAGCCGTCTTCAACACGAAAAACCCGACCAACACGATCCTGGACCTGGCCTGGGTCCCGGCGTAAGTCGCCCCGAAACACGCATAGCAACCTTATGTATTACATAAGCTTGCTATGCGTCGCGCGACTTCGGCGCATCCATCGCTTCGTTCTTCACATACTTCATCCCGCCGCTCGATTCCTCCGCCTCATTGGCGAATGGAGGACGAGGCGACGGGTCGTATGGATCGGCGTAGGGACCGTCGTCGAATCCGACGGACCGCACATGGACAAACGGCGAGCCCCCGCCGCCATGCATCGTCGTGACGTGGACGCGCGAGGCGAAGTAGGCGGTCAGTCCCTTGAGGAAGAGCCGTCGTATCGGCGGGACCAGCAGCAGGAGACCGAAGGCGTCCGTGATGAAGCCGGGCGTGATCAGGACGGCGGCCGCGAGGAGGATCAGGATCCCCTCGCCGAGCTGGGTCGTCGGCATGCGGCCTTCGGCCAGCTCCTGCTGAATACGCGTAATCGTTGAGATTCCCTGCCGCTTCGCGATGGCGGCGCCGACGACGCCGGTCAGGATCACGCACGCCAGCGTCGGGAAGAACGTCAGGATTTCGCCGACACGAAAGAGCAGCCAGAGATCCACGAGGGGCAGGCCAATGAACAGGATAAGGAGTAAGGGAAGCAACGGATCCTCTCAATGCTGCGGATCAGGGCGTCGACTCCCGACGCCCGCAAAAACCACATCTCGCCGGCTCAGCAAGACGAAACCTCGCGTCCCCGAGTCGTAAGGGGATTCTTGAGGCGTAACTTAATTATTTCAACGCAATTGCGCGCAACATCCCACCCGCCAATTGCGCCTCGCCGCAATCTAATCACATGACGCCGATCACGCTCGTCGAGAATCATCGTCGATATCAATATTGCAAACACGGTTTGCCGTCGCGCCACCGGCGACGCGCAGGTTCTGCGCAAACGCTCGACGCGGTTCCGCCAAACAGGGCTGGGAATCGCGTTTCATCGCTTGGCTCGGCGTTTATCGGTCGGTATAGTCCCCGACGAGCGGCCCATAATAGTGTTGATTGGGGCGTTCGGGCGAAAAAAACGGCGGCTCGCGCCGCCCGAGGGAAGAGCGATTTCTATCACGCCGCCAAAACGACTCGTCGCTGTCACAATTCTGGTTGCCGGCGGACTGGGTTCCGCGATGGGCCTGCTGCAGGTGGGTCCTTCCGCCGCCCCGCCGATTCGCGCCAATTTCGATCCGCAGGGGCGAACCATCAATCAGATCGAGTTTGAAGGCCTGCGCTCCGGCGACGCCGCCAGCCTGCGCGACACGATCGGTATCTCCGTCGGCGACGCGTGGAATCGGGAAGAGGTGACCGCCGCCTGCCGAAAGCTCGCCGAGACACAGAAGTTCGAAGGCGTGCCCTTCGCGGAACCGCGGATGGTGGGTTCGGACCTCGCGCTGGTGTTCGTCGTTCGCGAGCGACCTTACATCGTCGCAGTCGACTTTGTCGGAAACGACCAGTTCGACAACGGCGATCTGCTCAAGGAAATCCCGATCGGCGTCGGTTCGACGATCAGTGAGTATCTCATTCGGCAGTCGCAGGAGCTGATCCAGCAGAAGTATCGAGAGGCGGGCTACGCCTACACGTCGGTCGATGTCGATGCGGACGTTCTGGAAAAGGAACAGCGCGTGCTCTTCCGGATTTCCGAAGGACCGCGCGTCAAGGTGAAGGAGATCCGCTTCGAAGGCAATCGCGAGTTCGGCGACGCGCGCCTCCAGGGTCTGATCGAAACCCAGACATCGGCGTGGCTCTTCCGGACGGGAGCGTTCGACGACGATACGGCCCGGCGCGACGCGGCGGCCATCAAGTCGTTCTACGTCGATCGCGGCTTTCTCAATGCGCAGGTCGGTTATCGCGTCGATCTGAAAGAGGGCGAGCAGTCCGACCTGATCGTCGTCTTCCAGATCGAGGAAGGCGTTCGCCACGCCATCAAGTCGATCCGATTCGAAGGAAACGAAGCGTTTGACGCAGACACGTTGCGGGCGATGCTCGAATCCCAGGAAGACACGTTCTACGACGGCGACGTCCTGAAGCGCGATCGCGAGAAGATCCTGACGGAATACGGTCGACAGGGATACATCTACGCGACGATCACGACATCGCAGCTCTTTGCCGACGAGCCCGGCTTCGTCCACGTCACGTTCACGATCAACGAGGATACGTCCTACAACGTGGGGCGCGTCGTGGTTCGCGGTAATCGCGAGACGAAGGACAAGGTCATCCGTCGCGAACTTCGAATCCTCCCGGAATCCGTATACGACACAGAGGCCGCAAAGAAGAGTGAGCAGAGGCTCGTCGAGACACAGCTCTTCAACGACGTGAAGATCACGCCGCAGGGGAACGAGCCCGGCGTGCGCGATGCGCTCGTCACGGTCGAGGAAGCCGACACGACGCGCATCCTGTTCGGCGTCGGTGTCACAACCAACAGCGGCATCGTCGGCACGATCTCCATCGAGAATCGCAACTTCGACCTGTTTGATCCGCCGCGAACGGCCAAGGAATTCTTCAAGGGCCGTTCCTTCCACGGCGCCGGCCAGACAGTCCGTCTGCGACTGGAGCCGGGTACAGAGTTCACACGAGGTCGCCTGGAATTCCGCGAGCCGTATCTCTTTGACAAGCCTCTCGGCTTCGGCATGGCGATCTACGGCTTTGAACGAGGTCGTCCGGAATACGATGAACAGCGCGTCGGCTTCAACGTCAGCCTCGACAAGCGATTCGAAGAGGGACCGCTGGAAGGCTGGGCCGGCGAAGTGGCGCTGCGCGTCGAGAATGTCGATATCGGCGGAACCGACTGGCTGACGGCGAAAGAGATCCTCGACGACGAAGGCAACAACCTGCTGACGACGGTCAAGGGCACGATCGTCCGCGACAAGACGGACAGCCGATGGCTGCCGTCGATCGGCGATCGCCTGAAAGTCGCTGTCGAGCAGGCGGGCGCGCTGGGCGGCGATCACGCCTTCACGCGCGTCACGGGCGAATACGATCGCTACTGGACGCTGAAGACGGATACGTTCGGGCGCAAGCACATCCTTCAGGTTGGCGCCTCGGCGGGCAATATCTTCGGCGACGCTCCGGTCTTCGAGAAGTTCTTCGCCGGCGGTATCGGCTCGATTCGCGGCTTTGAGTATCGCGGCATTTCGCCCCGCGCCGGCTATTCCGACGATCGTGTCGGCGGCAACTTCATGCTGATGACAAATGCGCAGTATTCATTCCCGCTGGCGGGCGAGAACATCCGCGGCGTGACGTTCCTGGACATGGGCACGGTCGAAGAGGACTTCGGCATCAACGACTGGCGGGCGTCGATCGGCGTCGGTCTTCGCATTTACGTGAAGTACTTCGGACCGATTCCGTTGTCGTTCGATCTCGCGTTGCCCATCTCGAGCCAGGAAATGGACGACGAACAGGTATTCAGCTTCGCGTTCGGCGCGACATTCTGATTCATGCGGGGGGAAGATCCGCTTCGGGGAGCGGCGAGCGCCGAACGCCATCGGAAGCTGTTGACACGCAGGCGCCATGGCGAGCAATCCGGTATTTCATGACATTCTGTCCGCGCGTCGGGCGCGCTGCGCGCTTCTGGAGAAGCGTTATTACCACGATCGCGGCTGGGAGCATCCCTATGCCCGATTGCGGCGCGAGGCGCTCGGTCAACTCGACCCGACGAAGCGCATCCTCGAAGTCGGATGCGGCCGGGACTTTTTCGAAGCGCAGCGCTATCTCGGAAAAACACGTGATGTCTGGGGCGTCGATCCCGATTTCGAACCGGGCCTGTGTCCCGCCTCGGACTCAGGCGCCCGCATCATTCGCGGCTGCGGCGCCGACCTGCCCTTCGCGGACAGGTCGTTCGACGTCATCGTGTGCCGATCCGTGATCGAGCACCTGCCCGAGCCGCAGCCCTTCTTCAGCGAGATGGCGCGCACGCTCAGGCCGGGCGGCGCGCTGCTCTGCCTGACGCCGAATCGCTACGACTATGTCTCGATCGCCGCACACCTGGCGCCCAATCGATGGCATACACCGATCGTTCGATTCATGGAAGGTCGCGACGAAGGCCACACATATCCGACCTACTATCGAGCCAACAGCGAACGCGCGATTCGAAAACTCGCCTCGGCGACGGGCCTTCGCGTGCAGCAGTTCGAACGGCTGAATCACAATCCATCCTACCTGACGTTCAGCCCTTTGCTCTATCGACTCGGAATCGCCTACGATCGCGTGATCACCTCCACCCCGCGGCTGGCGTGGCTGCGGGCGTGGCTGTTCGTCGAATTGTGCAGGGACTGACGCCGGACCTATCAGGCGCGAACCGGAATGTGAACCGAGACAGTTGTACCGACACCCACTTCGCTGTTGAGCTCGACATTGGCGTTCATGGCGGCGACGGCGTGCCGCACGATCGACAGACCGAGCCCCGTGCCGCGTTTGACGCCGACGAGGGTGCTCGTGTCCGAACGGGCCGCCTCCACCTGGTAGAACCGCTCGAAGACGCGATCGAGTTCGGACTTCGGGATTCCGCAGCCCTCGTCACGAACGGAAACGGAGATCGTGTCCGCGCTGCGATCGCAGATCACGCTGACGTGACCGCCCTCTTCCGTGAACTTGATGGCGTTGGAGACCAGATTGTCGAGCACGAGCCGCAGAAGGCGCCCGTTGGTATGGATGATCTCGCAGGATTCCGGACAGACGCCTTTCCAGAGCAGGCCCTTGCACTTGATCGTGTGCTCGAAGCGACCATAGACGTCGTCGATGAGCTCGACGAGGCTGATGCGTTCGCGCGGAAACGACGTACCCGACGACTCGAGCCGTGACAGGTCGAGCAGGTCGCCAACGAGTTCCTCAAGGCGCCCCGTGTGTCGCTCGATCACTTCCATGAAATGGCGGGCCGAGTCATTGTCGCGTTCGAGATCGAGATGCTGCAGCGTCTCGACGGATGCGCGAATCGTCGATAGCGGCGTGCGCAGTTCGTGCGACGCGTTGGCCACGAAATCGGTCTTCATGCGGATGGTTCGCGTCAGTTCCGTGACATCTGTCAGAACGACGAGACGGCCCATCGCACCCTCGCCGTTCTTCGACGTCGTGTCGCTGAATTCGATGTCCGACGCGCGAGCCAGCAGGTGGACGGTTCCCCCGGGCCGATCCACGTGCAGCGGCAGCTCCCGGACGACGCCGGAGGACGCCTCATCCATCGCGCCGTCGTCGGACGAGGCGCCACGAAGCAGCAGGCCGCGAAGTTCGGAGTTCTTGATGCAGTCGTCGACGCGTCGGCCGACAAAGTTCTGGATGTTCAGCAGGCCGGACTTCGTGATATCGCCCGTCATGGCCGCGACCTTCTGCGGCACGGGAACCTCGGGCGATCGAAGCAGGCGGCAGGCGGCCTGATTGATGAGCACGATCCGACCGTCGGGCCCGGCGATGATGACGCCTTCACTCAGCGTCTGGATGAAGTGTTCCAGATGATGGCGCTGCTGATCGATCGTATGCAGCTGCGTCGCCAGGCTCTCGCGCATCTGGTTGAGCGACTGCGCCATCTGTGCGATCTCATCGGAGCCGCGAACGGAGGTTCGCGCGGAGAGATCCCCCTCGGACAGACTGCGAGCCGCCTCCGTGATCCGCCGGATCGGCATGCTCCAGACATAGGCCAGTCCCAGCGCGCTCAGCAGCGCGGCGACGAGCCCCAGCCCCGCGATGCGCCAGATCAGCTCGCGGGTTGTTCCCGTCTGTTCCGTGATACGGAAGACCGGCATCGAGACCCGGATGACGCCGAGCGTGTCGGCGGGACCGCCCTTTCCGCCGACGCGGTCAACGCGCAGGGCGACATACATGAGTTCGCGTTTGACTGTCGCCGACCATCGACGGCTCTGGCCGTAGCCGTTCTTCATGGCCTCGATGACTTCGGGGCGATTGGCGTGCGACTCCATTTCGCTGGCCGTCGCGTCGGAATCCGCCCAGACGACGCCATCCGGCGCGATGATCGTGATCCGGCCGTAGACGGCGTCCATGCCGCCGAGATCGCTGGCGAGCGACTGGAGGGCGCCCTTGCCGTCGGGCGTGAAAATGTGCTTCTTCTGAATGCGATCGCGGATGTGCTCGGCCGTCTGCTTGAGCTGACCGCCGATGTCCTCGACGTGCGCGCGTTCGATCGATCCGACGATGACCCACACGGACACGCCGAGAATGACAGCCATCAGCACGGCGTTGCCGGCGAACAGCTTCCAGAAAAATCGACCCGGGCGCATGGTGACACAATACCCAAGCAGAAAACCGGATCGCCCGAAATCGGGCAATCCACAAAAAACGTGACGAGCGATCGAATGTCAGGTCGTCAGGAATCGCCGCACGACGGCGGCGTGAAACAACAACACCCGTTCGGGGCGACTACTCGTCGTCCTGCGGCCGGCGGAAGCTGTACCCCACGCCTCGCACGGTCTGAATCCAGCCGGCGGGATTGGCGTCGGCCTGTTCGAGACCGACCTTCTTCCGGAGCGACGTGATGTGGACGTCGATCGTCCGATCGAGGACCACGGCGCTCTTGCCGAGGACGCGATCGATCAGGGCGCTGCGATCGAGGACGCGGCCGCTGGCCTCCATCAGGACGCCGAGAAGTCGGAACTCCGTCGCCGTGACGCCGATGAGCTGGCCGTTGACCTTGAGTTCGTGCCGGGTTCGATCGAGCTCGAACGGTCCCTCGCGAAGCACTTCCACGGATCCGGCCGGGCTGTCGCCGCGCCGGAGCATGGCGCTGATGCGGGCGAGCAGGACCTTCATGGAGAACGGCTTCGTGACGTAGTCATCGGCGCCGAGGGCAAAACCGACAAGCTCGTCGGATTCCTCGGCCTTGGCCGTCAGCATGAGAATCGGAATCTGCGAGGTGCTGGAGTCCTTGCGCATCGCGGAGGCGACTTCGTCGCCGGACGTATGCGGCAGCATACGATCGAGCACGACGAGATCGGGGGGACTCTTGCGAATCTGCTCAAGCGCCATATCGCCGGTGGAGGCGTATCGCGTCGTGTAGGATTCGCGCTGGAGGTTGAAACAAATCAGTTCCGCAAGATCCTGTTCGTCTTCGACCACCAGGATGGTCTTCCCGCCGCCGCTGCTCATGCACAGGCTCCAAAAAGGGATGTCCTTTCCTCGCGAATATGATATCAGAAGGCCGCGGCGTCCCGCCCGGGTCTTTGTTTAATTCCCGTTAAATCTGGGGGGACTGGGACCGAGAATCCTCTGTCGTCGCCCCGAGCCGCCGCGCCGATTCTCCGGCCCTTTCCGATGGCGGCGCCACGCCGTAGAGATCCCGTACCGTCCGCACCAGGTCGGCCCTCGCCGCTTCCACCCGCCTCGCCGGCGCCATTGTGTTCGCGTCCGACGGACGTCGTTTTTCATCCGGGCGGCGCTCGGACTTTGTCGGCTGCGACTTCTCCAGGGCCGCGTCCTGCCGGAGCAGTTCGCAGTAGGCGTGAACGAGCCTGCAGAGCGGCTCGACGGGCGCCTTCTCGTCGTCCAGTTGGCGCAGCATGCGCTTCAGCGCCTCCTGTTCGAAGTCCCTGCGCAGTCGGATACCCGCGGGGTTGACGCGTCTGGTTTCTCGTATCGCCATCGGACCGCTCCTTTGATTCATCATCGCCTCGATGGACGCGCCCGCGGCGTCGCCTGAATAGAAACTAGGCCACCCGGCGCGGTCGTCAAATCGGTGTTCGAAAATTGAGCGGGCGCTTCGGTGTAACGCGATTGGCGGTCGGATGTTGACCGGCACATTTTTTTTCGGCACATTGCGGAAGCGCAAAGGACCGGGTTACAGAATCGGGGGCCGATTCATCAAACGAGGAGGCGCCTCGGGCAATCAACACGTCATTCGCCGATACCATGAGATTTGTTACGCCCTTTCAGGGCTGATCAATGGAACAACTTCGAACCCAGGGTTTCGTTACGCCCGCTTCGCGGGCTTCACTTCACCCTGGGCTACCCTTTTGCACGCCTTCAGCGTGCGCTGCGCGTATGCACATTGTCGTCATGCACTGACGATTGTCGGCGACTCGCGTCGTCGGCCATTCGTGACTTGCGCTGGCGACGGGCGGGCTGCGCTGATTTGGCCGAATCGCTATAATGCGCTGACGATGCGGGTGGACCGACAAGGCTTTGACGCGATTCGTCTGATTTCGCGACAGTCAACGCCCTTCAATCCGGAGGATTCCGATGGACGCGTTCATGCGGGAAGCGATCAATGAGGCGCAGGCGGGACTTGCTGAGGGCGGCATTCCGATCGGTTCCGTGCTCGTCATCGACGGGCAGATCGTCGGCCGCGGTCACAATCGGCGCATCCAGAAAGGCAGCGCGATCCTGCACGCGGAGATGGACTGCTTCGAGAATGCGGGCCGCCTGAAAGCTCGCGACTACCAGCGTGCCACGCTTTACTCGACGCTCTCCCCCTGCGACATGTGCTCGGGAACGTCGCTGCTCTACAAAATCCCGAAAATCGTCATCGGCGAGAACAGGACATTTCAGGGCCCCGAGGACTACATGCGATCGCGCGGCGTCGAACTCGTCATCATCGACTCGCAGGAATGCGTCGATCTGATGACGAATTTCATCAACGCCAACCCGACGCTCTGGAACGAGGACATCGGGGAATAGCGCGACAGATCATCCCTCATACCGCCGGGCCCGACGGGGCCGCCGCCTCTTTGACGGGGCGCCTGCTTGTCGCGTAGAGGCCCACGACGCCGATCAGCACAACGACGGCGAAGACGATCTGCAGCGACGAGGGTTTCTCCCGCAGGAACGCCGCGCCGAATGCGAAGGCGCCGACAACACCCACGCCGGTCCAAACTGCGTAGGCCACGCCCAATGGAATCCCCTGAGCGGCCTTTTCCAGAAAAACAAAACTGAGCACATACGACGCGAAGATGGCCGAGGCAAGCAGCGGTCGCTGGAAGGTGAACGAGCGCAGACCGATGACCCAACCAACTTCGAAGGCCGCGGCGACCAGGAGCAGAATCCAGTGTTTCATGGATCGAGAGTCTACCACGGCGCGGATGGTCGGGTCGATGATGGAAATCACGTTGCTGAAAGTGGGTGACCCAGGGTCTGCTGACCCTGGGGGGACGATGATCGAAGTCATGAAGTCGCTGAGATGGGATTTCGATCTTGGGAAGTCGCGTTTGCTTTTTTCAGAGGGCCGAATCATCGAGCGAGCTCGGCGCGTGCATTGGTTCGAGCGTTTCGCTCCGCGATCGATCATCGAGACCCCGCCCTTGAAAGGGCGGGCCACCCGGTCTTCGACCCTGGGGTACCAGAAGCACGGGTGGCCCAGGGTCTCTTGACCCTGGGGGGACGATGATCGAATTCGCGAAGACGGTGAAATGCAACGCGAATCCTGGGAGGTCGCGTTTGGTTGTTCTCACAGGGATCGAAATTCCGGGCGAGCTTGGCGCGTGCGTTGATTCGAACGCTGCGCTCCGCGATCGATCATCGAGACCCCGCCCTTGAAAGGGCGGGCCACCCGGTCTTTTGACCCTGGGGGGACGATGATCGAGTTCGCGAAGGCGGTGGAATGCAACGCGAATCCTGGGAGGTCGCGTTTGGTTGTTCTCGCAGGGATCGAAATTCCGGGCAAGCTTGGCGCGTGTGTTGATTCGAACGCTGCAGTTCGCGGTCGATCATCGAGACCCCGCCCTTGAAAGGGCGGGCCACCCGGTCTTTTGACCCTGGGGGGACGATGATCGAGTTCGCGAAGGCGGTGGAATGCAACGCGAATCCTGGGAGGTCGCGTTTGGTTGTTCTCGCAGGGATCGAAATTCCGGGCAAGCTTGGCGCGTGTGTTGATTCGAACGCTGCAGTTCGCGGTCGATCATCGAGACCCCGCCCTTGAAAGGGCGGGCCACCCGCGACCTGCTACAGCGTTTCGGGGGCGCCATAGGGGCGGAACTTCTCCATCACGCCCTGTTCCTCGCTGTGGTAGAGGGCGCGATAGAGGCCGAGCCGGTTGGCGATGGGGGAATCGATCAGGTTGCTGGAGTCCGTCGCGCTCATCTGGAAGAGCACGCGATGGTCAAACTCCCGCATGGACGCGCGATCGAGCGTTCGATCGACCGCCGTCGGCGTGTCACACCAGGCGAGGACATGGACGCCTACCGGGGGCCCTTCTCGCAGGATTTCCGCAAAGTCGCGTCCCGGGTCGGGCTGCGACGCGTCGGACGTGACGGACAGTCCGAATTCGTCTTCGCGCTTTCGCAACATGCGATAGCGTTGCAGAGCGTAGATGATGACAAAGATGGGCGCGAGACCTTCACCGGCGCCGCCGCTGGTTTCCTGTCGGCGTCGAACTTCCGCCGCAACATTCGCCATGACGCCGCCGACGTCCCGCCAGGCGACGTCCTTCGTCTCGACGACCTGGTGGCTCAGCGCGATTTTCATCGGATTGGGCTGCGAATCATCCTGTGCGGCGCCATCCAGCAGATAGATGGCGCCGGCGCCACCGCGGATCTGTGCGCCGAGTCCGACGATCGCCGCCGAGAAGATCCCCATCGCGGCGTCATCCCGCTGCCCGACGATCAGCAGGTTCATGCCACTCTGTCGGCGGAAATGAACGTTGGTCGGTTCCTTGATCTCGATCGCTTCACCCAGCCACGCCTTCGGTTCGGCGATCGGCGCCGCGGGTGGTGTTTCAAGCAGTCGATTCAGCGGCAGGTTCTTTGACAGATCGCCGGGCGCGCCACCTTCGAAGACAATCGCCGGCTCGTCGCGCCGGAAGCTGGCCGCCTTGGCCATTTCGCTGACGTGATTCAGGAGTCCGTCGCGTTCGCGATCGGGCAGCCAGGCGACCTGGAAGGGGCTGTTGCCTTCGGCGAGACCGCCGGCGTCGTTGTAGATCGCCTGTCCGGGGCGCGTCAGCAGTCGCGCGGCCGGGTTCGTGTCATCCAGAATGAGCTGCGAGTCGGCTTCGGAGCACTGCAGCGCGATTCGAACGGCCATCTGGCCGATCGTGCTGCGGGCGAGGCCCGTCGCGCCGCCGAGCGTCTGCGAACCGAGAATGACGTGCATGCCGAACGCGCGACCCTGGCGAACCAGTCGATCGAGCAGCATGGCCGCGTCCTGCGCCAGCTTGTCATCTTCGCTGAAGAAGATCTGGAACTCGTCAATCACGAGCAGGATGCGCGGCATCGTGATCGCGTCCTGCGTGTCCCGATAGCCGGCAATGTCCTGCACGCCGGCCCTGCGGAAGCGCTCACCGCGCCGGTTCATCTCTTCGTCGAGCCGCTGGAGAACGCTGAGACCGAACTCGCGATCCGACTCGATGGCGATGGCGCGGGCGTGCGGCAGCTCATGCGTCGCATAGGTCTTGAACTCGACGCCCTTCTTGAAGTCGACGAGATAGAACTCGACTTCGTCGGGGCTGTACCAAAGCACGGTGCTGGTCACGATGGCGTGCAGAAGGGAGGACTTGCCCGAGCCCGTCTTGCCCGCGATGAGTACGTGCTGTGCGACGCCCCTGCCGAGGGAGAGATTCTGAAGCCGCGTGGCGCCGCTTCGGCCGAGCGGGGCCTCGACACCGTGCTGGGCGCTGCGCGTCCAGCGTTCCTCGGGCTTCGGCGCCACGGAGGTGAACGGCACTTCGACTCTGCCGGCGTCCTTCGCGGCGACACCGACGCGATGCATCAGGGCCGTCACGGTCGACTCGGGCGGCGGCGCATCCAGCGTGAGCGGATATTGTTTATAGACATCGTCGCGCCAGACGAAGTCGCCCTCTTCCGTCTGGGCGAGGTAGGCGCCTTCGCCGACAAGATCGCGTGTGCTGAGTTCCTTCGGCAGCTGATGGCGCGAATCGTGCGAGATCAGGGTATAGACGCCGCAGCGCGCGCCGCTGGCGACGATACTTGTCAGCCGGCGGATCGCCTCTTCGCTGAAGTTCGACGGGAAGTTCGCGACGACGAGGAAGCGATAGGGTTCGGCAAGTTCACCCGCCTGCTGGTTGTATTCGTCGATCGTCTCGTATTCGTTGCGGAGATACTTCTGAATCACATTCTCCATGTGATTCGTCAGGTCCGTCAGTTGCTGCTCGATCTGCTGGCCTTCCGTCCAGATGCGACCGCCGACCATCGCGTCGTCGTAATCGGCGAGGTGCATGAAGCCGGCGAAGTCCTGGCCGAGACCGACAGGGTCGATGATCGTGAAGTGGGCGCGGCCCGGCGGAATCGTCGTCAGGAGGCGCGTCATGACGGCCTGGAGGGCCGCGTTGGCCACGTCGCGCGCTTCGCGCGCGTAGCGAATCAGCAATGCGCCACGTTCGGGGATGGCGAGCAGCGCCGGCGTCCGGGAAGGCGTGAGGCGTTCGCGTTTGAGCCGCGGATCATCGCGGAAACGCGGCGCAATTCGGCCGAAATCGACGTCGAGGGCGCCAAAGCGAACGGCGCCGCCGAACACGAAGTTCGGCCGCCAGTTCTCCCAGTCGACCTCAAGCAGATCACAGCGCAGGGCGTCATCGAAGTCGGCCGTGGCGTCGAGCAGCGCCGCGATTCGATCGACGCCGCGATCCCAGCGTTCGCGCAGCTCGGCGCGATCGGCGTCGAACTGGCGCTGTGCCGAATCACAGGCGTTGTCACGCCGCGCCTTCAGCAGGCTTCGGTAACGATTAAGGCGCGCCTCCAGTTTCGGCTGTTCGAGTTCCGGCCAGTTCTGGAACGGTCGCAGGGCAAGATCGCGTCGCGCTTCGAGATCACGGCGGTTCTTCGAGAACTCCTCCTCGATCGTCTGCAGCAGGTTCTTTCGTCGCAGGGCGACGCGGGCGAGTTTCGGATCGTATTTCTCATGCGCCACCTTCACTTCACGATCTCGATGGAGACCCGCGTCGCGCTCGGCGAGGTCGATCGATCGCCGCGTGAGCGTGTGATGCTGGTCGACGGCAAGCCGAGCCGTCGCGATATCGGTCAGGATCGGGCGATAGAGGCTCTCGATCTTCGCCGCGCCGACGCGACGCAGCATGAATCCCAGCGCCACGCACAGGACGATCGCGGCGCCGAACGCCGACGCCCCGAGGACCGTGAAGGAGGGGCCCGCCGGATGCGAATAGACGTACCAGCCGGCGCCGGCGACGGAGAGGAGGCAGGTGAAGAAGACAATCAACCCCGGCCGCGCCCCGCCAAACAGGCTCGGAACGAAGAGGCGGGAAAGCGTGTGCGTGTTCTGCTGAATCGCGTCCGTCAGGACGCCGTAGTCGGCGCCCGGCTTGTCGGTAACGCGCGACTCATCGGCGGCGACCTCGAGCTGCGGCGGACCGAAGCGATGGGCGCGAATGACCTCGGCGGCGTGAATGGCAAGACCTTCGAGCGTCGCCTTGCGCTGGGCCGTCTCCTTGTCGAGCTTCCTGCGATTCTGGGCGGCCTGCGCCCTGGCGGCCTCCACGACGCTCTCGGCGAGCCAGATTTCCTGATCGAGTTTGGCTTTGACTTCGTGGCCGGCGCTCGCGGCCTCCTTCATGACTTTGGCGCGGGCGCCCTGACGTTCGGACTCGATGCTCGCGAGTCGCGACGCGAATTTCCCTTCGACCTCTGACGTCTGGCGCTCGTAGATACGCCGGCCTCGATCGATGAGGGCGCCGTAGCGGGCTTCAACGTTTCGCAACACACGGCGGTAACGGCGTTCGGCGCGATCGAGCTTCTTTTCATATTCCGACTCGATCACCTTTTCGGCCTGCTCGACGGACTGAGGCGCGAGTTCGATGAGATCGTTCAGCGCCGCGCGCTGCAGGTCGCGCAGCGACAGGCCGACGGCGTGACGGCGCGCGGCGCCTGTCGGCGTGGATTCCTGCATGTCTGAATCTGCGGGCGTCGTAATGATTCGGCCTTTCCGCTGTTCCCGGGTTCCCTGATGTCGCGTTATTCGCAGTCCCGCCTCATCTTAATCAGCAAGTGCTCAATGTGCCCCATGGCCTCAATGGCGGATTTGCCCGTCAGAAACAGGGGACGCAGGTGGTTCTTCTCAAACTGCTCGGCGACATCGTCATTCCAGTAGCGCCGGAGGTCGGCGTAATCCGCCTGGAGATCCTTGATCGCCTTGCCCAGTCTGCCCTGTCCGGAAGACACACTCACTGCGATCCCTCCCTGCTCACGTCCGACACATCCTCGTCTTCGACGACGAGCCGCATCGGCGTGTCCGACGCGTCACAGATGTACTCAAGCCCGGCCGCGTTTTCGACAATCAGCGAACCAAAGGGCATGCGGAGCAGCGACGCCCAGTCGGGTCGTCTCTCATGGAGCGCGGCGAGCGCGATCGCGACGCAGTCCTCGCCTGCGGCTTCGACGCCGACAGGACCGATGTACCAGCCACTGTCTCCGGGCGACGACGTTCGAATGCGCTCCAGAAAAACGCGCGGCGCGCTCTCGGCGCCCTTCGCGACGATCACGATGTCATCGCCCTCCGCCGCCCGTCCTTCCGGATTCAGTTCGGCGATCGCCCTCAGCTGCCCCTTCGACAGCCGGCGATCGTCCGGCCACGCCGGCGCGGTCTCCGTCGGCGGCGTGGCGTCGCGCTGCCCCGGTCGCGGCGCAAGGCGTCGCAGGGCGGCGCACTCCGCGCGTCGTTCGGCGCTGATCCGTTCGGCTTCGGCGCGCTGGGCGGCGTCGAGGTTTCTCGCCATGGAATCAAACATCTCGTCGACGCCGGACGACGTATCCGGCGCCCGCTCGTGGAAGTAGGCGTCGAGCGAATCGAGCACGCGATCCAGCAGGGCGATCGCGCGCGGCACATCCATCTCGGCGGCGCGGGCCATGCGTTGCGCCTGCGCCTTGTAGAGAAATCTCTCGTCCTCGAGTTTGCGCGTCCAGGCCCGAATCGCGTCGATTTTCTGCTCCGCCTCTTCGAGTCGTCGCCTGGCGATGGCGAAGGCCTTCTCCTCTTCGACGGTCGATTGCCGATCGCCGGTCGCCGACTTGTAGAGACGCTTCTGGTTGAGCGCGGACTTGGCGCGCTGAAACGCCTCGGATCGCTTCCGATGCTCCGATTTCCAGTAGGGCTCGCGATCCTGCCGCAGCCACGAACCGGCGCGGAGCAGCTCGGCGTCGGTATCGCCGAGCGCCGCCTTGGCGTTGTCGGCGAACTCAATGAGCTTCGCTCGGAATCGCCTGATGGCTTCAGTTGACTGAACGCGTGCGGATCGGGCCATATCAGATCCGTTGCCGCCTCCTCGTGACACGACGGGCGTCTGCGCGAAACGCCATCGGACGCTATCGCTGGCCGAGGTATTCCTCAATGTGGGCCGCTTTCCGCATCAGAAAGGAAATATGGTCTTCAGACGCCACGCCGAATTTGTTGAGCGCCTTGAGCGTCTGCTCGAACTGCTCGGCGAAGCGACGCTGCTCCTGATCGCGCCACGTCTGTTCGAGGGCGTTGAGCTTGGCGTGCAAGCCCGAGGTCAGCGTCTGAAGTTCGTGGTTGAATCGCGTCAGGTCGCGCGCGAATCGCCGCAATTCCGCCGGATCGACATGGGCCTTGGCCATCATCCTGCTCCTCGCCGCCACGTCAGGTGAGCGGTCCGTTCATTGTATGCATTCGATTCGGCCTCGCGCGGTATTGCCGACGGCGATTTCGGCGGATGCGCGACCGCCGATAAGTCGAATGGAGCGCCAAGTGGGCTTCAGGTTGCCGCGGGAATTCCCCGAACAGAGCGATGAGCCCGCGCCGGCGCATCCCGTCGCGGCGACGGGTCACGGCCGGCTGCGGGCGACCATTTTTCTTGACCCCAACGGCGCTACGCCTACGATGCGAGCCGAACTGGTTCGAGGTCACTGGAGAGATACAGGCATGTTCTGCCCGTCCTGCGGCGCCGAAATCGAGGCCGATCGCCGATTCGCGAAACTCGTCGTCTGCCAGTACTGCGAATCCGCCGTTCTGCTCGACGAGAAGGCGGCTCGCGTGGCCGGCAAGATGGCGGTCCTGGCGCAGACACCGAGCCCGCTGTTTGTCGGGGGCGCCGGGACGCTGATGGAGCGCCGCTTCCGGATCCTCGGCCGCGTTCGCTACGGATACGAGCGTGGCTACTGGGATGAGTGGTACCTCGCCTTCGAGGATGGTTCCTCCATCTGGGTCGGCGAGGACGAAAACAACTTCACGCTGGAATCGTGTGACGAATCTGAGAAGGCGCCGCTGGAATACGCCGACGCCTATCCCGGTCAGAGCGTCCAGCTTGGCAATACCCTCTTCCATCTGGATGAGAAGGGCATTGCCATCTGCGAAGGTGGTGAAGGGCAGCTGCCCTTCCCGATCATCTCGGGCGAGCGCGTCCCGTTTCTCGATCTGAGTCTCCAGGATCGTTTTGCAACGATCGAATACGACATTGAAGACACGACGGCGCGCGTGTTCCGGGGCCGTCGTCTGGATCTCTCGGAGATCCGGATGGACATGACGGCCGAGGAGGCCGGCGTCTCAAGCGGTCTGAAGGCGGAGCGAGCGGCCGACGGCGAGCGGCGCGAGCGCATCGTCACGTCGGGCGATCGTTCGAAGAGCGTGAACTGCGTCTGCTGCGGCGCGCCGATGAATGTACCGGCGGGCGCGGGCGATTCGATTCGCTGCGAATACTGCGGAACGGACGTCGACCTGACTGTGCGGCGCGTGCCCTGCGGCGGATGCGACGCCGTTGTCGCCGTTCACGGCCGCGAAGCGCGAAGCGTCGTCTGCCCGCAATGTCATCGCATGATCGACATCAGCCGCGGGGAACCAACGACTCTCGAAGTGGCGGCGCAGGTGGGCCGGCCCAGCGTTCCCTTCAGGATGGGACAGAAATGCACGCTGCGCAGCGTGGACTATGTCGTCGTGGGTCATATCCGGTTCGTCGAGTTTGACAGTGACGGAACCTATCGAAGCGACGAATTCCTGCTGTTCAGCAGGGACGCCGGCTACCAGTGGATGACGCTTGAAAACGGGCATTTCTCGCTGTCGCGCGAACTGGACGATCGCCCCGTCGGCTTCGAACCGCGCATGGCGCTGCCGAAGAAGACGCTGCGATTCAATGGGCGCAGCTGGAAGATCTTCGAATCGGGCAGTACGCAGGTCGAATGGGTCGATGGCGAATTGCCCTGGGTCGCGAAGGTCGGCGACCTGAACTATTACATGGACGCCGTCTGCCCGCCGTACCTGCTCAGCGCCGAATGGACTGAGCACGAGATGGAGTGGTACGAGGCGGAGTACCTCGAGACGGCGGAGGTCGCCGAGGCCTTTGGTGTCAGCGAGAGCGATCTGCCGACGCCCTTTGGCGTCGCGCCGCACCAGCCATTCAAGCGGTCGGCGTTCGCGAAGCAGTCGATGTGGATCATGGGGCTGTTCACGATCGTGTTCGGCATGGCCACGATCTGGTCGATGGGTTACCCGTCGCGCAAGGCCGGACGGATCGTCGTGCGGCCGGAGCAGTTTGCGAACGAGTTCGTCACGGAGTCGTTCACCATCCAGGAGCCCGATTCGCTCTGCGAGGCCGAGTTCGACGCGAATGTGTCGCAGTCGTGGGAGTACTTCCAGGTCGCCGTGATCAACAGCAATGATGAGATCGTCGTCGATTTCACGGCGGAAATCTCTTACTACTCCGGGGTCGAGGGCGGCGAAAGCTGGTCCGAAGGCAGCCGGGAGGACATCGTTCCGTTCAAGCTGAACAAGCCGGGCGACTATCGCCTCCTGATCCTCGGCCAGGCCGGGACGGGGGAAACGCCCATGGCCGGCTACGGTGTGCCCGTCGCGATCACGATCCGTGAAGGAATCATGCTGAGCCGTTACTATGCCTTCTTCGCGGTCTTCTGCATGCTCTGGGTCGGCTGGCAGATCTTCCGCAAGATGAGCTTTGAAGGCCGCCGCTGGGCGGAAAGTGACGCCGCCGGCGACGACGATTAACGATCGACGCCGGGCGCGCGTCGGCGATGTGACAAGGAGTGAATGAGATGAGCAAAGGCGCTGTCATCCTGGTCGCGGTCATGGGACTCGCGCTGGCCGGCTCGGTCTGGGCCAGCAGCAGCGGCTTCGGCGTGCCGCAGCCGGAGAAGCAGCCGCTCAGCATTCGCGAGGAGTCCGCCCGCGGGGACACGTCGGGCGGATCGCGCCGCTATCGCCCGGTGTTCATTTCAGGTGGCGTCTATCACGGGAAATAACTGAGGGATTCGACATATGCCGGAAACCGTCGTCAAACAGCTTTGGGATCTGATACCGACCGTCGTCTATTTCGTCGTCGCAATACTTCTCTTCGGGTTCAGCATCTGGATGATGGAAGTCATCTGCCCGTTCTCGATCCGCAAGGAGATCGAGGAGGATCAGAACACATCACTCGGCATCATCATGGGCGCGACGATCATCGGTATTGCGATCGTCCTGGCCGCCGTCGTGAAGTGACGCCGGCCGCGTTCGACGAAGATCGCCGGAGCCTGTCCGAATGAGCGCGTCGCCGCCGATCGACACCGAACGCCCGCCATCGGGCCGGATCATCTTCGTCAGCGCCATTTTCGCCGCGGCGGCGTGCGGCATCGTGTATGAACTTATCGCCGGCACGCTGTCGAGCTATCTGCTCGGCGATTCGATCACCCAGTTCTCCCTCATCATCGGCCTCTTTCTCACGGCGATGGGCGTGGGTTCATTCCTTTCACGCTTCATCACGCGGGATCTGATCGCCTGGTTCGTGCTGGGGCAGGTCGTCGTGGGTCTCGTCGGCGGCTTCGCGGCGCTGATCGGCTTCGCGGCGTTCGCCTACACGGATCTCTGCCAGCCGATTCTCTACGGACTCGTCGTTATCGTGGGCTCGCTGGTCGGGCTCGAGATACCCCTGGTGGTCCGCATCCTCCGCAATCTCAGCACCCTGCGCGGGACGCTGGCGAATGTGCTGTCGGCGGACTATCTGGGCGCCCTGGCGGCCTCCGTTGTGTTTCCGTTCGCCCTGCTGCCGCGGTTCGGACTTGTCGGGGCGGGCATGCTGGCGGGGCTCGTCAACGTGCTCGTGGGCGGCGCCGTTCTGTGGCGCTTTCGCGGAGAGGTCCGGCGATGGTCGGGAATCCTTGCGCCATCGATCGTTCTTGCGATCGTCGCGCTGGGCGCGGGGCTCGGATTCAGCCATCGGATCGTCGGCCGGCTGGAGGGCGCCCTCTACCAGGACGAGATCGTCTATACGAAGCAGTCGCAGTACCAGCTCATCGTGATCACGCGATGGCGAAATGACCTGCGCCTTTATCTCAATCGACATCTTCAGTTCGCGGCGATCGACGAGTATCGCTACCACGAAGCCCTCGTTCTGCCGGCGATGGAGGCGGCGGCGCGGCGACAGCGCGTGCTGATCCTCGGCGGTGGCGACGGTCTCGCCGCGCGGCAGGTGTTCAAATACAGGGACGTGGAGCGTGTCGATCTTGTCGACCTCGATCCGGCGGTCACGGACCTGTTCCGAACGGCGCCGATGCTGACGAGTCTCAATCAGGATTCGCTGAACGATCCACGCCTGCACATTCACAACACGGACGCCTTCCGGTTCCTGCAGGATTCGACGGATCTGTACGATGTCGTCCTGATCGATCTGCCGGATCCGTCGCGCGCCGAGCTGGGCAAGCTCTACTCAAGAACGTTCTACGGACTCGTCGGACGCCATCTTGCCGAGGGCGGCGTGATGACGTGCCAGAGCACGAGCCCCTTTCGATCGCGCAGCGCCTTCTGGTGCATCGCGCACACGGCGGCGGCGGCGCAATGGGGCCCCGAGGGCTCGTTGCGCATGGAGGTGCGGCCCTACCACACGCTCGTGCCGACATTCGGAACCTGGGGCTTCATTCTCGCGGGCGTGCGACTCCCGCCGACGACGGATCTGAAGATCAGTGTGCCGAGCGATTACATCACGACGGCGTTCCTCCCGGGGCTGTTCGTCTTTCCGCCGGACATGAGTGATCTCGATACGCCGATCAGCGATCTGGACGATCCGAAGGTCGTCGAGCTGTATGAGTACGGCTATCACAAGATTCTGGATTGACGGATGCGCAACACGTCAGGACCGAGTCGGGACGTGACATCCTCGGCGCGACGACTCGCCACGCTCCACGGGCCGATTTGATTGCCGCGGGCTTCTCGGGTATGCATAGCGAATCGAGAACCCGCCCGACAATACCGGAGCCCCGACATGCCCGAGTCCGTCATCTGTCCCGCCTGCAAATTTGAAAACGCGCTCGCCACGCGATTCTGTATTCAATGCGGCATGTCGACCTCCGCGGACACAACAGAGGCGGCCGATCTGACGCCGAACCCGCGCCCCGAAATGATGCGCGAAGAGACGGCCGCCCTGCTGCGACGCGTCGCCCATGAATCGGGCTACAAGTGCGTGGATACGAAGGCCGGCATTCGCGTCACGGTTCCGATCGGCGAGCGAAAGCAGCGCGTACATGTCACGTTCAACGGTCAGGACGACGAGGGACACGACATCATCAGCTTCATTTCCGTCTGCGGCGAGTACAACAGCAGGCACAATCAGCGTCTGCTGCATTTCAACAGCCGGATGACCTACGGGGCCTTCGCCATCTCGACGATCAAAGGCAATGAGTATTTCGTCGTCTGCGCGAATCAGCTCGCGGAAACGGCGGACCTGGCGGAGATTCGAAAGATCCTCTTCGAAGTCGCCTGCAATGCCGATCGAATCGAGGATCGCCTCAGCGGCGGCAAGGACGTCTTTTAGGACCACCGGCGCGAATTTCAATCTCTACGACGGATCGTCGGCGCGCGGCAGTTTGACTGTCAGCACGGGACAATCCGCCTCGCGAACAACCTGCTCGGCGACGCTTCCCATCAGCAGCCGGCTCAATCCCGTCCGCCCGTGCGTGCCCATGACGATCAGTTCGGCCTGCGCCGTTTCGGCGAGTTTCAGCACCTCTCGCGCCGGATCGCCCGAGAGAATCCTGCACTCTGTCGGCGTGTCCGTGATGGACTTCGCGATCGACTCAAGTCGAAAGCGCACCGTTTCGATGTCGACGGATTCCGCCGCGCCTTCGGACGGAAGATCCGTCGGGTCTCCACTGGGTTTCATGACGTGTGTGATCAGGAGCCTGGCGCCGGCGGCGCGCGCGTAGATGCGCGCGTGGGTCAGCGCCAGTTCACTCGCCGCGGAAAAATCTGTCGCATATAGAACCACTGGTCGGCTCATCGGCGCACCTCCATAAATCTATATCGACATCCGCGAACAGCTTACGCGTCATTGCTCTTCTTACCAACGCCAAAGTTCGGCGAAGCAAAGGAGCGACGCGTCGGACCGGCCCGCAGCGCGTCAGATCGCGGTGGCGAGGTCCTTGGGGCGCTTGACGATGAGCACGGGACAGGACGCGTTTCGGACCACCTGCTCGGCGACACTGCCCATCAGCACGCGAGCGACGCCTGTGCGCCCCTGGGTCCCCATGACGATCATGGACACGTTGGCGTCTTCCGCGGCCCGAAGAATCGCGTCGGAAGGTTCCCCGCGAAGGACGCGGACTTCCGTCGGGGCGTCCGTAATGACATCGGCGATATCGAGCAGGCGGCGCAGGGCGGGCGCCGACTCGTCCGCATAGGCGCCATCGTGGAGCATGCCTTCGCCCTGAACGGTCGCAGGCCCCTGGACCACATGCACGATCAGGATACTGGCGCCCGTGAGCTGGGCGTGGGCGCGCGCCTGCTGAACCGCGAGCTGCGAATCATTCGAAAAATCCGTTGCGACGAGTACCTTGGGCCTAGTCACGGGCCACCTCCATTTCGACGTTCAGATGCCGGGAGCCGTTCGACCTGGCGGCCTGGAACGTCTCATTTCCGTCCGCATTCAGTCTCTGTCGCTGGAAGCGCGGGTGCAGATCTTCCCAGTCCATCAGCAGGCGACCGCCCGTCGATTTGTGCTGCTTCTCCCAGTCCATGAGGAGCGTCAGGCAGGCGTGATCGACGTAATCAAGCTGATCCAGGAAAACCTGCAGTTCACGGTTCGCCGGGACCTTTTCGAGGGCCTGCGCGAGCTTCGGCAGGCTGATGAACGTCGCGGCGCCGCGAAGGTAAATGATGGCGCGATTGGCCGCGGGATCGTCATGGTACTTGATGGACAGATGACTGAATGTGTACACAAGCTTCAGAATGGCGAGGGCGACGCCAACGATGACGCCGCTCAACAGATCCCGCCCCACGATCGTGATGAGCGTGGCGAAGTAGATGATGACTTCGCTCGGGCTGTCCTTCCAGATTCGCTTGATCGCCTTGATATTGACAAGCTTGTATCCCGTGAAGACGAGAATCGCGGCGAGCGTCGATTTCGGGACGTGCGCGAGGACACTGGCAAGAAACGACACGAACACGAGAAGCCACACGCCGTGAAAAATCGCGGACATGCGCGACCTGGCGCCGGCCTCGATGTTGGCGCTGCTGCGGACAATCACGCCCGTCATGGGCAACGCCCCGAACAGACCGCAGAGGGCGTTTCCAATCCCCTGGGCGGCGAGCTCTTTGTCATACCTGGTGCGAGGCCCCGTGTGGAGCTGATCCACGGCGTTGGCGCAGAGCAGCGTTTCGGCGCTGGCGATGATCGCGATCGTGAAGACCGCCACGATGTAGGGCTGCTCCAGCAGGTGTTTGAACTGATCGATCCCCGGCAGCGTCAGTGACTTCGCCAGGTTCGACGGCAACGAGATCTTCAGGATCTCGAGGTCCGTGAAATAGGCGATCACGGTCGCCGCCGTCACGGCGATCAGCGCGGCGGGAACCGCCTTGAGTCGCTTCGGGGCGCCGATCTGCCAGAGGACGATGATGAGAATCGTGATCAGGCCGAGGTAGGCCGCCTGATGATGGACGGACCAGTCAATCGGAAAAACGCCCTTCTCAATCGCCTGGGGGATCGACGCGATGTTGTTCAGCGTGTTCGAGCGCGGGTTGTCATCGACCATCACGTGGATCTGCGAACTGAAGATGATCACGCCGATGCCCGCCAGCATGCCCTGGATCACGGCGGGAGACACGGCGCGGAACCATTGCCCCAGTTTGAGTATCCCGGCGATGAACTGCAGCACACCGGCGGCGAGGACGATGATTCCGAGCGCCTCAATGCCGAGTTTCTCGTTGTGGACAATGCCGTAAATGATGACGGTCAATCCGGCGGCGGGCCCGCTGACCTGCATCGGCGAACCCGAGAAGGCGCCGACCACGATGCCACCGATGATGCCGGTGATGATGCCGGCGGCGATGGGCACATCCGACGCGATCGCAATACCCATGCAGAGCGGCAACGCGACGAGAAAGACGACGATCGAAGCGAAGAAGTCGTGTTTGAGATTGTCCTTCAGACCGCCCCTGGCGGCCGCGGTGTCGTGACTCATGGGAGTTCACCCCTGGTTAGTGGATTTGGTGATCGGACCCATGCCGACGCAACGGCCAGCGCGATTGGGGCGCGCCAGCCGGCGTCGACACGGTAGGAAAAAAGGGAAGTTTGTTCGCCTCAGATCGGTCGGAAGTCGTGTTGGCCGGGCTCGATCGATTCGACTTCGCCCGTTTCAAACCGATAGTACCAACCCAGGAGATTCAGCCGTCCGTCGCGATGCGCGGCGTCCAAGAAGTCGTAGGTCTTCAGGTTCACCAGCTGGAGCATCACGTTTCGCTTGACGGACGCCTCGGCGATATCGCGCTCCGACGGGCGCAGCCCGAAGAGTTCGATCTCTTCTCGAATGTGCCGCGCCGCCGTCAACCAGCCTCGCACGGCGGGCAGATCCGCCGTCAGGTTCGGATTGACCAGGGCGGCCATGGCGCCGCATCGTGAGTGGCCGCAGACAACGATCGTCGCAACTTTGAGGACCTGAACCGCATATTCGAGCGTGGCGTGCTCGCCGCCGACGCTGGTCGCCCCGGACGCCGGGACCGTGTTCCCCGCGTTACGCACGACGAAGATTTCGCCGGGCTCGGCGTGCGTCAGGAGAAACGGATCGATTCGGCTGTCAGAACACGTGATGATCAGCGTGTGCGGATGCTGCCCTTCGGCAAGGCTCTCGAAGAGTTCCTTCTTCGCGGGGAACACTTCGCGCTGAAAGTGATGAATTCCATCGATGAGGCGCTGCATGCTGCATTCGTCCTTGTGAATCCCGCTGGATTCGCGGAGATCGTTGATTCCTTATTATCCGAGGCGGCCGGGCGCCGGCAACCACAAATGACGCAGGCGCGACACCACCTGAAAAGGGGGACACCCGCATCTCGCCGGCGCAGAGGCTCAGCGTAGCGCGCTTCCGGAATCAACAGAGCAGGGGACAGCCAATGGCGTTGAACTGATTGGTCTGGAGAACGCTCCAGTGGTCGGGCGTTCGGCGGACGGCCGGGCGAGAATCGCCCTTTGTCGCCCTTTCGCCCGGAATCGCACGGCGGCATCGCTGCGGAACTGAGCGACGCTGCGAGTTTTCAGCGTGAAGCAGCTCGGACTCGCCGACGCTGACGGTCTGCGTTTCAGACTCCGACCCGCCGGTGGAGCGCATCGACTCGTAGAGGGAGGACGACGCCCGCCCCGCAACCACGACCAGAACGGCGCACAGCGCCCACGTCGTAAGAACGCGGGACCTACGCAGTGATGTTCTGAGCGCGTCAGTCATGATCTCCCGGAGCTCTGAGGAGCGAAACGAATCCCGCGATCAGCGACCTCGCGGAGTCGAAATCATAGCCGGACGGATGACCTTCTGGCAAGAATCCAGGCCCCACATTCGCTCGGACGCGGCGCGAACCCACGTTCGCGCGGGAACACCTTGAGCCAACCGGGCGTGTTATGGGGCGATCGCCGGGGCCAGCCGATCCGCCGACGCGCTCCAACCTTACGGGCAGTTGCCCGTCAGCAGACAATCGACAAACTGAAGCATGTCAACCGTCGTATCGAGCGTGTTGCTGCCATCCATATCCGTCGCACAGTAGGCGGCCGTTCCGGGCTCCCCGCCCGTAACAAGCGTATCGATAAACAACTCGATGTCCCGCCCGTTGACGAGCGTGTCCTGATTCGTATCGCCCTTGATGCAGATCGCGTCGAACTGCCGCATCATCTCGTGATCCTCGTGCTCGAGAATGTGGCAGTGGTAAGGGAACAGGCCCGTGTAGTTCTCGAATCGGGCGATCACGCGAACGATCTCGAACGGCCCCACCTGGACGGTATCCTTCCAGCCGCTCTCTGTCGCCGTCGGCGGCGTCGCGGGGCCCGTCGTCACGACCTGGTCGTTGACGATCTCAAAGGGCTGTCGATCGAGCACCTGGTACATCACGAGGTGCATGTGCATCGGATGCATCATGCCCGAGCGATTCACGAAGCGCCAGATTTCCGTCGTGCCCAGCACGGGTTGCTCGGTCACATCGTCCCATCCGAGGTCGTTGATGCGCCATTCACTTCCGGCACAGGGTTCATTGAACTTGCGCAGCTCGAAATCGCGCGTGATGACGGAGTCCGCTTCCTGCAGCGTCTCGATGGGGCGCAGCGTCCCCGGAACCGGCGTCGTGTCCCCGGTCTGAGCCTGCACGACGAACTTCATCACGTTGGGCACGACGCCGACACCCGGCGTTCCCGGGAAAGGCGCCGGGGCGCTGTTCGTCAGGACGATTTCCGTGCCCGGCGCGTAGGAGGCGAAGTCCATTACGACATCGGCGCGCTCGGCGGGACCGAGCGTGATTTCCGTCAGTGAAATCGGGGCGGGCAGCAGCCCCCCATCCGTCCCGATCAGCTGGAAGCCGCCGTTGTCCGACAGCGACAGCCGAAGCGTGCGCGAGTTGCAGCCATTGAGAATCCGGAAGCGATAGCGCCCCTGGTTCACGTTGAGATAGGGCCAGACTTTGCCGTTCACAAGGATCTTGTCGCCCACGTAATGGTCAGTCCACGCCTCAGGGTAATAGAACGAGCCGTCCGGATTGAACTGGCGATCCTGAATCGCGAGCGCAATCTCGTTGGCGCCGGAGGGCAGATCAAGCGACTGCTCATAGCCATCGCGGATGATGTAGAACGCGGCGAGCCCCATGTAAACGTTGAGCCGCGTGATGCCCAGCGCGTGATCGTGATACCAGATCGTCGCCGGCAGCTGGTTGTTCGGATAGACATACGTCTCGGACTGGCCGGGCAGCCATGTGTACTCGGGATACCCGTCGAACGCCGCCGGCAGGTGACCGCCGTGAAGATGGACGACGGCCTTCGGCAGGTTTTCGGCGCCGTGCGGGCAGAGATCCACTGTCAGCGCGTGATTCGTTCGGAGGTTCCCCATCGAATCGCGCAGGTCGTTCGTCCAGTTCACTGTCACGGGCAGGTCACGCGTCGCCTCGATCGTCGGTCCCGGATAGGTCCCGTTGTAACCCCAGATCGTGGTCGGCGGCAGGTCACGATGGAGCTGCTGCTGCGCCTGCTGGATCGCGATGTCATACGTGGCTTCGCCGCCCTGCGTCCCCGTCGTCGGAACGGCGACGGCGGGAATGGGAAGCGCATCCACGAACGGCTCCAGCACGATCGGACACAGGCCGGTGACGCACGCGACGCCGTCGCCCTGATAGGTTCCGCTGATGGCGTCGCAGGACGTCTGCGTGAGCGACTGGCAGGAACCGTTGTTGAGGCAGCATGCGCCCATCGGTTCGACGCACGGGTTGGGCGAACAGACGGAACTGTCGCCCTGGTAGGCGCCTCCCATCGTCATGCAGTCCGCCTGCGTCTCAACGGTACACGTTCCGCCGGCGCTGCAGCACGCGCCCGTGGGATCGGGCGTCGTGTAGTACACTTTCAACGTCGGCCGATTCGAAGGCGTCGGGTTCTCACGACTGTCGAAGCGCTTCGCCGTCGACGTGAATTCCTCATTGCCGATCATGATCCAGCCATAGTTGGGATTTGTGCCGTCCAGCCAGTTCTGAACGTCCGTCGCCATCTGCGGCGTCGCCCACGTGTAGAAGAATCCGGGCTGGTTGATGAGCGTCTGTGCGCTCGTGTTCGGGGCGAAATCGCCACCCGGTCGCGCCCATGCGGGCGAGTTCGACGGATTCGATGGATTGAAGAATCGATAGGTCCACGTCGCGTCTTCGCTCTGCGCCAGTGTGCCGCTGCCCTCGTTGCCCGGCGCATCGGAGGCCCCTTCGCCCCAGCTGACGATGACGCGAAAGAGCGATACGGGCTCGGCGCCGCCGGACGTGCGAGACATGTAGAGTCTGAGTTCGGCCGCAACGATCGTCGCGTTCGACGGGATTGAGCTCAGATCAAACTGAATCAAAGCGCGCCGCGGTCGATTGCCACCGGTATTGCCGGCGAAGAAGTGCTGGCCGGCGCCGTTACTGTCGAGACCGCTCTCGGCGAAGATCGTGTTGTCGTGCGACGCCTGGAGCGTGACGACGGCGGGACAGTTCGGACCGTTGCAGGTGGTCCCGTTGCCGAAGTAGGTTCCGAGCAGGCTGGCGCATTGGGCCTGCGTCAGTTCACCGCAGACAGTCCCCACGCAGCATGCGCCCGTCGCCTCGCCACGGGGCGCGGCGTCATCCGCGGACGCGTTCGCGCCAGACGCGAGCGCCACGAGCAACCACACTGCGGGCGCGATGCGCGCGCAGCGACGACCACCAGAGAAAATCATCACGCCTACTTCCCTCGTTTCCTGCGAAAACGGACCCGCCGTCGGCCCCCCCGCGATCGGCGTCTGCGAGCCGGAGCGACAGTCCATCCAAGCGAAAGACCTACCTTATTATCTACAACTGATCGATAACACCTTTCATTCCATGTTCAGTTATAGGTCCATAGCGATGGCGAGGGTCCCGGCGATCGGGCCGGGACCGCCATTACGGCATGCCACTCTGACAGTCATCCTGTGAGATTTCGGCCAACCATCGCCACATCGAGAAACTTAAATCCATAATCATCAACAACTTACAATCAGCCATCGGATTGCGCCGCCGCGTGGCGCCCCGATTGCAAAATGTGCTGCGGTAAAGCTATGCGCAGCGCCCAACGGCCTCGTGCATTTGCAGAAATTCGATACTCACGATCGCAGGAGGCGCCATATGGGAAAAATCATCGGAATCGACCTGGGGACGACCAACTCGGTCGTCGCCGTCATGGAAGGCGGACAGCCGAAGGTTCTGACGAACTCGATGGGTTCGCGAACCACGCCGTCCGTCGTCGGCTTCACGGATAAGGGGGAGCGGCTCGTCGGGCAGGTCGCCCGTCATCAGCAGGTGACGAACCCGAAGAACACGATCTACTCGATCAAGCGATTCATGGGGCGACGCCATCGTGAAGTCGCGGACGAAGAGAAGATCGTTCCGTACGAGGTCACGGGCGGCGCCGACGAGCTCGTGTCGGTCAAGATCCGCGACAAGCAGTACACACCGCCGGAAATCTCCGCGATGATCCTTCAGGATCTGAAGAAGTCCGCGGAAGACTATCTCGGCGAGAAGGTGGACGCGGCCGTCATCACGGTCCCCGCCTACTTCAACGACGCCCAGCGCAAGGCGACACAGGAGGCGGGCATCATCGCCGGCTTCGATGTGAAGCGCGTGCTGCCGGAACCCACGGCGGCGGCGCTGGCCTACGGCATGGACCAGAAGAAGGGCGGCAAGATCGCCGTCTTCGACCTGGGCGGCGGTACCTTCGACATCAGCATCCTGGACGTCGGCGACGGCGTCTTCGAAACGCTGAGCATCAACGGTGACACACATCTGGGTGGCGACGACTTCGATGAGGAACTCATCAACTACGTCGCCGACCAGTTCCGCAAGGAATACGGCATCGACCTGCGCGACGACGCCATGAGCCATCAGCGCCTCAAGGAAGCGTGCGAAAAGGCGAAGTGCGAACTCTCCGGCAACATGGAGACGACGCTCAATCTGCCGTTCATCACGGCGGACGCGAGCGGTCCGAAGCACCTCAACACGACGATCACGCGCAGCAAGTTCGAGCAGCTGACGGAAGATCTCGTCGAGCGCTGCCGCCGACCCGTGCTCAAGGCGCTGGAAGACGCGAAGCTGACGGCGAAGGATATCGACGAGTGTCTGCTCGTCGGCGGTTCGACGCGTATTCCGGCCGTCCAGAAGATGTGCAGGGAGATCTTCGGCAAGGAGCCGAACAGGGGCGTCAATCCGGATGAGGCCGTCGGTGTCGGCGCCGCGATTCAGGCCGGCATCATCGGCGGTGACGTGAAGGACATTCTCGTTCTGGACGTCACGCCGCTGAGCCTCGGTGTCGAAACGATGGGCGGCGTCATGACGGTCATGATTCCGCGCAACACGACGATTCCGACGAGCAAGAAGGAAACCTACTCGACGGCCGCCGACAACCAGCCGGAAGTCACGATCCACGTGCTCCAGGGCGAGCGCTCGATGGCGGGCGACAACCGCACGCTCGGCAAGTTCAATCTGCAGGGCATTCCGCCGGCCCCGCGCGGCGTTCCGCAGATCGAAGTCACATTCGACATCGACGCGAACGGTATCCTCAACGTGTCGGCGAAGGACGTCGGCACGGGCAAGGAGCAGACGATCAAGATCGAGGGCTCCAGCGGTCTGTCCGACGAGGAAGTCGAACGGATGCGCAAGGAGGCCGAGAGCCACGCCGAGGACGACAAGAAGCGGAAGGAACTGATCGACGCAAAGAACCAGGCGGATTCGACGGTCTACCAGACGGAGAAGACGCTGAAGGAACACGGCGAGAAGGTTCCGGCCGACGAGCGCAGCAAGGTCGAAAGCGCCCTGAGCAACCTGAAGGATGTGATGAAGGGCGACGACTCCGGCGCGATCACGAAGGCGATCGAAAACGTGATGACAGCGAGCCAGGCGCTCGGCAAGATCATCTACGAAGAGGCTGCGAAGGCCGGCGGCGCTGCAGGCGCCGCGGGACCGGACGCGGAAGAGACCGTCGGCGCCGGCGCGAAGAGCGGCAGGAAGGACGACGACGTGATCGACGCGGAGTTCGAGGTGAAGGAGTAGCTTCGCGTTCCGATCTGATCGCAGCCAAACATCTGCAGTCCCCACAAAAGCCCCTGGCAAACCCGCCAGGGGCTTTTCCTGTTGATGACCTCAAGAGCAGGCGCACCA
>DAOPJV010000024.1:0-5081 GCA_035399845.1 Phycisphaerae bacterium | reverse complement strand
GACGTCTGTACGCGGCGAGACATTCGGAACATCGCTCCAGCTACCACATGCTCCCCTGGGAGGGGGAGCATGCCACCCAACTTGGCGCGACGCGTTCATTTGGGGTGGCATGCTTGCCCTTCAAGGCAAGCATGAGAAGTCGTGATGACGTCTGTTCGCGGCGAGACATTCGGAACATCGCTCCCGCTACCACATGCTCCCCTGGGAGGGGGAGCATGCCACCCAGTTTCGAATTCGGGGTAGAAGGGCGCCCCCCGGCCTTTAGGCCATCAGCGATCTCAACTCGGCGGCCTTAGCGCTCCCTCGGGTCGTCGGGGAGTGAATCCAGGTTCAAGTCGATCTCTCCCCTTGTCACGTCCTCGAAAGTGATCGCACTGGACCATCGCCAGGTGAATTGGTTGTCGGCCAGTTGGCGGCGCACCGGGTTCGCGTGGATGTAGTCGATCATCTCCCAAACATATCTCGCGGACCAAAGGTTGCGATCGTAACCGCCGCCACGCTGCCAGAAGCGACTCGACGTGGAACCATCGGCGCGAACATCCGTCATCCGCGTCAGGAACGTCGGACGATTCTCGCGAACATGGCGGATGGCGACTGTTGAGACGGATTGCTTGATCGTCTTCAGGATCGCGGAGATCGAATACTCGTATCGGCGCGGCTGGATGAGCAGATGCGCGTGTTCGGGCATGATCACCCACGCCCAGAGATCGAACTCATGCTTCTCGCGGGCCCGTCGAATCGCCTCGATCAACCAGCCGCATGCGCGATCGCAGTTGAGAAACGGGCGTCTATTGAAACACGAGAACGTCAGCGCGTGGGCGTGCCCCGGCGTGTCGAATCGCCGACACCTCTTCTTATGAGAATCCCGGATCGGCCGATCGCCCATCATTCGATCTCCGAGTTCTCACGCTAGATTGCGATGGAAAGCGGCTCAAGAGGCGCGGCCGGAGGGAGTGACAAGTTATGGCGCCGCCACATGGGTGGCATGCTTGCCCCAAGAGGCAAGCATGAGAAGTCTTGAAGACGTTCACATTTCGCGAAACGCCTGAAGCGCCACTCCCGCCGCCACATGCTCCCCTTTGAGGGGGAGCATGGCACCCCATTGGGCGCGACGCGTTCATTTGGGGTGGCATGCTTGCCCTCCAAGGCAAGCATGGGAAGTCGTGATGACGTCTGCACGCGGCGAGACGGTCAATTCCGCCCTACCGCCGTTACATGCTCCCCTTGAAGGGGGAGCATGGCGCCCGGTTTCGACTGCCGGGGAGCACGGCGCCTGCGCGGCGCGCTCTACTCGACGAACGACAACCACAGCGAACGCAGGGCGCCCGCGGACTCGGTTGTCAACTCGTGTCTCCATTTGGGGGGACACGGGTCGTTCGAATAGACATGCTCGTTCACACGTGTGGAGATCGACCCACACGGTTCGTTGGCGCAAGGCGACTCTCCGCGAGACGGATCGAACGACGTCACTTCTTCCAATTGCGCCATCACTTCATCCACGCGTTGCGTCTCCTCCGGCGTCAACATTCGCGTCGTCAGCGTCGTGGGCGTGTAGCACACGCCGTCGATGTTGCTCCCCCCGGCCCGGAGGCAACTGAAATCCTCGCTGTCGTCCGCGTTCACTTCAAACAGCGAGAGATCCAGCGAGTACGCGCCGTCGTCGAGCCGCGTGATCGCAATCGACGCGGGGAATTCCAGGTCGACACACGGCCCCGACTGACTGAATTCGACCCGCTGGATTGGTAACCCAATCGGCACGCGCGTGCACTCGACGCCCATCATCAAACCGACGGCGACGACCAGCGCCGCCGATCGGGCCAACTGAATCAGCGTAGTACGCATCTGCATAATCCTCCGATCAGAGCGAGGCGATTGACAAAGGCGAAGCGGCGCCGGCATCCGACGACGGCGATCCATTCGCTCAGTCGCGGAAAGACTGCCAGAGCGCGTCGATCAGCTCGCGCGATTCGTCCGTGAGCTCCAACACAAGCGGGCTGCATGAGCCGCTGTCGGAAAAGTAGTGGCCGTTCACATTCGTGCTCGTCGGCCCGCAGATATCAAACCCGCAAGTCCGTCCGATTCGCTCCGGGTGAAAGACGTACTTCGCCGACAGCGCCGCGAGAACCTCGTCCACGCGCTGCATCTCCTCCGCCGTCAATGTTCGCGGATCCTCCTGTGCGAGGAAGTAGCAGCCTTCGCCATCGATCGGGAACTCGTCCGGAAACTGACACTCTTCATCGGTCTCAACCATTTTGATATCCGTGAAGTACATCAGGTACGAATCATCCTCCTGGCGTCGAATGGAAATGTAGAAAGGCGCATCCGCACGAAGACCGCACATCTGGTGATACTCGATGCGCTCAAAGGGCGTACCGATCCGGACGCTTTCGCACTCGGCGCCGAACACCATCGGCAGGGCGAAGATCCCGAAGATCGCACTGATTGCCATCCGGTTGTGATATCGCATACTCCCGCCCTTTCTGTTTAGCGAAGTCCCGTTTACCAGACACTCCCCCGACACATGAACGACGCGTTGAAAGTCAGTCCATCAGTGACGACATCAGCTCGATGAACCGATCCGCGGACGATGTCGTCAGCACAAGCCCCCGCTCCGCCACGGCGAAGTCCTGGCCGTTGATCCGCCAGTGACGGGCGCATAACAGGAATGCGCCCTCAATCGGCGTCGTCGGCACATACAGCTCCGCCTCCAGCGACTCGACGACATCATCCACGCGCCGCATCTCATCGCCGGTCAGGCGCCGTATCGACGCCGGCGCCGGCGTCCGGCAGCCCGCTTCGACCAGGTTTCCGCGCATGTTGAAGCAACCCACGAAATCCTCCGGATCACCGTCCGGGGCGCCGAATTCAGCAATCTCCAGCTGATAGGAACCATCCTCCAGCCGCACGACGGCAATCCGCGCGGGCAGGTTCTCATCCACGCAGCCGCCATACTGCTCCAACTCAATGCTCGAGAAAGGCGTTCCGATCCGGACGCTTCCGCAAACAGCGCCGAGCGCCATCGGCAGCGCGCAGCTCACGACGGCGGCGCCGAGGATCGCACACTTGTGACCCTGCATCATTGATACCCTCCGAAAGACCGCGCAGTCCAGACCGACCAACGGCGTCATGCCCTGCGTCATGTCGCCTCGCCGATCATTCATTCCGAAGCGACGCCATCAGCGTGCGAATCGAATCCGCGCTCTCCGGCGTAATGACGAGTTTGGCTCCCGGATCACACTGGCGGCCGAGCTTCACGCCGTTGATCCAGCGATCGAGCGTGGCGCAACTGCTGTCCGCGCACTGAATCTCGGCGAATGAGGCGTAGTAATCCGCCTCCAGGACACGAACCACGTCGTCCACCTGTTGCATCTCTTCAGACGTCAGCAGCCGCGTCATTGCGTCGCCGGGCAACTCGCATCCGTCTTCCGTGATGTGTCCGTGAACCGCGTAGCAGGACAGCCCGTCGGCCGGCTCCGCCGCCGGCGCTGTGAACTCAGAGATCTCAAGCTGGTAGTGACCGTCAGACAGGCGCCGGACGACGATCCGTGCGGGGAGCTGATCGTCCACACAGCCGCCATACTGCTCGAGCTCGATACTTGAAAATGGCGTTCCAACCGGAACGCGCACGGCGCACTCCGTCCCCATGAGGACGGGAATCAGGAATAGGACAACCAGAAACGAAACGATCGGAAATTTCGGGGAAAACACGTTCGACTTCCTTCGCGAGGCCCTGCGAGGCGATCTTATTCTAACGGCGCCCCACGTGTCATTGGTTGAATCGTGTTCCGATATTCCTTCCGAAAAAACGCAATACGCCGCGACGCTTGGCCGTTCAGCGCACTGTCGCAGCGTCCACTGTGACTCTCAGCGTGTTCGACACCACGACACCGCACCAGACTGTCGTTGCCGCCGCGAATCGGGATCGCTTCGCCAGGAGGTTATGCCACTCCGTGTCACGATCAACGCAACAGGAAAAATGCACGTCATACGTGGCGCTCGGCAGTTCGATGCCCCAACGCTGATCCGGAAGGGTCGAGTTGATATTCGCGCGCAGATCAAATGCGATTCGATCACCCTGGCGCAACACGAAATCGTCGAGAGGTTCCGTAACGAGTGATCGAGTCACCCATTCCGCCACCGGTTCTCCATCCCTGAGGAATATGAGCCCTGTCACACTCGGATAGGGCAGCAGACAGCGCGCGACGGCGGCGTGAAACGCGATGCGAAACGTGTATGGCGCCGCCGCGGACGGCAAGAACTCAAGTGCAGTCTCCATGGATGCCCTTTCCTGTGGCGCGACGACCCGCCATGTCAGCACGCTGCGATCCCTCGCCCGCAACGCGAAACACTGCCGTCTGATTGCTTCTGTGGCGCGTGGCGCGCGACGCCCCCCCCCGACCGCTGTCATATAATACGACAAAGGAGGTCACAACATGACGTCGTCGCGAGAGAATCTTCGCACACGGCGGAATATCAGGCTGATCGCCGGTTCGCTCGTCGGTGTCGCGCTTGCCGCGCTGCTCTGGCTTCGTCCCTGGCAATCCCTCGACCTGGGAGATCCGGCTCAATACACGATCGTGGATATCGAGTCGATCGACTGGCGCGAACCGCCGAACACACAATCAACATTCACGCGCTGTCAAGACGCGAAGACGATCGCGGCGTTGGTGGACCAGCTTGCATCGGCTCGCCGCATCATGGACTGCAAATGCCTGCACGCTGGATTCATCCGGCTGACGGACGCAGAGGGCGCTGTACGGGAATTGCAGCTGATTCCCGGCCACGAGAAGGCGAATGTCGACCTGCGCTACGACGGCGGGCGTTACCAGCTCGATCGCTCGAAGCTGCAGCGCCTCTTCGACTCAATCGGGGCGACGCTGCCGGGCGAGAATTGATTCCGGAATGGAAAGACGACGAGTCCATCCGTGGGCGTGTGGCGGTCTCGCCCTTCAACGGCAGGCATGGGAAGTCGCGACAACGTTCTCGTTCGGCGAGACGGCCAACGCGGCGCCACTGCAACGACATGCTCCCCTTTGAGGGGGAGACTGTCCGGGAATTGTGTCGCCCTTTCAGGGCTAAAC
>DAOPJV010000023.1:0-85092 GCA_035399845.1 Phycisphaerae bacterium | reverse complement strand
CAGGTAGACCGTGACGCCCGTCAGCCGATAGGCCTCCACCAGGGCGACGACGATGTGCGCGTTGTCATCGTAAAAGCGGGCGCCCCCTCCCGCCCCGCTGCGATAGCCGGCGTTCCAGTAAGCGGCGTGAAGCTCGTCGGCAAAGGTTCGAAGCGTCGTCGCATACGTCGCCGGCTGGATCTGCGTCAGCGTGTTGAAGACGCGAAACTGCGTACTCATCGGCCAGACGTAGGCGCGATTGTTGAAGCCGCCCGACTGAGTTCCGCCGAGCGACGCCGTCTCTGCAAACAGCTGCGTCCCCGATACACGAAGCGTCGCATCCGTCTCGTTGTATGTCTCCAGGCCCCATCCGCGCAAAGTCGAAGGTGGCGCCTGCGCCTTTGCGAGCTCCGCGACAAATCCAATTGCGAGAAGGATGCACATGAACGCCATTCGCGTGACACTTGCCTGGCGGTCACGCCGAATGGCTCGCATCCGCCCCGACAATCCGTTTCGACGGCGCAACTCCAACGCCGCGCGTGTCGGCGCCGATCGGCTGGCGGCACAGGCCTGATCGGCCATGAATTCAATCTGGAGTGTGTCGATGTGCGTCATCATCCCCTGCCCCTAATCTAGCAGGTTTCCAGCCCCGGGTCTGCAATCGCAACAAGATCCCGCCCGGATCAGAACGCGACTCCGCTTGGATTATTCTTCGGTGATTGGACGAATCTCACCACATCGACTTCGAAGTGTATCGCATGCGCCGATAAGTGCTTTCGCTCATCTGCGCCACACGAGCATGACTTCCCCTGATCAGCGCCATTAACTCCGCCTCAGATCCCGCCAATCTCACACCACCACCGCGTGCCGAACGCACTCGGGGCAGTCGCCGGATACGTTTCCGACAAGGCAATTTCCGCAACGCACACATGCGTCGCCAAGTAACCTGCGGCGGCGAATACACACCAGGGTCCGGAGGATGACGACCACGGGGTAGACACAGGACGACGGCAACGAGCCAGAGTGGCGAATGGGCGCCCAAACGCCTTACATTCTGATCCACCCGCGCGGGGTGTCTTTGGGCCGTCCCGCCGATGCTTCTGGGCCGCAACCTCGCCAGAATCGCGGTCGCATGAGGCACACGCCCGCGTTGCCAACCTGACATCGGAATATGTCGACAGCCAACTCGCGAGGCGCCCCGACAGGTCGATGCGCCCGCGCCCAGAAATACCGATCAGTAACGAAAAGCGCAATGTCATTTTCTGACGTCACGAATTGGCGCACATCGATGCGCCCGCGAAACACGCTCGTCGCGAAAGCGAGCGAATACATCGCGACGACGACACTGAGATGAATCCACTTTCGCATGGAACACCAGATCCCTCAGGTTCCGCCCCGCATGCCCCCTGGGAGACGTGTGATCGGCGCGGGCCGGCGCACGAACGGCCGGTCGCCAGGTTCCAACACGATGTCACAGTACGCTTTCAAACCGCGATCGCTCGGCCTCGGTTCCGGTGAACGCCGTTCCACAGCCCCGACAATCCACGCGCGTCTCCACCCCCTGACGTTGAATCAGGCGAAAATCGCGCGTCCTGCAAACCGGACAGGCCCAGTCGTTGCGTCTCAAGCGCAGCCAGAACCGCACGCATCGGCGGTTCCGCTTCCTGGCCTGTTTCGCTCTCTCCTCTTCCTCGCGCGCCGCCTTCCAGCGCCGCTCAATCGCCTCCGCCACCAGCCGCTTTGCTTCCCAGTCAATCGAATCGACGAGATCGTCGAGCCGATGACAATGTCGCCGCAACGTCGGCAGGATCGCCAGCACGGATTCGAATTCCAGAGGATGCGCTTTGGGGCCGAGCGTCGGTGCGCGTAACCAGTCCCGCCATTGGTCGAATCCGACAACGTACGTCACGCCCGTCGAAAACACCCGGACTGTCACTATCTCGGTCTCCCTGGCCACCGAAACAAGCGCCTCGTCATTCACAAATACGAATCCCGAGTATGGACTTTCACGGCTCCATTCAAACCAGAAGTCTATGTAGGACTTCGCAAACTCAGGCCGATGCGGCCAATGAGCGTAGCAATCCCAGTGCATTCCGGCGTCGCAGTATCGAAACAGCTTGTGGTCCGTTTCAAGCCAGACGCCCCATGTGGCAAAGATGTGGTGTTCAGCGCGAATCACCTCGTTGCAGATCGGACAACGGCTCATCCCCCTGGAAATCAAGGCCATCTCAACGCCTCTCCATTGCAAGCACAGCGGGCGCAACGCGGGTGGAAGCGCCTCGACCGCACTCAGGACAGACGCTGGATTCGTTACCAATGAGGAGGTACCCACAATCGACGCACGCCCCTTCGGCGACGCGACGCCTTCGTCGGCGCGCCTGCACGTGCATGAACAACCACGGTGTGAACGCGCTCACCCATATAAGCCAGAAGGGTACAACAATCGAACTGGCTTTGATCTCCGGAAGTAGCAGTCGCCCCGGGATCTCGAAGCCGTCAATATCGAAAACAAATCTGTCAATTCGAACGAAATCCGCGAGGTCGTTGTCCGTGATGATGACCGCACCGCCATCTGCGATGTAGAACAGAATGGAGGCGATGCTGTAATTCGCTTGTGGGTAAATGGTGATCGTTCGGCGATAGCTGAAGATCCAGAATCCCGTCGTCACGACGACGGTCGCCAGCAGAATGAATCGGACGGCCCGCATGCCGGCATTCTACCAGCTTCCCTGAGTTGATTCCGCCCTTTCGTGTCTCCGGCGATGTGTCGCGTTTCCTGGCGTGCTGCGCGGCCCACGGCCGACTACAGAGAAATCCCCCGGATCGGCGAAACTCAATATCGCCGATCCGGGGGATGTGTTCGTGATCCGATTCCGCCGACACGGAGAGGGTCAGTTTTCTTGCCGGCTGATCGTCTCCGCTCGACGATTCGCGATCAGCGTTTAATCAAGGATGAGAATCTCATCCTTCGTGTATCCCAGCGATTCGTAGGCCGTCTTCATCTCCACCTCGGGTTCGAGGACCGGCATCCACTCGCCGCCGTGCCAGGTCAGATCAGACGACGTCAGGTTGGCTCCCATCAGCGCCTCATTGCTGTCAGCCGCGCGATAGGAGTTCTCGCCCGCCGGGTTCAGGTAGTTCACGACGATCTGCGTGTCGCTTTGACGCACGTAGTCCGCATTGTCGCGAATATCCACATTCGCCTGGCCGGCGTTGATCGCTTCATTCGTCGTCGTCAGGCCGAGATCCACGAGCCGATGCATGTTGTAGTACCGCCAGCGATAGACCGGGAACTCCAGCGGTCCCATGCCCGGCACATCGCGAATCACAGTCGATGTGACCGGCGTGGGGTTCGTCATGACGCCGCCTGCGGCGTGGCAGGTTCGACACGAATCGCCATAGCCCAGGGCCTGCTCCTTCGGGGCAACGCCATGGCCGCCGACCGTGATCCCGTTCGAGTAGGACGGATAGTTCGCAATCGCCTGGTAGTAGGCGGGCTTCTCCGCATCGGGCAGGTTCATACCCGGCAGTCCCAGGAACATCTTGATGAGCGTGCCGTCGGGGACTTTCATCGTGATCGTCTGTGACGGATCGGTGTATGAGGGATACCACTCGTAGTCCGCCGGCAGCCCCATGGGGCCATTGAATCCCTGGAAGGCGCGGAGACCGGCGTTGGCGCCCGCGAGCATGTCGAACAGGAACGGCGCTCCCTCATCCACGATACCGTCGCCGTTGGCGTCCCACGGCTGATTCGAGGCGATCAGGTAGTGCTCGTAGCCGTACGTCGTCTTATCGAAATAGACGAGGTTGGGGAATATCTGCATCAGCGCCATCGCCTGTCGATTCTGGTCCGTCGAGAAGAAGTCGTTCAGCGTGATCTCGCGGACTTCGTCGGGCGTCATGTCGAGCATGTCCAGCGCCGCAAAGACCTCCGCGTTGCTCCCGTTCGCGAAGAAGCGATACATGGCGTGGGCGTTGTACTGATAGGCGCCACCCATCGCGGCGTTGCCCGTCATCACGCCGTCGAAGAACCTCGCGTCAAAGATCATTCCGTTGGCCATCGGCTTGAACGGTGTAATCCTGGCGCCCGGCGTACCCCGCACGGACAACGACTGCGCCAGGAACGACACTTTGCCATTGAACCACGTCAGCGTCGGCCGCACCTTGTAGGCCGCCCAGTCATTGTCGACGTCGCTGTCGTCGCCGTGCGTCGTCACCATCATGTCTTCCGTCACGACCTTCGTGTCGTAACCGTCACTGTTTCGACCAAACGACATCTGGCCGCCATGCCCGAACATCGAATACGTGATGCCCGACGCATAGGGAATATGGCACGTTTCGCAGGCCATCGCCGCCAGATGTCGTTCGCTGTGAACATTGTTCTTCGGCAGCGAATCCGTCGGATGGCACGACACGCAGCCAAGCTGATTCTCCGCAGAGCCGACCGGGTAGTCCGTGACCATCAGGTCGCCGCCGACGGTATCGCCGCGTTTGAACTTGTGATGGGAGACGGTATGACAGGCGACACACGATCGCCCTTCGCCGCCCGCTATCTCCGCCAGGGCGGCCGAGCCGGCGTGAACATCGTACCCCTCACGATACAGCGTTCCGCGCTTGTAGCCCGTCCGAGCGTGCTCGTGGCACCTCAGGCAGTTGTCATCCTTCGTCAGCCCGACTGTCGCAACAGACGCGAAACGGCGATCCTGCGCGAGCGTCGGCCAGGGCGTCTCCGGCACGCCGTCGCCGTCGCGGTCCTGCATCAGCGGCGTATCGAGGACGCCATCCCCATCCATATCGAGCAGCGGGTCGGGCTGGCCGTCGTTATTGAAGTCCGTATCGTCGCGGCACACGCGAGCGTAGCCCGACTCCACGGGCGACGAGCCGTCGTCCGGCGCATAGCCCGCGACCTGGCCCATTGGGTTCTCCGGATAGGAGCGATACGTCTCGGCGTGACAGATCAGGCAGTCGACACCCGCCGCGACGATGTTGTGCGCCTGCTGCTGCGGATTCGGCACATTCATCTGAGCGAACGAACTGGCAAACGCGCCTTCCATCAGCGGCAGGAATCGACCGACGTGGCACTTGCCGCACTCGTCGAGGTGAATGTCGTTCGTGTAGTTGATCAGGCCCGTGGTTGCGGGAAGACCGCAGGCGCGATCGATCATCCCGTGGGCGCCGCCACCCGGAAAGAGCACGTTGCTGTTGCGGCCGCTCCACACGTAGTGGGCCGATTCCATGACGTCCTGCGTCTGCGTCTGGTGGCAGCGGGCGCAGAGCTGTCCGGGCAGGTCGCGCATCACTTCGGATTCCGGAACGCGCGTGGAGTTAAGGACATATTCGCGCGCCACGACGTCGAACTTGAAGGCGTGGACGTCCACGACGGGATCGGCCAGACCGAACATCGCGAGGATCTCAGTCGAGCACCCGCCCGTCAGGAAGACGATCGAAAGAAGGAGCGAGAAGGTCGTGAGAAACGCGGGACGTGACGTCGACATGTGTGCCTCCATTGCGGCGTTTTCGCCGGCGGCGTGAGGCGGTCTTGTCGAATCTCCGTCCCGGCGCGTCGCCGGTGAACTACCGTTAGCTGTGTATAACTTCGGATGGATTCGGCGAACGCACAATCATCGCACGGGGGGGACTTTCTCCCCCTAAAAGGGGAGGCGCGACGGGCGTCAGAATCGACCGGGAAAATCAGCCAAGATGATGCTGCACGGCGTAGCGCACGGCCTCGGCGCGCGAGTGCAGATCGAGCTTCCTGTAGAGCTGCTTCAAATGTGAGCGAATTGTCGACGGCGCAACACAGAGTTCGTCCGCAATCGCATCGTTGCTCAGCCCCTGGCCCACGAGGCGAAGCACGCGCAGCTCCTGCGATGTCAGGTCCGGCAGCGGCTGGCCGTCGCCGTCGCGATCCGAGGCCATCTCCATCAGACGAGTCGCGACCTCCTGCGTCAACTCCATCTGCACGGCGCGTTCACGCGTCACATCGCAGAACATCACGGCGCGGGCGATGACATTCCCGTCGTCATCCAGCGATCGCGTGCAGTTCACTTTCAGCTCAGCGGCGCAGGGCCAGCGCAGCGATACATGAGCCATCATCGTTTCGTTCCGCTCCAGGGCGTCCACCCAGAATGCGGCCATCTCGGGATCGTGAATCGCCTTCTGAAACAGGACACCCACGGCGTCGGGGTCCTTCAATCCGAAGGCCGCGCCGGCCGCCCGATTGAACCAGAGCACCCGTCCCGGGGCGTCAGTCAGCACCAACCCCACGCACAGTCCATCGAGCGCCCTGACGAACAACTCCGGCGCTATCCGGCCCTGCTCAAGCGGGTTGTTTTTCATGCACGCCCTTCCACGATCTCAATGCGACCTGCGGCTCGACCATCGCGGCGCCCGCGCGACGAACCCGATTGTCCATGTTACGGCAAATCGACGCGGCTGACATCCGCGAGCGTCGTTCGCATCTCGCTCGAATCCCACCCGCGTGCGCGGTACGAATTCAAGTGACTCCGCGCGGTGACGGTGGCATTGGACGCGACGCGAAACGCCGGCGCCATCGCCGTCATCATTCGCCCCAACGTCCGGATTCGTGCGCGTGTTACGTCGAAAAGCGCCCGAAGGCGGCTTCGGATTCCCTGGGAAGACCGCGAATTCCGCGTTGATCCCGCGCCCCCGCGAAAACCCGCCGGACGCCGACAAGACAACATTCCGCCCCGCGGATATCCTGTGTGATTCGCCCGGCGACCGGTAACCGCGAGACAACGCGACGCCGAATCGCCGGACGACGCCGGCGATCGCGCCCGCGATCAGGCTAAGCTCCTGACGCGCTACGACTGAGCCGACGATAGGGATGGACAAGGGCGCCCGCGGGTGGGATTTGGGACTTGGCGGATAAGAGCGGACAACTCGGCCTCTGGCTGATCGGGGCCACGGGAAATGTCGCAACGACGATCGCCGTCGGTCTGTCGGCTCTGCGCAGGAACCATCACGCCCCGCTCGGCATGCTGACGGAGCAGGCGCCGCTCAGCCAGTTGCCCCTGCGCCCGCTGTCCGCGATCACGATCGGCGGTCACGAGATTTCCAGTCGCACGCTGAAGCAGTCGGCCGAGGCCCTACATCGCACCAGCCGGATTTTCGACACCGACCTGCTGCGCGCCGTCGCCGGCGATCTTCGAGTGATTCAGAAGAACATTCGGACCGGGCGCACGCTCGGCTGCGGCCCGTCAATCACGGGCCTCGCGACGCGCAGAGACGCCAATCGAAAAACGACGGCCCGCGCCGTGATCGACGCCGTCCGCGGGGATCTCCGGGCTTTCCAGCGACGCAACCAGCTGGATCGCGTTATTGTCGTCAACGTCGCGTCGACCGAGCCGAGATTCACACCGAAGAAGTCACACGGCGCCTGGACGTCCCTGTCGCGGGCGCTGACGCAGAAGACGTCGCCGCTGCCGGCGAGCAGCCTGTACGCCATTGCCGCCATCGAGGCCGGCATGCCCTACGTGAATTTCACGCCGTCGCTCGGCGCCGGCGTTCCCGCCATACGCGAACTGGCCGAATCGGCGCGCGTCCCGATCATGGGCGCCGATGGCAAGACGGGCGAAACCCTGCTCAAGACGGTCCTGGCCCCGATGTTCCGGGATCGCCATCTGCCGATCGACAGCTGGGTGGGTCACAACGTCCTCGGTAACGGCGACGGTCTCGTCCTGGACTCCGCCGCCAACAAGTCGTCGAAGCTGGATACGAAAAACGGCGTCATCCATTCCATTACGGGCTATCGCCCTCAGGTTCGCACGACGATCGAATACGTCGAATCGCTCGGCGACTGGAAGACGGCCTGGGACCACGTCCACTTCCGCGGATTCCTCGACACGCGGATGACGCTGCAATTCGTCTGGCAGGGATGTGACTCGATTCTCGCGGCGCCGCTTGTCCTCGACCTCGCGCGGCTCGCGGACTACCATGCCGCCAGGAATCGCGGCGGCGTCATGAAGCATCTCGCGTGTTTCTTCAAGGCCCCGATGGACGTGCGGGAGCACGAATTCGCCGCCCAGGTGAAGATGCTCAACGACTACGCCGAACACGATCTGCGCGATAAGAAAGGCTCGGCCACCAGGCCCGGTACAGGTCGCTCGCCGCGTCGCAGATCCCCGAAGAAATAAGTCCCCCGCATGAACCTCCGCCTCGCGTACAGCTGCAACGCCTACATGAAGACATCGCTCGACGACGCCCTCGCGCGCATTGCCGCGATCGGCTATCGCGGCGTCGAACTCATGGCGGATACGCCGCACCTCTGGCCCGACGACGTGACGCCGGCGGCCATCGACGCCACGCTGGCGGCCCTCGATCGACATCGACTCGAAATCTCAAACATCAACGCCTTCATGATGAACAAGGTCGGCGATCCGCGCCAGCCCTACTGGCATCCGAGCTGGATCGAAGCCGACAGCGCCTATCGGCGTATCCGCATCGATCACACGATCGCGGCCCTCACGCTCGCCCGCCGGCTCGGGGCGCCGCACATCACGACAGAACCCGGTGGTCCCATCGAAGGCGACATGACTTACGCCAGGGCGATGGATCTGTTTGTTGAGAAGCTGAAGCCCGTCGTCGAGCATGCCGAGAACGAGAACGTCGGCCTGCTGATCGAGCCCGAGCCGGAACTGCTGATCGAGCGATTCGAGCAGTACCTCGAGCTTCGCGATCGGATCGACTCGCCCTTCATGAATCTCAACTTTGACATCGGCCACGCCTACTGCGTTGGCGAGGCCCCGCAGGACTTCGTCGCCCGCATGGCGCCGCACACGCGTCACTACCACATCGAGGACATCGCGGACACGCGTCGGCACCATCATCTCGTCCCGGGGACGGGCGCGATCGATTTTCGCGCCACGCTCGCCGCCATCCGCGACTCCAACTACAGTGGATGGATCACAGTTGAGCTCTATCCCTTCGTTGACGATCCCGACGCGGCGGGTCACGCCGCCAAGTCGCACCTTGACTCGATCGCAGCCGACCTATGACACGCGCAAAGGACTGGCTTGAACTCGTCCGCCTGCCGAATATCTTCACGGCCGTCACGGATGTTCTCGCCGGATACTGGCTGGTCTCGGCCTCGCTCATCGTGTCGTGGCGCCTGGCGGCCCTGTGCGGCGCATCGGCCTGCCTCTACGCCTACGGCATTGTTCTCAACGACCTGGCCGATATCGAAATTGATCGCGTCGAGCGGCCGAATCGCCCGCTGCCCTCCGGCCGCATTTCAACGCCCGCCGCAAGGCGGCTGATGTTCGGCCTCGCGCTCATAGGTTTGGCGCTGGCGGCCCTCGCCGGTCTCGACCCGACGATCGAAGCGCCCGGCTTTGTCGTCGAAGGTTACGACTGGCGACCTGTCGCAGTGGCCGCCGCCCTGATCGTGGCGATTTCCGCCTACGACCTGATGACCAAGGGGACATTCGCCGGGCCGATCAACATGGGCCTTTGTCGAGGGCTGAATCTCATCCTGGGCATGTGCGCGGGATGGTGGCTGAGCGACAACATCGGTCTTCTGGCGATCGGCGCCATGACACTCTATGTCGCGTCCCTGACTTACTTCGGGGCCGACGAGGTCAAACGAAGCCGCCGATTCCGCCTGGTAACCGGCGCGGCGGGAATCTACGTCGCGATCCTGTCGCTTGGCCTGCTCGTCGCGGGCGCCACGCTGCCCAGCGGCAGGGACGAGGGCAATTACTACCTGCTCGCCCTCTGGTTCGCATTGCTCATTCACACGGGGCGAATGTCAATCCGCGCGATTCGGGCGCCCGAACCACAACACGTCCAGCGCGCGATGAAAACGTTTATCCTGGGAATCATCGGGCTAGACGCGATCATTGCCTCGTCCGCCCAGGGATGGCCTGCGGCCGTAATCGTTCTTGCCATGCTCGCGCCGACGCTGATTGTTGGACGCAGGCTCTACTCAACCTGAGGAAATTACCGATGTATGCGTGGGGGGTATGGGTGAGCCGGCGGGACCAGCCAGCGTGCGGATGGCGGGTCACGCCGTACGTTGGTCGAACGCCGCCCGAAGAACGCCCACGGACCCCTGTGTCAACATGAGACTCGGATACAACACCAACGGATTTGCACACCATCGCCTGAGTGATGTGATCGCCATTCTGGCCGATCTTGGCTATACGTCCATCGCGATCACACTCGACCACCATTTCCTGGACCCGTTCGATCGCGAGACGATTGGTCAGGCAAGGATTATTCGTGAACGTCTCGCCAACGTGGGGATGACGGCCGTCGTCGAATGCGGTTCCCGGTTCCTGCTCGACCCCAGTCGGAAGCACTGGCCGACGTTGCTCACGCCCAATCGGGACGATCGACGACGTCGCCTGGAATTCCTCACGCAGGCCATCGATATCGCCGTCATTCTGCAATCAGAGGTTGTCAGCTTCTGGTCCGGCGCCAGGGAACCAGGCATGAAGGAAAATGACGCGATGACCCTGCTGGTCGATGGCTGCGGACCGATCGTCGATCACGCCATCGCGCGCGGCGTGAATCTCGGCTTTGAGCCGGAGCCCGACATGTTCATCGATACGATGGACAAGTACCGATCACTGCGTGATCAGATCAATCACGCGCGATTCGGACTCACACTCGATCTGGGGCATCTGCACTGTCTCAACGACGGCGCCCCGGCCGATCGAATCCGCGAATTCGCCAGGAGTCTGTTCAACATCCACATCGAGGACATGCGCCGCGGCGTCCACGCGCATCTGCCCATCGGCGAGGGAGACATGGACTTCCCGCCCATCTTCAGGGCCCTCACGGACGTCAGATACGAGGGGCCCGTCAACGTCGAGCTCAGCAGACACAGCCATGACGCCGTCAACATGGCGCGACGAACGCTGGAAGCCCTGAAGCCGATGATGGGCTAGCGGCGCGAAGCCCGGCGGCTCCAATCCCACTCAAGACAGCAAAGCGATCGCGAAAACGGCCCAATAAGGTCGCCATCCGCCACAGCGCTTGACCGATCGACGCTCAAGCGGGTTAATCGGGTTCGATTAACCGTCTCAAGCGATCGCCCTGGTGCGACAGGAACCTACGCCGTCATGCCTCACGAATTCTGCTTTCTCGTCTCTGTCCCCGGACTTCGACGCCGCGACCTGGAGCACATGCCGCGCCTTCGCGCACTGGCGAACCGTGGCGCCGCCGCCGACCTCAGGCCGACATTCCCCTGTGTCACGTCGCCCGTGCAGGCGTCCATGCTGACGGGCGCAACGCCCGACAGGCACGGAATCATCGGCAACGGCTTCTACCATCGCGATCGCGGCGATGTCGAGCTGTGGGTCGGTCGCAACAATCTCGTTCAGGGCGAGCAGCTCTGGAACACGCTCGCCCAGCGCGGCGTGTCGCAGGCCGCCTGGATTCCGCAGAACATCAAGGACGCCGCCGCCGACTTCATCGTCACGCCCGAACCGAAACACCATCCCGATGGCCGAACGGAACTCTGGTGCTACTCCAAACCTGACGGTCTCTACGAGAAGATCATCGCCGACATCGATCACTTCCCCCTGATGAACTTCTGGGGACCACTCGCAAACATCCGGAGTACCGAATGGACGATCAACGCGGCGTTGTGGCTCCTTCAGCGGGAACGGCCTCGCTTCAACTACATCTACGTTCCCCATCTCGACTACGAGGCCCAGAAATTCGGCCCGAATTCCGAGCAGCAGATCAAGGCGTGTCGCGAGGCTGACGAACAGCTCGGCCGACTCTTCGATGGCGTCGCCGCGCTCGGCATCAGCGACGTCGCCTTCCTCGTTGTCAGCGAATACGCGATGACGGACGTGTCGCGCGTGATCTATCCGAATCGCATGCTTCGCGACGCGGGCATGGCGCAGATCGATGAACGCGATGATGGCGAACACCTGAATGTGAAGGCGAGCAAGGCGTTCGCCGTCGTCGATCATCAGTTCGCGCACGTGTACGTCCAGGATCCGACGGACGTCGACGCCGTTGCCGGCATCTTTGAGGGGCTCGACGGAATTGCCCACGCTCTCTATGGCGACGCGCGCGAGCGCGTCGCCATGGTTCACGATCGCAGCGGCGAAGTCGTTCTGGTCTGCGAACCCGACACGTGGCTCGCCTATTACTGGTGGCACGACGACGCCAGGGCGCCCGCATTCGCTCACACTGTGGATATCCACAACAAGCCGGGCTACGACCCGGTCGAGATGTTCATCAAAATGCCCGAGCGCAAGACGCCGCTCGACGCGTCACTCGTAAAAGGAAGCCACGGGGCCCCCGCCGAGTCGCCCGATCAATACGGCGCGATCGTCACGTCGACCGGCGCCGCGTTTCAGAATGACGCGCTGGTCCGGGATGTGGAGATCAGGCAAATGGTCGAAGGGCTGCTTGCGTAGGCGCCATCGGGCGTGCGATCCACACCGTTCTTCCACGGACTCGACCATCCTCGGCGATTTTCGCGCCGCTGACGCCGTCACGACTCGAAACGCTGCGCGACGCCGCCCGCGGCCACGTACGCGCCGCTCCACGCCCACTGAAAATTGAACCCGCCGATGCGTCCATCCACATCCAGGATCTCACCGACGAGAAAAAGCCCCGGACACTTCCGCGACGCCATCGTCTTTCCGTCGATCTCCGTCAGCGTGACACCGCCCGCCGTGACTTCCGCGTACGTGTATCCGCGGCTCCCCCGAACCTCCAGCGGAAGCTCTGTCAGGGCGTGCGTCAGCCTGCGACGCGCCTCCTTCGCCAACTGCCCCATCGGCGTATTGGCCTTGATACCGATCGTCGCCAGAAGGACATCGGCCACGCGCGCCGGAAGCAACCCTGACAAGGCGTTGTGAACCTGCGAGCGCGAATGCGAACCCGCCAGCGCGATCAACATCGCGTCCGCCTTCGCGAAATCGGCGCCCGGCAGGAAATTCAGAGTCACGCGAGCGTCACGCCCTTCCTCCCTGGCGCGATGCCAATGGCGCGATGCGTTCAGAACAACGGGACCACTGAGACCGAAATGGGTCCACAACATCTCACCACACAGGTGAATCGGCTTCTCGCCGGTCGCTCGGACAGTCAGCTCGACTTCCTGCGAGATCCCCGAGAGTTTTGCGTGCATCGCGCCATCCAGCAGCAGCGGCGCGAGCGCGGGCGTGGTCGGCACGAGCGAATGCCCCAGGGATTCAGCGAGCGCATACCCCGCGCCATCACTGCCTGTCTTCGGCAGCGACCTGCCGCCCGTCGCCAGGACGACGCACGCGGCGCGCCGGGTCACGTCGCCGGGCTCATCCTCGGCGGCCGACGGGGAGACATGAACGTCCAGCAGGAATCCTACTGAGTCGCGTCGGATTCCCGTGACGCGATGCGCCGTCAGCAGCCGGACGTCGAGGCGCGCGGCCTCGCGCAGCATCGCCTCGACCACAGTCTTCGCTGAGTTTGAATCCGGGAAGAGCTTGCCGTTCGGTTCCTCATGCAGCTCGACGCCAAGCTCGGAGAAAAATGCGAGGGTCCTGTCGACCGGCAATGCGGATAGCACACGCTTAATGATGTTCGAACTGCCGCCCCAGAAGTCCTCAGGTGTGACGATTCGGTTCGTCACGTTGCAGCGTCCGCCGCCGGAGACAAGGATCTTGGCGCCCAGCTTCGTGGCGCCGTCCAGAACAGCGACACGTCGATCGGGCAGTCGCCTGCGGGTGAAGATGGCCGTCGCAAGCCCCGCGGCGCCACCCCCGATGATGGCGACGTCGATCGGCGCGCCGGCGCTTTGCATCAGCCGCGCACCATCCGCCGAAGCTTGTCCAGATTGACCTTGTCGTTTGGCCGACCTTTGTCGTCGTCGCCCTTCGGCGTCTCCAGGATTCGAGGAACGCCGGCGAGCCGCGCGTCGTTCACGACATTCAGGAATCCCGCCCGGCCGATGAACCCCTCGTTGATGTGCTCGTGGCGATCGCGGCGACTGCCGAGATCGAACTTCGAGTCGTTCATATGGATGCACGCAACGCGATCGACGCCGAACGACGCGTCCATCGCCTGAACCATCGCCTCATAGGCCTCGCCGTCGCGCAGGTCGTACCCGGCGGCAAAGAGATGGCAGGTGTCCAGGCAGATTCCGATGCGCTCCGCCTCGCTGACGCCTTCGATGATCTGTCCGAGGTGCGCGACGTCGTGACCGATGGTCGTGCCCTGCCCCGCCGTGCTTTCAAGCAGCACGCGGCAGGCGAAGCCCTTCGTCGCCTTGTGCGCCTTGTTCAGCGATGCGGCGATTCGCTTGATTCCCTTCGCCTCTCCATCGCCCATATGGGCGCCGGGATGCAGCACGAGCCCAACGACGCCGAGCGCTTCGCATCGCTCCAGTTCATCGACCAGCGCCTTCACGCTCTTGTCCCGGTTCGGCGCTTCCGGCGACGCGAGATTCAGCAGGTAGGAGGCGTGCGCCACGACAGGACCGATGCCTGTCTCCTTCGACGCCGCCCTGTATGCGGCGATCTGTTCATCTGATATCGGTTTGGCCGTCCATTGTCGCTGATTCTTGACGAAGATCTGCAGGCAGTCGCAGCCGACGTCGACACCTTCATGAAAGGCGTTCTCAAATCCGCCGGCGACGGACAGGTGGGAACCGAACTTCTGCTTCTTTGCCGCCGCGCTCGCCATCAGTCCTCGATCCCGTAGAGCGGACCAAACTTATCGCTCACATAGTCAAGAAACGGCTCGATGGACAGGGCGCGTCCACTGACGCGCTGCACCAGCTCGGAGGCGCGATAATGCTGCCCATGTCGATGAATCTTCATCCGCAGCCATTCGAGCAGCGGCGCGAACTCTCCGACGCGGATCTGATCCATCAGTTCCGGGATATCCTTCTTTGCCCGGGCAAAGAACTGCGCGGCGTAGAGATTGCCCAGGGCGTAGGTCGGGAAGTAGCCGAACCCACCCATCGACCAGTGGATGTCCTGCAGGCATCCCTCCGCGTCATTCGACGGGCGAACGCCGACGAGCGTCGCCATCTTCTCATTCCACGCTTCCGGAAGGTCACCGACGGCGAGCCTGCCGCCGATGAGATCCCGCTCGATCTCAAATCGCAGAATGATATGGAGGTTGTACGTGACTTCGTCCGCCTCCACGCGGATGAGCGACGGACTCACGGCGTTGATCGCAGAGTAGAACTGATCCAGCGACACATCGGACAGCGCCTCGGCGAAGGCGACCCGGCACTGGGGATAGTAGCGTTCCCAGAACTCCCGGCTTCGGCCGACAAAGTTCTCCCACAATCGAGACTGCGATTCATGGATTCCGAGACTCACGGCCTGGCCGCGCGGCGTGAAGACATGCTCTTCCGGCAGCCCCTGCTCGTAGAGACCGTGGCCGGCCTCGTGGAGCGTTCCGAACATCGCGGAGTTAAAGAACTTCTCCATGTATCGCGTCGTCAGACGCACGTCCGTCGGCGCCGAACCGGAGCAGAACGGATGCGTTGAGATATCGATGCGACCGCTGCCGAAATCAAAGCCGATCTCGGCCGCCATCTGGCGGCTCCACAGCTTCTGTGTCTCGACGGGATAGTCGCGATGCAGAATGGAAACATCCGGCCTGCCGTTCGATTCGGCGATCGCCTGGACGAACTCGCTCAACGGTCCCCGCAGGGCGCCGAACAATCGATCGACTTCCTTGGTCGTCATGCCCGGTTCGAATTCGTCGAGCAGCGCATCGTAGCGTTCGTTCTGATAGCCGATCGCGTCGGCAACCTGACAGCGCAGCTCGATCAGTTCGGCGAGATGCGGCTTGAAGGTGTTGAAGTTCGAGTGCTCTCTCGCCTTCTGCCACGATTCCTTGGCGACGGTCGAAACGCGGGCGATCCGTTCCACGAGGCTTGTCGGAATCTTCGTGGCGCGAAGGTAAAGCCGTTTGATCTCGCGGACATTCGTCTCCGAGACCTCGTCATCGCACTTTTCGTCGAGCTCGCTGATCCGATCGCCGATGGCCGGATCCGTCATCCGTTCGTGCGACAACCGCGCCAGCAGCGCGAGCTGATCGGCGCGAACGCCGAGTCCGTTCTTCGGCATGTATGTCTCGGCGTCCCAGTCGAGAAGGGCCGCGGTGGCGTCGAGCTGACCAATCTCCCGTAGTCGATTCAGAAGATCGTCGTATGCGTCTTTGTTCATTGGGCACCTGAGCGCTGGTGGATCGTGAAATTCCTCATGCCAGTCCGCAGTGTAGCGAGCAACGCCCGAACCCTCCAGATGGGCGCGAGACCGGCAGATCTCGTGGGGGAACGCCCTACTCGGCGCCGAAGTCGAATGTGAGCTGAGCGCTGTCGGTGCGCTTCCTGGGGGCGATGCGAAGCGGCGTCAACGAGCCGGAGTCGCCACGATCAGGGTGAGACGACTTCTTCGAGAAACCCTCGGATTTGTGGACTGACAAGCCGTACCGATCGCATGCGATTTCGAAGAGCGACTTGACGCTTTCCCAGTGGGGCCCGACACCCTGCATGCGATGGCCGAATCTTGCCTCGGAAACTCGACCGCCCCGCATGGCGCCGACGAGGCTGGCGACGCGCTGGGCCCGATGGGGCATCGTGGCCTCAAGCCGTTCGAAGAAGACGGGCGCGACACTCCGCGGCAGGCGGAGTGGAATGTACGCCGCCGATACGGCCCCCGCCTCGGCGGAGCGCTTCAGGATCTCAGGGATCTGCATGTCATTGAGCGCGGGGATCAGGGGCGCGACCATCACGCCGACGTCGACGCCCGCGTCGCAGAGCGCTTCCAGAGTTTCGAATCGCTTCGACGGCGGCGGCGCGAAGGGCTCGATGGCGCGGGCGTCGGCGTCACTCGCGAACGGAATCGACATGAAGACCCTGGCGCCGGCGACGCGTGAGAGCTCGGCGAGCAGATCGGCGTCACGGAGGACCATGCGCCCTCTTGTAACGATACCAACCGGGTTCTGACGCCGAAGGCAGACCTCAAGACAGCCGCGCGTCAGGGCGTAGGTCGCCTCGGCGGGCTGATAGCAATCCGTGACGCCTGAGAAGGTCACGGACTCCCCCAGCCAGCCTCGCCTCGACAGCGCCTTCTCCAGCAGTTGCGGCGCATTCACTTTGGCGACAATGCGCGTTTCAAAGTCACTGCCGGCGCCGAATCCAAGGTACTCATGCGTTGGCCGGGCGTAGCAATAGGCGCATCCGTGCTGGCAGCCCCGATACGGATTGACGGACCATCGGAAGGGTATGTCGGGACTGTCATTCTCAGAGAGAATCGACTTGGCGCGTTCCTCGTAGATCTCGACGCGCGTCTCCGGCACGGCCTCCAGCCATTCGCGCGACTCGGAGATGAACGGATTCTGCGGATTCGATACACGATGCAGCGCCATCGGAGCATCATATTCGGTTATTGTTAGGTATTCAAGAACCGAATTCTCTCCCCGCGCCACGTCGGCGCCAATTGTCTCATCCGCGATGAATTCGCCTCGGATGGCGCCGTTTCACAGCCGGCGCCTCCGCGACGGGCGATCGACTGGCCACGTTTCGGCCGCATCCCTACAATCCGCGCTCCCGGAATGCAATCGGTCGCGGCACGCGCCCGAGGCGTTTCGCCGTAGGGACATCCCCCATCGCCGCGATCGCATTGACTTCGCGTGGATGCGAGCGATACGGACGGCGTGGATCGAGAGAATTGCGCATGAATCAGCATCCAGGAGCGTTCAATGGTAGTCGGTGAGCTCACACAGGAATTTGATGTTGTCGTCGTCGGTGGCGGACCCGGCGGCTATGTCGCGGCCATTGCGGCGGCGGACGCCGGATTTGCGACGGCGATCATCGAGATGGCGGAGGTTCCGGGCGGCGTCTGCCTCCGGGAAGGCTGCATCCCCAGCAAGACACTTCTCAATGTCGTCCGCATCATGGACGAAGCGGAACACGCCGCGGCCATGGGCGTCACATTCAGCAAGCCGAAGACGGATGTGGACAAGCTGCGCGACTTCAAGAACAGCGTGATCAGGAAGCTCTCAACGGGCGTCCGAGGACTCCTGAAGGGCCGCAAAGTCGAGTACTTCAAGGGGCACGCCACCTTCGAAAGTTCGAAGCTCATTCACATCGAGGGAGAGGACGTCGGGCGCATCAAGTTCAAGCACTGCATCCTGGCGACCGGCTCTCGGGCGAAGCTCCTGCCGGACAAGCTGCTGCCGCGCGAGCTGTGCTGGAACGCCGCCGACGCCCTGAAAATGGATGAGATCCCGAAGAAGCTCCTCGTCATCGGCGGCGGCTACATCGGTCTTGAGCTCGGCCAGGTCTACGCCGGACTGGGCAGCGAAGTCACGGTTGTCGAGGCCCTGCCGGGGATCCTCAACGGTCTCGATCCGGACCTCGCCAAGCCGCTCGTCAAGAAGCTCGAGAAGCAGATGAAGGCGATCCATGAGTCCGCCTCCTTCAAGAGCGCGAAGAAGAAGGGCGCCGGGGTCGAGGCGACGTTCAGCGTCGGCGGCAAGGACATCACGGAAACGTTTGACCGCATTCTGGTCTCGATCGGCCGCCAGCCGAACACGGACAACTGCGGTCTGGACACGACCAAGGTCGAGCTGACGGAGCGCGGTTTCGTGAAGGTCGACAGGCAGATGCGGACGACGGACAAGCGCATCTTCGCCATCGGCGATATTGCTGGCGATCCGATGCTGGCGCACAAGGCAATGCGGGAGGCGAAGGTCGCCGTTGAGGCGATCGCCGGCAAGCCCGCGGAATTCGACAATGTGTGCATTCCGGCCGTTGTCTATACGGATCCGGAAGTCGCCTGGTGCGGTCTGACGGAGCAGGAGGCCAAGGCGAAGGGGCTCGACTTCAAAGTCACGAAATTCCCCTGGCTCGGCAACGGCCGCGCCGTATCGATGAATCGAACGGAAGGCCTGACGAAGATGCTGTTCGACGCGAAGACTCAGCGCGTGCTCGGCCTCGGCATTGTCGGCGCCCACGCGGGCGACCTGATCGCCGAAGGCGTACTGGCGATGGAGATGGGCGCTGTCGCCGAGGATATCGCTGTCGCCATCCACGCGCATCCGTCGACGGGCGAAACGATCGGTGAAGCGGCCGAAGCCATGTTCGGCCATGCGATTCACGCGGCACACTGACGTCGCGCGACAGATTCAACAGTGACCAGGGGCGGTCTTCGGACCGCCCTTTTTTTGATTCATCACGGAAATCCGGGAGTCCAATTCACGCCGATGCGACCTGGATGGCCGCGATTCTCGTAACGACACGGCGTTTAATTCGCACTTTCAGCGCTTGACGTGCGGGTTGATCCGATCCCCGGGCCTGCGTTTGCCCTGGGCTACACATATGGCACGCCTTCAGCGTGCAGTCGGCATCTGAGCGACTGCTCCGTCGGCCGATCCAGCGGCGAGAGTCGCTCGAATCATGAGCGAGGCGTAGCGCTCCCGCAGCGGCCCCAGGCGAGCGCGTCCCACTACGCCGCGTCGGCGAGTTCGTCTTTGGGGCGGGTCTTCCAGCGCCGATGAATCCACAGGTACTGGCCTGGCGCTTCACGAATCAGATTCTCCAGCGCCGTCGTGTACTCCTGCGTGATCCAACGAAGTGGATCGTCCTTGTCGGCCCACTCCTCCGGCTGGATGACGCGATTCACGTGAATCTCGTATCGGAAGTCACGCCCGACGCGCCGAGCACAACCAACAATGACGGACACGTCAAATCGCATCGCAAGCAGGCCAATCGACTTGTAGGTGGACGCCTTGCGGCCAAAGAAGTCAACGAAGATGCCCTTCTTTCCCGCATTCTGATCGGCGATGAAGCACAAACCTGCGCCGGACTCAAGGATCTCCGGCGCGTGCTGCGTGGCGCCGCCCTTGTCGAGGAGTTTGAGACCGCTCTGCGCGCGACGGCGCGTCAGCAGCCGATTGAGATACCTGTTGTCAAACGGACGCATGACAGCCGTCATGTCGAAGCCGATCGTCGCGAGCGATGTCCCGAGAACCTCGATGTTGCCGTAGTGGCCCGTCAGCAGGATGCAGCCACGCTTGTCCGCCAGCGCCCGAATTGCGCCGGCGAGGTTCCGCGTCTCAACATAGTCGTGCCAGGTCCATCGCGTGATCAGTCGCGGTGAGATGATCAGCTCGACCGCCATGAGGCAGAGCTGCTGCAGGCTCTCCAGGGTCATGCGCTGAACATCCGCCTCGGGCATGTCCGGAAAGGACGTGCGGATGTGCAATTCGGCGCGATTGCGATGTTCGCGGAACTTGCCAAGCAGCTTGTTGGACGTTCTGGAGAGACTCGCCAGCAGCCTGATGGGCGCCGCGATCACTTTCGTCGCCGTGTTTCGCCGGCTCCAGTCCGGTATTGTGACGCGCGTTTCCGGCAGCCAGCGCGGCAGATGAAACCACAGAGCGCCCAGACCGGACGCGATCGACAGCGACACGCGAACCGGCAGAACGCCCAGGAACGCCGCCGCCAGTCGAACGATCAGGTAGAGGACGTAGTCCAGGACTTGATTCCGCGGTTTCTTCATCGTCGCGGGATTCTAACCCGCATTTCGAATCGCGCGGCGTTTGCATCGCGATGTGTAAAACGAGAAGGAGGGCACAGGTGGCGGCTCCCGTGCCCTCCCGGTCCACATAAAGCGGGACGGTCGTGCGTCCTGACCCGGCCTCCCCCTGCCGGTGTCGGACAGTGAAACAGTAAGATACGCCTAAGTCGTTATGCAAAAGCAAGTTACGATACACCACCTTACCCAGTCAGACGAACCGACAAGGGTTCTCCAGCTTCACAGACCAACCGTCGTGGCGGGACAGAATCAGGGCCACTTTCCAATCAACGATGACGACGAAGCGCAACACGTCGAAAATGGGCGTGCGATAACGCGTCGACGCAGCGCACCGGACATCGTCGCATGCGCCCGGACGACACAATTGACAAGTCGGCGTCGCTGTTGCTCGCAACAATGCTGAACGATGCGAATCGCGTTTTACCGGTCGCGCAACGCTCGCTAAGATGCCCGCATGCACTTAGCGCATTATCGGCCGAGCAAGAAGGCGGTATTCGGAGCGTTGATGCTCATCTCCGCTCTGGCGGTCTTCCTGCCGCCCAGCCTGACCAACGCGCCGAAGCACGCGTCGACGCAGTTGCTGGCCCCGCTGCAGGATCTCGCGCGATTCCTGACGTTTCGCGGCCGTGTCCCGAAGGATCCGCAGGACACTGCGGCGCCCGATCCCGCAATACTGCATGAGCTTGCCTCCAGGACGGCGCAGAATGAACAGCTTCGCCAGGACCTGGAACGGATGCAGCGGCTACGTGATCGATCGATCCCCGCTGCGCTTCAGGCGCACGTTGTTGCGTGGGACATCGTGTCGCTGCGCGATTCGGCGGTCATCGAACGCGGGTCGGAGTTACGTGTCAGCCGGAGCGACTGGGTCGCGAGCCATGTCTTTGTCGATCGCGGCGACGCGGCCGGCCTTCGCGCCGGCGAGGCGGTCATCGCACAGGAAATGCTGCTGGGGCGAATCGATTTCGTCAGCCCGTACATGTCCCGCGTGAAGCTGTTCAGCGACGTGGACGCGCAGCCCGTCGAGGTGCGCTTCGAGGGACTTCGAAAAGGGGAAATGCACTTCGTCGACTTTCCGTGCACGCTGCGCGGTCTCGGCCGAGGGCAGATGATCGTTCGCGACGTCCCCTACGAGTACATCGACGCGGCGAGCGAGCCCGTCGATGATCGAACACGCATTCGCATCGGGGATTTCGTGACCAGCGCCCCCGGCCAGCTGGGACTGCCCGTCCCGCTCGTCATCGGCCACGTTACAGAGATCCGGCAGGATCCCAAACAGCGGCTCGTCTATGACGTCATCATCGAGGCGACGGTGCAGCGCGACGACATTCGCTACGTGCACGTCATCCCGCTGATCCCCAACGCCGTCGCGATGGACTGATCCCGGCGCCCCGCCTTCTCGCCTTCACCATACAACGCCGCGACTACTGCCGATCCGTCGACGCGTGCGCCGGCGCGGGCGCCTCGCCGGCCCCGACCGTCGCCATCGCGGGAATTGCTCCCGTCGGCGTAGTCTCCGAGGGTGTGTCGGCGACGACATGCCCCACGGCGCCCTTGACGCTCATGAAGAGCGACAACATGGCGGGCACGACGACGAGCGTGAAGACTGTCGACACAAGCAACCCGCCGAGAACAACGGCGCCGACACCACGATAGAGCTCGGCGCCCGATCCAGGACGAATGACGAGCATGAGCTGCCCGAAGAACGTCGTCATGACGGTCATGAAGATCGGACGAATGCGCGTCCTGACAGATTCGGCGATGGCGTCGTTGGGCGCCATGCCATCGCGAACGAAGTTGATCGACTGGTGCACGATCAGAATGCCGTTGTTGACGACAATACCGAGGAGAATGACGAACCCGAGAATCGTCAGAACGTCCAGTTCCTGAATCGCCATCGTCGGATTGCTGTACGTCCACAGATTGACGATCCACAGGCCGACGAATCCGCCAACCACGGCCAGCGGCACTGTCAGAATGATCACGAACGGATAGGCGAAACTCTCGAACAGTCCGGCCATCAGCAGGAACACAATCAGAAACGACAGGGCCAGAAGCCACTTCAGGGATTCAAATGTCGTCGAGAGCTTGTCGGCGTTTCCGGCGAGATTGACGGTCACGGAATCCGGTATCTTCATCTTTGCCGGTCCATAGCCCTCACCGCGCATCCTGCCGATGATTTTGTTTTCGAGCGTCGTGATGGCGTTCTCAAGCGACACGCCGTCCGGCGGGCTGACTGTCAGCTTCACGGCCGGCTGAGTTTCAATATGCTGGATTTCCTGCGGCGCCGTCGTTCGATCGATTCGACACACGGACGACATCGGGAGGATATGCCCCGTCGGCGTGAAGATGGGGATGTCCGCGATCGCCCGGGTCGTGTTGTCGCCGGAATTCTGATCCTGGACTCCCTTGACCTTGATCGCGAGATCGATGCTGCGGCCCCCTTCACGATACTGTCCGATCGTTCGACCATCCCCGCAGGCGCGAATGATGAAGCCGAGATCGGATACCGTCATGCCGACATCGCCGGCTCGCACGCGGTCGGGAATGATCTGATCCTCGACCTGGTCGCGATTGTAGTTGCTCGGGTTGGCCGGCGCGTATCCCAGACCTTCCTGCATCGCCGCCATCTGAATCTGAGTGGCCGCGGGCACAACGGTTTCCAGCGAATCGCTGCGCACCTCGACCTCGACGGTATTTCCCTTGTCCATGTTGAAGATGGACGACTGGAAGAAGTAAGGAAACACGTCGGTGATGGCGCCGCCGGTCTGCGTCAGCACGTTGACCAGCGGACGCACATTCTCTTCGTCGGCGCTGGAACAGCCCATGAAGCAGGTGCCGTTGAAGTCGACGTAGAAGAAGTTCTCGATCGGCGGCGGCGGCACACGCCACTCGCGAATTTCTCGCTCCTTCTGACGGACCGTCTTTCTCGCGTCATCGCGCTGCTCCGCGGTCGAGTCCGGCGCATCGAGTATGGCCTGCGCCTGGTCGATCTGCGGTTGGAATTCGCCCTTGACCTTCTGGTTCTCAACGATGTCGCTCCAGCGACCAAGCAGCGCATCAAACTCGGGGGTTCCGGCCTTCGCCTCCCAGAACGCGCGAACGCCGATGATGCCGCGAGTCGGGTCGCCGTTTTCGATAACGCTCGCCATGCGTTCATATTCGAGCGTGTTGTAGCCCGGCGGGGCCAGCAGGAATCCGAAGACGAGATTTCGATTGCCCGCCGGCAGATAGCTGCGTGTCGGCGCCATCGCGTAGCTTCCGACGATCGAGAGCGCCGTCATCCCGACGACGACCCCGAGTCGCAGCGCCACGGATTTGTTGATTCGATGCACGAGGGCGCCAACGAAATGGGCGAAGCGGCCGCCGCTCTCATCGGCGCTGCCGCGCGTCCTGCCCAGAACCCGGGCGGCGACTGTCGGAATGACTGTCACGGACACAACGAGCGACAGGGCGACGGCGCCGCTGATCGCGATGGCGATGTCGCGGAAGAGCTGACCGGCCTCTTCCTGCACGAAGAGAATCGGCAGGAACACGATCATCGTCGTCAGTGAGTTCGCGACGACGGCCCCCCACACTTCACTGGCGCCGTCGGACGCCGCCTGGAAGGCGCTCTTGCCCATCTCCCGATGGCGGAAGATGTTCTCCAGGACAACAATCGCATTGTCGACCACCATACCGACGGCGAAGGCCAGTCCCGCCAGCATGACCACGTTGATGTTGCGGCCAAGCACCGGGATGACGAGCAGCGTGCCGATGACGGAAATCGGAATTGACAACGCCACGACAAACGTCCCGGAGATGCTGCGAAGAAACAGCATCAGGACGACGATGGCCAGGGCGCCGCCGAGCAGAATATTCTGCTGTACCAGCCCGATCGACGAATGAATATACGTGGTCTCGTCGTACACCTGCGTCAGTTCGAGCGTCAGGCCCCGATGTGAGAGAATCTCGTTGTTGACGCGCGTGATCGCCGCTCGCAGCCCTTCCATGGTTTCAATGACATTGGCGTTGGTCTCGCGATAGGCGGGCAGCGCCATGACGAACTTGCCCTTGCTTCGCACAAACGTGTACTGGCGCTTGAACCCGTCGACGACGTCGGCAACGTCCCGAACGCGGATCGGACCACCGTCGCCCATGCGCACAACTGTCTCGCGAACGTCCTGGAGCGATGAAAAACGCCCCATCGTCCGGATGACAACATCTCGCTTGCCCTGGGCGCTGTTGCCGGCGGCGATGTTGGTGTTCTGCGTCTGAAGGGCGCTGGACAGCTCGGCAAACGTGATGCCCGCCTGAGCCAGCTTGTACGGATCAACAACAACCTGAATTTCACGGTCGCGTCCGCCGAGGAGGCGGACCGACGCCACGCCCTCCACGCGCTCAAGGAACGGAATGACCTCTTCGTCGACAAACGTGAAGAGCTCCGGAACCGATACGTCATTCCGGTCCGACGACAGGATCATCCATGCGATGGCCTTGTCGCCGTCTTCCTCACCACTCGTGACGATGGGATTGTCGAACTCGTCCTGCGGAATCTGATACTGAACGCGACGAAGGGCGTCGGATACGTCCTGTTTCGCGATGTCCTTGTCCGTCCCGACTTCGAATTCCAGTCGAACGCTGGATTCACCCTGCTTGGTCGTTCCGATCATCTTTCGCAGGTTGGAGATGCTCTTGAGCATGTCCTCCTGCTTGTCGAGAATTTCCCGTTCGACTTCCTCGGGGCTCGCGCCTTCCCATCGCGTCTGCACCATGACGACCGGCTCGTCGATGTTCGGTGTCAGCTGAACGGGCGCACGGATGGGTGACGGCATGATCGACGGCGGAATAACCGTCAATGCGCCGAAGAGCACCAGCAGAATCACGCCGACTGCGACTTTGACCGGATTTCGGATGAAGAGATCGACCATGTTTACCGCCGGCCGTCAGATGCGGACGCCTCCGCCGACGCCTTACCCGGGACGCCGGCCGCTTCGCCATCCCGCGAGTGATCGCGCGCCTCCGCCGGACGCGCCTTCGGTTCGCCCGAGACAATGACGATCGGCCCCGGACCGTGCATTCCCTCATTCCCGCGAACGACGACACGATCGCCATTCTTCAGCGCCGGCGATTCGACGGCGAGGTACTGCATGACTTCGGCGACAACGTTCACGGGCGCGATGTCCGCGGTGTACCCCTTCTCGTCCGATCCGCGCACAACATAGGCGATCGACGATGGCCCGCGGCGCAGGACGGCGTCCTTCGGAACCAGGAGCCGCGACGCCTTGGGGGCCGCCGGCGCCATGGCGCGAACGAACATGCCCGCCTTGAGGACGCCCTCCGGATTGGGGATGTCGATGTCCGTCGGAAACGTATTCGCCTGTGGGTCCGCCTCGGGAATGACGCGGGAGATCGCGCCCTCAAAGCTCCGCCCCAGCGCGTCCACGCTGATCATCGCGGGCTCGCCCGGCGTGCAGAAGGCGATGGCGGATTCCGGGACCATCACGCGGGCGCGGACCGTGTTTAGGTCCACCATTTCCACAGTCGCCTCGCCCGTCATCACCCACTGGCCCACTTCCGTCATCTTGGACGTAATGGCGCCGTCGAAGGGCGCGGGAATTCGTGTGCGCGCCAGATTGTCTTCAGCGACCGCGAGCAGCGCGAGGGCTTCGTCAAGCTGCGCCCGGGACTGGCGGACGCGGGCCTCGGCGGCGGCGTGATCCGCTTCGGCGTCCACGCGCTCCTTGTCGCTGGACCGATCGAGCTTGGCCAGTCGAGAGATCCGCTCGAGCTCGAAGGCGGTCTTCCGCACGTCGGCCTCGCGCGCCTGAAGTTCACCTTCGATTGCCGCGGCGGCGGCTTTGGCCTGATCGACCGCCAGACGCCGCGTGACATCGCGCAGAATGCAGACGGGATCGCCCTTCGTCACTGTCGCGCCATAGTCGAACGGCATCTCGACGACGAGGCCGTCCACATCAGCGGCGACAATGGACCGCAGGTGAGGTCTCAGCGTCCCCACCAGTTCGATCGTGGGGGCGACTTCCTTTCGAATCACAGTCTCGACCTCGACCCGAGTGGGACCGCCGAACTGGGCCCATACGGGCGTCGTCGAAGAAATCACGATAAGGCAGACAAGCGTGGTCCAGCGGGACAAGAGTGGGCTCCGTGAGCGGCGACGGACGTGGCGCGTCCATTTCTGACATTATGTCGAGAACATGATAGGACGCGATGGCCAAGCCGCCAATTGCATTGCGGTCCAACTTCGCGGATTACTGGACAAATGTGCCACTCGTGGCGACGCCATGTCGTGTCGCTCCCGGCAATCTCGGACCACAACCGGCCGCAGTCCCCAAAGGCGGCGCCCCCTCCCAGTCAATCGCTGGACTCCGATGGGCCCCTCGACATATCATTAATAGTTGAAGCGGCAGGAGTTGCCGTTGTTTCGCCCACGACTGGATCGAGCTCGAAGGAAGGCCCGGCGCGACAGCCCGAGCGTCTTCATCGAGATTTCATGACTCAGTCGAACCATCGGCCTTCGGGGGCGCCGATGACGTCGCACACATGGCGACGTGAGACAACTGCGAGCCGCCGCTTCAACCTCGCGGGGAACAACATACTGGAGTTCATCCTTGCTGGGGGGGCTCGATCGGCTGTCGCCGTCGAGACGAACGCATATGACAGATCGACCACATCCAGAATTGCCACAGGAAGGTCATACGGAGACCGACGCGCCCGTCATCCGCTTCCAGGCGGAAGGCCGGCCGGGACTCGTCACTGGCACGGGACTTGGCAAATATCGCATTCTGGAACGAATTCGCAGCACGCACAACGCGATCGTCTACAAGGCGCGCGACGCGATGCTCGATCGCCTCGTCACGCTGAAACAGCTCTCGCCGGGGCTGATCGACGATCCCGTCGCCTGCGGTGACTTCAAACGCGAGGCGCAGCTGCTCGCCCGACTCTCGGGACGATCCCGCAACGTCACACACGTGTACGAACTGATTGGCGACGAGCACGGCTTCTTCATCGCCGAGGAGTACATCGAAGGCGACTGGCTGGAGATGTTGATCTCCAAGCGCGCCTTCACGGCGGCCGATGTGCCGCAGATGCTCCGACATGGCTGCCTGGCGCTCGGCGCGCTGCAGCTCGAGCGCATCGTGCATCGCGACGCGTGGCCCGGCAACTGGCTCGTCGGCGCCAACGGCCGGCTCATTCTGACAAACTTCTCCACGGCGACGCGCGAAGGTGACGCCGTGTCGCCCCCCCTGGTGCACGCCAAATACGCCGCGCCGGAGATTCTCCTGGGCGAACCCTGCGACTGTCGCGCCGACATCTACTCCTTCGGCATGCTGCTCTATGAAATCAGCGTCGGTCGCGCATCGCTGAAGACATGGTGTGAATCCGAATTCGGCACCCCCAAGCCACACGAATCCGAGTGGCGGGCGTGGCACGTCGACCTCGACAGGAATCTGCCGCCCGCCAGCGCGCTCAACGCCGATGTGTGCGACGCCCTGTCGGAGTTGCTGCAGAGCATGACGAAGAAAGACGCGGATGATCGCGTCGGCACGTATCAGGAGATCCTGCGGACCGTCAACAAGCAGCTCGCGATCCGACGGGAAGAACCGAAAGCGATTGCGAACGAGGGGCCCAAGGTGCTGGAGATTCGTCGCGTGGATTCCGATCCGACGCGGCAGACGTCGCTCGCCTGGCTTGTTCGAGAGGATCAGTCCACAACCACAACGGCGATCGAGCCCGACAGGGAAATGCGTCATCCAATGGGCCGTCGCGTGCGACTGCGCCCCCCCGTGCCGGTCATCTCGCCCGAATCCCGGCCCCGAACCGTCGTGTCTCAGCACGTGACGCTGACGCCTCCGGACTCCACGCCACGCAAGCGACTGCCGAAGACGCCGATCGTCCCGCCCACGCCGGCGGAGACGGAGGAGCCGCAGCGCTATCGCCCCGGCGTCCTGTTTGCGGCGTTCGTGGGGATCCTCGTTGTCGGAACCGCAACGTTTGTCGCCGTTCAGTCGTACAATCGAATCACGGATCCGGGCGCCGAATATCGCGCGACCGCCACGCTGGTTGACGCCGCTGAACGAACGCGCCAGGACGGCGACTATGAATCCGCCCGGCGCCAGTTCCGCCAGATCATGCTGGTTGCGGAGGACCAACCCAAGCTTCGAGATCTGTACGAGACCGCCAGGTGGTCGCTGCTGCTGATCGATGCGCGCGAAGCGGTCGACAGCGAGCGTTTCGCCGACGCCGAGTCGGCCCTGTCGAAAGCGCAGACCAACGGCGCCCCGCCGCACCAGATCCAGGACATTCGCGACATCATGGCGAACCGTCAGGAAGCGATTCGGATCGGTCAGGCCAGCGAAGCGCAAATCGCGAGCGGCCAGTTCGATCGTGTCGAGCTTTCACTGCCGGAGTATCGCGAAAGCGCTGAGAAGGCGGGCATGGACCCGGACGCGCTCGATCGAAAGTTGAATGAGACGCGCGAAGACCAGCAGTACAACGCGGCCGTTGAAGCGACGAAGACCGCCATCGCGCAGAAGGACTGGGAGACGGCGCTTATCAAGGCCCAGGACGCGATGAAAATTCGCGATATCGCCGAGGCTCGCCGCCTCAGGGACAAGATCATCGAAGGCAAACGCCAGCAGGATCATCGCATGCGAGGCGATCGAGCGCTCCGCGAGGGCGACTTTGCCAGCGCCGAAGCTGAGTACAAGGCCGCGCTGAGCGTGCAGCCTGACGACGACATCGAAAAGAACCTTCGCATTGCGACGGCCGCCCGCCTGATTGGAGAGGCTGAGGACGCCCTGAAGCTGGGCGATCTTCTGACATGCCAGAGGCTCCTGCGAAACTCGATGTGGCAGGTTCCGTCGAATGAGGCGCGAGCAATGCTCGAGCGCCTCAGCCCGGCGTTTGAAGCCGCCTCCATGGTGGTCAACGCCGAGCGCGCCGCAGAATCGGGCGACACGGCGAAGGCGATTCAACTGCTCGAGGCCGCCATCCCGAATCTGCCGTCGCCGGCGCAGGAGCGCGCCCAGGCGACACTGGATCGCCTCAGGCGATAGGCGCACGGGATTGGCGGGATCAGGGCAGCGCGTCCGGCGTTATTCTTCGCTCGGCTGGCCGTCCATTCGAACGATTCGCACATCAAACGGAAACCCGTTGACGAAGTACGCCAGCTTCGTATCGACCGGATGCAGGCAGAGACCGCGCGGCGCGTGAACCCGGCCCATCACGGCTTCCTCAATCGTTTCCACCAATTCGACACGCTGGCCCTGCGGCGCGAACCGCAGAACGGCCCAGGCGCCGGCCGCGGAGGTTCGACCCGTCACCAGAATCTGGCCGGATTCCGTCACGAGGGCGCGATCCGCGTCCACGAGGGGCGGCAGTTCACGCTCGAACTTCGGCTCGGCGCCGCTGACATCGTACACACGCACGCGCGTGCCCGCGGCGTCTGTCACGCAGATGCGCTGATTCGAGCAGGCGATCGCGTGTGGCGCCCGAAATCGGAAATCGGGATCCAGCAGCCCGCGGTACGCCCCGTCCGCCGAGAGAATCTGAACACGATGGTTCCCGCGATCCGCGACGTAGAGATTCCCCCTGGCGTCCGACGCCACATCCGCGGGAGCGTTGAACTCGCCATCGAAGAAGCTCGGCGGCGCAGGCCACTGCGAGCGCTGCGGAATCGTCTGAATCAACTCGTGCCGTTCCTGACCGATGTCGTACACGGCGAGGACGTGATTGATCGGGTCCGTGACGATCAGACCGCGCTCGCCGAAGGCGATTCCCTCGTAGTGCGGTTCGTAACCGGGAAACCGCCCTGTCTGAGGCTTGTAGGCCTGCGTGCCGGCGACGGCGTTGAAGTACAGCATCATCGCCGGTCCCGAACCCGACAGCGTGATGAACGCCGTATTGTCACGAATCGCCAGTTTGTGCGATTGCCTGCCGAATGGAAGAAAAGTGGGCTCGGAGAGCGGTCCCTCGCGATTCTCGCGATCGGCAATCGCCACGGCAAACCACGTATCGAGCCCGGCGTCGCTGTGCGACGCCATCGCGTCGAAGTAGGGTTGAGGGCATGAATTCGCGGCGCCGGCGTTCGGCGGCTGGGTAACCGTTTCCACGAGCGTCCACGGGCTTGTGTCCGATGCGCCAAAGCCCACGCGCCGATAGAGGCGATATTCCGAAATCCTGCTCAGATCCACACTGGACGGAATCGCCCAGGCGACACTCAGGTCCGGATGCGCTGTCGTTCGGTCCGGCATCACAAAGAACGCGTAGGGCGACTGCGCCATCTCCACGCCGCTGACGTCGAGAAACTGTGTCTCCACGCGGAAGACGAAGTCGCGAGTGTCGCCCCGCACGCAGGCGAGATTGCACGTGGACAACGGCAGGAAGCGGAACGATTCCGCCTGGCGGGCGCCCGCGCCCTGACGCAGCCGGAGCAGAAGCAGACTGTTGCCGCCGTCGGGGTCAATCTGACCGAACGGGTTCGGCTTGATCGCGTATCCGTCGGGCGTCTGACCGCCGGCGCAGGGCCGATTGAACAACGCAACACGGCCCGACTCGTCGGTCTGCATGGACACCCATGGGTCGACGCCACTTGGGCCCGCAATCCGTCTTTCTCCCGACGCGTTAGTCTCGAGCTGGAAGACATCGACGATAACACCCGCGACGGGCGCGCCATTGGCGCCGACAACTTCAACGACAACGTTGTCCGGCGTCTGATAGCGATAGGTTCCGCGCAGGCCTCGAGGTTTGCCGACGACACGATTGAGGTGCGCCACCTCAATCTCGCTGAGGCGGAAAGGTCCGGCTTCGTTCATGAGGGATTCGGCGCCGACGGGACGATGTCGAACCATTGCGGGACGCCCAAAGCGATCATAGACGCCGCACTCCTCGAGCCGCGTGCGATCGACGGACGCGTCGCTCAGGCCGATCTCCAGGCCCAGCCGTTTCAGCGCCGACCAGTCCACGCGAAGCGCGTCAATTGCCCCGGCCGCCGTACCGCGCTCCGCGCCCGGATTCGCTCCAAGAACGACGAGGGCGTCGTAGGTCGCGTGACCGCGATCGTCGACAAGGGACTGACGCACCGCGGCTTCATCCAGCGTCTCCGCAACGACGATGCGATCCAGGCGAAGCCGTTCGCGGACACCTTCCGGGGCCTCTGGATAGACCGACGCCGCCATCAGGGCGTTCAGGCTCTGAATGTGATACTGGGCGTAGTCCTCAAAGCAGAATGAGTCGACCAGGTTCTGTGTTTCCTGAAACGCCACATAGTCGGCGCGCGAGACAACGGCGACGGTCGCGAGACCGTGAACCGGCTCCCGGAGCGTGTTGTTCCATCGACAGGCCTCAACCTGCGTCGCGCCCTTGTCGATCGAGATCGTCAGCGTGTCCGCGTCCGCCGACCAGCGTCCGGAGAATTCGGCGACATACTCCAGGCCCGGTCCGATCCCGGGAACGCGGACTTTCGTCCCGAGCGGCGTCCCATCAATGTCCGCCTCGCAGTCCACGGGTACGGACACTTTGCTTCCGGCGTTGAGAACGTGAACGCGATAGGTCACGTTGTCGCCCTCATTGGGATCGCGCGAGACAGCGGCCCGATCCTTTTCGATCGACGGATAGCCGCCGCGCAGGCTCACGGCGCCCTGCCAGCTCGACACCCGGGGAAGTCGCTCGACGTACGCCACTGTCAGATCCGGCTCGGCCGATCGACGCCCGGCGACGTCATCGCGGCGCAGCCGAATCCAATCGACCTCGCGCGCGTCGATCGTTGCCGCATGGCCATCGGCGCTGTAGACCCGAACGGAATCCCCCCACTCGAGGATCCTGCCGACGCGCATCTCTCCCGACTTCAGGCGGAGCAGATCGTTGAAATAACGTCCGGACGACTCGTATCGATATGGGTTTACAATGTCCGCTCGCGCGAGCCCTGTCATGCAGACGACACAGACCGCCAGTCCCCATCCAATTCGCTTCATCGAAGTCCTCCGCCGTTGCGCGACCGCAAGCCGGGCGCCGGGATTCAATACCATCGACGCCATTGTCGCGCGCCGCGCGTACGGGCCGCAAGGCGCCCTCGCGGCGTATTGCCTGTTTGTTACATGGTATCGCGAATCGGGAATTGGTGGACGCTCTTTGCGCTTCAGCCAAGCGCGGCCTTCAGGGCCGCGAGCATTTCGTCCGCTCGCCCCGGCGTGTAGGTCCCGGCGTTCCATCGATAGCCGAGAGAGTCGCTGTCGATGCGCGGAATGAGATGCATATGAAGATGGAAGACCGCCTGGCCTGCGGAGGCGCCGGTATTCTGAAGAACGTTGACGCCCGTGGCGCCGGTCGCCGTCATCAGCGCGTCCACCAGCGTCGGCAGCGGCGCGATCAGATCGGCGAGCTGCTGCGCCGGGCAGTCTCGGAAGTCCGAGCAGTGGGCGCGCGGAATCAGGAGAATGTGCCCCTCGGCAAGCGGATTCACATCGAGAAATGCGACGGCGGTGTCCGACGACCAGACAATCGCCGCCGGAATGTCGCCCGAGGCAATTTTGCAGAAGATGCAGTTGGAGTCGATTGCCATGTCGCCCTCGCCAGCGATGACGGACAAAAAAAAACGGGCGGGGTGGGCGTCAATTGATCGCCCGCCCCGCCCGACATGTGACGTCTGGAGACTATATCACGCGTCGTCGCCGCCCGACGCGTCGGGCGCGGGGTCGACCTTCTGCGGCGCCGAACCCTGCTTGCCGCCGGCCTTCCGTCGAGGCTTCTTGCCCTCGAGGTAGGCGATGCGGGCGTTGATTCGGGCGCGCCGCTGACCGACGGACTTCTTCTTGCCGCCTGCGGCCGGCGCCTCGTTGGGGTCGACCAGTTGAAGAATCGCCAGCTCGCCGTTGTCGCCGATGCGACGCTTGGCCAGCCGGATGATCCGCGTGTAACCGCCGGGTCGATCCTTGTAGGTCGGCGCGACTTCCGTCATCAGCTTGTGAACGACGGACTGGGCGACGAACGGGATCTTGTTCTTGTTGTAGCTCGCGGGCACGGCGCCGGTTCGATGCCGACGGCCCGAACGGGCGTACATGACCTTGTGCCGCTGGGCGTCCGTCATCTGGTCGTACTTGTCCTGATGCTCGGCGTCGATGATCGCGCGATCCCGCAGGAGGGCCTCGACGCGACGTCGGCTGTCGATCGTGCCCTTCCGGGCGATCGTGATCAGCTTCTCGACAAATCGACGCGTTTCGCGAGCCTTCGGCAGCGTCGTCTCGACCTGGCCGTGCTGAATCAGGCTCTGCGCCATGTTGCGCCGCATCGCATTGAGGTGCGACGCCGTCCGGGACAAATGCTTCTTGGCTACTCTGTGTCTCATGACCGTATCGTCCTATCCCGCACGGGACTCACAACGCCCGGGGGTCTTCATCTTCCTCGCGAATGACACACGCGTCTCGCGGTCAAATCAACTGTTGTGCTCGCTCGTCGTTTCGACGCCATGGTCTTCCTGCGGCTCGGCGCTCGGTCCAGCCGCCGGTGGCTGCTGGCTCGGACCCTGCAGATTCATCGACCCCGAATCCAGCGGAGCGATGCCGGACACTTTCGACGTACTCGTGAACGGACCGAAGGGGCCCGGCGCCGGATATGCGTCGTCCTCGTCGTCGTCGATGTCGTCGTGCATGCCATCCTGATCCGACGCCTTGAGGCTCAGCCCCATGTCCATCAGCTTTCGCTTCACTTCACGAAGCGACGTCTTGCCGAAGCTTCGCAGTCGAAGCAGGCCGGGCTCGTCGTACTGAACCAGGTCGCCGACCGTCTGGATATTGGCCGAGGACAGGCAGTTGCTCGATCGAACGGAGAGCTGCATGGCCGAAATCGGCATCGCCAGCTTCCCGGCGTCCGCTCCCGACGACATCGGCGCCGTTTCCTCTTCGTCGCCTTCCGCCGCGAGCGCCGAGCCGAGCTCGAAGTACTGCACAAACGGGTTGAGGTGCTTGCGAAGAATCTTCGCGGCCTCGACCAGCGACATCTCGGGCGTCAGCGTGCCGTTCGTCCAGATCTCCAGCACCAGGCGATCGTAGTTCGTTCGCTGACCGACGCGCGTGTCCTCGACGCGATACCGAACGCGCGTCACGGGCGAGTACACTGAATCCAGCGGAATCAGGCCGAGCTCCTGCTCGTCCTTGTCGCCCTTGTTTTCCTCCGCCGTCACGTAGCTGCGGCCACGCGCGACAGTCATTTCCATCTCAAAATCGACGGCGTCCGTCAGCGTGCAGAGGAGGAGGTCCTTGTTGATGACTTCAACGGACGCGTCGGACTCGATGGCCCCTGCGCGAACCTCGACCATTTCCCCTGACTTGCCCCGGACAGACACTTTGATCGTCCTGGGCGCGTCGCTGGCGGACCTAACGATGACCGACTTCACGTTCAGAACGACTTCCGTCACATCCTCCAGCACGCCGGTCAGGCTGGAGAATTCATGCTCGGCGCCCTTGATGCGGACGTGTGTCACGGCCGCGCCTTCCAGGCTGCTCAGCAGGATCCGGCGCAGGCTGTTGCCGACTGTCGTTCCGAATCCGCGCTCAAACGGCTCCACGACAAATCGACCATAAACATCCGTGCTCGCCGCCTCATCGCGCACCACGCGCGTCGGCAGCTCCAGTCCTCGCCATCGAATTCGCATTGTCTCGACCTCCCGGCACGGAGTTCACGGGCAATTGGCGCCCTTCTGCTTCCGTACCGTGGTAATCGCCCGCAGGCTTGCCAGCGCCGCGGACGATCCCAATCATTGCCGTTTATCTAATTTCAAGCCGCGACGGACCGCTCGCCGATCGACCGCCGCGCTTGCCGCGCCTTGTCATTCATTCACTTGACGGCCGGATCGCCGTCGGCTGCAACGCCTAGACGCGTCGCTTGCGCCGCGGGCGACAGCCGTTGTGGGGCAGCGGCGTCACGTCCTCGATCGACAGAATCCGCAGACCGCCGGACTGAATGCCCGACACGGCGGATTCGCGACCGCTGCCCGGTCCCTTCACGCGAACCTCAACTTCGCCGAGACCATATCGACGCGCCGCCTGGGCGGCCGTCTCACCGGCGCGCTGCGCCGCAAAGGGCGTGCTCTTTCGCGTGCCCTTAAAACCCACGGTGCCGGCCGACGCCCAGCAGAGGGTTTCGCCATTCATGTCCGTGATCGTGATCATGGTGTTGTTGAACGTCGACTTGACGTGCACGATACCACGAGACACTTGTCGCTTGATTTTCCGCTTGCCGCTTTTCGCCACCTGGACGGCTCCTTCTAGAGTTCAATCAATCAGCGGTCTGTCCGGCTCGCCGCGCGTACGCCTGACACAGCCTGCCGCTATCGCAGTTCCTTCACGCCCTTCTTGCCCGCAACCGTCTTCTTCGGTCCCTTGCGCGTTCGCGCATTCGTCTTGGTGCGCTGGCCGCGAACGGGCAGCCCCTTTCGATGGCGCATGCCGCGATAGCACTGAATGTCCCGCAATCGCGCGATATTCTGCGTGATCTGTCGTCGAAGCTGACCTTCGACCACGTAGTTTCGATCGATGATCGACGCGATGTGACTGATCTGATCTTCCGTCAGATCCTTCGCCCGCGTGTCTTCATCAATCTGTGCGTCCTTCAGGATCGCGCGGCTGAACGCCGGGCCGATGCCGTAGATGTACGTCAGCGACACCACCACGCGCTTTTCATTCGGAATGTCAACACCTGCAATACGAGGCATTCGTCAGCTTCTCCAATCCGCTCTGTTACGAAAGAGCATCCCAGTCGCGCTTTGATTTAGCCCTGTCGCTGCTTGTGGCGAGGATCCGACGAACAGATCACACGCACCACGCCCTTGCGCTTCACAATCTTGCAATTCTCACAAATCCGCTTGACGCTGGATCGAACCTTCATCGCTCACACTCCCGCTTTCATCCCGCCACGCCCATGCGCTCCGGCGGAACGCCGCCGGCTATCGGCCGTCGGTCAGTATGTCCACGCCGCTGTCAGTCACGGCGATCGTATGTTCAAAATGCGCCGACAGTCGCCCGTCGCGCGTCACCTGCGGCCAACCCGTGCGATCGCCGGCACAGACCTGACGTCCGCCGGCGTTCACCATCGGCTCGACCGCGACCACCAAGCCCGGCTCCAGCAGGAAGTCCTGCTTTCGCTGCTGGTGATCTGAGTAATTCGGAACCTTGGGTTCCTCATGCATTTCGCGGCCGATTCCATGCCCCACGAACTCGCGGACCACGCTGAATCCCGCCGACTCCACAAGCGCCTGCATCTGCGAGGCGACTTCGCTCCACCAGCGCCCCGGTCGCATCTCGGCGATCGCCAGGTCGAGCGTCCGCTTCGTGACATCCAGCAGCCGCTCCGCCTCGTCGGAAATCCGACCGACGGCGTAGGTGTTGGCGGCGTCGCCGCAATACCCCTTCAGCCGCACGCCGCAGTCCACGGCGATGATGTCGCCTTCCTCCAGGGGCCGATCGTCCGGAATTCCGTGGACGACAACCTCATTGACGCTGGCGCAAATCGCCGATGGAAAAGGAAACCTGGTACTCGGCGTTCGCACGCCTCGAAACAGCGCTTCGGCGCCGGCAGACGCAATGATCTCATCCGCCGCCTTACCCAGATCCGAGCCACACACGCCCGGAACGACCAGCTTTCGCATTTCCTCATGCACGCGATGGACAATCCGTCCAGCGTCGCGCATCAGCTCAATCTCTCGCGCGCTCTTCAGGACAGGCGTCGCCGACGAGCCTCGTTCGGCGTTCGCCGCCTTCGCCTGCTGGCGTCCCGCGAATCGCATCATGCCTTACACGCCTCTTTGATCCGCGACGCAACGTCGTCGATTTCGCCGACACCCGAAACAGAGCGCAAAAGCCCCTGGGCGCCGTAGTAGGCGATCAGCGGCTTGGTCTCGCGATGGTATGTCTCGAGTCTCTGCCGAACCACCTCCGGCGTATCATCCTTCCGGCGAAGCAGCTTCTCGCCGTTTACGTCACACGCGCCCGCTGTCTGTGGCGGACTGAACTTCTCATGATAGGTCCGCCCACAATCGGGACAGTATAGCCTACCTGTCAAGCGGGTCACGAGCTCCGCGTCATCCACCTCGAGGCTGATCACGTGGTCGAGCCGCGTTTCCGCCTCTTCCAGCCGGGTTTTGAGCCCCTGGGCCTGGGCCAGCGTCCTCGGAAATCCATCCAGGAGGAAGCCCTTTCGATCCCTGGCGCCGGCGATATGCTCGACCATCATGGTCAGGATCACGTCGTCGGGGACCAAGTCCCCCCGATCCATGTACGCCTGGGCCTTCAGCCCGAGCTCGGTTTTTTCCTTCCGCTCCGCCCTCAGAATATCGCCGCTGGAGAGGTGCAGAAGTCCAAATGCCTCGGCAATCAGGACGGCCTGCGTCCCTTTGCCGGCGCCCGGTGGACCGAGGAGGATCAGATTCACATGTAGGCTCCCTTGATTCGACCGCCACCTTCGGGGCCGAGGAAACCGCCATAATTTCGCATGATCAGGTTCGATTCGATGCGCTGCACCAAGTCGAGACCCACACTGACAACAATCAGCAGACCTGTCCCGCCCAGGAACGACGAGACGAAGATCGGAATTTCGAGCGTTGCGGCGATCACCTGCGGGACAATCGCGATGAACGCCAGGAAGCCGGCGCCGACATACGTGATCCGGGTCATCACCTTCTCAAGGTAATCCGCCGTTCGCTTGCCGGGCCGCAGCCCCGGAATGAAGCTGCCGTTGTCACGCAGCTGATTGGCCATTTCCTTGGGCTGGAACTGAACCGTCGTCCAGAAGTAGGCAAAGAAATAGACCATCGCGATATAGGTCACGACGTACAGGAAGCCGTTGCCGCTGCGGAACTCCTCCGCCATCGTCGCCCAGAAGCTGCTGCCGGGGAATACGTTCGACAGCCAGCCGAAGAACAGGCTCGGGAAGATCAGCAGACTGCTCGCGAAGATGATCGGCATGACGCCGCCGTGATTGACGCGGAGCGGCAGGTAGTTGCGGGCGCCGCCGAACATCCGTCGACCACGCATCTGCTTGGCCTGCTGAATCGGAATCCGCCGCTGACCCTGCGTGATCAGGATCGATCCCGCGACGACGGCGACGAACGCGATCAGGATGAACAGGATCTTGGCCGGGCCCATCTTGCCCTCGGCGCTGACATCCAGCGAAGCGTTCTGAATCACGTACACGACGGCCTGCGGCATTCGAGCCACGATACCCGCCATGATGATGAGGCTGACACCGTTACCGATACCGTACTCGTCGATCTGCTCGCCCAGCCACATCAGGAACATGGTTCCGGCGGTCATGCCCACGACGCCGATCACCCAGAACATCGTCGTTCCGACGAAACTGCCGCTGAAATCGGCGAATTCCGGATACACGAGCTGCTGGGCCGTGATGTACTTCAGCCAGAAGAAGGCCTGAACAATGCAGATCACGACGGTCGAGTACCGCGTGTATTCCTGAATCTTGCGGCGACCGATCTCACCTTCCTGCTTCAACTTTTCGAGCGACGGAATGACCGTGCCGAGGAGCTGGAAGATAATGGACGCCGAGATGTACGGCATGATGCCCAGGCCGAAAATCGTGCTCTGCTGCAGATTTCCACCCGTAAACATCTGGAAGTATTCAGTCAGCTGGGCGAGACCGCTGCCGGCGCCGCCCTGGCTCATTTTCTGAAAGTGCTGCTCGAGCGACGTCTGATCGATGCCGGGAATCGGCACGTAAAATCCGATCCGATAGACGGCGAGCAGGCCCAGTGTGAAATAGACCTTGTTGCGAAGGTCAGGGACTTTGAAGATGTTCAAGAATGCTGAGAGCATCGGCCAGTGTTCCTTGTCGCGAGCGGCCCGTTCGTCGCATCAATCCATCGGCGAGTTCGCGATCGAGATCACTCGTCCGCCGGGGCGTCCTTCGCCTCGTCGCCTTCGTCAGCCTTCCTGGCGGCCTTCTTTGAACCACCCTTCGGCGCGTCCTTGCCGGCGGCCTTGGCCTCCGCCTCAACCTGCCACTTCGGCTTCGCCACGAACTTCTTCTTCGGGCGATCGGCGAGCCACTTCGCCGTTCCGCCGGCGGCCTGGATCTTCTTCTCGGCGGACGCCGAGAAGCGATGCGCCTCGATGGTCATGGCGCCGGACAACTCGCCGTCGCCCAGAACCTTGACCAGGTCGTTCTTGTCGCGAATCAGACCCTTGGTCTGAAGCTCGGCGGGCGTCACGTGGGCGCCCTTCTCGAATCGCTCCGTCAGTTCCGACAGATTCACGATCTGGTATTCCGTTCGGAACACCTTGTTGCTGAATCCGTACTTCGGAATTCGGCGGAAGAACGGGAAGTTCGCGCCTTCGCCGAGCGTCATCGCCCGGTAGCCCGATCGCTGTCCCTGTCCCTTGTGGCCGCGTCCCGACGTCTTGCCCCAGCCGCTGCTTTCACCGCGGCCGACTCGCTTGCGCTTCGGTCTCGCGCCGGCTTTTTTCGTAATTTCGGTGATATTCATCTTCGAGCTACTTCTTCTTTAGTGATGGACCGGCATCTCGACACCGCGAAGCCGGGCGACCGTCTCGCGGTCCCGCAGCAGCAGCAGCGCGTTCAGCGTCGCCTTGCACAGGTTCTTGGGGCTCGTGGAGCCGTACACTTTTGTCAGACAGTCATGCACACCGGCGAGTTCAAGCACGGCGCGAACGCTCTGGCCGGCGATGACGCCTGTTCCGGACTGGGCCGGAAGGATCTTCACGCGACTGGAGCCGAAACGACCCGTGACTTCGTGCGGAATCGTTCCGCCGGTCAGGGAGACGGGCATCATGTCCCGCATGGCCCGCTTGCGGCCCTTCTCAACGGCGTTCGGCACTTCATTGGCCTTGCCGTAACCGACGCCGACGCGACCGTTCTTGTCGCCGACGACGACGAGCGCCGCGAAGCTGAATCGGCGTCCGCCTTTGACGACCTTCGAGCAGCGATAGACCTTGACGACGTTGTCGTCGTACGGCTGTCGCTCCTCCTGATTCATTGCCTGCTTATCCGGGGCTGCTGTTTGCATTCGTTTTCAGTTCCTGCTGGATCGCCATCCCGCGAACGGCGACTTAAAACTCCAACCCCGCCTCGCGGGCCGCATCGGCCAGCGCCTTGACGCGACCGTGATACTTGTAACCGTTGCGATCGAAGGCGATCTGCCGAATGTTCTGCATCCGGGCCTTCTCGGCAATGGCCTGGCCAACCACCTTGGCCGCGGCGCAGTTGCCGCCGTTCTGTCCCTTCGACTCTTTCGACATCGAGCCCGCGCTGCAAAGCGTCCTGCCGCTGAGGTCGTCGATCAGCTGCACGCTGATGTGCTTGTTGCTGCGCGACACACTCAGCCGAGGCCGATCGGGCGTCCCGAAGATTCGGCGTCGCACACGTCGCTTCCGACGCAGTTGCCGCAATGCTGTTCGCTTCTGTGCCTTCATCGTTACTTTCGCCTTATGCAGCCCGATTAACCGCCGGCGCCGGCAAACGCCTTGCCCGCCTTGCGACGAATCTGCTCGCCTTCATATCGAACGCCCTTGCCCTTGTAGGGTTCCGGCTTTCGCGCGTCCTTTACGTTCCGGGCGAACTGCCCGACCAGTTGCTTGTCGATGCCTTCGATCGTGAGCCTCGCGGGGGTTTCGTCACCCTTCGCCTGGGCCACATCGACCGTGACCTTGATGCCCTGCGGAATCGGCAGCTTCACCTGATGGGAGTAGCCGACGGTCAGGTCCAGGGAATTGCCGGACACCGTGCATCCGTAGCCCGTGCCGTACACTTCCATCTTCTGCGTGTATCCCTGCGTGACGCCGACGATCATGTTACTGACCAGGGCCCGCGTCAGGCCGTGAAACGCGCGATGCTCGCGAACGTCACTGGCCCGCTCGACACGAAGCTCGGCGCCGTCGATCGCGACCGACACGCCTTCGGGATGGGAGAAGTTCAGGTTCCCCTTCGGACCGCTGACGGAAATCACGCGATCCTTGACGTCGATCTTGACGCCGGAGGGAATTGCCAATGGTTTTTTGCCGATACGGGACATCAGTCTTCCGCTTTCGTCTTACGCGATGCGAACGGGCGCCTCGCTTAATACACCGTGCACAACAGTTCACCGCCGACGCGCTGCTCGCGGCACTTTCGATCGCTCATCACGCCCCGGCTGGTCGACAGGATCGCGATGCCCAGGCCGTTGAGCACCTTCGGGATCTCCTCGACCCCGACGAAGAGGCGTCGGCCGCCCTTGCTCTCGCGCTTCAGCTGGTTCAGCACGATTTCGCCACGCGGACCATACTTCAGCGTCACTCGGATCTTGCCCTGGACGCCGTCGTCGATCTCATCGAACCCTTCGATGAATCCCTCGTCCTTGAGCACCTGGCAGATCGCACACTTCACGTTGCTGCGCGGAATCATCACGTGCTTGGCCTTGTTCCGGGCCGAGTTTCGGATTCGCGTCAGCATGTCAGCGACAGGATCACTCCACATCGATCATTATCCTTCGGCGGTATCGCCTCGTCGTCGTCCTACCAACTCGCCTTGCGCACGCCCGGAATCTTTCCTTCGTGCGCCAGATTGCGGAAACAGATCCGACACAACATGAACTTGCGATAGACCGCTCGGGGACGACCGCACACCTGGCAGCGCGTGTAGGCGCGTACCTTGAATTTCGGCTTTCGCAACGCTTTGACGATCAACGACGTCTTGGCCATAGGGCGTCTCGCTTCCGCCGGTCCATCCGGCGATTACCTCAGTATCAGGCGGCCTTGTCCGAGCCCGTCTTGCGGAACGGAAGACCCAGTCTCTGCAACAGTTCCCGCGCCTCGCGATCGTTTCGCGCCGACGTGGCGAACGTGATATTCATTCCCTGCTGGAACGTGACCTTGTCCGGATCCACTTCCGGGAAGATCGTCTGCTCCGTGACGCCCATGCTGTAGTTGCCGCGGCCGTCGAAGCTGTTCGGGTTCAGACCGCGGAAGTCGCGAACACGGGGAATCGCGACGGCGATCAGTCGATCCAGGAACTCGTACATTCGCTTCCCGCGGAGCGTCACCTTCAGTCCGATGTCATACCCTTCGCGGAGCTTGAAGTTCGACACGCTCTTGCGGGCCTTGCACACGACCGGCTTCTGGCCGGCGATCATGGCGAGCTCCTTCTGAGCCGCCGCGATGCGGGTCTTTTCCTGAATCGCCGAGCCGATGCCCATCGAGATCACGATCTTCTCGACCTTGGGAATCGCCATCGGATTCTTGATGCCCAGCGCCTCTTTCAGGGCCGGGGCGATTTCGCTCTTATATTTTTCTTGCAGTCGCGCCATGGTCTCGACACCGACGTTATTCCTGACGGCCTGCTTAACTCACGCCGTCGGGACTTGATCTGACGGGCGGCTCACGCCGACCCGAATCCCAGTTTCTTCGCGTTCTAGCTCGCGGCCGAAGCCTTCGCCTCGTCCAGCACTGTGCCGCCGACCGTCACGCGTCGCTTTGACGTCACGCGACCTCTGGCGTCCTTTTCCGTCTCGAACCGGACCCGCGATCCGCGTCCCGTCTTGGGATCGACCGGCAGGACATTCGAGATATGAATCGGGGCTTCCTTCTGGATACGCCCGCCCTGCGGATTCTTCCGGCTGGGCCGCATGTGGCGATGGACGAGATTCACGCCCTCGATATAGACGCGATCCTTCGTCGGCTCGACGCGCAGGACCTTGCCCTGCTGGCCGCGATGCTCGCCGCTGATGACCTCAACCCGATCGCCTTTTCGTACTTTTGCCGCCATGACTCAAACCACCTCGCTCGCCAGCGACACGATCTTCATGTAACCCTTGTCGCGAAGTTCGCGGGCCACGGCGCCGAAGATTCGGGTGCCGCGCGGGTTCTTGTCGTCATCAATGATGACAGCCGCGTTCGAATCGAATCGAACATAGCTGCCGTCCGGCCGGCGGACCGGCGACTTGGTGCGCACGATGACCGCCTTGACCTTTCGTCGGGTCGACCGCTCTTTGCGGTTGTTGCCGACGTAGTAGTCGCTGTTCGGCAGCGCCTTCTTGACGGCGCAGACGACGATGTCGCCCACCGAGGCCGTTCGCCGCGTGAAGCGCTTTCGGCCCGTCGATCCGCCCAATACGCGGATCACGAGCGCCTTCTTCGCGCCGGTATTGTCCGTGATGTCCAGTACGCTCTCTTGTTGAACCATCGCCCAACCGCTCCGTTATACCTGCCCCGTTCGGCGAATGATCCGCAGCAGTCGCCACGACTTGGTCTTGCTGATCGGCCGGCACTCGGAAATTTCCACGACGTCGCCGACCTGCGCTTCGTTCTTCTCATCGTGCGCGTGCAGGACGAGACGTCGCTGCATGTACTTGCCGTACTTCGGGTGCCGAAGCAGACGATCGATGCGAACCTTGATCGTCTTGTCGCGCTTGCTGGTCTCGACCACACCGATTCGCTTGCGGCGCATCGTTCGGGTCCTGGCGGCTGTCGCGGTTCCTGTTGTTGCCGTATCGCTCATAACCTGTCGTCACTCACTTAGGCCCGTCGCCGGGACGTTACGCTTTCGCCTTGCCGCTCTTCTTTGTCGAGCCGATTGATTCCATGTGGTGCTGCTTCTGCTCGATGTTTCCTTCGTTCCGCTCACTGAGCGCCGTCAGCACGCGAGCCACGTCGCGGCGGGTCTTGCCCAGCTGGGAGGAATCCTCGAGCTTCTCCGTGACGGCCTGGCTTCGAAGATCGAAGTAGTGCCGTCGGAGTCGATCCAGCTCCGTGTGCAGCTCGTCTGTCTTGAGTTCCCGCAGATCAGATATTTTCATCGCAGTATTCCCTGATCCTTACAGACTCGGAAGCCGCTTCACGAATCGACATCGATAAGGCATCTTGTGCGCGACACGCGCCAAAGCCGCCCGGGCGACGTCTTCCGGAATCTCGCCGATTTCGTAGAGAATCGTTCCGGGCTTGACGAGGGCGACCCAGTGGTCAACCTCACCTTTGCCCTTACCCATACGCGTTTCCAGCGGCTTGCCGGTGATACTCTTGTGCGGAAAGATGCGGATGAACACGCGCCCCTGGCGAGCCAGGTAGTGCGTCGCCGCCATTCGGCCGGCCTCGATCTGGCGGGCCGTGATGCGGCCGCCCTCGAGCACCTGCAGACCGAATTCGCCATAAGCGACGCGATTACCGCGGGTTGCGTTGCCTCGCGTATGACCGCGATGCATCTTTCGATATTTGACTCGGGCCGGAAGCATGGCCATGACGAACAGTCTCCTCGCTTATGCCCTTGCCCGGCGACCACCGCGTCGAACCGGTTCCGCTTCATCCACTTCGTTGCCGTATTCGCCCTTGTAGAGCCAGACCCGGATGCCGATGGCGCCGTAGGTCGTGTAGCTCTCAGCGAAGCCGTAATCCACATGCGCCTGGAGCGTCTGGAGCGGAATCGAACCCCGCTTCTGCGTCTCCGTGCGCGACATTTCGGCGCCACCGAGCCGCCCCTTGGCGATGATCTTGATGCCCAGGGCGCCGGCGGCGATGGCCGCGTCGCACTTCATCTTGACGGCCCGGCGGAAGCTGCCGCGGCGTCGAAGCTGGGCGGCAATGTCCAGGGCGATCAGCTGGGCGTTCATGTCCGGGTTCTTGATCTCCCGGATATTGACGCTGACTTTTCGATCGATCAGGTCTTCGACCAGCTCGCGGAGCTTGTCGACCTCGGCGCCCTTGGGGCCGATGACCATGCCGGGGCGAGCCGTCGAGAGGAACACCTTGACCTCGTCACGGGTTCGCTCAATCTCGATCTTGCTGCAACCCGCGAACGGAGGCGTCCGATTCAGACGCTTGTCGATCAGGTCGCGGATCTTCTGATCCTCAATCAGGAACTCGGAGAATGCGGCCTTGGGGGCGTACCAGCGCGATCGCCAGGGCTCCGTGACGCCGATTCGAAATCCGGTTGGATGGACTTTCTGTCCCATGTGTTACTTCCTTGGTCCTTCGCACACCGTGACGACAATATGGCTCGTTCGCTTCATGATCGGATGGGCGCGACCGCGATCCTTCGGACGGAATCGCTTGATCGTGGGGCCTTCATCCACGCGCGCCTCGTGAACGAACAGCTCGCGAACATTCGCTTCCTGCTCGTCCGCGTCCGCCATGGCGGCCCGCAGCACCTTGTCCACCATCACCGCCGCACGCTTCGGGGTGAACTTGAGAAGATCCAGGGCCTCGTTGACGTGCCGGTCGGCGATCAACTGCGTCACCAGCCGCGCCTTACGCGGGCTGATGCGTGCATATCGATGAATACTGGTAAATGCAGCCTTATCCGCCATAACCCTATCCGCTCCGCGACACTCGCCGCAAAACTACTTCTTCTTGGCCTCAGTGTGGCTTCGGAAGGTTCTCGTCGGACTGAATTCGCCGAGCTTGTGGCCGACCATATCTTCAGTCACGTACACTTTATGAAAGATCTTGCCGTTGTGGACGTCGAACGTCTTACCGACGAACTCCGGCGGAATCGTGCATCGACGCGACCAGGTCTTGATCGGGGCACGCGCTCCGGCCGCCTCCGCCTTCATGACCTTCTCATAAAGGCGGGGGTCAACAAACGGTCCTTTTTTCAGACTTCTCGACATCGTCTAACGTCCAGTTCTGCCATGCCGGCCCCATCGCCGACTCGGTTCACGCCGCCATCGTGCGGCACGTGTCCTGACTACTTTCGTCGCGCCAGCGAGACCTGCCCGTATCGCCTGCTCTTGCGCCGTCGCAGGATTCGGCGATTCGATCGGTTCCGCGGCTTTCGCGTTCGACCACCCTTGGCCAGCTTGCCCGTCGGGCTGCAGGGATGACGGCCACCGCCGCTTCGACCTTCACCACCACCCATCGGGTGGGCGACGGGGTTCATCGACGTGCCGCGGTTGTGCGGCCGACGCCCCAGGTGACGCGTCCGCCCGGCCTTGCCGAGCGAGATGTTCTTGTGTTCGAGATTGCCGAGCTGACCGATCGTCGCGCGGCACTCGACGCGGACCTGCCGCATTTCGCCGGACGGAAGGACGATCGTCGCCCAGTCGCCCTCGCGGGCCACAAATCGAGCGGCGCCACCCGCCGAGCGAACGAGCTTGCCGCCCTGGCCGGCCGACATCTCGATATTGTGCACATCCATACCGATCGGCATGTCGCGAAACGCCATGGCGTTCCCGACCTTCGGCTCGACGCCCTTGCCGCTCATCACAGTGTCGCCGGCCTTCATGCCGTTCGGCGCCAGGATGTAGCGATACTCGCCGTCGGCGTACTCGACCAGCGCGATGAAGACATTGCGATTCGGATCGTATTCGATCGCCTCGATCCTGCCTTCGACGCCGTCCTTGTTTCGCTTGAAGTCAATCAGGCGATAGAGGCGCTTGTGACCGCCGCCGCGGAAGCGCGACGTCGTCTTGCCCTGGTTGTTGCGGCCACCCGTCTTGACGAGCGGTCGGCACAACGACTTCTTCGGCCGACGGCCCTTTTCCGTCAGCTCGGCAAAGTCGTTGACGCTGGCGTTGCGTCGCCCCGGCGTTGTCTTGTTGTAGATTCGTACGCCCATCGGTCTATCCAAATCGTCTTCGGCGCCAGGCCGAAGGGAGCCGCCCGTCAGCGAGCGACTCGTCGCGAATCACTGACTAGAACAGGTCGATATGATGCTCCGGCCGGAGCACAACAACCGCCTTCTTCCAAACTCTCGTCGTTCCCGCTCGTCCGCGGTAGCGCCGCGTCTTGCCTCGCTGGAGCGAGGTGCGGACACTGGCGACACGCACGCTGTAGATCTTCTCCACGGCGTCGCGGATCTGAATCTTGTTGGCCTTCTCGTGCACCTCGAAGGCGTAGGCGCCGCCGCGACCGGGTCGCGTCCGCGTCGCCTCGTGCGACGTCTTGCTCTGGTGCGTGCCCTTCTCCGTCACGAGCGGCCGCCGAATGATGTTGTAAATATCCATCGATCCGCTACTCCGACTTATTCGTCGTCAAACCACTCGACAGAGCCGCGAACGACTCCGGCGTGAAGACCAGGCTCTTCGCTCGAAGCACGTCATAGGCGTTCACGTCGGCAATCAGCTTGATGTCCACCTTCGGAATGTTTCGACCGCTCTTCACGAGATTGTCGTTCGGAGCGCCGATCGTGATCAGGGCGCTGCGCCCCGAATCCGCCGCGGCGAGCAGCCCGACCATCTTCCTGGTCTGCGGCCTGTCGAACGCCATATCCTTCAGGATCTTCGCGGAACCGGACAGCGCCTTGGCCAGGATCGCCGAATCCCGCGCCAGTCGGCGCGACTTGCGATTCATCTTCTGCGAGAAGTCTCGATTCTTCTTCGCGAAGGCGTGACCACCGCCGACACGCACAGGTGTCCGCAGATTACCCGCTCGAGCCCGGCCGGTCCCCTTCTGCCGATACAGCTTCTTCGAAGCGCCATGGACATCGCCGCGGCTCTTCGTCTGAACTGTGCCGACGCGAAGGTTGGCGCGATAAGCGACAACCGCCTGCTTCAGCAGGGAATACCGAACGCGGCCACCCAGAAGCTCCGGATCCAATCGCTCGGAACCGACCTGCTTGCCCGCCGCATCAATGATGGGAATCTCAATCATGACGACTCTACCCATCGAAAAGGGTCGCATCCGCACGCGGCGGCCGCGACCCCAATGATCCTTTTACTTCTTTGCCTTCGCTTGCGCGATAACCAGGAAACCGCCGTTCGGGCCCGGAACGCCGCCCTTGACGAGCAGCAGATTTCGGTCCTTGTCAACGGCGACCAACTTTTGATTTCGGGAAGTCACGCGATCGTGGCCCATGTGACCACTCATGCGCTTGCCCTTCTTGATGCCTCGGCCAAGACCCAGGTTTCCGTGTCCGCCGATACCACCAGAAGAACGGTGCTTCCGCTCGACACCGTGGGAATTCTCCTGACCCGCGAAGTTGTGTCGCTTCATGACACCCTGGAAGCCCTTACCGATCGTCGTGCCGACGATATCGACATGGCCCACTTCGAGATCTTCGAAGATTCCGACAGTCACGACGTCACCGGCCTGCTTGTCCGACGCTTCGACCAGTCGAATCTCGCGAACGAATCGCTTCGGCTTCGAATTGGCCTTGCGGGCATGACCGATTTCGGGACGAATGCATCGCTGCGGCTTCTTATCAAGGAAGCCGAGCTGTACAGCCTCGTACCCGTCCGTCTCTTTCGTCTTGACCTGCAGAACCGCACACGGCCCCGCCTGAATCACCGTGACGGGAATGGCATTGCCATCCGCCTCGAAGATTCGAGTCATTCCGACTTTTGTTCCCAGGATCGCCGCCTTCATCTGGCAAAATCCCTGTCCGCGGTCGACGAAACTCGCCGCCACTACCGCGCGCGATCAACACTCGCGCGCATCAAACCACATTTCCGAATGGGTTGAAGAGAAGACCAAGCAGAGGAACCAAGAAGCCCGTCTAGCGGACCGGTTCGTGCCCTACGCCTTGATCTTGACAAACACGCCGGCCGGCACGACGAGCCGGTTCAGCGCTTCAACCGTTCGCGCGTTCGGTTCAAAGATGTCGATCAGACGCCGGTGCGTCCGCATCTCGAACTGCTCACGCGATTTCTTGTCAATATGCGGACTGCGGAGCACGGTATACCGCTCGATTCGCGTAGGAAGAGGGATCGGACCGCGAACGCGGGCGCTCGTGCGCTTCGCCTGATCGACGATTTCCAGCGCAGATCCATCCAACGCTCGATGGTCGTAAGCCTCCATCCGGATGCGAATTCGATCGGTCGCCATGGGCTAATTCTTGCTCCCGTTACCGCAAACGTCGCGTTTGTGCCTTCCGCAAACGCAGACGGGCCATACTACCTACGCCGCCAACTGTGTCAAGGCGTCGTGCACGCAATCTTGAAAAATCTGTGAACACTTTGGTGATACTGCTAACCAGCCCTGCGCCAGTCGCCAGCCCTGCAACAGTGGATGGGCCACCCGCCCCACACCGCAGCCGCCCGCTCGCCGTCAGTCTTCGTAGCCAAACTTCCGAAGGAGCGCCTTCTGCTCCGACGCCGGCATCGGCGCGTAGGCCCGTGGCTCCATCGACCAGCTGGATCGCCCCTGCGTCAGTGTCCGGAGTTTGGTGGCGTACTGGAACATCTCCGCCAGGGGCACTTCCGCATGAATCACCCGATCGGAGCCGCGCATCTCCGTATCCTGAATCAGGCCCCGCCGCGAACTCAGATCGCCGCTGACGGGCCCGAAATAGTCGTCCGGGACCGTCACTTCCAGCCGCATCATCGGCTCCAGCATGACGGGCCCCGCCTTCTTCAGCGCGTCCTCGAATGTCGCCCGGGCCGCATTCTCGAAGGCCAGCTCCGTACTCTCGGACTCGTGCTGGATGGCCCCCAGGAGCGTCGCGCGAACGTTCAGCAGGGGATACCCCGCCAACGGTCCCACATAGAGGCAATCCCTGATCCCCTGCTGGATGGCGGCCAGGAACTCCGGTCTGAGCGACACATCCTCCGGCAGCTGATTCCGGAACTCGTAGGTCGTTGTGGCGCCCGCCGCCGGCTCGAATGGCTCGACGCGCAGCTTGACAGTCGCCTGCTGGGGGCCACTCGCGGTCGTAATCTCGAACTTCCGCTGGGACTCGGCCTTCGACGTGATCGTCTCCCGATAGGCGACAAGGGGCTGCCCCACGTTGACCGGGACGCGAAAGTCATTGGCCAGCTTGTAGGTCAGCACCTCCAGGTGAAGCTCCCCCATGCCGCTGAGAATCGTCTGTCCCGTGTCCTCATTGGTTCGATGCTGGAATGTCGGATCCTGCTTTTCCAGCTTTTCCAGCGCGTCGGCCAATGCGTCCTTGTCCTTGGTGTTTTTGGGCTCGACGGAGACGGACAGAACGGGCGATGGAAACTCAATCCGTCCGAGCAGGACGGGATTGTTGGGATCGCAGATCGTGTCCCCCGTCAGGGCGTCCTTCAGACCCACAATGGCGATGATTTCGCCCGGCCCCGCGTGGTCAATCTGCTCCCGGCGCTTCGCGAACATGCGAAACAGGCGGCTCACGTTTTCCTTCTTGCCCGTGTTGTGGATATAGGCCCGCAGGTTGGACTTGAAAACACCGCTATAGACGCGGATGAAGTAGAGATCCAGCGGCTTGTCGGCCACAATCTTGAAAATGTAGGCCGCCAGCGGGTCCTTCTCGCTGGGCTTGCGGATCACGGGCGTCTCGTCGTCGGCCGACTTCACGCCGGTGACGGGCGGAACGTCCAGCGGGGAGGGCAGGTAGTCGACGACACCGTCCAATAACCGCTGCACGCCGACGCGCTTGAGCGAACTGCCGCAGAAGATCGGCTGGGCGGCGTTGCTGACTGTCGCCTTGCGCAAGGCCCGCTTGATCTCGTCCACGCCGAGCGGTTCTTCGGCGAAGAACTTCTCCATCAGCTCTTCGTCATACTCCGCCGCCTTCTCCTCGAGGTGCCGACGCCAGAATTCCGCGTCATCCCTGCACTCGGCGGGGATGTCGATTTCGTCGACCTTCTCCCCCCAGTCGCCGTGGAAGCGATAGGCCTTCATCGTGAGCAGGTCGATCACACCTTCAAAGGTGCTGTCGGCGCCAATGGGGATTTGTACGGGGATCGGATCGGAGGTCAGCCGTTTGCCAATTGACTCGACGGAGGCGTAGAAGTCCGCCCCCATTTTGTCCATTTTGTTGATGAAACAGATCCGCGGGACCTTGTAGCGATCCGCCTGCCGCCAGACGGTCTCCGACTGGGCCTCGACGCCTTCCTTGGCATCGAAAACGATGATCGCACCGTCCAGCACGCGCAAAGATCGCTCGACTTCCGCCGTGAAATCGACGTGGCCGGGGGTATCGATCAGGTTGATCGTGTGATCCCGCCATGGAAACGTGACGGCGGCGCTGAAGATCGTGATGCCGCGATCCTGCTCCTGCTCGTCGAAGTCCGTCGCCGTCGTGCCGTCGTCGACGTCGCCCATCTTATGGGTCTTGCCGGCGTAGTAGAGGATTCGCTCTGTCGTCGTCGTCTTGCCCGCGTCGATATGCGCCGCAACGCCGATGTTTCGCAGCCTGGATAAGGGCGAAGTCTCAGTGTCGGATTCGTCGTCTTTCTTTTCGGCGGTGGCGGGCATGACAAGGCTCCTCGGGCAATCTCAGGCGCGTCAATCCGCGCCGGGGTTGAATGAAAAAAGTACCGCCGGGTAGCTTAGTTTGACTTTCTGGCGTTCACAACCGCCTCCTGCCGGCGGGCGCACGCCGTCGGGCGCCCGGTCGAAGCAGACGTCTTCCGATGTCCAGGGGATCAATTGAGTGGGCTCGACTGATCAGGCGGAGAGGTCGAGGGAGCGTCGCCCACTTTCTTCTTCGGACGCGATCGCGAGTACCCAAAGAGCACACCCACCAGCACAAAGATCCCGAGTACACGCGGGTCCGAAAGACTCGGGGAGTCAATACCGCCTGACGGCTGTGAGTTGAAAGGTCCGAGCATGGTCGGAATTCCGGCGCCAGGCGCGGACTCGGGGACGAACGCGTACTCACTTCCGGCGTCAAAGACAAACGAATCGCAAACCTGATCAAAGACAGACGCAAAGCGATCCGAGTCATCCGCCCTTGTGTAAAACAAGAGCGAAACCACACTTTTTCGACCGAATATCATCATCATTTTGCTATGAACTTCAGTAGCGCCCGCCACTGCCGACTTGATCCTGAAACGATGACGGAGACCGTCATCACTTCGACTCACGAATTCGATCGGTCCGGATTTCGTGACGACGGACCTGCTTGATTCCGTCCCCCCCTCCTTGAGCAATTGGTTTGTATCGAATCCGGCAAATTGGGTCACAATCGAGTCGATCTCAGCTCGCGTGAATTGTCGCTGAAGCCCATATCGAGAATTCGGCTGGACCTGAACGATCAAATAAGGGAACGTGAGCCTGGTCTCTCTGCCAATCGCGAACGCCACTTCCCATGTCGGCGACTTCTCGGTTTGCCTGAATGCAGCGGACTCTGCTCTCGCCAGCACGTCTGCGGACACCTGTGTCCAGCCGGGAGGGCCTTCAACGGTATATCCATGTGAAAGGCTGTGATAGGTATCCGCGTTCAGCGCCGAGGGAATGACCGCGACGACAACAAATGCGCCCGCGAGCATGCGAACCCCGCATTTACCTCGGCGGCGGATTGACACGTGATTCATATACGTCCCTCGAATGCGTTTCGACAAACTTCCCCGCGATGCGACATGAAGCCATCCGGCGCTCAGGCGATTCGAATCGCCGACACGGGCGAGGCGCATCAAGCGGCCCCAGGCCTTGCGATCGCCAGTGATCCCGGGGGCGAGAATCCCCGGACGCCGGCCCTGATTATGCAAACTCTCCCCGCATCCGCCGATCGCGGATTCCGAGATAGGACTCCACTGTCCGCTCAACAAACAGCGCCTGGTCGCTGTCCATCAGACCACTCAGCACCTTCCGCGTACCGCCGCCCTTCTCCGCCGCGATCAACTGATAGGTCACGCTGGTTCCGTTCTTACCCCGTGAGATCTTCTGTTTGCAGTAGAGCTGATCGATGCGCTCGACCGGCATCCGCATGGCGCCGAACCACGGCAGGGGTCGATGTTCGACGGTTAGCTCGTGACTGTCCACACGAATCTCGGTTCGATTCACGAAGCCGGCGATGGTCCAGTAGGTCAGACCGACGCCGACCGCGACATGCAGGACTGGAAACACGACCATGATACAGGGCGCATGCCCTGAGAGCGCGACGCCATACCAGAAGACCAGGAAGCCGTCCCATGCGATGCAGAAGAAGACCAGGAACAGGAACACGGGGGAGAACCAGCGCCGAACGATCCGCAATCCCTCGTGGGTCTCCTCCACCTGAATCGCCTTCGGCATCGGGACCTGCTTGTCGACAGGCCGATCGCGACGTGACCGCTCGCCGCCACCGTCATCATCGAAGACGCCGTCGAGGCTGAACAGCGCGTGGCAGGATCGGCATTTTGCCACCATGGCCTTGAGATTCATGTCCTCTGAGGAGATTGACTGGCCGCACTGCGGGCAAAACACATTCATCCGTGACACTCCACGACCTGAGGACACTTCGTCTCAACTGCGAGACGTCTCGGCGGTGTCGATACCACCCAGGTACTCACCTTCAACACGTCGATCGGGCAAACCCAAATGACGCTCGATCGCGCGCTCAATACAGCGCAGCTCCTCCGCTTCCGCGAAACAATCGACCAGACAGACGGGCGAATTATCCTCTCGTATCGCAACGAGTTCAAACGCCCCAATCAACGACCCGATCGTCCCCTCCTTCCTTCGACAATAGAGTTGCCGGATGTCGTGGACATTCACTCGAATCCGCTTTCGGAGACGGATCGGTCCAACGCGAACGGAAATGCGTTCCCCGTTGATATCGACTTCCGTCCGATTGACCAGGCCCAGTATCGCAAACACCATGATGAAGACGCCGGCGGTCGAATGCGCGCAGGTCGATAGGATCGTGAACGGCAATGTCCCGCGATGGGCCGCGCTGACGAGAATGTGAATCGTGAACCCATTCCAAACGAGACCGCCGATGATGAACCACCAGAACACGAGGTGATACCAACGGAAGACAATCTTCAGTTCCCCATCGGAAACCCACCGCCTGATACGTTTTGGCGTTTCAGGCGCCTCCCGCCCATCCTCGATCGGCTCCGACGCTCTCGCTCGAGTCGCGTCCTTGTCCAGCAACTCCCCGAGCCCGATGGAGACAGAACAAATCGAACAGCGCGCAGACATCGCGCCGATGTCGATTTCATTGGATGGGACTCTGCGTCCACAACCTGGGCAATGGACCTTCATCCGTTCAACCCTCCGTGGCGTCGGCGCTGAGGGCGCCTCGCCCTGCGCCGCAATCTCCAAGGTACTCCCCTTCGATCGTTCGACCTCGAATTCCCAGGCGCCGCTCCAGTTTCTGCTCAACGAATCGTACGAGGTCGATTTCATCGATCGCCGTGAGAACACGAGATGTCTCACCGTTCTTCATCATCGCGATCAATTGGAAGCTCTGACCATTCTTCTGTCCGCCATCACCTTCCAATGCGCAATAGAGTTCATCGATCATATCCGCAGGCAGTGTCTTCCGTCCGTGAATCGGAACCGGGCCGTGCCAGATGCGCAGCTCACCATGTTCCACGATCAGAACCGTCCAGTTCACGAATCCGGCGAGTGTACAGTAGGCCACGAACAACCCGATCCCGAGAAGCAAGACGCCCGGCAGGAGGCAGAACAGACTCATTGCTCCCGTGAGTGAACCCACGACAAACTGGATACCGCCGAGATTCAAGCCGACACAAACAGCCGCGATGAAAACCCAGATGGGCCTGAACCACGACCAGCGGATTCGCAATCGTTCGTCGGTCTCATTCACCTGGCAGTAGATTGGCTTCCGTCTCACCGCCCGCACGTAAGGCGACGCCATCGGCCGTTCGCCCCCGAAAACGCCGCCGACGTCGAAGACAGCATCGCACGCCCGACACAGCGCCGCCTTTGCGCCGTGGTTCACGTCTGCTGACGCGATTTCCTTTCCACATTGCGGACAGAATACGTTCAAAGCCGAACCTCCGGATCGCTGGCGCCGCCGAAACCACTGTTCCGCCGGATCAGGCGTCGCGTGATTCATCTCCGTCGTCGCGATCAACGGCAGCGATCCCCAGCCGTTTCGACAGCGTTTGCTCGAGACGCTGCATTTGTCTCATGTCAAAACAGCCTTCAACCAGCGTCACGTTCTCGCCGTCAACCCTGGTGGCGACCAGCTCGACGCCGCCGACGAACGAGAACAGCCCCCCGTCACTCTCACGGGTGAATACGCGCTTGATTCGTCGCGCGTCGATGATGACTGGACGACGCGTGGGAATCGGTCCAATGCGGATTGACAGCCAATGATCGTCCAATTCGATTCTTGTGCGATTGATCAGCCGGAGGACGATCAAACTGAGCAGGATCAGCCCCGCCACGACGTGAACGAACACCAACGGCCTGGAAATCCAGGGCGTCCCGTCCAGGTAACTGCTGAAGAAAATGCCGAAGAAAATGGCTTCCCAGACGCCAGCCACCAACAGCAACGGAAGGCCGGCCGGTTTCCTCCATCGTGGGGCGATCGTCAGGCTCTCATCCGTTACGTTGGCGCGGGTTGGATTCGACGCGCGTCGGGGAGACGCCCGTCGCTCCGGATCTGCGGCGTCGCGTTGTCTCGGCGCCTCATTCTGGAGCGCCTCGATGAGACCGACGGTCTCGTGGCAATCTCGACAAACGGCAACCATCGACTTGATGTCAATTCGATCGCCCGTTAATCGGGACCGGCAAACTGGACAAACGATGATCATATTGACCGCCTGGCCTCCGCCTCGCGTCGACGACGAGGAGCGCAACACGCTACGCGCCAATATCCTCCACGTACTCATCCGCCACACGACGCGGCCGCAGGCCCATGCGGGCTTCCAGTTGTTGTTCGACGAAGCGCGCGTGCCCGATACGGCTGAATGACTCGAGCTGTCGAACCTCGCCCGTGTGGAAACGCGCCATCAGGTCAAATGCATCCGCGTCACCAGCTTCCCGCCCTTCCGCCTTGCGACAGTACAACTGTTCGATCGAATCAATGGGGATCGAGTCACCGGACATGACGGGGATCGGTCGATGTCGAATACGCAGCAGGCCTCTCTCGATTGTCACGTCCGTCCAGTTGATGCACCAGATCAACGCGCTGATTGCCATCAGCAGACCGACACCGAGGAAGCCGAGCCCCATCACAAAGGGCCAGAAGTCGGCGTTGTCCGCAATCGCCCGTCGACAGGCCGCGCCCCCCGCGAATGTCATCGCGCATCCAAAGAAGCCGAACGGAATCAGGGAGAGAGAAAACCAGCTCCATCGGATGGTGAGTCGCCGGCGCCCCTTCCAGCACCAGAAGAAGAAGGGGCGCGACACCGGAAAGCGGATCAACGGCGCCGCGAAGACAGGTTCGCCGCCAAAGCAGAAGACTTCGGCGCACGATCTGCAGACCGCGACCTTCAACACGTCGTTGATATCGTCGTTCGGGATTTTCCTGCCGCAGTGCGGGCAAAAGGCGTTCACGTCCCTGGCCTCACTCCTCGCTTCAGCGATATCTAAACTCTATCTGAAACTCTCGCCGACAACCCTTATAATCCGGCTTTGTCTTCATACGAGCACCCGCGGGAGCGAACGCATGATCATCGACGTCCATACACACCTGAACAACTACCATGAGGATCGCGTCCGCTCGATTACCGAGTGTCTGGACAACCTGCAGGAGCAGATGGAGGCGAACGCTGTCGGCTACGCGCTCGTCCTGACCTCCTACAAAGTCACGGAACATCGCCCCTCCACGGCCAGCGTCATCGAGGCCACGACGGACTACCCGCACATCTCTGTCGTCGCAGGCATCAGCTACCTGAATTACAAGGAGCGCGACCTGCGAGAAGTCAGCGACTACATGCAGGACGGACTCGTCAAGGGTCTGAAGCTCTACCCCGGCTACGAGCCATTCTATCCGCACGACAAGCGATGTCAGGTCATCTACGAACTCGCCGAGGAATACGACGTGCCCGTCATGGTGCACACGGGCGACACCTACACGCCGAAGGGCAAGGTTCGATTCGCCCATCCGATTCACATTGACGACGTTGCCGTCGATTTCCCGAACGTCAAATTCGTCATCTGTCACCTGGGCAACCCCTGGATCCGCGACTGCATGGAAGTCGTCTACAAGAACGCGAACGTGTACACGGATGTGTCGGGACTCGTCCTCGGCGATTTCGAGGATCGTTTCGAGAAGTTCATGCTCGGCCAGATTCGCGAAATGATTCTCTACGCCGGCGAACCGGCCAAATTCCTCTACGGAACAGACTGGCCCATCTCCAACATGGGGTCCTACATCAAGTTCATCCAGGGACTCGGCCTGACAGACAAGGCGCTGGAAATGATCATGTGGAAGAACGCCGCCAAGCTCTTCAAGATCGAAGCCGGCGACATGGCGGACGTGAGCGATGTGGATGACGATCCGCCGACCGACGGCAAGAAGAAGCCGGTCTTCAAGGACTAAACAAGTCCGTGCAATCCCTCGTAGGTCGGGTCATCGACCCGACATTCGGCCCCCAATCTCGGCGCGAGAGAACAAACGGCGCGTGCGACGTCGGCGTGAATCAGCGCCACGGCCCGGGAATCACTGTCGGACAACGCTCGCATGACCAAAGAAACCATGGATTTTTCCGGCGATTTTCCCCCGAGGCTCATGCAATAACCTCGTCCCCGCCGCGTTAATCTCCGTTTTTCCGCGATTTTCGAGCGACTCGACTCCACGACCCTGTTTCCACCCGGCGACGCCGAAACGCAACGTCCGCAGCGCGCTCACGCGGCGCGCGTTATCGATCGTTTCATTCCTGTAACACGCCCGCGCGTCACGTCCTTTACACCACCCCGCCGCCCCAACGTCAAATTTCGACGCGTGTCTATCCGCCCGGCGCCGACGTGAGTCGGGCCTGAAGTTTGGCGGTGTCAGAAATGACGCCCTTTGCAAGAGGAGACAGAACGATGAAACGCTTCGCTTCCCTGATCCTGACGCTTTCCCTGGCGCCGGCGACTTCGCTCTTCGCGGCCGACGCCGTTGCCACCAGCATCGCCACGAACGGCGGCTCAAGTTCCTCGACGGCCTACGCGTCGGGCAATGGTTCGGCCCAGTCCCACGCCGCAGCGACGAACGGCGGCCGCGCCATCTCGAACGCGACCGCGATTGGCAGCCGACGCGGTGAGGCGATCAGCACCTCCGTCGCCACGGCCGATCGCGGTCTTGCGATCAGCAACGCAAACGCCCGCGCCAACGCCCGCTTCGGCGGACGCTCCCTCGCCGTCAGCGACAGCATCGCGGGCACAGTCGGCGGTGTCGCCATCAGCAACAGTGACGCAAACGCCTCCTCGCGGTTCGGCGGCCGCGCCATCAGCCGCTCCTCGTCGATCGCGCTGAGCACCTACGGCACGGCCGTCAGCGACAGCCGCGCCAACAGCCGCGGCCGCTTCGGCGGTGAGGCGATCGCCGAGAGTGATTCCCTCGCCGATACAGACGGCGGCGTCGCGACGAGCAGCGTCGACGTCGATTCGGACGCCCGCTTCCACGCACGATCCCACGCGAACGGCGTTGGCGTAAGCGTCAGCGGTCCCTACGAGCGAAGCCGGGCCAACGTGCGGGCTTCCAGCCGGGCGACGCGATTCGGTAACAGCCGCGTCAACGCCACGGCGATCGAAGTGAAGCGCGTGTACTAACCACGCCAGCCATCCGCCCCGGGGCCGATCGTGGCCCCGGGTCGGCGCGGGCGACTCGATCCCCCGCGCACACGAGAACCGGAATACGCGTCGCTCGGGTAGAGCGACAACCCACTGACAACGAATCGACTGTCTGCGAACAGTCGCAACGAAAGGAAACCCACCGATGAAAACCAACACCACGAACAAGTCGAGCGGGAACACCCTGGCGCTGACGATGGCCCTCCTTGGAATCTTCGGATTCACCGCCGCCAGCTTCGCCGGCGAGTCAACCAGCAGCGCCTCGGCCGGGGCCGGTCACAACGGTCCCGGAACGGCGACGGCCTCGGCGGGATACAGCGGAAATGGCGCGGGGATCGTGCGAACCAACACGCGCAGCGGAAACAACTTCAGCATCGGTCGCGGCGTGTCCGTGGGGATCGACGAAGACGGCCTGACGCTCAGCGCCAGCCACGCCGTCGCAACGCGAAACGGCCCGGCCATCGCGAGCAACTTCAATCTCTCCATCGGCCGTGATGGGTCCGTCTCCAGCAGCCGCGGCGTGAGCGTGGCGACGGGTGGTGAATCCCGAACGGCGTTCGCCGGCGGTGGCTCCGCGACGACACGCAGCGCCAATGTCGCGACGTCAACGGCGGGCGGATCCACGATTCGAGGCGGTCGCGTCCATGCGACAACCCGATCGGACACAACGCGACGAACCATCGCCCCCCGCCGCGTGTACCGCATCCGCCGATAGCCAACAGCAGTTCATCGTCGCGCCGGGCGGAACGCGCCCACAGCCCGGCGCGGCGACCCAGGCGGTGGGTCCTCTCAGCAACGGTCCGAACGTCATCGACGCCCGCATCAACGAATGCGGCGCCCGGGGCGCTCGGACCGTGCGTCGTTAGAGCCAGTCTTTTCGCTTGAAGTACCAGAAGAGCACGCCCGCCATGCCGAGCATGACGATCAGCACGATCCAGATGCCATACGGTTCACTCGGCGACGGCCACATCGCGACATTCATGCCATACACGCTCGTGAGCAGGGACAGCGGCAGCAGGATGCTGGCGAAGACCGTCAGGACGCGCATGATTTCGTTCGTTCGATGGGCGAGGACGAAGCTGTAGTTGTCGCGTACACCATGCAGCCGATCGCGCAGCTTATCCGTGAATTCGACGACAATCATCAGATGCTGTCGGACATGATTGAAATGAAACAACAGTGATTTGCTCATGAACGGGAAGTCGTCTGAGACGATCGCGTTGATCAGCTGGTCCTGGGCGACGGCGAGATGTCGCAGATCGGCGAGGGTCCGGCGCAACGCGGAGGCCTCGACAAGAACGGCGTCCGAGCAGTCCTTGTGCAGCGAACGATCCTCCAGTCGATCGACGTCCGTTTCGATCGTGTCGATGTAGATCAGGTAGTTGTCAACGATCTGATCGAGGATTCCGTAGAGCAGACCGCCCGGACCGTCTTCGAAAGCCCCGCGGGCGTTCTTTTCCGCACGGCGGCGCATGGCGTCGATCGCGCCGACGCCCTCGGCATGGACGGTCAGAATGAACCTCGCGCCGCAGATGACCGCCAGCTTGTGCAGGTCCTCGCCGCCGCCTTTGGAATCCCCGAGCATGCTGTAGGTCACTACAAAGGCGTAATCGTCGTAGTCGTCCACGCGCGACCGCTGTTCGCCCGCCAGCGCGTCATCCACGGCTTCGCCATCGACGCGCAGCGCCGCCGCCAGGGATTCGAGCTCGTTGCGATCGGGCGCCTCAACGTCAATCCAGAACTGCACGTCCTCGCGCTCGAACAGCGCCGAGACATCCTGGACGCTTGTCGCGCTTACATCCTGCGTCGCCGCAATCAGTTTCCACATGCCAACGGTCCCTTGGCGTCAAGAAAAACACCCGCGGCGCAGCAATCCGGAAGCGGCGCCCATCGTCGCCCACTATAACCAACGCTTCCGTCGGAAGAACAGCCAGAGCGCCGCCCCCAGGACGAACATCCCGCTGATGACCATGGCAAAGGCGTGCGGCATCTTCTCATGCGGCCAGAGCGGGATGTTCATGCCGTAGATGCCCGCGATCAGCGAGAGCGGCAGCATGATGCTCGCGAAGACCGTCAGCACGCGCATGATCTCGTTGGTCCGATCCGCGATCACGAACGCGAGATTGTCACGAACACCGTTCAGTCGATCGCGCAATCGATCGGCGAACTCGGCCACGGCCTTCAGGTGCTCGCGCACGTGAAGAAAGTCGAATTCGACATCGTCGTTCATGAAGGGAAAATCGTCCGCAAGAATCGCGGCGATCGCCTGATCCACGGCCAGGGCGAGGTGCCGGATCTCGGCCAGGGCCGATCGCAGACCCGCCGTGTCCGTCAGGATGCTGCGATCACAGTCGTCCTGAAGCGATCGATCCTCGAGTCGATCCACTTCCGACTCGCAGTAGTCCATGAACACGACGTAGTTGTCGACAATCTGGTCGAGAATCATGAACAGGGTATTGCCGGGGCCGCCCCGCAGCAGCCCCGACTGATGTCGATCGAGCCGCCGATGCACCATTTCGATCGCGCGAATCGGCTCGCGATGGACCGTGACGATGAAGCGTCTGCCGCAGTAGATTGCGAGCTTGCGCGGATCGTGTTCGTATCGATCGACGGGGCCGAGCATGCCGTAGGTCAGGAGAAACGCATAGTCGTCGTAGTCGTCCATGCGCGGGCGCTGCTCGCCCGTGAGACAGTCCTCAACGGATTCCGGATCAAGCCCGAGGATCTGGGCAATCGATTCGAGTTCGGATCGTTCCGGCGCGGACACATCGATCCAGACGACAATGTCGTCGTGACTGATCAGGTCCGGCAACCGTTCGATCGGCGCGTCCGTCGTTTCCGCCGAGTTCGTAACGATCTTGAGCATTCCGTTCGCTCCTTCCATCGTGGCGCCTTCGGCAGCGAGTCCCGTCGCCCCCCTGACGATTCAGTGCGCCGTTACGCGGCGACGCCATCACACTGGCGCCGGATTCGTCACATCGGCGCAACGCCCCCGACCAGCGTTCACTATGACAGACGTCTCCCGCGACGTACAGTCGAATTCCCTCGGCCCGGGTGTTGCGAGTTTCGCCGACAGCGTGAGTCGATGGGAGCGACGCAGGCTGGATTTGCGGCGTTGAAGCGCATATCCTGTCCGTTGGAGCGGCGACTCGCCGCAGGAGGCGATTGAGATGTCCAAGGGTGACGACAAATTCGAGCATCATTTCCAGCGCCAGCAGGATCAGCGCAAGGATCGTCTGAAGAATCTGCCCGGCGAGGACGAAGACCCGCTTCCCCCTCCAGTCGAGCCGATCCGCAGGGAGAGCGGCGAGGTGGGTCGAAACGATCCCTGCCCCTGCGGCAGCGGCAAGAAATACAAGCAGTGCTGCCTCGGCAAGGAAAAGCCGAAGAAAAAGAAGTAGTCTCCGACGCTCCGCGAAGAGGATTGGACTACGGCGCCATTGCGGCCCCGGCCACCGCGCCTAATATGCCCGCATGCCGACTCTGCTCGTCGACCTGATCTACCTCCTGCTGGCGCTGCTCATTCTGCCGACGCTTCTCTACAAAGTGATCGTGCTGAAGAAGTACCGTCGCGGCTGGGGCGATCGGTTCGGCGGTGTTCCCCGCCGCGACTGGAAACGCCCGTGCGTCTGGATTCACGGCGTCTCACTGGGTGAAATCAACGCGTCTCGGACGCTCGTCGAGCAGCTCGACCAGCTCCGCCCCGACATCGACATCGTTGTCTCCGCAACGACGGATACCGGCTTCGCCGCCGCGCGCCGGCTCTACCCAGATCGCATCGTCTTCCGCTATCCACTCGACATCTCATTCGTCGTCCGCCGCGCGCTGAATCGGATCCGTCCGAACGTCATCGTGCTGATGGAGCTCGAGCTCTGGCCGAACATATTGCGCATCGCGTCGAGTCGGGGTATCGCTGTGGGCGTCGCCAACGGCCGGATCACGGAAGAGAAGTCGATGCGTCGGTTCTCACAACCGATCGTTCGCAATGTGGCGCACGACATGGTGCGCCGCCTCGCCTGGATTGCGGCGCAGGACGGGGCCTACGCCGATCGTTTCAGGCGGCTTGGCGCGCCGTCGGATCGCGTCATCGTGGCGGGCTCGCTGAAATATGACACCGCCGTCGTCGCGGATTCGATCCCCGGCGATACGGCGCTCGCCGAAGCGATGGGCATTCGACGCGACGCCCCGCTGCTCGTCGCCGGTTCAACGGGACCTGGCGAGGAAGCGCGGCTGCTCGACGCCTTCGAACGACTTCGCGCGACACGCCCGGACCTGCAGCTGGCGATTATCCCGCGCAAGCCGGAGCGATTCGATGAAGTGGCCCGGCTGATCGAGACGCGGGGATTCATCTGCCATCGCCGGAGCAAACATCCGGATGGCGCCGCGGCCCCGCGATCGACGGACTCGACAGAGAATCCCGTCGTCTTCCTGGGCGACACGATGGGGGAACTGCGAAAGTTCTATGCGCTGGCGAACGTTGTCTTTGTGGGACGTACGCTCGTTCCGCTTGGCGGCTCCGATCTCATGGAGGTCGCCGCCCTCGCTAAACCACTCTGCTACGGTCCCTACATCGAGAACTTCGAGGACATTGATCGACAACTCATCGACGCTGACGCCGCGATCAAGGTCGCGGACGCGTCGGAGCTGACCCACACAGTCGAGGGATTCCTTGCGTCTCCCGGCGACGCCGACAAACGGGCCCAACGCGCGCGGAACGTGGTCGTTCGCAATCAAGGCGCCACGCGGCAAATCATCGATCTGATCACGACGTCACTCGATCGTCGCCCCTGACCCGCCAACTCTCCCCGCACGCCAGTCACGTGTTATCGGAAAACCGAATGGCGATCGCGTGACTCGATGCGGACCGGTAAACGGGACCTCATCAGCGTGGCCACGCCGCGAGCTCCTCGCAGAGACTTCGAATCGTATGTTGGAGGGGTCGGCCCGCAATGATCCCGGAAGCCCTGCGCGCCGATGCGAAGGGACGATATGAGCGCCATCTTTGGAACAGCGCTGGCCGGTCTGAATCGAGCGACGCTCGGCGTTGAGGCCGTGGCGTCAAACGTCGCCAATCTCAACACGCCCGGCTATCGCGCCGTGCGCGTCGACGGCGGATCGGGCCAGGTTGAGCACCGCTCGTCCACGCCGCCGCAGGAAACAGACGAAGGCGAAACGTCGGACGTGGATCTCGCCACGGAGCTGATCGAACTGAAAAAGCAGGAACAGGCGTTCCGCGCAAACGCCACGCTCATCGATTTCGAGAATCGACGAATCGGCACGGTCCTCGACATCATCGGCTGACGCCTGCTGATCGTCTTCACGAACGCGCGGGCAACGACGCCGACGCCGTCAAATCAGTCGTTGAGATTCCAGTTGTAGTACGGCTCCCAGATCCAGCCCGGACCGGAATAGGCCAGTCGCGTGTTGAAGAAGCCGAACTTGGCGTGTCCGTCGGCGAAGGCCATCGACCACTGCGAGAACTTGAGGTGCCATCCGCGGCGCAGCGGCGAGGCGGCGCTCTGGTTCTCCGTCATGGCGCCGCGGTAAGTCTGGGCGTACATCCCCTGCTCCATCATGATGACGAATTCAGACGCCTCGCCACCGATCATGTGCCGGGAAATGCGCTTCATGAATCGATCGTGGGTCGAGTTTTCACCCGTGCCCGTGCCGAGATTGAAGTCGCCCCAGGCGCCGTTCGCGCCCTGGTAGCCGCCCATGAATCGCGTATTCATCGCGAAGCTGGTGCCATTGACCTGCCACGAGCTCTTGGTGTCGAGCGTGGGATCAAGCGTCGGCTGCGAGATGATCGACGTTCGATAGGACTTGTCTTCCGGACAGATGTAGGTGCCGATCGTGTCGTCACCGCGGGCGGTCGGGTCCACGTACTTGTTGAGCGGCCGAATCTCCGCCGGGTATTCCCAGCAGTCGTGGCGCTGGGCGCCCGGCTCAGGCGAAGGCGCCTTGAACCCACCGAAGACGTACGGCGTCATGACCATGTTGCCGACCTGGTAATGCGAATACGGCGGCAGGTCGCGGATGCCGGGATGCGTGTACCACTGAATGTAATTTCGATTGTCATCCGTCAGGTACATCGCGGTGAACGCCGCAAGCGTGCGCAGGTTGGAAAGGCACTTGGCCTTCGCCGCCTCGGATTTCGCCTTGCTGAGCGCCGGAAGCAGAATCGACATCAGCACCGCAATGATCGCGATGACGACAAGGAGTTCGAGCAGCGTGAACGCGCTGCGGCCGCGCGGCCTGACGGAGTTATGTACACGTCGAGTCACGAAGTCACCCACCTTTCCCTGATCAGAATCTGCGCCAGGATCGGCGCGAAGCGCAACGCCCCGAAGCGTTGCGGCTAAACGGCGTCTACGGCCGGCCGACTCGGTTCGGGTTCCGGCTCGTAGTACGTATCACCCGGTTTCGGCGCCGGATCGCAGACAGGACAGACGCCTCGCGCATCCGGCTTCCCAGGGGCGAAGAACCACCCCTTGCATTGAATACACTGAACGGCCAGCCAGGCCTTCTGCTCGGCGCACTTGCGGCAATGCAGCGGCGGCGCCCCGCCGGAACTTCCCAGCTCGTCCTCGTACTGCCGCGGAGTCAGCGAAAACAACTCGCCGCACGCGTCGCACTTCCACATCGTGGCGAACTCATCCGTGTCCGGAATCTCGGTGTCAGCGTCTCCGCTGAGCCAGTACCACAACAATCCGGCTGCGGCAAAGCAGACGACGACCAACGCAATCTGGGCGCCCTTCACTGATGCTCACCCCTTGATAGGATCGAACGAGACGGGTTCACTCCACCTGTTAGCCCGATTATGTCGGATTTGATCTCATAAAGTCTACACAGAAATCCGGGATTTCCGCCGCAACATCCGTCCCGGACAATCATTGCGACGTGGGACGGCTGCGGATCCGCCCGGATTCCCGCACGCGGCTCGACTCAGATGCGAAGTGACCGTGGGCCGCCGAGCGCTCGCTATCCGCCGATTCCCTCCCGAATCCACACAACAGTCTTCAGATTGAACAACGCGTGGATCAGGATGACGACGACGAGAGAGCGTGTCCGGAGATAGGTCGCGCCCAGCGCTATTCCGAAGACAAACAGGGCCGGCACCGTTTTGGCGACGCGATAGTGAATCAGACCGAACAGCAGGCTCGATATGAGCAGCCCCAGCAGCGGGGATCGCAGTCGCTTTGCGATCGACGGCAGCAGCATGCCTCGGAACAGCAGCTCCTCGACGATCGGCGCGATCACGACGGCGCTCAGGACGATCATGGCCTTCATCCAGACGGGAACGGCGGCGCTTCGAAGCGTTTCGATTGACGGATGCTCGGCCGGCTCTATGTGCAGGACCGCGTGTATCAGCCAGTCCGTCAGGTTCAGAATCCCATAGCAGATGGGCGAGATCGCGAGCGTGACACAGACGGCGATGAACAGTTTCCGTCCCGGACGCGTGAACTCAATCCCCCAGCGCTTCAGCCCCCCCTCGAATCGTCCGGCCCCGATGTACAACAACGCGGTTGCGGTCCCCATCGCGCCGAGAGCGCCGCCGATGAGCCCCGCCCCCGACGGTATGGCGGCCGTGTCCGCCGGCTGCGACGTCGGTATCGCGCCCCCTTCGATCATCCATCGCGCCAGAATGGCGCCGAGCGAGGCGAGCGTTACATAGACCCACGCGCCGAGTACGACATCGATGCGATTGAGCGTGTGGGCCGGCGGTTCAGGCAACTGAAGAACCGTCACCCACGAACCGCGCAACGTCGTACGCGTGACGACGACAATGATGACGATCAGACCCAGCGCCAGGAAGATCAGATCCGCCAACGGGACGTGTGAGAGATCGAAGTTCATGTCAGAGGATCATTCGAGTCCGGCGCCCGATCACGCAGCACAATTTGTTCGCACGCGCCGTCCCGCGGCGCCCAATGGCGCAGATCGCGTTGATTCAGCCGGCCGATCGGACGGATCCGCGCCCACGCAGTTTGAGGGCGCCGTCCGCATCCGACAATGAACGTCGAACCGTCGACGCGATGCCCTCGGCGTCCAGCAGGCAATGTCGCAACTGATCCGCGCGTGAACCGTGGGGAACGAAGTCATCCGCCGGCATGGCGAGCCGCACGAGCTGCGTCGTCGGCAGGCCCATCGTCTGCGCCGCCTCGAGCACCGCGGCGCCGAAGCCGCCGTAGGGTGAATGCTCTTCCGCCGTGATCACGGGCGCGCCCGAGGCAAAGGCCTCCGCGACCATGTCCGAATCGATCGGCTTCACGAATCGGGCGTTGACGACGCGGACATCGATCCCCTCCTTGCGCAGCGCGATCGCCGCATCCAGCGCCGGTCTGCAGGTCGAGCCGTAGGCGAGAATCGTTGCGTCCTTGCCGTCGCGAATCCTGACACTTCGCCCCAGTTCGATCGGCGCGACGCTTTCCGCCAGCGGAACGGGGACGCTCGCTCTCGGATATCGAATCGCCGAGGCGCTGTCGAGAGACAGCGCGAATCGCAGCATGTGCGTCAGTTCGTCGCCATCGCCCGGCGCCATCAGAACCATCTTCGGCAGACCGCGGAGAAACGCGATGTCGAGGAAGCCGTGATGCACGGCGCCGTCGCCACCCACAAGGCCGGCGCGATCCAGGCAGAAAACGACCGGCAGTCGCTGTAGCGAAACCTCCTGGAAGACCTGATCGAATGCGCGCTGCAGGAATGTCGAGTAGATCGCCGCAACAGGACGCATGCCCGCCTTGCACATGCCCGCCGCGATATCCACCGTCCCGCTCTCGGCAATGCCGCCGTCGAGGTATCGCTCGGGATACGCGTCCTGGAACTTTGCCAGCCCTGTCCCGTCGGGCATGGCGGCCGTCAGCGCAAAGACGCGTTTGTCTTCGTTGGCGACGTCGATCATCGCGTCGGCAAACGCCTCGGTATAGCTGCGGGCGCCGCCCTGAATCTGCACGCGCCGCCCCTCGACCTTGAAGGGCTTGGGGCTGTGGAACCGCGTCGGTTCCGCCATGGCGAAGTCAGCGCCGCGTCCCTTCTCCGTATGGACGTGGAGCAGCACCGGATGCTGCACGTCCTTCAGACCGTCGAGCAGTTCGATCAGGTGCTCGATGTCATGCCCGTCCGTCGGTCCCACATAGACGAAGCCCAGCTGTTCGAAAATCTGATGGGGAGAGACTGTGGCCTTCAGGCCTTCCTTGAGGTGATCCAGGGCGTCGAACGTCGCCTTGCCGACGAGCGGCACCTGCGGCAGGTATTTCTTGACGCGTTTCTTCACTTCCTCATAGACGCGACTCGTGCGAAACTTCGCCAGATGCTCCGCCATGCCGCCCTGCGACGGCGCGATGCCCATGGCGTTGTCGTTGAGAATCACGAGCAGCTGGCGGCGAAGCGTTCCCGCCTGATTCAGTCCCTCGAAGGCGACACCGTTGAAGATGCTCGCGTCGCCGACCACGGCAACGACGCGACTTTCGCTCTCCATCATCGTCGCGCCACGCGCCATGCCGACGGCCGTCGGTATCGCCGTCCCGGCGTGCCCCACGCTGAACAGGTCGTACGGACTCTCATCAATGTTCGGAAATCCGCTGAGACCGCCCGTCTTTCGAATCGAGTCGAAGCGATCATTGCGGCCGGTCAGGATCTTGTGCGGGTAGGCCTGATGACCGACATCCCACAAAAGGCGATCATTCAGGAAATCAAAGACACGATGCAGCGCGATCGTGAGTTCGACGATACCGAGATTGCTGGCGAGATGCCCACCCTGAGCGCTGACGACACCGATGATGCGCTCGCGAATCTCAGTGGCCAGGCTGTTGAGGTCCTCGATCGACAGCTCGCGCAAATCCGCAGGCGATTGGATGCCAGGTAAGATTGATCCCATGGTATTCGTCCTTCTTGCAGTCTCTGGATCCGCTGAAGCCGGCGTCCGGCGTCGAACAGTTCAGTGAGTTCGATCGATTACATATGTGGCGAGCCGCCTGAGGCGTTCCGCGCCCTCTCCCAGCGGCTCGATGTGTCGCAGGGCGCCATCCACCAGCAGCGCCGCCATTTCCCGGCTCGCGTCGATTCCGACCGCCGACGGATACGTCGCCTTTCCCCGGTCCGCGTCCTTCCCAGTACGCTTGCCGACGGCGTTCGGGTCACCTGTCACGTCCAGTAAGTCATCCACGATCTGGAACGCCAGGCCCAGGGCCTTCCCGTAGCCGCTCAGCGCGGCCATGTGTTTCTGATCGGCCGAGGCCGCCAACCCGCCCAGGCGGCAGGCGCACTGAATCAGCCGCGCCGTCTTACCCAAGTGGATCCGTTTTACGTCGTCGCCGTCCAGGGCTTTGCCCTCGGCGTCCAGGTCGAGCCATTCGCCGCCGATCATGCCGGCCGCGCCCGTCGCATTCGCGAGTTCGCTGACCATGGGGCCGATAGCGCGCGTGGCGCCGTAGGCCTTCGACAGCGTTTCGAACGCCAGCGCGAGCAGCGCGTCTCCCGCAAGGATTGCCGTCGATTCGCCGAACACGACGTGATTCGTTGGCCGACCGCGACGCGTGTCGTCGTTGTCCAGCGCCGGCAGGTCGTCGTGAATCAGACTGAATGCGTGCACGCACTCGATGGCGACGGCGGCGCCCATGGCCGTCTCTCGTGTTTCGCCGCAGGCCTCACAGCTCCACAGCGCCAGCGCAGGACGCAGACGCTTGCCCCCCGACAGGAGGCTGTATCGCATGGCTTCGAGGAGCTTTTCGGGGCGCACGATGCCGGACACGGCGTCGATCGCGGCGGCCAGTTCGGCGGATACTCCGGCGCCCTCGGCGACGAGCACATCGGCGATTGACTTATCCAGGGCCTCAGCCACGCAAATCCCCAACGACGCCACCTTCGGCGGCTCGTGGACGGCCGACGAGAATCGTCGCAACTACCGTCCCCAATTGACGATAGCGAGAGTCGAACGCCTCGTCCAGCGGAACCTCAGATCATGTCGGAATTATTGAAAGAAGTGAAAGACCGCGTATTCCGCCCAAAGGTCCCGCCGGCAATCGCCGACTTCGACCGACGTCCGCCGGCCCTATGCGTCCTCGGCCGGCGCGTCTTCTTCGCTGAGCGAGGCTTCCAGCGTCTGGATCCTCAGCTCCGCGTCTTCCAGCACCTTGCGGCACTTTCGAATCAGGGTCATTCCCTCTTCGAACTGCCTGATCGACTCTTCGAGTCCGATCTCACCCTGCTCGATCGCCTCGGCAATCTCCTCGGCGCGCCCCATTGCGTTTTCGAATACAAACTTACCCTTGGACATACGCCTCAACCGATCGTTTTTCGCGGCGAGCAACCCTTCCCTGGATCGCCACGTCGCGGCCTTTCGAGCCGTCCGTGCTCCCGACGCTTCCCGCCTATTGAAACAGGTCGCCCTGTCTCGAATCAACCACTCGGCTGTGGATTTCGCCATCCGCGGTCTGCGTGACGATTCGATCCCCCTCGAGCAACCCTTCAGATGATCGTACCACCTGCCCGCCGCGAAATCGACGCGTGATGGAAAATCCACGCCTGAGGACCTGTTCGGGGCTCGCGGCAATCAGCCGCGCTTCGGCTGACGCGACCTGCCGACGCTGATTCGCAATCAGGGCCGAGACAGCGCGACGCAATCGACGCTCAATCGTGATCAGCCGGGATCGCTCCGCGTGCACATGATGAACCGGAGATGCGGATTGCAGGCGCCCGGCGATCGTCGCGAGCTGGCGACTCTCGGACACGAGCGCTTCCCGCGTCACCCACAACAGTCGATGCGCCAGCCGATCGACAGCCAGCCGCCGCCGCTCAAGGACAACGACCGGTCGCGAACGCGCGAGCTTCAGCTCGACCTGCGCGATCTTTCGGCGACGCTCCGTCACCGCCCGATGCAGCGTGTATCGCAGGCGCGAGGCCATCTCATCCACGCGCTGCCCCCAGCGGCGAACGGCGCCAACGGGGTCGCGAAACCACGCCGATCTGGCCACGGCGTTGAGTCGATGACGGAATCGCTCGATCCGCTGGGCAATACCGCGTCGCATCCGACGATCAGTCTCGTCAATCGTCTGCACGATTTCCGCCAGCACGGGCACTACGAGTTCCGCAGCCGCCGTGGGCGTCGCCGCGCGCACATCCGCCACGAAATCCGCGATCGAGAAATCGACTTCGTGCCCCACGGCGCTGACGATCGGAATCTGACTCGCGGCAATGGCCCGCGCGACGATTTCCTCGTTGAAGGCCCAGAGGTCCTCGAGGGAACCGCCACCGCGCCCGACGATCAGCACGTCAACGCCGCCGATTCGCCTCGCCACGCGATTGAATTCACTGATCGCCGACGCCACTTCGGACGCCGCCCCATCGCCCTGCACGCGCACATCCTTCGTGATGACGCGAACCCTGGGATAGCGTCGCTCGATGGTGTTCAGAATGTCCTGGATCGCCGCGCCCGACGCGCTCGTCACGACACCGATCGTTCGCGGAATCGCGGGCAGCGACCGCTTGCGTTCGCCATCGAAAAGACCTTCCTTCGCGAGCTTCTCCCTGAGCTGACGAAACGCGAGCTCCAAGGCGCCAACACCCTGCGGCTGCAGCCGACTGACGTAGAACTGCACCTGGCCGCGCGGTTCGTAGACATCGATCCTGCCCGACGCGACGACGGCCAGTCCGTCCGCCATTTCGAATTTCAGGCGGGCGGCGTCCGATCGCCACATGACGCAGCGAATCTCGCTGGTTGCGTCCTTCAGCGTGAAATAGACATGGCCCGCCGACGCGCGGGAGACATTCGACAACTCACCGACAACGTGCAGTGTCGTCGGAAACGCCGACGTGAGGGCGCCGCGAATCATTGCCGTCACGCGCGCGACAGTCAGCGTGGCCGGTTCGTCGCCGCCGCCGGGTCGTCCCGCCGGCGATGTCGACGCCCGCATTCGCCCGGGATCAAACAGAGGTCGATCGCGATCGTCCGGCGAAGTCAAAGGGGCTCCTTCCAGAATCCATACTCGCGACTGTTGTCCGGATCATCGCAGACTCGCTCGCCGCGCCGCTGAAATCCACTCCTCAGATACAATCGATGCGCGTCGGGGAGCAGCACGTCGCTCCATATCCGCATCGCCGGCGCATTGGCGCGCCGGGCCTCCTCCACGCAAGCGTCGAGCAGCAGCCGACCGATTCCCCTGCCGCGATACGCCTTCAGCAGGTACATCCGGTGCAGTTCGGCGAAGCCGTCGTGCATCGTGACGCCGGCGCAGCCGACGATCTCCGTCCCGGCGCGGACGACAAAGAACGCGCCGCCGGCATCGACGTAGCGTCCGGGTATATCGTAGATATCGGCGCAGTATCCGCCGATCTCCCAGGTGAATCCGTATTCGGCAAAGACAGTCCGCACGACCTCCACGACACGCTCGGCGTCCGCCGCCTGAAAGGCGTCGACGATGATCTCTACGTCAGACGTTCCCATCAGCGGTCGTTTCACTCCCCTCGGGCGCCACGTCGACGCGCGGCGTCCGGCCGCGATCGAGCCGTTACTGACTGTCGACAGTCCCCAGGCTCACGCGCTCGATCGATGTCGCCCGGCCCGTGTCGGAATCCGCTTCGATGAGCACGCCGCACATGCGCACATCGTCTGACGCCACATCAAAAGGTGACGGCATCCCGGTGACGAACGCCCGCAACACACGGTCCTTTCGACGGCCCAGCACGCCGTCGTACGGCCCCGTCATGCCGAGGTCCGTGATGTACGCCGTGCCACGATCGAGGACGCGTTCGTCCGCCGTCGGCACATGCGTGTGTGTGCCGTACATCGCTGTGACGCGACCGTTGAGATGCCATCCCATGGCGATCTTCTCGCTCGTCGCCTCGGCGTGCATGTCGACAATGACCAGCCGCACGTCCTGCGGCACGCGGGCCAGCGCGCGATCCATCGCCTTGTACGGACAGTCGCACGGCGGTTTCATGAAGAGCCGACCCATCACCGAAATCACGGCGACTTTCGGTCCCTTCTCCGTCTCATAGACGGCGATTTCCTTTCCGATCGAGTCGGGCGGGTAATTGACGGGCCGCACGATGCAGTCGGATTTCTCCAGCACGGGGAGAATCTCGGCGCGCCGATAGATGTGATCGCCGAGCGTCATCAGGTGAACACCGTAACGCAGGAACTTGTCGTAGAGCGCTTCCGTCAGACCCGAACCATTCGCGGCGTTTTCCACGTTGGCGATGACGCAGTCGACACCCCGTTCCTTGACGAGGCGCGGCACGCCTTCCGCGACGGCGGAACGCCCCGGTCGCCCCACCACGTCGCCGATACAGAGAATTGTCAGCTTCAAGAAAAATCGACTTTCCAGCCCCGGCACATCCCGGCGACATTCGGCCGCCGGCACATCCGGAGAACGATGGATCGACACGCGGCGACACCCGCGCCCCGTTCGACGCCATCGGGTTGCGGACCGAGTATAAGTAACGCGCTTCGATTCTCAAATCGGCGTCACACAAAATTCACAGCCTGTGAGTCAGAAGTCGCCGATGGCGCGTCGGCTTTTGTCGCTCATGAGCTTACGCCGTTCGGCGCACTTCACACGATTTCACAGCGTTGACGCCCGACACGTGGCAACTTTAGCATCCCTCGGCTCTGGACTCCGAAACCCGGCACGAGGCGTTTTTCCAATGGCATTCCTCAACGGATCCGTCAGTTATTCACGATTCCGCGTCCATGGCGGTGGTCCCAAACGACTGGACGAGCATCTGCTCGACAAACTCCGCGAGCATCGCATCGGCAGCGACAAGATTCTTCGCTCCGACATGGAGGAGTCGGGCTGGATCGGTGGTCGGCACCTGCTCGATATCGAATTCGATCTCGAGAAGAATGTCCTTCTGGACTGCCTTCACTACGGGCTGCGGATTGACGCCCACAAGCCGCCCCCCGACCTGATGCGCGCCTACGAGCAGCAGGAGTTCGACGCCCTTCTCAAGGAAGCGTCGAGCGTCGGCACGCCCAAGATCTCCCGCATCAGGAAGGAGGCCCGAGAGGCCGCCAGGAGTCGCATCGAGGACGAACTGAAGGAGGGCCGCTTCCGCAGGCAGCGCCAGTTCCCGCTCTTCCTGGATACCCAGCGCGACATTCTCTACGTCTCGGCCACGTCGCCCGCCGTCCACGAACGCCTGTTGCCGCTCTTCAAGAATACGTTCGGCAAGCGTCTCGAACCTCTAACGGCCGGCGGTCTCGCCATCTCCTGGGCGGAGCATCACAACCATACGCGGCAACTGGAGAACCTGGAGCCCTCCGCGTTCGTGCCGCACCCGGAAAATGGCCTGGATTCTCCCTACTGGACGTCACACGATCCGGCGGCCCGCGACTGGCTGGGCAACGAGTTCCTGCTCTGGTTGTGGTACACGCTCGAAGAAGAGTCAGACACGCTCGAGATGGAGGACAATTCCGACGCCGCCGTCGTCTTCGTGAAACAGCTCGCGCTCGAGTGCCCCTGGGCCGAGACGGGGAAGGAGACGATCTCCTGCGACGGACCGACACGCCTGCCCGAATCGCGTCGCGCGATTCAATCCGGCAAGCTGCCGCGCAAGGCAGGCATGATGCTCTCGCGTCACGGCCAGCAATACGAATTCACGATCCAGGCGGAGACGTTCAACGTCAGTGGCGCCGCCCTTCCGAAGGTCGAGAAGGAAGATGAGGGCGCTTCGAACGGCGACGGCGCCGTGGACAGCGCGCGCGTTCGAAACGAAGAGCGACTCGAGCAGATTCGTCACATGGCCGAATCGATTGACCTGCTCTACGGCGCGTTCCTCAAGCACCGACTTCGCACGGAATGGAGCAAGACGCGCGACACGATTCGCGCCTGGCTGCGCGCCGGCGCAGGCGACAAGCGCGCCGCGACAGCCCCCGCCGCCGCGTCCCACGAAACCATCGGTGTGTAGCCAACCCGATCGGCTCGGGAGAGCCGGGGCTCTCAGCGATTGGTGGACACTCTCTCGAAGTTCACGCCGACGCGATGCATGGCGCCCTTGACGTGCACACAGTTTCGCACGACGCAAAGGACCATGGGCTTTTCAGGCAGCGCCTTGATGCATGCGATCACGACGGTGCCGTTGTGCACGTACTGATTGAACATGAAGCTGAAGCCGCCGATCGACAGGTCGTGCGTTGTGACGTCAATCTCTCGCCGCGCTCCCGACGGATCGACGATCGTCACGCGCAGCCGAGTTCGCCAGGCGTATCGATCGGATCCTCGCTTTTCGACGGTTGTCGAATCCGCGTCGGCCTGTTTCCTGAGCATCGCCATCACGCGCGCAGGGTTTTCGTGCTTCGCGGGCGATTCAGAGGCCCCGGCCTTCATGACAGTCCGCCGGGTTGACCCTGACTCCCTGCGCGACCGCGAGCGCGTCGCTGTGTCGTCGATTGCGTGATCCTTCGACATGAACGGCCGACCCTGTGACGTTCGAAATCAGCCTCCCGGCCGAACCGCGAACCCATACTGAGATCATTCCATTCGGGAATCGGATCTGCGCCCGCGAGCCTTGAGGGAAATACGGTAGGCCGCCGACGAACGCCTCGAGCCTCTGTCTCGCGTTGATCGTTATACGACTCGTGCGGAAAATACGTGTGGCATTCGGACGTTCCGCGATGCGTCGCGGCGATCCCTCGGAACGCCGGGACAGTCACGACGCCCCGCCCTGTCAGCGTCGCCCCCCGCCACTCGAAGCGGACGCATGAATGGCGATTTCCTGAATGGTCGTCTCCTTCAGAAAGGTCTGAAGATGCGTGCGAAGCTCGTTCCACTTGCGATGCCCGGCGCACGGATCGGTCCCGTCGCAGGACTTGTTGTCAAACGGACAACCCGCCCGCGCCCCCAGGAACTGCTCGAACGGCTCGACCACCTCCGCCAGCCGGAGTGTCCGCGGGTCGCGATTCAGTCGAAACCCACCGGCCCGCCCCGGCGCCGCCGTCAGCACCTCCGCCGTGACCAGCTCTCGCAGGATTCGGGAAAGGTACTTCCTCGGGATTCCCATCTCCGACGCGATCCGTTGCGCCGTCGCGGGCCCCTGATCCGGCAGCCGTGTCAGGAATACCATGGCTTTCAGCGCGTATTCGCTCGACATCGAAATCACGGCAACCCTCCTTGCAGGATGGCGGGATCTCGTATCGTCATGACGCGTTGACGCCCGTCACCAGGCGACTGGCGTCGCCGACTCCATCGACGACGCCACGGACCCCGCTCTCGAAAGCGCGCAGCGCATTGCGCGCGACTACAGATCGCCGGCGATCCGACGGAAGTGATATCCCGTGATCGCCAGCTGCGCCGCCAGCGAAAAGGCGCGCGGATGCGCCACGAGGGCCTGCGCCATGAACTTCCAGTACTGACGCCGCCCCCGACTGGCCACGCCCATCACCCACATGGAACGCACGAACGCGCGGATCTCCTGCCATCGCAATCGGACCGCCGGTCCCGACGGCTTGTAATTCCGCAGGAAAATCAGGATTCGAGCATAGTATTCCTTGGGTGTGTACAACTGCTGCACGAGCCGCCGATACCCGTCGATCAGCGTCTGCCGGTTCATCGTCGGGATGTAGTTGAGCACGGCGTCGAGGTTATTGCCCGTGCTGTTGGCAAGGATCCGCCCCTCGGCGCGCAGTCGCTTGAACAGGCCCGTCTCGGGAAGGGCCGTGAGCAGACCGACCATCGCCGTCACAACGCCCGCCTCCCGAATGAACTTCAGCTGCTGATCGAAGATGCCTGGCTTGTCGTTGTCGAATCCGACAATGAAGCCGCCCATCACTTCCATGCCCGACTTCTGTATCGTTCGGACGGCCTCGACGAGATCACGCCGCCGGTTCTGCGTCTTCGAGCATTCGGCGAGGCTCTCTTCCTCCGGACTCTCGATCCCCACGAACACACTCGTGAATCCCGCCTCCGCCATCAGGCTCAGCAGTTCGGGATCGTCGACGATGTTCAGCGACACTTCCGTGAGGAAGGTCCACTTGATTCGTCGCCGACGCCGCCAGTCAATCAGGGCGCGCAACAGCGCCTTCGCCCGCGCGCGATGCCCGATGAAGTTGTCGTCCACAATGAAGACGGAACCATCCCAGCCCGCCGCCTTCAGCGCCTCCAGCTCGGCAATCATCTGCGCCGGCGGCTTCGATCGCGGAACACGCCCGTACATCACGATGATGTCGCAGAAATCGCAGTTGAACGGACATCCCCGCGAAAACTGGACGCTCATCCGCGCATACTGCCGCATGTCCAGCAGGTCCCATCGCGGAATCGGCGTCGCCGTCAGATCGGGCTTCTCTGAACTCGCGTATTGCGGCTTCAGCGTCCCGTTCTCCAGGTCCCTGACCAGTTCATCCACCACGCATTCGGCCTCGCCGAGGACGAAGTGATCCACTTCCTGAAAGCGCTCGTGGCCTGTCGTGAACAGCGGGCCACCGCCGATGATCGTCTTTCCCTTCGATCGGCATCGATGAATCACCTGACGAACCGACGCCTCGTGGATGATCATTCCCGTGACGAAGACGTAGTCCGCCCACTCGATCTGTGCGTCCGTGAGCGACTCGACGTTCAGGTCCACGAGCCGCAGCGACCACGCGCGGGGCAGCATCGCCGCGACTGTCACCAGCCCGAGCGGCGGAAACGCCGCCTTCTTCGAGATGAAGGGCATCACATGGCTGAAACTCCAGAACGTGTGCGGTGTCTGCGGAGAAACGAGCAGGATCTTCATTGCGCGGGTACCTGAATCTGCGAACCAATCGCCGTGTCTCACGCCCGGGCCCACCAAATCGGCCGGGCGCTCGCGATGTTACACTATATATAGATGTCCGTATCGGCAATATTTCGGCGTGGCCCCGATCTTCCCGCCCCGGGGCGTGCGGGGCCCGGGATCAGCGCCGGACACTTGGCGCAAAAGCGGGCCGTTGTGTAACATTTGCATCACAGCGTCCGGGGTCGGATTCCAGGTCAATCGTCACGCGCAATCCTCCAGCCAGGCGCCAAAGGAGCCATTCGTGGCCGAAACGCAGGACAAAGTCGCCATCAAGTGCCAGTGCGGAGGGAAGTTCCGCGTCCCCGCCGCGGCGCGCGGGAAACGCATCAAATGCCCGAAGTGCGCCCAGCCGCTGGCGGTCCCGAAGTCCGCGCCGTCGGCCGTGTCGAAGCCGGCGCCGTCGGCGATGTCCGCGAAATCGCGGCCGATTCCCGCCGCGAGCGATGATCTCCTTGCCGATCTCGCGGGACATGAATCCGCGGCCCCGGGCGCCACGCCATCAAGCATGTGCCCGAACTGCACGGCCTCCATCGCCAGCGACGCGCTCATCTGCGTGGAATGCGGATACAACACCCGAACGGGCCAGCTGATGGGCGCAGGCGCCTCGGGCGACATCCCCGGCGTCAGCGCGGGCGAGGCGGCCAGGTCGCTCGGCAAGGCCGGCGCCGGTCTGCTCGGTTCGCTTGCGGGGAGCTTTGGCGAACTTGGCCTCGGCGTCACGCTCAGCGCCCTCGGCGCAATACTCGGCGGTGTCATCTGGTATGCGATCGCCAGGGGCATCGAGGCGGAGCTCGGCTGGATCGCCGTCCTCGTCGGTCTGCTGGCGGGCATCGGCATGCGCATGGGCGTCAAGGGGCAGAGTGGACTTGGGGCGCTGGTCGCGATCCCATTGGCCATCCTCGCCATCGCCGGCGCCAAGTACATGTACTTCTCGACCACACTCTCCGACGATCCGCTATACGGCAGGACGGACGAGCAACTCTACGCCGACGCGCTGGCGACATCGCTGGCGTGGGAGTCACTCGACAAAGAGCGAATTCCGCCGCGCGTCGCATTGCTGACGCCGGCGGGCGAGAACCCGAGAACCTACCAGGCGCCGATGATCGGCAAGCCGATCATGGACCTGACGGAAGAGGATTTCGCCGAAATGAGTGGCTTCCAGCCGCCGCCGACGTCTTACTACAAGGAGCGCTGCGACAAGATGGCCAACGAGGTCGCGAACATGTCGCCCTCAAAAATCCGGGAAGAGGTCGAGTCACGCGACACAGCGAGCGCCATGTTCGAAGCGTCCAAAGAGGAGAGAGAACAGTCTGCGGTCGACTCCTTCGTCGGGACGCTGGATCACTTCGATATCCTGTGGCTGCTGCTCGCTTCCGGCAGCGCGTGGAAGGCCGCGGCGGGCGCCGATGATTAACGCGAGCCCGCAAATGCCATCAGCGCTCGCGCCACAGGTCAGTCAGTCGCTGAAGAGCACATCCTGCATCGAGTACATCCCCGCCGGGCGACCGCTCAGCCATTTGGCGGCGTGCAGCGCGCCCGTGGCGAACGTGTCGCGCGAGTAGGCCGTGTGGCCGAGTGTGAGTGTCTCGCCCAGCGTCGCAAACGCGACGGTATGTTCCCCGACAACGCCCCCCAGCCGCAGGCTGTGCATGCCGATCTCGCCCGGCGCGCGGGCGCCTGTCTCGCCTTTGCGGCCATACGCGATGGACGCGGCGGGACCATCATGGACCGTGCGGCCTTCGGCGACGGCGTCGCGCAACGCGATCGCCGTGCCGCTTGGCGCATCGACCTTGAAACGATGGTGCGCTTCCGTAATCTCGATGTCGTAGGAGGCGTCGAGCGTCGCCCCGAGCATCTTCGCGACGCGGAGCATCACATTCACGCCGACGCTCATGTTCGGCGCGCTGACGATCGCGATCTCCCCCGCCGCCTTGTCGACCGCCGACCGCTGATCCGGGCTCAGCCCCGTCGTCCCCGTGACCATCGAGCGACGCGCTTCGAGGCAATGGCCCAGCCAGTGCATCGTGCCGGCGGGCAACGAGAAATCGACGAGGACATCGAAGTCCGCGAGCGGTTCATTCGCGACGATGACGCCGTTCGCGCCGATCCCCGCCAGCTCGCCCGCGTCCTTCCCGATGGAGGGCGACTTGCTGTGCTCCAGTGCCGAGACGACCTGGAGGCCGGGATCCTCGGAAGCCAGCGCAATCAGGCGACGCCCCATGCGACCATTCGCGCCGCTGATGGCCAGTCGGACCTTCGAATTCGTCGGGTTATTCGATTCAGATGACACAATCACTCCGCCTTTCTCACACGGTTCACCTGCCGCTGTCCTCGCGCTCGATCGCCGCGCAGATTGCGTCGATATCGTCCGCGACCTGCACGGGACGGTTCGCGAACGCCCGCGGCGGATCGGACGCGCAGATCCTGGCGTCCCCCGGATAGCGGTCCGTGTGATAGCCGACAGTCACGTCGGCGTCCTTCAGTTGATGCCCGGTCAGAATACACACCACGCGATCCTTCGCGCCGATCACGCCACGGGTAACGAGCTTGCGCAAACCCGCCAGGCTCGCAGCGCTCGCGGGCTCACAGCCGTAGCCGCCGCGACCGATGCGCGCCTTTTCATCGAGAATCTCATCATCCGTCACGTCGCAGACGACGCCATCCATCGCATCCAGCGCGCGAAGCGCTTTCGGCAGGTTCACGGGGCGATTGATCTCGATGGCCGAGGCGATCGTCTTCGCCTTGCGTCCGTCGCGCGTCATCGCGTCGTAGTAGGAATCGACGAGCGACTGATCCCAGTCGCCGCCATTCCAGACCAGACCGCGATTCGAGACGAGATCGTTGAGCGTGTTGGCGCCGGCGGCGTTCACGATCGCCAGGCGCGGCGTGTGCGGAATCAGGTTCAGGGCCTTCAGCTCCATGAACGCCTTGCCAAAGGCGCTGGAGTTCCCGAGATTGCCGCCCGGGCAGACGATCCAGTCCGGCGGTTCCCAGTCGAGCCCTTCCAGCACGCGATACATGATCGACTTCTGGCCTTCGAGCCGGAATGGATTCACGGAGTTCATGAGATAGAGATCGAGCCGGTCCGTCGCCTCGCGAATCCGCGCCAGACAGGCGTCGAAGTCGCCGTCGATCTGCAGCGTGAGGGCGCCGTAATCCAGCGCCTGCGAGAGCTTGCCATAGGCGATCTTGCCGGCGCCGATGAAGACGACGGCACGCATCGGATCGCCGCCATCCGTCTGCGCCAATGACGCGTAGAGCGCCAGGCTCGCGCTCGTGTTGCCCGTGGAGGCGCAGCCCACGCGGCGACGGCCGAGCCATCGCGCCATCGTGAAGGCGGCCGTCATCCCATTGTCCTTGAAGCTGCCGCTGGGGTTCATCCCCTCATATTGAAAGTGCAGGTTCCCCGCCGTCAGCGGCAGGTCCATGCGCCTGGGATCGACCTTCTGGAGCAGCGTTTGCCCCTCGCCGATCGTGACGAGCTTGTCCATCGGCGCGAACGGCAGCAGCTCCCGGAATCGCCAGACGCCGGAGAAATCCAGCGGCTCGTTCCGCGATCGCCAGCGGTCCGCGAAGAAGGAAAGCCGCCCCGGCGCCGCCAGCCGGTCCCAGTCATAGGCGACGTCCAGCAAGGCGCCGCAGGTGTCGCAGTCGTACCGCGCATCCCGCACGTCGAAGGTCCGGGCGCAGGACGGCCGGATACACTGTAGAAAAGCCCCGTCTGACATGGAGACCGATCGTATCACGCGTCCTCGCCCGCGGTCAAAACGCCCACGGGCGATTTCGCGCGAGTTGCCGTCCCCCTGATCCGCCCTACAATCGCGCCCGAAATTGGACTGAATACCCGGCGGCGCCTGCGACCGCCGCGAATGACTCGAGACATCACTGGGGACAACGCGATGAGCATCCTGGTCGACAAGAACACACGCGTCATCACGCACGGCATTACCGGCAAGGCCGGGGCTTTCCATACCGCTCAGTGCATCGAGTACGGCACGAAGGTCGTCGGCGGCGTCGTCCCCGGCAAGGGCGGCCAGAAGTCCGAGCACGGTCTGCCCGTGTTTGATACCGTGGCGGCCGCGATCAACGAGACGGGCGCGAACTGCTCGCTGATCTTCGTCCCGCCGCCCTTCGCGGCCGACAGCGCGATGGAAGCCGCCGCCGCCGGGATCAAGGTCATCGTGCTGATCACGGAAGGCGTGCCGACGCTGGACATGGTCAAGGCGACGAAATTCATCAAGGAATCAGGCGCGAAGCTCATCGGCCCCAACTGCCCCGGCGTCATCACGCCGGGCGTGGCGAAGATCGGCATCATGCCGGGCTACATTCACAAGCCGGTCGATGGCAAGGGCAAGGCCGTCGGCATCATCTCGCGCAGCGGCACGCTGACCTATGAGGCCGTGTGGCAGTGCTCGCAGCGAAACATCTCGCAGACGACGTGCGTCGGCATCGGCGGCGACCCGGTCAAGGGTCTGAACTACATCGAGCTGCTGACGATGTTCGAGGCGGACCCGGCGACGGACGCGATCATCATGATCGGCGAGATCGGCGGCACGGACGAAGAGAACGCGGCGGCCTTCATCAGGGAAAACGTGAAGAAGCCGGTGATCTCGTTCATCGCGGGCCGCACAGCGCCTCCGGGCAAGCGCATGGGCCACGCCGGCGCGATCATCTCGGGCGGCCAGGGCACGGCCGACAGCAAGATCGCCGCGCTGAAGGCGGCCGGCATCCACGTCGCGGAAAGCCCCGCCGACATCGGCGCCGCGACGGCAAGAGCGCTCGGGCTGGCGTGACGAGTGGCGAGTTTCGAGTTGCGAGTTGCGAGTGTTGAGTCGTGAGTCTTGAGTTGTGAGGCGCCGGTCGTCGGGTGGGCTACGCCCACCAAAGGCGAACCGCTTGCCGTTGATTCGACCGCTTGCGCCTGAATCCGTTCTTGACCGCTGGCGCCGGATTCCCTTCCGGCGTCCCCTCCCCGCGGGAATCCATTCCCGCAAAGGCGAACCACGGACCGCCGAATCGCATCGAATTCCGCAGGTCGGGTCATCGACCCGACAAGGATTCCCAACACTTCCGGGCGATACCGACATGTGCCACCGCTCTCAGGCGGTGCAATTGTAGGGTGGGCTGTGCCCACCACAGGCGAACCGCGGGCTCCCACATGCGCGCCCGCCCCACTTTGGGCACAGACGACCCGACAAGGAACCGCAAATCGCATGGCGATATTTGACAGTGATTCCATCGATGACTTAACGGGTAAGGCGCGGGACGCGTACAAGGCGGGACTGACAGCTGACGCACGGGCCATCCTGAGGCGCCTGGTCGAACTGGATCCGCTGGACTCGTCGCACTGGGTACTCCTGGGCCATTCGCAGATGGATCTTGGCGATCACGAGAGCGCCGCAGATTCCTTCGTTCGAGCCCTGGAACTGAATCCCGGGTCGGCGAGCGCTCTTAGTGGACTGGGGCGGTGTCATCTTGAACTGAAACGCCTCGACCAAGCGCTGGTGTGCTTCGAACGAGCCGCCGATCTCAAGCCGACTCCAGCAAAGCTGGTCCTTCTCGGCGTTGCGCAAAACAGGAACGGCGACACGCCCGCCGCCATCGAGTCACTGCAAAAGGCGCTAGAGCTGGACCCCGACTTTGACGAGGCGATGTTCAATCTCGGCGTCATCATTCGAGAGGACGATCCATCCCGCGCCGAATCGCTGTTTCGAAAGTCGATCTCGATCTCGCCGGACTATTCGCATCCGCATCGCGAACTGGGGTTTGTCCTGATTCGGTCAGGGCGGACAGACGAAGGTCGGACATCCCTCGAAACGGCAATTCGGCTGGCGCCAGATGATTTCTGGGCGCACGTCTATCTCTCGCTGAACCTGAGCGAGACTGGAGAGATTGACGAAGCGGCGTTGGAGCTCGAGCGAGCGATTGAGATTGATCCTTCAATCGAATACCCGTACGAGCGGCTTCACGAGTTGCTGCTGGAAATGGGAAAACAGCCCGAGGCGGCCAGGTGCGCCGCCGCCTTGAAAGCGCTTCGTGAGCGAAATCCAGCTGATTGATGTCAGACACTTCCGTTGCTGAGTGGCATGCCGACGCTCAACGTCGGCATGTGGGCATACCGCGCGATTGCTCGGAACACCCTCGCCATAACAACCACCAGCCCCAGACTGAGCCACCCGCGCGGGACTGAGCCGCTGGCGCCGGATTCCCTTCCGGCGCCCCTCGCCGCGGGAATCCACTCCCGCAAAGCCAATCGGTGGAGAGGGCTGTGAGCCACTGCTGAGTGTCGAGTTGTGATTGTCGAGTCACGAGTGGCCGGCTTCACAGCGCCGGCTTGCGGGCTGTTTCGCCGGCGGTGACGCGGCCGAGGATCGACGCGATTATTTGGCGTACCCTTCGCGGCCAACGCACTAGCGGGCAAGCCGACCAGTGCTACGCGCACTTCGACAGCCCGAACAAGAAAGTGCCGGCCACCGGCTCTTGCTTCACCTAGCTTGCCTTCTGATCTTCGGCCGGAACACATTTATGTGTATCGCCCTCGCATTGTCGTTTCATTTTCTCCTCACAAAGCTGAAACATGTAATTAAGATTTCTACGGGTCACTAGCAACGAATATACCAGTAGGTACACCGTCACCGTTGCGGCGCCAATGCAGATTATTACCGCAGTCTTCGATGCAAGAAACCCGATCGATACTTGGAGTGCGGATGCGACAAACGAACATAGAATTGCAGCGAAGAGGAGCTCACTTAATCGTCGCAGAGGGTAGTAGTGTTCACGGCTCGCCGCCTCTAATTCAATGGCGTCCGAACACATGTCCTTAACCGCTTTGGCGTAGAACGGATCGTCATATACTAGCTCCTTCATCTTCACGATAACAAAAGTCTTTAATGATAGCAGAAACCCTGCGAGTGTTAGAAATGAGGCAAAGAACGGAATTCTCAGCTTCTCATCGTGGACTTTGATGAGATTCGCACCATCAAACATCTCAAGAGTTACGATTTCAATCAGCAAAACAACCGCGACTTGTGTTGCGACGCTTCTGTGGGATTGCCACCAATCGCCGAACCACTGGCGCATGCTTCACCTCCGTCGTTCGCCACCTCAGTCTCACCTATTTGATACCCCGCTGTGTTAGGCGACGGTGATCCCTATAGGCGTAGATTTCCCTCATTATCGCATCCTGACGCCAATCCTCAAAGTTAATGCCGATGTCGATCTTGTCATAATCCCACGCAGAGAACACCTCGAAGTTGAGAGGCCCCACTTGAATCAGATTATCTTCGTTCTCCTCATCAACCACAGTTATGGAGGCCCGCTTGGGCTTTCTATCTTCCCACACTTTCTTAAGCCAGCTCACCGCACCGGCCGGCCGGGTCCCGGGCTCGAAGACAAACTCATGTGATACTTTTTTGAGATTCTTGGGGCAATATCCATCCTTCACGATTTCGGCGCTGTCAAACGTGACCCGGGCCTTTTCGACGATCTTGCCCTTTCTCGCTGCGGTCTCCCATGTTTGAGAAAGG